>JBATXV010000015.1:0-46993 GCA_049673585.1 Candidatus Sulfotelmatobacter sp. | reverse complement strand
TATGATCCGGCCGAAAGAGCGTGTATTTTCTGTGTATCGCGATGCAGATGGTGTTTCCGTGTAAAGTATTGATTTGATTTGGCGTCCCCGACGGGATTTGAACCCGTGTTACCGCCGTGAAAGGGCGATGTCCTAGGCCAGGCTAGACGACGGGGACGGATGTTAGGCGGGGTGCTCAAGGCACAGTTAATCGTAACAAGCCCTTTGCAACCCTGTCAAAACGAAGCGTTGCTGCAGTTTCCCACGATCGCCCGACAATTTAGAATAATAGCGACCGCAGGTGACGCGCTCTACCGTTCGAGGCGATTATGTCCGATCCACTTTATCTCAGTCTTTGGTTTTCCGATTTTTCCGGCCCGGAGATGTTGCCGCACGCCTTCGCTGTGTTGCAGCAATTTCCTTTCTCGGCGCAGCGTCCAGGAATCACTTACTTCGCTCTCCATCCTATTTCCTGGGACGAGGCTACTGTGCTCGAACGACGGTTTCCCTTGGGAATCGACCCCGGGCAGGCGGCGCTTATCGCCGCCGAACAGGTGCACGACGATTACGCTTACGTCTTCGAAGCTCATTGGGATTTGTGGAGACCCGATGCGTCGAACCAGAACTGGGTGCTTGAACCCGCAATGGTGAAGTTCATCGTCCAGGGAGAAGAATTCGACCAAGGCGCCTACCAGCAAACAGGACACATTCAGGTCGACTTTGGTCCGGATTCATATTTTCTCCAGCCCGAGACTTCGCTCACTGATCAGACTCGCGCCAAGATTCGCGACAACGTCGCGAAGCTGGTGGAGTTTTCGGTGGACGTGGAGAAAAACAGTGGCACGAGCTCGCGGCTGCTCTGGTCGGATTCGGAAGAGAGTCTGGCGCAGAAACTGATCGCACGCCTGCAGAAAGTGCAGTAGCTCACAAGCGCAGAGGAAGCGAGTGTCTCCTCTGCGCCTGCCGTTTGCAATCTATTTTGTTCTTCCGCCCTCAACCTTCAGCATATCCGAGGCGCCCGCCTGCGCTGCGGCCAGACGCGCCGTTAGCACGCGGAACGGCGAGCACGATACGTAATCCATGCCCACCTGATGGCAGAACTTGACCGACTCGGGTTCGCCACCGTGCTCGCCGCAGATCCCTACCTCCAGCTTGGGACGCGTCTTTCGGCCGCGCTCGATCCCAATCTTCACCAGTTCCCCGACGCCAACCTGATCGATCGCGGCAAATGGATCCTGTTTTAGAATTCCTTCTTGCAGATACGCTGTCAGGATCTTATTCACATCGTCGCGCGAGAAGCCAAAGGTCGTCTGCGTCAGATCGTTGGTGCCAAAGGAGAAGAATTCGGCTTCCTTGGCAATCTCGTCCGCAACCAGGCAGGCTCGTGGCAACTCGATCATCGTGCCCACGTGATAGTGGACGCGCTTCCCTTTTTCTTTGAACACTTCTTCCGCAACGCGCCTGACAATCGCTCCCTGGTTCTCCATCTCTTTGACCGTTGCGATCAGCGGAATCATTACCTCCGCGTGAGTCTTGATGCCTTCCTTTTCCACAGCCACGGCCGCTTCGATAATGGCGCGTGCCTGCATCTCAGTAATCTCCGGATAGGTAATCCCTAGGCGGCAACCGCGAAGCCCCAGCATTGGATTGAATTCGTGCAACTCTTCCACACGCGCCAACAGTCTGGGGAGAACCTTCTTCAGATCGCCAGCTCCCTTCGCTCCGTAATCGCGATACTCCTCCACCAGAGCTTTCTTTTGCTTCGCGTTGGCACGGGGCAGGCTGGCGATGTCAACCATGAGCTTCTCGCGCTTAGGCAAGAACTCGTGCAACGGCGGGTCGAGCAGGCGGATCGTCACCGGCAACCCGTCCATGGCTTTGAAGAGGCCCTCGAAGTCTTTTCTCTGATAGGGCAGCAGTTTCTTAAGCGCCGAACGGCGGTCCTTCTCGTTGTCGGCAAGAATCATGGCACGCATGTGCGGGATACGATCCGGGGCAAAGAACATGTGCTCGGTTCGGCACAAGCCGATGCCCTGGGCGCCAAACTCGCGCGCCTTCTTAGCATCGCGTGGGATATCCGCGTTGGCTCGCACTTCTATCTTTCGGAACGGCTCTGCCCAGCCCATGAACGTGTCGAGCTTTGCCAAATTCACCGGGTCCGGCGGAAGCAGCTTCCTCTTGCCTCTCAGCACACTGCCGGCCGTGCCGTCGAGAGTAATCCAGTCTCCCTCCTTGAATACCTGGCCTCGCGCCCGCATCTGGCGAGCTCTTTCGTCGACCACGATCTCTCCAGCTCCTGCAACACAGGTTTTGCCCATGCCGCGAGTGACGACTGCCGCGTGGCTGGTTGCCCCACCCTGCGACGTCAGAATGCCTATCGCAACTTCCATGCCATGTATATCTTCCGGAGTGGTTTCGGCGCGAACCAGGATTACCGGGTTCTTTTCGGCACCATGTCCGGCTTTTTCAACCGCATCGTCGGCTGTAAAAACGATTTGCCCCGCGACGGCTCCCGGGGAAGCTGCGATCCCCTTCGTGGTCAGCACGTCTTCGGGCCGAACATCTTTGTCGTCCAGCCGGGACACGAAGAAATCTACAACCTGGTTGGGATCGAGACGGAAGATCGCATCTTCCTTGCTGATCAGTCCTTCATCCACCATGTCGAGCGCCACCTGCACGGCGGCGAGACCAGTGCGTTTTCCGTTTCGCGTCTGCAGCATGTAGAGCTTGCCATCCTGGATGGTGAACTCGAAATCCTGCATGTCCTTGTAGTGTTTCTCCAGGCGCGTTGTAATATCGCGCAACTGGTCGTAGACATGCGGCATGATCTTGTGCAGTTCGGAAATATGCACTGGGGTGCGGACGCCTGAGACCACATCCTCGCCCTGCGCGTTCATCAGAAATTCGCCGTAGAACTCCTTGGCACCCGTCGCAGGATTGCGCGTGAAGCCCACACCGGTGCCGCTGGTATCGCCGAGGTTGCCGTACACCATCGCCTGCACATTGACCGCGGTCCCTAGCATGTCATCGATATTGTTGATGCGGCGGTAGTGCTTGGCGCGGTCATTCTGCCAGGAACGGAACACCGCGTCCCGCGCCATTACCAGTTGCTCGTGCGGGTCTTGCGGAAAATCCTGCTTGGCATGCTTCTTGACAACTTTCTTGTACTCCTCAATCACTTCCTTCAGCGCCTTAGCGTCAAGATCGGTGTCGAGTTTCGCTTTTTTCTTCTTTTTCTTCGTGTCAAACACTTCGTCAAATGCGGACTTCGGAATCTCAAGCACAACGTTGCCAAACATCTGGATCAGCCGGCGATAGGAATCCGCCGCGAACCGCGGATTGTTACTGCGTTTGGCCAGCGCCTCCACACTCTTGTCGTTCAAGCCGAGATTGAGGATCGTATCCATCATGCCCGGCATCGAAAACTTCGCGCCCGAGCGCACGCTCACCAGCAAGGGATTCTCGCCCGTTCCGAGTTTCTGCCCTTGCAGCGCTTCGAGCTTGGCCAGGGCCTCCTCCATCTGCTGGTCGACTTCTTTCGACACACCACCATTTCGCATGTACTCCCGGCAAGCTTCGGTCTGAATGGTGAATCCTGGAGGAACAGGCAACCCAGCATTAGTCATCTCGGCCAGGCCAGCGCCCTTGCCGCCCAGATCATCTTTCATCTTGCCGTTGCCATCCGCCTTGCCGCCGCCGAAAAAGTAAACGTACTTGGTTGTGGTCTTCTTATCTTCCTGAATTCCAGCTTCGGGGAGAGTAATTGTCGCCATGATGATTAGTCCTTTGTCTTTTAATTTCGTAGCGCCGGCGTGCCGCCGGCAATTCGTAGATCTAAACTTGCGCTCGGGAACGTCGGGTGGTTATCCCTTCCCTTCCATAACGATCTCGGAAAAATCTGCAATCGTGGAAAATTCCTTCAGCAGAGTCCGCAGTAACGCCAGCCGGTTCGCCCGCACCTTCTGATCCTCCACCATCACCATCACCTTGTCGAAAAATGCATCCAAGGGTTCGCGCGAGGCCGAGAGCAACGTCAGAGCCTCGCCATATTCCTTCTTCTTGCGAAGCGCTTCCACGCGAGCGCCGTTGACCTCAATATAGGCTGCCAGGTTTTTCTCTTCCGCAGCCGAGCCGGGCAAATACTCGAACCTGGCGGCGACAGCAATTTCCTTTTCCTCTGCCTGCCTCAGGATATTCCGGATGCGCTTGCAGGCCGCACCGATCGCGAGAAACTCCGGCATATGCAAGACCTGTTTTACCGCCTCAGCTCGTGCCAGCGCGTCCACGACATCGTCAGAATCCGCCGCCAGAACTGCCTTCACTACGTCATACGCATATCCGCGCACATCCTTTAGATAAAACTCCAAACGCTCGCGGAAAAACGTTCTCACCGACTCGACAAACCTTCCATCGTCGACGAACTTCTTCTCCGCTTCCGAGCCCTGGTAGCCAGCCCGCGCATCCCGCATTAAATCCGTCAGCTGCAGAGGAAGCTTCTTCTCCGCAATCACCTTCACAATCCCATTCGCCTGCCGGCGCAGCGCAAAGGGATCCTTCGACCCGCTCGGCACCAACCCCAGCGCAAACATCCCTGCGATCGTGTCTGCCTTGTCGCCGATCGAAAGCACCGCACCTTCCATCGACCGCGGCACCTCATCTTCGACGGACTCTGGCCTGTACTGATCATAAATCGCGTCGGCAATGGCAAAGCGAGTCGCCTCCGGTAAGCTCGAATCAAGCTCCTGCGCCCGCGCGTAAAGGCCACCCACGACGCCCTGCAGTTCGGTAAATTCTTTCACCAACTCGGTGGTCAGATCGGTCTTCGCCAGGCACGCCGCCTTGTGCACCACGCCCGGACGCACTGCCATCCCGTTCTGCTTGATGATCTCACTCAGCCAACTACACAGGCGCTGTACCCGCCGCGTCTTCTCATAGTAGTTGCCGAGGTCTTTCTGGAAAGTAACGTGCCGCAGCAGTTCCAACCGCTCCAGCAGCGAGCGTTTCTGATCTGTCTCCCAGAAAAATCTGGCGTCGCTGAAACGGGCCCGCAACACGCGCTCGTTGCCATGCCGGATCAATCCGTCCCGGTCGCCATCAGTATTCAGCACCGCCAGAAAATGCGGCAGCAGCTTGCGGTTCGCGTCTTCTACGGCAAAATATTTCTGATGGTCCCGCATGACCGTAACCAGAACCTCTTCTGGCAGCGCGAGAAACTGTGGATCGAATCCGCCCAGAATTGCGGAGGGAAATTCCGTGAGGTTCACCACGGTATCGAGTAGGGACTCGTCTTCCCGCCAGCGCGCCCCCGGAATCGTGCGCGTGGCGGCGTCCAGTGCTTTGCGAATCTGCTGCTCACGTTCCGCACGGCCCAGAACCTTAGCCGCGCCCAGAGCCTCCACATAGGCAGATCCAGCCCGTGGAATCGGGACGACACTATGAGACAACATCCGGTGCCCGTGCGAGGTCTTCCCTGCCCGGATTCCCTCAAATTCCAGCGGAATGATCTCTCCGTCGAGCATCGCGACCAGCCATCGCACCGGACGCACAAAGCGTTCATTCGGCTTGCGCCAGTACATGCTCTTAGGCCAGTAGATGGAGGATAGCTCCTTCGGCAAACTCTCCACGAGAATCTCGGCCGCGGCTCGGCCTTTCCTGGTAACCTTCGCTGCCAGATATTCGCCCTTCGCGGTTGTAATCTTCTCCAGTTGCGACACGTCGACACCAGCCTTCCTGGCAAATGCTTGCGCCGCTGGCGTGGGCTGACCATCCTGGTACGCCACCGTCGCGGAAGGTCCGGTCACTTCCTCGGTGAGGTTCGGCTGGGCTGCGGGAATCCCGGCCGCGATCACCGCCAACCGCCGGGGAGTGTCAAAGCAGAAAATCGTCGCTGGCGCCAGCCGTTCCCGGCTAAGCATCGTCCCGACGCGCTCGCGCAACTCCTGCGAAGCGGCGTCGATCATCCGCGCCGGAATCTCTTCGCACCCGATCTCGAGTAGAAAGTCTGGCACACTGAAACCTTAAGCTTCTCAAAACCCCGTTCAAACGAATGTGACGCGCATCACATCACAAGATTCACGATCCCACGGGAGAAAGTATCTTCTTCTTCGCACGCTTCTCGCGGACGGGTCCTTCCTCATCGGCATTGCCGCCCGCCGCAACGGATTCGTTTTTCTGTTGATCTACCCAAGCCTTTGCGATTCCCACCGCGAGCGCTCGCACACGGGCAATCACGCCCACGCGCTCCGTCACCGAGATCGCTCCGCGAGCATCGAGTATGTTGAACAGATGCGAACACTTCAAGCAAAGATCGTATGCCGCCAGAATGGGACGGCGCACCTGCCCGCCATCCGCCAGGGCGACAGATGGCGAGACCGTTCCGCCGCCGGCCTTCAACGAGGCGAGATTCACCCGAACCACCTCTATTAGTCCCTTACACTCCGCCTCATATAGGCGAAAATGCTCCCACGCTTTCTGCACATCCGCCACTTCAAAGTTGTAAACCGAAAACTGCAACTCATCGGCCAGCCGCACGTCACCATATGTCGTCGCCAGACCCGTCTCGGGATCGCGCGCCCACACAATGTCGTAAATCGAATCCACGTCCTGCAGAAACGCGCAGATGCGTTCCAGACCATACGTCAGCTCGGCGGAAATCGGAAACAAGTCCAGCCCGCCACACTGTTGAAAGTAGGTGAACTGCGTGATCTCCAGTCCATCGAGCATCACCTGCCAGCCGACGCCCCAAGCGCTCAGCGTTGGAGCTTCCCAGTTGTCTTCCTCAAACTTGATGTCGTGCTGGCGAAGGTCGATGCCGATAGCACCCAGCGACTCCAAATACAATTCCTGCACATTCTCCGGCGGAGGCTTCAGAATGACTTGCAACTGCGTGTGCTTGAACAGCCGGTTCGGATTCTCCCCATAGCGCCCGTCCGCGGGACGCCGCGAAGGCTGCACATACGCCACCTTGTAAGGCTTGGGCCCCAGCACGCGCAGGAATGTCTCCGGCGCCATCGTGCCAGCTCCCACTTCTACGTCGTAGGGCTGCTGCAACACACATCCGCGCTCCGCCCAAAACGCCTGCAGCCGCAGGATGAGTTCCTGGAACGTCACCGAATTGGGTTTGGATGGATTCACAGGCTGCTCGGGAACTCGGAGGTTAATCAGTGATTGTAACGGAAGCGACTGTCTGCCGTCAGCCACCCGGCCACTTCACATTTGCGTACCGCACTAGAACCCACCCTTCTCCAGCATTCCCGCAGTAACCAACTTCTTCTCGATATGCCGCTGCAGTATCTGAATAAGAAACTTCCGCAGATCGGCGCCCTGCGCTTTGGGCCACGGCATCGCTGCAAAACTCTCCACTGGAGCGCGAAACATCAATGCGGCCAAGTCTCGCGAGTCCTTTGAAATCTCGGATGACGCCAGCCGCTTATCTTCGGGGCACATCAATCCGTCGGCCAGGGCGTGAAAATAAGCCCGGCTTCCGTTCAAGCTGCGCCCGCAGACTGTGCACTCTGTCAACTCGGGTAGAAAACCCACCAGCCGCGTCAGCCACAGCTCGAAGTAGGTGATCGCCATCCATACCTCGGCACCCTGCAGGGCGTGCAGCACCGAAAGCGTCAGCCGGAAGATGGCGTCATTGGCTTCGCGGTCGGGCAGCAGTTCGTCGAGCAACTCGGCAACATGCGCCAGTGCCACCGCCCGCGCATAACTGACCTCGCTGGCCAGCGGAGACTCGAGCACCTCGCAGGCATCCAGCCGCGCCAGTTCCTGGCCCTCGCGGACGTCATAAAAGGCGCGGACATAAGTTAGAGGCTCCAGCGCCCCGCCAAAGCGTCGCTTCGACTTCTTCGCCGAACGCGCCACGCCGCGCACCTTGCCCTCCGTGCGCGTAAACAGCGTGACCAGAAGGTCGGCCTCACGCAGCGGATACGTGCGAAGCACGATCGCTTCCGACTCCATCAATGCCATGAAGGTCCAATCTGAATTCCCGATTGTAGCGGACGAGGGTGGGGGCGCAAAGGCGACAGAAACAAACAGATGCTCCCTAGAGAGACAGGAAGCAACTCCAAAAAAGAAGGGGACGATCGTGAGGGTCCGAACGTCGCGGTTGCCGCGACACTAACCCATGACCGTCCCTAACCCATGTTCACGCTCTTCACAGAACGATTACAGGAATCACTCTAACCGGCGCCGGAGCGTCCTACAATACAGTGGATTCCGTATGGCCACATTTAGAGTGACTATTACCACGGAGTTCCCCGGCGCCGCCACGCAAAACGTCCTCACTTTGCAAGCGGGAGTGAGCGGCGACAACATCTCTGACGCCTGGACTTTGGCACCTCGACTGTGGGGTACCCGGTTGCAGTAGAAGCGGGACCTTCACGCATCCGAATGCAAACTTTGTTACTCAATGAAAAAAGGGCGCGCGTGCCTGAACGGACGCGCGCCCTGAATCGGAAAACTCTCAGGCGAATAGCGGGCAGCGCTTCTAACGGCCGTAGTATGCCGCGTTTTTCGCTGTGAACTCGTTCCATTTCTCCGGCAGATCGTCGAGCGCGAAGATAGCTGACACCGGGCACACCGGCACGCAGGCCCCGCAGTCGATGCACTCCACCGGATCAATATAGAGCAAGGGTTCGGTCGCGTACTTGGGATCATCCTTCTTGGGATGAATGCAATCCACCGGACACGCATCCACACACGCCGTGTCTTTGGTGTTGATGCAAGGCTCTGCAATCACGTAAGCCATAAGGGTGTCTATCTCCTGAGATCTATGCAGATATTTTACTACTACAGCGCATCTCCGCGAACCGCACATTCTAGCAAGAAACGCAGGCTGTGGTACAGACTTAAGGCCGGGCCTGAAAAAAGAAACGGCCGGCAGCGCCTGCTGCCAGCCGTTCCTCCATCATTGCTTGCCGACCAGAAAACTCCGGATCACCCGACGCTTACCGGTGTCCACCACCACCGTGTCCACCGCCACCGCCGTGGAACCCACCGCCGCCACCGTGGAATCCACCGCCACCACCGTGGAAGCCACCACCTCCGTGGAAGCCGCCTCCGCCGTGGGCTACAGCTCCGCCACGGAACCCGCTACCACCGCGGAATCCACCCGCCGGACCGCGCGCAAATCCGCGTCCGCCGACAAAGCCCCGTCCGCCAGCGAAGCCGCGTCCTCCGGCGTAGCCGCGACCACCGTAATAACCGTGTCCGTAGCCCCAGCCGCCTCGACCATAGTAGCCATGACCCCAACCACCCCAACCCCAACCGCGTCCCCAGCCATACCACGGGCCGGCGCCGATAAACACTCCACCAGCAAACCAGTCAGGTCCGTAGTAGCCGTAGGGCGCGCAAGCGTAAGGGTAATATCCGTAGTAGCCGTAGGCGCATACTGGTGGCTCATCAACGTAGCCTGGACCGATTCCGATTCCCACGCCGACCTGGGCTTGAGAATAAGTCAGCGGCAGCATCAGAGCCCCCACCAAAGCCAAATATTTTAGGTACCGCATATCGATCTCCCTTTTCAGATCCACCGCCCTTCCCTACCGGATCTGCCAGGTCTTCCAGATCTTGCTTTCGATCCGAAGCGCCTACTCATTTGAACTCGGACCCGGGAAAAAAGTTGCAAGTCCTGCAGTGGTTGATTTCGGCCACCTCGCCTGAATTCAACCACTTGCGAGCAGCTTTCATGCGGGAGAGCCCCCTCAGGCCCCCACCGGTACCTCACTGGGCTCATACTCCACAATGTAGCCCGCCACGGCACTCGCCGCAACCGTCAGCGGCGAAGCCAGATACATCTGTCCCGGACCGCTGCGGCCCGGGAAGTTGCGGTTCTGCGCGCTGATCACTACCTGGTCGGGACGCGTTGAAACTCCCGGCCCGGCGTTGATGCAGGCGCCGCAACTCGGCTCAATTACAATCGCCCCAGCTTTCCGAAACACATCCAGGTAGCCTTTGCGCAAGCAATACTCGCGCGTCTCCTGCGATCCAAACTGGATGTAGAACTTCACTGAATCGGCCACGCGCTTGTCCTGCTTGAGCGCATCGGCCAGAACCGCAGCATACATGTCCATGTCTTCGTTCTTGCCAGCCGTGCAGGTGCCGCCGTAAGCAATCTCGATCGGCACAGGCGTATTCAGCTCGCGCACGTATTTTCCGTTGCCGGGATCGCCCGGAGTGGAAACCATCGGCGTAATCTCCGCAGCATCGAGCTCGATCACGTGCGCGTACTGCGCATCCGGATCGCTGTACAAGCCCGCGATCATGGCCTCGGCTTTCTTCCGATCCATCCCACGCCGCTCTATCAGAAAGTCGACTGCCTTCTTGTCCGGTGCAACAATCCCGGTGAATCCGCCGATTTCGGCCGCCATGTTCGTCATGGTGGCACGCTCATCCACGCTGAGTTCCTCAATCGACTCGCCCGCATACTCCATCACTTTGGCTAGCGCCTTGCCGCTGCGCACGTAATCGAGGCTGAGAATCTTCAAGATGAAATCTTTCGCGGTAGCATTTGCGTGCCGTTTGCCGCGGATCACGATCTTCACCGACTCCGGCACCTTCACTCGCACATCCTTCGTGATCCAGGCGTTGAAGACGTCGGTAGTGCCAATGCCGAAGGCGACGCAGCCAATCGCGCCCACGTGCGGCGTATGCGAGTCCGAGCCGATGTTCAACTGCCCCGGCAGCGCATAGCTTTCCAGCACTATGGAGTGGCAAATGCCCTCCGAGCCCTTGCGATCCTTCAACTCTCCATGCAGCCTGATTCCCTGCTTCGTCGCGAAGTCCTGCTGTTTGAGCTTGAGCTGGGTCGCCAGATCGAGCAACCCAAGCTTCTTTTTCTCTTCCGAAATGACTTCATCGAGAAACGTGAGGTGGTCGCGGAAGAAAATAATGCTCGAAGCATCGTTGACCTTCGCGTCTTTGCCGACGTAGCGCTCAAAAAAGATCGCCGCCATCGGCGTGACGTACTCGTGGCTGAAGCGCAGGTCGGCCTGAGCGAATCCAGTGTCTCCTGGCTCCACGTATGCGACACCAACTCCACCGGTTTCGTTCACCATGTGCCGCGCGAAAATTTTCTCCGCCAATGTCATGGGGCGCTTTTCGGTCTTCACTGGGGGCAGGAACACTTTCTTCTGCATCCGCGCCACATTGAACGGAAACAGGCCGCCGTATTCAATCACCTGCCGCGTGATCTCATCTTCCCCGGCAGTGAACTCGGAGAGCGCAATCTCTTCCCCACCGCGAATCCTGTCGATCAACGAGAAGTCCGTCGACGTGAGCACTCCCAGGTTCTGGCAATTCTGCTTGTAGATGCGCTCAATGTTTTCCGCGATCACCACGCGAATGCCGGCGCACAACTCGGCGTAAGGCGACTGCTCCCGGCTCGATCCTTTGCCACGCCGTTTCCCGCTCACCGCGCACACAAATCCGCCGCGCTTCACTTCCCCGCGCCCGATCGGCATCACGCTGCCGCATTTCAACCCAAGATAAGGAATCTCGCCCAGAGTCTCGTCAAAATAAAAGCAATAATGTGCCGGAGTGATCTCGTCCGTTGATATGTCATCGCGCAGCTTAGGATTATTCGCAGGATTCTTCGCATCCCACGGCAGGTCTTCGCCCGCAAGTTGCCGCTTGATCAGCTCCGGATCTTCCGTGAGGAATAGAATGCGCCCTCGCAGGCGAACTCGATCGGGCCGTTTTTCAATCTTGCGTTCCAGAAGAGAGTTGATCACGTTACGCCTGTAAGAACGGAGAACTTGGGGACAACCGAAAAACAATCCTTAGCCATTGTAACGCGGCCCAGCCGCGTGATCCTATGATCTCCGGAGCATTACTGGCCAGCGGAGCATTACTGACTAGTGATGCCCGTGTGCAGCCTTATCAAACTTCTCGCCCGCGGGAATTGCGACAGCCAGCCGGTTCTCCTTCGGAGCCAACGGACACGTGGCATAAGGAGTCACCGCACAGGGAGGATTGTAGGCACGGTTAAAGTCCAGAACCACCGTTCCGTTCACCACCGGCTCGCTGTCGAGAAAGCGTCCCCCGGGATAGGTATCGCTCTTGGCCGTCAGATCGTTGAACACGAATGACAGTCCGACCGATGGATCTCCGCCCAGCGCCGTCAGCCTCTGCTCCTGGCCCTCGATCTTGAACACCACTGTGCCCGCAACCGGCACCGGAGTCACGTCACCCAGAACATTGGGCACATCGATCGTCTTCTTGCCATCGGAGGGTTCCCACCTGGCCGTCACACGATAGTTTAGATCGAGGGGATAAAATATCAGTCCTTTAAAGTTGGTGACGGACGGGCTCTCCAAATCCTTCACGCGAATCCCCACGCGTTCTCCGCGCACGATCACGTGGAAGCGCAGCGAACCCATCTCCACAATCGATGCGTGGCCCGAAACGTCGGGCGCTAGCTTTGCGTTTGTCACCGGCGCACGAGCCAACGTGGCGTGCGCATCCTGAAACAGCTTAATGGTTACGTCCTTGGCCTCGAGATCGAACTCCCCAGCGTGCGCCGGGCCCTTGGGAAACACGATTGCGTTGCCCGGCGCCGTGCCAAAACTATTCACGCCCGGCTTCAGCCAGAACAATCCAGCCAGTGGCAACCAGTTCTGCTTCAGGTCGTCAATCTGTTCCGCCTTCCACTTCTCAAACGACTGTACATAAGCCGCATCGGGGCTCGCCGGAGAAGAGCTGGCACTGACGACGAGAATTGCCGATCCCAGGATGATTGCGACCGAAACCAACTGCATGGTTTTCTTAAGCATGGCTCGCACCTCCATATCCACCGCGGTTTTAGTTCATACTTTATAGACCCTCGGATCGGGCAGCGGCTCCAACCCTCGCGCCGCAAAGATATCCTCGAACTCTCTGAGCAGCGCTTCGTGAATCAACCCATTTGAGGCCACCGTCTCGTGGCTGTCGATTTGAAACGGCGACCCGTCGAAGCGCGTCACCTGGCCGCCCGCTTCTTCCACAATAAGAACACCTGCGGCTGTGTCCCAGGGATTCAGGTTGAATTCCCAGAAGCCATCGAAGCGTCCGCTGGCGACGTTGCACAAATCAAGCGCGGCCGATCCCGCCCGCCGCACTCCATGCGAGTGCAGCGTGATCTGGTGATAAAAGTAAATGTTCGGATTCTTATGCCGCTTCTGGCTGGGAAAGCCGGTAGCCAGAAGGCTTTCCTTCAGCGCAGCCGTTTTCGAAACATGGATGCTCTCGCCGTTAAGCTGTGCGCCTTTCCCCCGCTCTGCAGAAAATAGTTCATCGCGCGTAGGATCGTAGATGACTGCGGCAATGCGCTGGCCCTCATGGTCGCCTGTATGGTGTTCGAGCGCAATCGACACGCAGAAAACCGGAAATCCGTGCGCGAAGTTCGTCGTGCCGTCGAGGGGATCGACATACCAGCGATACTCGCTGCCCTGATCGCTGAGTCCCTGCTCTTCGCCTAGAATGTCATGCGTAGGCCACTGTTGGCGAATGCGTTCGCGGATCAAGACTTCGGACGCGCGGTCCGCCGCGGTCACCAGGTCGGCCTCGCCTTTGTACTCGATCTTCAAGTGCTCGTGGAAGTAATGCATCAGCAAAGCCCCGGCTTCGCGAGCAATGGCTGACATAGCCGGGAGAAAACAGTCTTTGCTATTGGACTTTGTTAAGTTTGTCATCCTGGGCGGAACAAGTGCTTGCGCTTAGCGCGTGCACTCGTGTAGTCGAAAGACCTCATCCCTGCCTGCGCAGCCATCGACTCCACAGGGAATTTCTAAAACAAGTTGCTATTTCTTCTTCCCGTCTTCTGCGATGTACATAATCTCGTGCTTGAAAATAAAAAGATTAGGAGCACCTTCACGCGTCAGTCGCACCATGTGCTTGTCGTAATACTCGATCCAGCCGCTGACCGTCTGACCATCCATCAGCTTCACGCTCACCGATTTCTGTTTCTCGCCCAGAGCCTTGAGGAATCCGGCTTCTTCAAAAGTTTCCTCGGGAGGCGGGGTACGGCCGCGTTTGGCGGCGTTGGAGTTTCCCTGGGGACGGAAAGCCATGCAGGTATTCTACACGCAGCCATTGAAGGCCGATTTGCCCTCCAGAAAGCAAGAAGCCATATGGTTGAGCGCTAAGACCGGTCTCTGGTTTCCCCTTCTAGAAGCTGATCCGCAATCCGAACTCAAACTGGCGAGGTGCCCCAAGTGCGAACGTTCCCGACTGGAAACTCGTCCGGAACGGCGTATAGCTCGAGCCCGAAGCGACGCCGCCCACAACATTCGGCGCCAGCATCCCGTTAGCGCCCGGCAACAACGAAGCACTCGGCATGTTGCCCGACTGGAATGCATTGGCGAAGTTGAAGACGTTGAAGACGCTCGCGCTTGGCTCGATGGTCACACGATCTTTAATCTTGAGTGGCCACGATACTCTCATGTCCATTGTTTTCAACCAGGGGGTGGCCAAAGCATGATTAGCTACGGAATCAATGGTAGGCATGATCCACCCCAAGGCAGCCATGTCCTGACTGGTCATCACCATCGTGCTATTGACCAGCCCCGGACAAGCTGTGTGATTTCCAACCAGGCAATCCCCCGCCGGAGTCAGCGATGCGGCGAAGGTATGGTTGTAGGTGTTGATTACCTTTTGCAGGTTCCCGATATTTACGCTGTGGTCGTACTGGCCGATCTGAGTTCCTGGCACGGGCTCGGGAGATCCCGCCGAGCCCAGTCCAGATCCCAGCCAGTCGGTGGCAAAGATTTCGCCTCCATTGGTCAGTTCCGGGAGCGACAGGCTCTGGGGAAGCGGGCTGTAGAAATGTCCGATCATGCTCAACTTCAAATAGAACGGCAGGTCAAAGATTCCACTAAACGAGAATTGCTGCTTCCGATCCAGACCGCTCGGCCCTGTGAAGCGCAACGGATCGTCGTTGTCGATGGCCAGGTTTGTGGTGTCCTGGTCTTGCATCTGGCTGACCAACCGGGAGAGCGTATAGGAAAACTGGAAGTCCCCAGTCTTCACTCCACGCACCGGCCTGTCGACGAGCGTCGCCACTTTCATCTGCAAGCCGGTGTAGACGGACCGCCCATCCGGATACAGCATATCGACTCCTCCCACCGCTCCAGTATTGTCGCTAATGGGGTTCGTGCCGGGAAATGCGCAGTAGGGGCAAGGGCCGCCGCCCGTCGTCTGCAGATTCGAATCTAGTCCCGCCCTCGAGTACGCCGCCTGAGCTCCCGCCACTCCTAAGGGAGTAGTTCCCCCACTCGCTACGGTCGAGTTGATCATGCACGTCGCTTGTCCAAAACCCACAGGGCATCCGTTGGCCGCCTGAGCAGCATCACGAGCCGCAACCGCATTGGCCTGATTGAAGCTGCGCGCCGCTCCGCTGTGATTGATGTCCTGGCCAATAAGGATGTGCTCCCCGATGTCGCGGATGTAATCAACGCTGAGCACCGTTCCCGGGCGAATCTCTTTCTCGATGCCGAGATTCGCTTGCCACGAGCGCGGCGTGCGGTAGAAAGGATAAAGAAGATCATAACTGGGATTCAAAGCGGACAGTGTGGTACCCACGAAGTTGCTATTCGGCTGCGATTTCGTCACACTCGCAGCAGCCGTTTGAAAGGCGTTGCTCAGCGCCAGAATTTGTGGCGCGATCGCTGAAATGGCCCCGCCGCAAAAATTCGGCAACACTTGCTGCGCCCCGGTGGTGGCGTTCGTCACGACCGTAGCGGCAGTTCCCGCAATCGCTGTACCCGCCACCCCAGGATTGCTGGGCCAGTTGAATGCATTCGCTACGCCTCCCTGACAAACCTCGGGAGCATCGGCAAAAACTCCTGTGCTAAGCCGGGACGGGCTATCCAATAATGTGTTGTTCCACAGCAAGTTCTCATAAAATAACGCACCACCGCCGCGGATTACGGTCTTGCCGTTGCCACCCGCATCCCAGGCGAATCCCAGTTGAGGCGCAAAGTTCACATTGGGATTGCGAATCTTCTCGCCCAATCCCGCGCCCCACTGATTCAAGTCCGGCAACGCACCCAGGCCGCTATCCGTGCGCCCACTGTCGCGCACATAATGCAAACCGTAATTCAGCGTTAGTCTCGGCCTAGCCTTCCACGCATCTCCAACGTACATCTCTATGCGGTTGTCGGGACTCAGTCCTCCACCGGGAAAGCCGAACGAAGTTTTGGCAGTGGAGAACGCAATGCCGTTGCCCAGGCTCACCCAATCCGCGGGATAGGAGGTGGGATCGGAAGATGTCGATCCCACCAGCGAAGTCGTGCCCACCTGCGGAAACGCGGAGTAGGCTGCCAGGCGCGCAGCGTCGATGCGATTGAAGGCAAACCCGTAGCGAATGATGTGTTCGCCCATCACCCGGCTGCCGTCATATCTCGCCAGTTTGTCGGATTGAACGGTTTGCTGCGGCCCCAGCCAGCTCGGTCCGCCGCAATAGCTGCCACCTTCGCTGAGAACGCAGTTCCCTGCGGTGAAAGCGCCGATGTTAATCCCCAGCCCCGGAATCGGATTCTCGACCCCGAAGAGAGCACCCGTGGCATCCTCCATTTCATTGCGGAGCTTTAAGTATTCAAAACGGAGACTATGCGCGTACACCCCAGTGTTGAAGTCGACGCCCACCGCGTTCGTCACAGTGTTGTTGGTGTCACGGAAGTCCTGTGTCGAGCTGGCCGAACCGTAGGGGCGAAGATCGCTGTTCTGGAAGAAGTTGAAACGATAGAACGCGCGCGTGCTGCCCCTCATGTTCCAGTCCACTCGCTCATCCGTGTTGAACTCGCGGTAGGGTTCGCCGAGAGTAGCGCCTAGCCCGTCAAATGGATAAGTAAATGGCTCGCCCGCCGTAAAATTCTGTTGCGCGCGCTCGGCATCACCGAACAAGAACACCTTATCCTTGATGATCGCCCCTCCCGCATCGGCGCCGTACAGCTCCCGCTGAAACGAAGACGCCGTGGTGCCGGGCACATCGGCCGCACCCTGGTTGCCGCGAAACACTCCAAACGCCGCTCCGTGGATCTGATCGCTGCCCGACCGGGTAATAACGTTAACCGCCCCTGAGGAAGTTAGCCCTGTTGAGAGATCGAGCAGCGACTGGCCCAGCTGAAACTCCTGAATTGCGCTCGCCGGAATATTCTGCGTGGTGCCACCGACCGTTTCATCGCTGATGTCGACCCCATCCAGCTCGATTCTCTCCGAACGGCCATACTGGCTAAGGAATGAAATCGACGAGAGCCCATCCTTACCTTCGAAGAGGCTTCCATCCTGCATCTGCACCCCGGGCTCGAGCTGCGCCAGATCAAGAAAATTCCGCCCATTGACCGGCAGTTTTTCCATCTCATCGCCGCTCACCACACTTTGCACTGTGGCTTGTTCGATGTTGACCGTCGTGCCTCCAGGAACCTCAACCTGCGGCCTCTCCCCTAGTTTCATAGCCACATCGGCGCGGGTCACGTTGCCGACCTGAACTACCGCGGGTAGCAATGCCGGGTTGAATCCTTTGATCTCAACCAACAGCGAATAGTCTCCCGGCTGAATCGGTCCTGATGAGTACAATCCCACCGAGGAGGTCGTCACATGGATTCGCGCAGTCGTGGCTTTATTCGTGATCTCCACCTTGGTGTTGGCCAGCGCTTTCCCTGCTGAATCCCTGACGATGCCCACAATGCTGCCCGTCCCCATAGTCTGAGCCTGGGCCAACGGCAAAACATACAGAGGAAGCACGGCTGCGAACAGCGCGAATCGCACCGCAAAACAAAGTGCGGAGTTAAAGTTCAAAATCGCAAACCTTCCCTTCGGAATCTTCACAGAACCTCTCTCAAGAGTTTTCATTATCTCGTTCAGCAACTCCCGGCAGCACTTTCCCTTGTAGCCCAGCCCTTCAAGATACCATTCAAGAGAGAACTCTCAGAAGTTCGACTTCGTTGTGTAGTACCCGACCCGGTGTCTCACGTGGTAAGAGGACGCATCGGCAGGCCCGGAAACTCCCACCTCAATGCGCCGAAACTCAGAGTTCGACGTGCGTTGTGACGGATAATAAGCCAGCAGGTACTGGTTGCGGAGTTCTTCGCTGATCTGGCGGAAGGCATCATCGAGTTGGGATATGGAAGTCGCGTAGTAATACTTGCCGCCCGTATCGTCCGAGAGCTGGATGAGAGCATGCTCGCCGCCGATTTCCCGTCCTGCACTGTTCTCGATCGGCACTACGATAATGCTGTAGACCAGCGCTTCCGCCTCTTCCGCTGCACGCACAGCCCCTTTGTAGTCGACTCTGCTGATCGTGTCTCCGCCGTCGGTGATTAGCACCAACACTTTCCGTCCCTGGCGCCGGTCCAGCGAACGCGAGGCCAGATAGACACAGTCGAACAGCGCCGTGGCCGCACCTAGACGGATATGGTCGATCCCTTCGTCGATGCGCTTCATATCTGCGGTGTACCCAAAAGGAGATTGCGACACGGCTTCACTAAAACTGAACACCGACAACGCATCCACTGGGCGCACAATGTCGTGAACAAATCGTTTGGCCGAAGCCTGTTCCAGCGGCAGGTCGTGACGCGTGCTCAGGCTGGTGTCGATGGCCAGGGCGATCGAAATGGGCAGCGCAGACTCCTTGTCGAATGCCTTGATCGTCTGCTCGCGGCCATCTTCCCGCACTACAAAATTTTCTTTCTTAAGCCCGGCCACGGGCGCTCCGTGAGCATCGGTAACGGTGACGTAAACATTTACCAGTTTGACGTCAACCTTGAGCGTGCTCTCCGCGTCAGTAGGCGATTGGCTCTGGGCCGCGGGCTGCCGCGCGTACGACACAGCGCAGGCCAGCAGCAGCAGAATCACGGTGGCGCATTTTCTCATTCAGTAAGAGAAGTATACGTTCTATCGAGACAACTCTGTCATCCTGAGCGGAGGTTGTGCTTTGCGAACGCAAAGCACAACCGTAGTCGAAGAGCCTGCCCTGAGCTCGCCGAAGGGATCCCTTCCCTGCCGGCGCTGTCTCCTGCGCGGCAAGGCATTTCTATCACACCCGGGTTTGTACCTTCTGACCTTTGCACCCCGGCAGCCTCAGCCGCTCACTTAGATGCGTCTTCCCCTGCGGGGCTGCCTTGACCACCGAATTTCAACGCGGAATTTCCTCCGGAAACGGCTCGCCGTCAGCCCACACGGCTCCGTCCTCGAAGTATTCTTTCTTCCAGATGGGCACGGTGCGCTTAAGGGTATCAATCAGCCAGCGGCAAGCATCGAAAGCTGCCGCGCGGTGAGCTGAAGCCACCACGATCAGCACGCTGGTTTCGCCGATCTCCAATCGCCCCAGCCGGTGCACCAACGCGACTTCGCGCACCTGAAATTGTTTCAGCGCCTGCTCGGCCAGGCTTTCCATCTGCCGCAGCGCCATCTCCTCATAAGCCTCATAATCGAGGTAGACCGTCCGACGCCCCCGCGTCTGGTTGCGCACCACACCTTCGAAGACAACGGCGGCTCCATCCTCCCCTTGTTTCATGCGAGCAAGCACACCCTGCGCGTCGATCGGATCGCGGACAATCAAAGCGCGGCCCGACCCGCCACTAACCGGCGGCAGCAACGCCACTTCGTCGCCGGACTTCAACCCAGTCTCAGCCCCGGCATATTCCTGATTCACCGCCACAGCCAGCGAAGCCAAAGATTCCCTCATCCCCGGAACCTGCGCCAGGTAGTGCGCCAGCACATCGCGCACCGACGCCCCATCCGGCAGCTCCAGCAGATCGCTGGATTTGCCTGCCAGATCTTTCAATCCGCCGAAAAAGAGAACGCGCACTCGCATGGAGAACGGTTGTCAGTAGTCAACTTCCACAACAAGTTCTCACATTTGATTCTGCTGGGGAAGGCCCGGGGGGAGATTCCGACAAAAAAAGCCGCCAGTTATAAACTGGCGGCTTGCAACTGATCACTGGCCACTGCTTTTAAGACTGCCAAGTGACAACCTTGTCGTGGGTCACCACTGGCGCCTGCAGAGGCTTAGCAGTCTTGCTCTCCGGCTTGGAATCGTTCGTCTCCGACTCCAGGAAAACCTTCGCAGCCAGCGCTTCCGCCACTACCGGCAGCGAGACGCGCAACGCCTCTTCGATGGTCTTCACATAGTGAATGCTCAGGTTCTCAACCTGTTCAGGCGTGAGATCCTCCTCAACATTCATCTTGTTTTCGGAAGGCAGAATCACAGTGGTGACTCCCGCGCGTTTCGCTGCCAGCACCTTTTCTTTAATGCCTCCCACCGGAAGCACATTGCCGCTGAGCGTGATCTCGCCCGTCATGGCGGTGAGCGGACGGATGCGGTGACCGGTGAGCAACGAGACCAAAGTAGTCGCCATGGTCACGCCCGCCGATGGACCATCCTTCGGGATCGCTCCCGCCGGCACATGCATGTGAATGTCATGGTCGGCGAAAAAGCTCTCCGCGATGCCAAGCTGGGCCGCGTTCGAGCGGACCCAGGTCAGAGCAGCCTGCATGGATTCCTGCATCACCTGGCCGATCTGCCCGGTCATGGTGAATCCGCCTTTGCCCTTCATGGCATTAGCTTCCACAAAGAGAACGTCACCGCCCGAAGGAGTCCAGGCCAAGCCGACAGCCACTCCGGGACGCTCGGTGCGCTCCTCGATTTCACCCTCCGTGCGGATCTTGATGCCGCCCAGAAATTCCTGAATGATTTCCTGCGTCACCACCAGCTTCTCAGTCTTACCCTCGGCGAGCCGCCGCGCCTGCTTGCGGCAGATGGTTCCGATGGTGCGCTCGAGACTCCGAACCCCCGCCTCGCGCGTATAGTGACGAATCACATAACGCAAAGCTTCGTCCGGAAACTCGATCTGCTCAGCCGTGATGCCGTTCTCTTCCACCTGGCGCGGAACCAGATAGCGCCGCGCGATGTGCAGCTTTTCTTCCTCGCTGTAGCCCTGCAGTTCAATGATCTCCATGCGATCGCGCAGCGGCTCGGCGATGGGGTCGAGCATGTTCGCGGTCGTGATGAAGAGAACTTTCGACAAATCGAACGTCACGTCGAGATAGTTGTCGCGGAACGTCGAGTTCTGCTCCGGATCGAGCGCTTCGAGCAACGCCGAAGCGGGGTCGCCACGAAAATCCCGCCCTACCTTGTCGATTTCGTCGAGCATGAAAACCGGATCCTTGGTTTCGGCGCGACGAATGCCCTGGATGATTTGCCCAGGCAGAGCGCCGATGTAGGTGCGGCGATGGCCGCGAATTTCGGCTTCATCGTGCACTCCACCAAGCGAGAGTCGCACGAACTTGCGCCCCAGCGCTCGCGCGATCGACTTGCCAAGCGAAGTCTTGCCCACGCCCGGAGGTCCAACGAAGCACAGTATCGGACCCTTCATATTCGGCTTCAAGCGCCGGACGGAAAGATAATCCAGGATGCGATCCTTGACCTTCTCGAGATCATAGTGATCGGTATCCAGAATCTCTTTGGCCTTGGGGATCTCGATCTCCTGCCCGGAAGTCTTGTTCCAGGGCAGCACGGCCAGCCACTCAACATAATTGCGTGTGAGTGAATAGTCTGCGGCCATCGGAGACATGCGCGAGAGGCGTCCCAATTCTTTGAGCGCTTCTTTCTTTACCTCATCTGGCATGCCCGCATCGTCGATCTTTTTCTTCAAGTCATCGACGTCGCGCGCGCCTTCATCCTGCTCGCCCAGTTCTTTCTGGATGGCCTTCATCTGCTCGCGCAGGTAGTACTCGCGCTGCGTCTGCTGCACCCGGTCCTGCACTTCGCTCTGGATCTTGTTGCGCAGTTGCTGCACTTCCAGTTCTTTGGCGAGATGCTGGTTAATCTTCTCCAGGCGCACGCGGATGTCGAGAGTCTCGAGCGTGTCCTGCTTGTCGGGCGTCGACAACGACGGTAAAGATGAGGCAATAAAATCGACCAGCCGGCCCGGTTCGTCGATGTTGAGGGCCACAGTGGAAAGCTCGTCGGAAAGCGTAGGCGAACCAGAGACAATCTGCTGGAACAGTGTAAGGACGTTGCGCTGCAGCGCCTCGATTTCGGAGCTTTCTGGCTGCGTAGGCTCCGGAATAACCGAAACCTTGGCGCGCATGAATGGAGCTAATTGCGTGAACTCGCCAAGACGAACCCGCTCGAGACCCTCGGCAAATACGAAGAGGCTCTGGTTGGGCATCTTGACGACTTTGTGGACGACTGCGGACGTGCCCACGGTATAAAGATCACTAGCTTGGGGGGTGTCGACGCGGGCTTCCCGCTGCGCCACCACCACGATGGTCTTGTCTTCTCCCAGCGAATTAATTAGCTGGACAGAACTCTCCCGGCCTACGGTAAGGGGCAGGACGGCGTGCGGGAACAGAACTGTATCCCGCACAGGAAGCACGGGCAAAGCCCGTACGTCGTTTGTTTCCCGATGCTTAGGAACCTGCTCGGAAAGCGGCTGTTGGCTCATTGGCTCTCCTTGAGTGTAACTCACTCAAGCTTAGATGATAGTCCGCCGGAAAGGTTTCAGGCTCCCGGTAGTTCCCGCGAACTGAATTCTATGCCTGTCGCGGACGCTTCGCACTGTATCAAAGGTGCAGCAGCTAATGCGGGTGAAAAGCAGTGAAGTGATGAAGTGATCAAATGACGAAACGGGGCAGCCACCGGCGGCGCCGCGCGGCTGTCCCAGAGATCGAGAAAAGGTCTACGGAGCGACGCAGCAGCCGCGCCGATGCCCAGGCTTCTCAATACAAACTCGCAGACCTAGGTTCTCTCCGAGCAGGCCTCTCAGAAAACGTGCTTGGCGGAATCGCCGCGGAAAATCAGCTCCCGCAACACCCTCTCGTTGGCCGCGTTCACCTCGTAGGCCATGGAAGCATGGGCAGCCTTTTCCGGAAGTGGAACAAGCTTGCAGCTGACCTTGACCTCACGGTCGTTGCTTTTGAGGTGTTTGAAAATCATGATGTGATCCTCGCCCTGCATGACGTGGCGAACCTGATAATCTCCGGCAGGAAGCAGAGCGGTTCCGACACGAACCGGGGCGACAAAAGTAACGTGGCCGACGTTGGAAATGCCGAGATTGTTGGGTGCGGCAGTAGCGATTAGAGTGAGGCCAAGCAGGCACAAAGAAACGATTCCAAGGACTTTCATTAGACGCATATACCCTCCATCAAAAGATCAGGTGGGCACGCCGGTGAGGCACCGCGGTGGGACACCACAGAAAAGTCTAGAAGGAAAACTTCCCGATGAATATGTCGCGCGTCACCGAAGGTTGTGACGCTCGATCAAGGCTTTACGGTCTCACTTCTGAACGAAGGGGATGGGGTGAACTGGGAAAGATCGTAAATGCCCAGCTTCCTCTCGAGCTCCGCGACCTAGTCGACGACTTTAAAGAAGCCTTCATCGCCGAAGAGTTCATCTTCTTTCTTTTCGAAATCATCTCCCAGGGCATCGTATTCGTGCGGGGAAACGATAGAGCGAAAGGCGGGAAACAAAACCGTATCTTCCCGGGCTTCGTGAGGCCGGTACATGCGCAGGAAAGCTCGCAAAGCATCCGCCAGCTTTTCCGCATCAGAGGCACCTTTATCAGAGACGTACTTGAAAGTGGGAAGGGCCGCCAGTTCCCTGATCTGTGCGGTCAACAGGCGGCCGGCCTTGTGTTGCGCTAAAAGAGTATCCACCAGGCTGACCAGCTTGCCGGCTTTGCGAAAGCGTGGGAACAGGAAATCTTCTTCCAGCTTCTCGTGGTACTCCTCAACAAAATGACGAATGATATCGGCGGCATTGACCAGGATCGATCCGTCGAACGTCTGTTTCGCCGCGAGCATGCGCAGGTGATCGTCGTAAATTAGCAGGATGCGGTTCAGCACGCCGTGCTCGCGCATAAGATCTTCGGCTGGAGAGATGTCTTGGGCACCGTTCTTGGCGGCAGAAGCGGGTTCTTGTGAATATGCGAAGGCGACTGCGGGTGCGAGCAACCCGGCGGTAGTGATGCACGTTTGTTGAAGGAAACGGCGGCGATCTGAAGGCAGGTTAGTCATCGTCGGCTCCTCAGCCATTTGGTTTCGACGCGCACACTCGAAGCAGGTTTGCCAGCTCATGCGGCCCGATAAATCCCCAGCACCTTGACGAACTCTGCGACTTCGCCCAGGTGGCGCAAAGCATTGCGCGCGGGTTCGTCATCACCGCGCAGGAAGTCCACATAGAAGACATATTCCCAGGGACGTCCGCGCATGGGGCGCGACTCGATCTTGCTGAGGCTGATGTCGCGCAGGGCGAAGACGCTGAGCGACTTGAACAGCGCTCCGGGCACGTTCTTCACCTTGAAGGCGATGGAAGTCTTATTCGCACCGGGCGGGATCAGGCGCTGGTAGCCGGGCGCAGTGTTTCGCCGTTTCGCCGTCGATTTGCGAATCAGAAAAAAACGGGTGAAGTTGCGTTTGTCGTCCTCGACGCCGGCTTGGAGAATTTTGCCGGAGTATTCGCGCGCAGCGTGGCGTCCCGCGATGCCGGCAGCGTCAGGAAGGCGATGAGCGACGACGTGCTTCACGCTGCCCGCGGTGTCATAAAACGGGGCCGGCTCAATGCGGGGATGGTGGCGAAAGAAGTCGCGGCACTGATCGAGCGCCACCGGATGCGAAAGTACTCGGCGCAGCGCGTTGAGTTTCACTCCGGGCGCCGCGATCACGTTATGAACGATGCGCAGCAGAAACTCGCCCTGGACAAACACGTCACGCGTTACCAGCAGGTCAGCGTGTTCGGCCACCGTGCCAGCCAGTGAGTTCTCAATCGGAATTACGGCGGCGGCAACCGATCCACGCTCCACCCGGTCGAACACTTCAGCGGAGCGCGCGCAAGGAACAACGATGCAATGCCGCAGCATGCGCTCCGCGGCTTCGTGGCTGAAGGAACCGAGTTCGCCCTGGATAGCGACTTTGCTGGCCGCAGCTATCATTACAAGGCAAGGTAGCTGGAAAGGGCAGGACGGCGCAAATGGTTTTCTCCCACTGCTCCGTCCCACACCCCTAAATGGCGCACCTTCGCCGATCTATTTCGAGGCGCGGCCGACCATCGCGACTTTGTCAGCACCCTCATTCGGTAGCCTGGTCAGGTGGGGGAAAAACGGCGTGATCTCGAAGGGCATCTTCTCACGGGCCAGCGCCAAGGTCACCGGCTGGGACTTCTCCAGTTCGATCTGGTCGCTCCAGGGATCGAGGCGGATTCGTCCGCCCAGGGGAAGTGCGGCGATCTGATCCACCCGCCGCTCGTCGAGTTGGGGGGCGGTGGCGAGCAGGGCGGACATGCGGACGCTTTGACCCGCAGCCAGGCTGTTTCCGAGGTGGGGGCGGATGAGGTTGGGCAAATCCGGCGCGCGCTGCTGCAGCGCCCTCAGAAATAATCCGGCGTTTCCCAGTTTCTCTTTATAAGGAGAGTTTTTCAGCAGTTCCAGAGCCTTGGCGTCGGCTGCCTCTTCGTCGGCAGGGCGACGCTTGAAGTCCAAACGCTGAAACGATTGTTCATCGGGAAAAAACATCTGGTCGTTGAAGGCCAGCCGGGCGTCGAAGGGATGCCCGAGCACGATGTGGCTCAGCTCATGCGCCAGTACCATGGCGAGCGAGGCTTCATCGGGCAGGACGTCGAGCAGGCCGCGGCTGACCACGATGGTGTGCCCGATGGTAAACGATTCCAAAGGGGCGGTGATCAGAACCCGGCAATGCACATCGGACTGTAGGTCGATGTTATTGGTGAGCAGCAGGTTGTTGACCACGGTCTGCAGCACCTTGTCGACCTCACCCGTCGGGGCCAGCAGCCCGACTTTCTCCAGGCGCTCGACCGCGTTATCTTCCGCCTGACGCTCCCACATCCGTTCCGCCTGCACCGGAGTCGCATCCGCGGAGGCATCACTCTGATCCTTGATGGATTGTTCCCGCGAATCCACCAGAATCTGGGTGAATTCCTCATTGCGATTTTTCCCCACGTTCTTCAGGTCATAGCCCCACAGGCGGGTCTGCGCCTTTATGTGGGCGTGCTTTACGTTGTTGTCCGGGTCGGATGCCTCGCTGTAAACATAGGCCGGCAGCCAGAGCCCGGGCTGCAGGTTTAGCCGCCAGCTATCGAAATGCAGATAGAACTTGCTCTGCGAAGCCCGGGAAAACGTACCGTTGAAGCGCACCATGTTGTAGCCCTGGTCTTCCACCCAGATTCGACCCTGGAAGCGGCCGGGCGGCGCGTCTGGCTTGGGCTGGACGTCAATGACAAAGCAGCGCACATCTCCGAGAAACTCGCGGCGCACGAAACTGAACTCGTAGTATTTCTTGTACAGGTCGGTATCGGGTACCACCATCTGGGCAAAACCCAGAGGCTGGAAATGCAGGGAAAAAATGCTGGTCAGTTTGCTCAACCGGTTTCTGCCGAATCCCGGCTGCCCAACGAAAGACGTGTCTTCGGGACCATCGCTCATATCCAGGCGGCCGAGAAAGTACTGGTCGCTAACCGGGGAGAGGTTGCCCTCGGCATCCGATTTCAGGTTCTGCACATAGGTTTCGACCATGGGCCGCAAGTTGCGCATTTGCGCGATGAGCAAATGCTCCCGTTCCACCACGCGATCAATGACTTCATCGAATGAGCTCGGCGCGGCCCGCGGAACCGCAGCTATGGCGGGAACAGCCGTGGCATCCGGGCCAGCTGCTGAAGGGCCGGAGGCACGTAAATCTTGCGCCGCAGCGTTCGAGAACGCCACGGGAATGATCAGGGCCCACGGCAGGAACATTGAGAACCAGCTCGAGCGAAGCATGTGCATGCGACAATCCTTTCAATATCGGAGCGAACGGGTTTCCTGCTCTGTCCTTGCCCCGGCTTCTTTACCACCCATGCGACGCGAACCCGCAGCTGGGCTGGAGATCAGGCAGTACGACATCCTAGCGAGCATGCAGCCCACCGTTTGCGGATTAGAACTCCCTCAATTTGCTGTGGCGGCTGCACTGTTGGTCGTGCCGGGTAGGCTTCCGAGAGGACTTGCAAGCGAACTTCTACAGACGATTCTTACGACGCGGCTCCCAGCTCTTTCTGCAGCACCAGCGCATCTACTCCGTTTGAATAGTAGCGCGGGAAGGTTCTGATCACACTGTAGGCGTGGCGTTTGTAGAACGACAAGGCGGACATGTTGTCCACAGCGGTTTCCAGCTCGATGGAACTGCAGTGGGCGGCGTGCAAGCGATCCTCGGCAGAGCGCAGCAGCAGCGATCCCACTCCGGAACGCCTTGCGGAGGCGATGACGTCAATGGTAATGATGTGACCGTGGGCCCGGCCGTCCGCTTCGGCCACGATAAAGCCGGCGACGTTGGCCGGGGCAGTCGCAGGAAAATGTCTCGTACTTCTTCCCGAAGCGGGAATGACCACAGAAGGCGGCGCGACTGCTGCGGCCACCAGTGTGAAGGACCCGTTCCGCCGCATGTAAGCCTTGAGCTCAGCTCGCGAGTAGGAAATGCCCAGAGGAAAGCACTCCTGGTCGAGGCGCCATAGCGTTTCGAAGTCGGCCGGCTCGAAGTCGCGAACTGTAAAGGGCACGTCGTCATTGTAGCGGGGAGCGGTGATGGCCGGGGATGCCGATAATTGGCTGGTCGTCACGGGGACGATTTCCAAACTGGATTGCTCCGAGTTTTCCACAACTAATCTGAGTTTGGCCCCTTCGACGGCTGAATTATAACCTCTGCCCCCTTGCTTCGGCGCACCCGCGGACGTACCATAACCGTTAAGAGGAAGCGTTTGTGGGACGCCTTCTGCTGATCGACGTGGCCAGTTCGGTCGCCGTGCTGGGGCTGTGGTACCTCGTGTTTTCCATCTACAATCGAAAAAAGGGAGAGTCGGCCTTGCGCTGGGTAGAGACCGCGTGCGCTGGGAAGGGCCGCATCCTGGAGTCGCATTGGGTGGGGCTGGGCAGTTCCCGCCTGCAGGCGCGCCTGCATTTTGCTTCCCGCTGGTTCGAGAACGCGCGTGTGACCGTCAAGTTCCGCCCTCGATCGTCCCCTATCCACTGGGTGGTGAGCTGCTGGCGGCGGCAGAAGGAGACTCTGACCTTCGAGGCTGATCTCGGTGGTTCTCCAAGTTTTCACCTCGAAGTAGTGCGGCACCGGTGGTCCGCTCACAACCGGGGGATTACATCGCGCAAGCGCGACGGTCGGGAGTGGGACCTCTATGAACCGGGCCCCATCATCCTGACCACGCGGACGCACTGGAAGCAAGATCCCACGGCGGAATTGAACGCTCTGATGTCGGCGCGGCGGCAAGACCTTCTTCAGGTGCGCTTCCGCCCAGAGTCGCCTCAGTTCTCGGCCACCGTCCACTTGGAAGCGCTCGCCGACCCTGCAGCCGCCGCAAGCTTTGTCAGTGCCCTCCGCGAGATCGCAGCGGGCGTTTCGGCGCACCGGCAGTAGACGGTTGTGATGCTTTCTCCCTTCTAATTCTCTCTTCCTTGCCGCCTGATGCCGTGCTATCGTTCCGGACCATCAGGGATAAAGCATGAGTGACAGTTTGGACAATCCAGTGCCTCAGTTCGGAACCGCTGAGTACTCCAGCCAGCCGGCAGGCAATCGCTGCCGAATCTGCCAGCAACCGCTGGGCGGAACTTACTATCGAGTGAACACCGCGATGGTGTGTCCAAGTTGTGCGCAAAAAATGCGGGGTGCAGTCGCCGTGGACAATCATGCAGCCTATGTGCGCGCTCTGGCGTACGGGATCGGCGCGGCTGTCGCGGGATTAGCCGGGTATGCCCTGATCGCCATCCTGCTCCAGGGATGGGTGATCAGCTATATGTCGATTGGGGTCGGGTGGATCGTGGGCACGGCCATGATAAGAGGATCCAATGGAATAGGCGGCAGACGCTATCAGATCGCCGCGGCCGTGCTGACCTATGCGGCGGTGTCGATGGCCGCGGTTCCCATCTGGATTCACTTTGCCTCAGTGCGGCACCCGCAAAAACAGACGCACGATCAAAGGTTTGAAGAGGAAGAGCGGAAGTTCGGAAACGATGCAGAACAGCAGCAAACCGATGCGGAACCGGCTCCCAGAGCGGAGAAACCTCGGATGAGCTTCGGGACGTGGCTGGGAACCGTCGTATTGCTCGGGCTGGCGTCTCCGTTCATTCAGCTATCTGGCAATCTCCTCTGGGGGGCCATTGGCCTGTTAATTCTTTTCTGGGGGATCAGAATCGCGTGGCGAATCACTGCCGGCCGGCAGTTTGAAATCTACGGACCGTTTGCCGATTCCCCGCCAGCTTCTTTATGAACCATCATTGACTTGAACCACCATTGACGCAGAGGCGGTTTTCTCATCCGTGTCGACAACCACTCCAGAACTGATTCGCAACTGCAAGCGCTGCTCGCAGGAACTGGCGCCAGGAGCGCTGGTGTGCGACCACTGCCACGCGCTGGTGCACTCCGAGGGCCTAGAACGCCTGTCGGCAGAAGCAAAGGAACTGGAAGCCAGGGGTGATCTTCGGCAGGCGCGCGAGAAATGGCTGAGCGCACTCCCTCTACTGCCGCCAACCTCCACACAAGCCGATTGGATCAAGCACCATGCAGAAGCGCTCACCGCAGACGGGGACCTGCCACCAGCGGCTGAGCCCAGCGATCAACAGTGGTTGCAACAGCATGAACTGGTAAGTCCGATCGCAACCCAGGCCGGAAGGAACCAGTCTCCGGTGAAACTTACTTCCATCCTGAGCTTTTTGGCTTTCGTTGCGATCTACTCATTCGGCGCCGGATTAAAATTCGGGATCGGCTTCGCGGTGCTGATTCTGATTCATGAGATGGGCCACTTCGTCGACATCAAGCGCCGCGGCTTGCCGGCGGATATGCCGGTATTTCTGCCGGGCCTGGGAGCCTACGTGCGCTGGCAAGCCATGGGCGTGTCGATCGAGACCCGGGCGGCGATCAGCCTGGCCGGGCCCCTTGCCGGATTTTTCGCTTCGGTCGCGTGTGCGGTCATCTGGTACCAGACGGGGAACCCGCTCTGGGCCTCGCTGGCGCGGATAGGCGCGATTCTCAATTTGTTAAACCTGATCCCAGTCTGGGTGCTGGACGGCGGGCAGGCTGTGCTGGCTCTGAGCAAGACGGAACGCCTTGTTCTGATGGCTGCGTGTGGCATTCTGGGGCTGGCGCTGGGGCAGTGGTTTTTCCTCCTTGTCGGGTTCGGCGCTGGATATAAGGTATTCTTTGCCACGGATTTTCCGGCACACCCCAGCCGCGCCACAACCGTTTACTTTATCGCCGTCCTGATTGCGCTAGGCGTGATCATCCGGCTGATGCCAGGACACGGTCTGGGACTGAACTGAGAAATCGCCTATGGCATAAATCCCTTTTATGTCTTCGATCAGCTTTTTCGATTGTCGGAGGTCGTTCATTCGCGATATTCTTCTCGGTTGAAATCCACCCGATCAACAGCCTGTAATCCATTGTATTGCTGCCGACATCATCTTGCTGAAGACGAATAGGAGACGGAAGGATATCCATGTCCAACGAACTGCGTAATTTCCTGGCACTCACCTACGACGAACTGGAAGACCTGAATCTGGAGGCGAAGGAGCAGCGCAGGAACCGTGTCCCCATTGGCAAGGTCCAGGAAAAGCGGCTGAAGTATCTGACCGACGAAAAGCGGATCAAGGCCGTGACCGTGCTCTTCAGTGATCTCGAAGGCCGGTTGCACATGCTCGATTACGACAAGAAGTTTCTCATCAAGAGCTGGGACAATCTCACGTTCGACGGTTCTTCGATTCGCGGCTTTACGGCGCAGCGCGAGAGCGATCTGCGCCTCGGCATCGACTGGGCCGCGTTCTACTGGGCGCCCTCGGATGTGTTCGGCTCCGGCAAAGTGCTGGTGTTTGGCGAAGTCATCGATAAGGGCGGCACATCCTACTCGGCCGATATTCGCGGCGTGTTGAAAAACTACGCCGACAGTTTGCACAAGAAGAAAGGCTATACGCTCAACGCGGCGAATGAGATCGAAGGCTTTCTGTTCAAGGGCGCGGACGCTGAGCGCCGCTATCACGAGACCGGCAAGTTCGAATACGTCAACACCGGTGGATACTATCACTCGCTCCCGGGCGATCCGCTGCGCACCTTCATCGACACCACCGCCGAAGTACAGCGCGCGATGGGCTTCCAGAATGAGAAGGACCATCCCGAGGTTGCGCCTTCGCAGTTCGAAATTAACTATGGTTACGGCGAAGTGGTCGCAGCCGCCGATCAGATTCAGCTCTACAAGTTGATCTGCAGGCAGGTCGCGACCAACATGGGATTCACCGCGTCGTTCCTACCCAAACCGGTCGTGGGCGTGAACGGCAGCGGCATGCACACCAACGTTTCCATCAGCGAGAATGGAAAGAATCTATTCTGGGATGCCAAGGGCGAAGAAAAACTCAGCAAAATGGGATGGGCATTCCTCGACCGCATCCTCACCCATGGCAACGACATTTGCCTGCTGTTGAATGCGAGCGTGAATGCCTACCGCCGGCTCGATCCGCATTTTGAAGCGCCCAACCAGATCAAGGCTTCCGCCGTGGACCGCGGATCGATGATCCGCATCCCCATCGGCAACGAAAAAAGCATGCGCGTGGAAGTGCGCTCGGTCTCTCCGGACGCGAATCCATATCTGGTTATGTTGGCGATCTTCAAGAGCGGCATCGACGGCGAGACCTCGAAGATCAAGAATCTGCGCCAGGCTGAACGCTACTTGCCGGATAACATCTATGACGCGCTCGCCGACTTCCGCAAAGCCGACTGGACCACAAAACTTCTCGGCGAAGACGTGAAGGGCCGCTATGCCGACCTGAAACAAGCCGGTGCCGACCGCTGCCCGCGCCTACTCGGCACCTTCGTGAAGGCGCCCGAGGTGCAGTATCACCACGACGTCTACAACCAGTTCCTCTGGAACTTGTTCTAGAACGCCGCAGTTCTGCTCTGCAAAATGCCGGGCCGCCTGCCCGGGCGTTCTTGTGTCCGTGCGAGTTTGAGTTGTCTTGATCACGCGAAGAGGCAAGCATTCCTCGCCTCGACGCTCGAACTCTTGGGCAAGTTCGGCGGTCTGTAGTCCGGATCAACCTTCAGTTTCTCTATCACAGTCTGGTGCAAGACGGAATTTTCAGGAATCAATCGTCTCGCTCCCAGGGGAATGCGCCACTTCTCTTTTTTCGCAACAGGGTCGTAGTAAGAGTGTGGCAGGAATTCCAGAATCCACCACACCCCAGTCAGCGAATCGTGCGCCTTCTGCGCCGGATCAGGCGGCACCGGCGCGGGAGGGGGAATCATTGTTGGAGGAACTCTCGCGAGCACTTGCTCGGCTCTCGCCGGGTCGACCAGCAACCCCAGCGGAACCGCTTCACAAAGCATCCACTCCAGAGCAATCTGCGACAAGCCGCTTTCCGCGGGAGCATACGAACCTCCTACATCGGAGTGCACGCCGGCGAACCAAACCTGCTTAAGGCTCTGGCCGGGAAGCTGATCTCCCCACAAGTTGTTTCGAAAATAACAACGCCGCTCATCGATCGAAACCGCATGCCGCCCGTTAAGTATTTCTGGATTCTGTCCCGTATAAGGCAGTTTCAGCGGATCCCAAATCCAGCCCACCGAGCTGACCGTGTCCCATACTCCGACAAAATGCAGGGGGCAATCCCGGCAGAACGTAAACTTAAATCCGTCGGCCACTTCAAAAGTGTTCTTCATTCCCGCGGCGTTTCGCGTTCGCTTCGCGTAAAGCCGAATGATGTACGGAATCAAACCGTTGTTGCCGGGACACAGCAATCCGAACATGTGAATCACCCCGCCAAGCGCGCGCACCGTGTATGCGCCTCGGCTGAAACCAAACAGATAGACACGATCTCCGTCCTCATAAACATTCATCAGATAGCGGTAGGCGTCGCCGACGTTGGCCAGCAGCCCGGCTCCAAACGCCAAGCCCATCACCACGGACCAAGTTTCGCTGATCTTGTTATGTGCAGTGGGCGCGCCCATGGTGCCCACGCCCGGATGGTAGTACCCGACCTGCCTCTTGCCGTCGATGATCAGGGCGCTGTAGAGCTTGACCACGTTGGAGTTGTGGTCGCCAAATTCGTTTCCCGTTCCGTCACAGCAGATCACAATATTCTTGGCCATACGGCCTCCTTACGAGAGACCAAAATGCCCGGGAAATTAAGAGCGGCATCTTATCATCCGCCAGAGAAAAAATAATCTCAGTGTCAGTTCTGTTCGGGTTTCGGAAAATTACGCTGAGGCCGGCGCGCAGCCTTGTGCTAGATTCAGAGCTTTCATGAACCCCGCTCCTACCATCTCAACTCAAGGCCTGACCCGCCGCTTCGGAGACCTTCTGGCCGTGGACAACGTCAATCTGCGCGTTGCTCGGGGACAGTTCTTCGGCTTCCTCGGCCCCAACGGCGCAGGCAAATCCACCACCATCAAGATGCTCACCGGTTTGCTTGCCCCCAGTTCCGGACGCATCGAAATCCTCGGCGTCGATCTCATCGCGCATCCGGTTGAAGTCAAACGCCAGATCGGCGTCGTTCCCGAAGGCATGGCGTTGTTCGGCCGCCTGACCGGATCGGAGTTCCTGAACTTCGCTGGACGCATGTACGGACTCGATCGCGAAACCGCAGCCAAGCGCACTGCCGAGTTGCTCGATTTCATGCAGCTCGCCGATCAGCCGAAAAAGCTGGTCACCGATTACTCGCACGGCATGCAGAAAAAGCTGGCCATGGCGGCAGCCGTGATTCATGGCCCGAAGGTTCTGTTTCTCGACGAGCCGTTCGAAGGCGTGGATGCTATCGCCGCCGGAACGCTCAAAGCGATGCTGCAAGGCATGATTGCGCGCGGGGCCACGATTTTTCTCACGTCACATGTGCTCGAAATCGTCGAACGGCTATGCAGCCACGTCGCCATCATCCATCAGGGACGGCTGGTGGCCCAGGGTTCGCTCGAAGAACTGCGCGCCGGCGTGGAGGCGCAGACGCCCGCTGCCCTTGGACGTGGCTCGGGTGACGGCTCCGCAGAGTCAGAGAAGACAACGGGCGAAAAAATGACCCTGGAGCAAATTTTCCTGCGCACCGTGGGAGGCTCGCGTCCCCCCGAGCAGGAACTTTCGTGGCTGGGATAGATGGCAACGAATCATGGGCAACGAACGATGACTGAAGCGTCCGCCTTCCACACCCGCGCCCAACTCGCCGCCATTGCCGGCGTGCGCTGGCGTATGTTTGTCAACTCGCTGCACACCACGCGAGCTACGCTCGAGCTGATCTCGCGAATCATGGTGGGATCCGCCTTCGTCATCGGCGGTATCGGCGGCGCTGCCCTGATGGGCGCGGGAGCATTTCTTTTTCTCTCGCAAGGCAAGCCCGAAATGCTCGCTCTGCTCCTGTGGCCCGTGTTTATCTTCTGGCAAGTTTTCCCTGTCATGGCGACTGCGTTCACCAACAATCCGGACTCCTCCGATCTGCTGCGCTTCCCGCTAAACTATCGCTCGTATTTTCTGGTGCGCTTGGCCTACGGCGCATTCGACCCCGCAACTGCTCTGGGTGGCCTGTGGACGGTTGGAGTTCTGCTGGGCGTAAGCTTCGCGAAACCAGCCCTGCTTCCGTGGACACTGCTGGTCCTGCTGGTGTTTGCCCTGTTCAATCTTGTGTTCCTGCAAATGGTATTTGCCTGGGTCGACCGCTGGCTGGCCCAGCGCCGCACCCGCGAACTCATGGGCGTTCTATTTATTCTGCTGATGCTGAGCTTTCAGCTGATCGGGCCGCTGACGCGGCACTTCGACAAGCCGGCCCAGACCGGCGTGCAGCTCTATGTGCAGCGCTATGTCGAACCCTTGGCTCGGCTGCAGGGCATCCTACCGCCGGGGCTGGCCGCCGATGCCATTGCGCAAGCGGTATTTTCGCGCTTCATGGTGGGATTCAGTTCGCTTGTGCTGTTGTGCGTTTTTGTGTTGCTCATCGGCTACTGCCTGCACCTGCGGCTGTTGGCGCAGTATCGCGGTGAGAACCTGACCGAAGTCGCCGCCGCAGCGGCTTCGCCACGAGATCGGTCGCTTCGATTGGGATGGAATCTGCCCGGGTTCTCAAGCCCGGTGGCGGCCGTTTTCGAAAAAGAAATCCGTTATCTTCTACGCAGCGGCCCCATGCTCCTCACTCTGATCATGCCGCTATTCGTCCTGGTAGTCTTCCGCTTCGGAGCGATGAACCAGGCGCGCCATTCCGGAGCATTCCTCGCTCGCACCCCCGACATGGCTTTTCCCGCGGCGGCCGCCTACACGCTGCTGATGCTGACCAATCTCGCCTACAACAATTTCGGCGGCGACGCTGGCGGCATCCAGTTCTTCTACGCCTCTCCTGTAAGTTTCCGCGAAATTGTGCTGGCCAAGAATTTCGCCCACGCCAGCATCCTGGCGATCGAGGTTCTTGTGGCGTGGATTGCGGTCGGCTTTCTCTACGGCCGCCCTACGCTCGATGTCACGGTCGCATCGCTGGCGGGCCTGTTATTTGCTGCGCCGGTGAACTTCGCCGCTGGCAACCTGCTGTCGATCTACTCTCCGAAGAAACTCGATTATTCCTCTTTCGGCCGTCAGCGCGCTTCTCAGACTACTGTGTTGATCAGCCTGGGGGTGCAGCTTTTCGTCGTAGGCGTGGGAGTATTGGCGTTCTGGACCGCGCGCACATACGGAAACCTCTGGATCGCGACCGCGACCTTGCTGCTGTTAGCAGGAGTCTCGCTCACAGGTTACTGGACAATTCTTAACCGCATGGATGGCCTGGCCCAGGATCGCCGGGAAACTCTGGTTGCCGAGCTCTGCCGAGCCTAGCCGAACCTGCTGACTTACTTCTTTTCCGGATTCGCCAGAAACCGGTAGCCCACCCCCCGTACCGTCAGCAAGTGCCGAGGCTGTGCGGGATCGTCTTCAATGTAGCGCCGCAGCCGAACGATGAAGTTGTCGATGGCGCGCGTGTCGGTGTCTTCGTGCAGGTCCCAGACTTCTTCGAGAATCTCTTTGCGTGAAACAATACGCCCCTCGCTTCGCACCAGATGGCGCAGCAGTTCCGCTTCCATCAGCGTTAAATGGATGACATTGTCGGCCGTGCGCAGCTCAAGCGTGCCGAAGTCGATCGTCCTGCCACTGAAAGAAAATGTTCCGAAGTCGCTGACCCCTCGCGAATCAGACGCCGCCTGCACTGCGTCCGGGCTCTCCCTGCCTCCTCGCATCCATTGACTCCGCCGCATCAATCCCTGCAAGCGGGCCAAAAGAATGGATAACTCGAAAGGTTTGGGCAAATAGTCATCCGCTCCTGCGGCAAAACCTTTCAGCACATCTTCGGGCTGCCCGCGAGCGGTCAGCATGAGCACCGGCACATAGTTCCGCGCCGCGCGTAATTCTGAAACCACGCTGAACCCGTCTTTTCCGGGCAGCATAATGTCGAGCACAACTGCATCGAAATTTTCTTTGTTATTGAGCAGACGATCGGTAGCGGCTTCTCCATCTCCCACAACTTCGGCGGAGTAGCCTTCAGCTTCAAGGTTGAAGCGTAATCCCTGTGCCAGATGGGCTTCATCTTCCACCACCAGAACCCGGCTCATGCGATTTCCTTCATGCGATCGCCATCACGGCAACGACCTCGGCAGTTCCATCGTAATCGTGGTGCCGTGGCCTTCGCCCGCGCTTTCGGCAGACACTCGGCCGCCATGTTTTTGCGCAATCGACTTCACAATGAACAGGCCCAGCCCGGTCCCTTTCACATGCGTCAGCGAGCGATGGTTGACCCGGTAGAAGCGCTTGAAGATGCTCTTCATATCGTCCGATGGAATGCCAACGCCGTGGTCCTGCACGCTGAGCACAACCCGCTTTTCGTCAGGCGCAGCCAGGCGCACTCGCACATCCACCTGCTCGCCGGAATATTTGATGGCATTATCGAGAACGTTGAACACGGCGGTGCGGAGATCCTCATCACTGCCCAGCACGTGCAACACCGTGCCATTGCTCGAGGCCTCTTCATAGCGGAGAGCTTCCTGCGGCAGATGATGCCGAGTTCGCGCGGCGTCCATGCACTCGCGCACCAGTTGGCGGAAGTCGACCGCGGATTTCTCCCGTCCGGCTCTCTTGTCCCCGGCCCGTCCGGCGCGCAGCACCTGTTCCACCGTCTCGGTCAACCGATCGGTATCGCTGAGCATGACCCGGTAAAATTCCTGCTTCTGAGGTTCCGGCAGGTCGCGGCGCTGCAAAGTTTCCAAGTGTAGGCGAATGGAAGCAACCGGCGTTTTCAACTCATGCGTAACGGCGTTGATAAAGCTGTCATGCTGTTCGCTGCGCCGAAGCTCGCGAACCAAAAAGCTGGTGTTGACGATCATCCCCGCAATGATCAGCGCAAAAAAGATGACGCCGAAAAACAGCAGCACTCCCTCGCGCCAGTTAAGAATGATCCATCCAACATTGAGCGCAACCGCCAGCGCCACCAGGGTGATGCCCAGGAAGAGGAAGAACACGATAGTCCCGCGTCGGCTCGTGATGCGCATGGCTTCAGGCTGATTTTACCGCGTTAAGGCCCGAGGGTTGCTAAAACAGGTCGTCTGGAAGCCCTGAGAGTTACTGGTGCGATGGCGAGCCAACTAAACAGGCTACTTCGGACACGAAAGTTCCACCATGTAGATAGAGTTGCAGGGTTTGTCATGCTTACGCGAGTATTTCGTGGGGAATTTGACCGCTCGTTGAGGGACGCCGTTCTTGTACAGGACAAACGCGAGGACGTAGTCTCCCTCGCCTCTCCCTTCGAAACAAAAGGTCCGCTCTGTCGTTTTATAAGAAACTTTTGTCCCGACCTGCGTCGTGCCTTCCTTCTCACGCGTTTCTTCAATAACTCTCTTCGACGCGATGGTCGCCGCGCCTCCCTTATCCCGTAGCTCTACCGTAATGTCGTCGTCAAGGTCATAGTCTGAGGGGCGACCGCAAATATCTCCCGAACACACCTGAACATTGCCGCAGAGACATGAAACCTTGCGCCGCGAGTATTTCAGGGTCGAACAATCTTGGCCATGCGATCGACTTTGGCAGACGACAACAGGAGTGACCACGAATAACAGCGCCGTAGCTATGGACGAAGGTCTCACTTTAGTCACTTTACTCGCAATCGCCACAATGAATCCAAGACGACCGTCGTTAACAGATGGGGATGAAAAGGCAGATTTGGACGCGTTCGAAAAGAAAAACCCGCCGGAAAGGCGGGTTCGTATTCAACAACGACGAGTGCGCTTTCGCTCTAATCCCCCGCCGCAGCGCCCTCAGCCAGACCGGCATTAATCATCCGTCCGTTAGGCGTAGGCACCAGCCCTTTTTCCAGATCAGCCAACCGCACGCGCTTGACGTCCCAAGCCAAGCCAAGCGTCTTCAGCGCCCATATCCCGTACCAATTCATATCGACTTCATACCATGTGAATCCATGCTGCGCCGCCGTGGGATGTGCGTGGTGATTGTTGTGCCAGCCTTCCCCGAAAGTCAGCAGAGCAACCCACCAGCTGTTGGTCGAAAGATCGCGCGTGGCAAAACGCCGCGTGCCCCACGAGTGCGTAGCCGAATTCACCAGCCACGTGGCGTGCAGGCCAACCACCGTCCGCACGAAGATGCCCCACATCAGAAACGGCAGCCCACCAATAGCGAACAGGATGGCGCCCAGCACAATCATGGGAACGTAGTGATATTTCGTAATCCAAACGTGAAATTTATCCTTGGCGAGGTCAGGGACGTAGCGGGCCAGCGTGGTCGTGTCATGGTGCATCGACTTGCCCATGAGAATCCAGCCCATGTGCGCCCACCATTTGCCATCGATCGGCGAATGCGGATCGCCATCTTGATCCGAGTACTGGTGATGAATGCGGTGCGTCGCTACCCAAAAAATCGGTCCGCCTTCGAGCGCTAGCGTGGCGCAGACGGTCAGGAAATACTCCACCCACTTCGGCGTCTTGTAGCCGCGGTGCGTGAGCAGGCGATGATAAGCCATGCCGATGCCCAGGCTGCCCGAAACCCACCACAAGAACATAGCGACGAACAGCGCCTTCCACGTAAAGAAGAAAAGTGCCGCCACGGCGCCCACGTGAAACAGGCCCATAAAGATCGCAGTCACCCAGTTAACTTCGCCGTTTGCCGCTTGCCGTTTTTCCAGGCTTTCCAGTTCCATTTCCAAAGTAGTTCCTCATCCGGCTGGTCTCGAATCCGCTACCGCCTGATCTAACGTATCAAGGGACTGAGCTAATGCACTGTAATACTTGTGTAATAGCGACGCGGGCGGTCATTACGGAGGTACCGGAGAAAGGTAACAAAGCGGGGCACGGACCAGAGCCGCGCCCCAAACGAGCAGAAATTACCAACCGCTTTTCGAACAAACTTTCACGCGCTCTTCGGCATTTGCTTCATCGCTACTTCCATGTCTTCCATCGTCATATCGCGCTTGTGAGTTCCGATCGACCACTTGTGGCCGAACGGATCGGCCAGCTTGCCGTAGCGGTCGCCCCAGAACATGTCAGCCACCGGCATTTCAACCGTGGCTCCGGCCTTCACCGCGCGGTCAAACGCCGAGTCTACGTCGTCAACATAAATGTGCAGTCCCATGCCGGCGCCCCCAGTCGACTGCGGCGACAAAGCACCCATTTGCGGGAATTCATCGCCCAGCATCAAGATGGAGTCGCCAATGCGCAGCTCGGCATGCGCGATCTTGCCGTCCGGCGATTTCATGACGCCTTTTTCCACGGCGCCAAACGCCTGCTTGTAAAACTCGATGGCCCGCGCAGCGTTGCGGACAGTCATATATGGAGTAACAGTGTGGAAACCCTCAGGTACGGCTTTTACACTCACGGTTCGCCTCCCAAAAATGAAAAACTCGGGCGAGCGATCTTACACCAAAACGCGGAAACTGTTTGTCAAAGGAGTATAAAAAGCGGTAATCAAGTTTCAAGGTCTCAAGGTCTCAAGGTTTCAACGTTTCCAAGTCTCGCGCGTTTCGAGGGAACCTGAAACTTTGAAACGTGAAACCTTGAAACCTCGTTCCTGCGGCGGGATTCCCAATCAGAAGAATCTGGTAACGCCCTCCTCCAGCACCACGATCCGGTCCTCAATCCCCGCCGACCGCGCTTCCTGCTCCAGCAGTTGCAGCGGCTCATCCACCGGCTCGTGCGATAGCCGGAAGCTTCCATAGTGCATCGGGACCATCCAGCGCGACTTCAGGTCGAGGAACGCGCGGGTAGCGTCGGCGGGATTGGTATGTACGTTACGGAAGCTGGGCGGGTTGTAAGCGCCGATGGGAAGCAGCGCCAGTTCCGGAGACAAGCGCCGGCCAATCTCGCGGAAGCCGGCGAAGTAAGCCGTATCGCCGGCGTGATAAATGGAGTGCTTCCCGGCCTGCAGCACATAGCCACCGTAACCGCGGTGCGAATCCTTGAGAATGCGCGCTCCCCAATGCCGCGAAGGAACGTGCGTCACCTCCAGGCTGCCGTGCCGCGACCTGTTCCACCAGTCAAGCTCGATGATCTCGGAAAATCCAAGATCGGAAATCAAGTCCGTCACATGGCTCGGAATAATGATCGCCGGAGCGGTTCCGCGAGTTCGCAGATTATTCTGCACAATCGCGCGCAGCGATGGCCGGTGCAAATGATCAAAGTGAGCGTGCGTCACCAGCACCATATCAATGGCCGGCAAATCCCGCACCCTCACCCCCGGACGCCGCAGCCGCTTCAGCACAAAGAGCCAGCGAGCGAAGTTCGGGTCGATCATCACGCTCTGCCCGCCGATCTGCACGAAAAAGCTGGAATGGCCGATGAAAGTCACACCCAACTCGCCGTTCGACACTAGTCGCGGGGTGTGCGTCTCTCCGCAAAGCGGGGTTACAGCGGAGCGCCGCACCAGGCGCCCAAACTGCGAAGCCCGCTTGCGGAGCGCCGGATTGCGAAGCGTTTGTTTGATCATCCTACGATTGCCCTACTTCATTAGATGAGTGCTGCCCATCACTAGCGTCATTCTAGTTCAGGACGGAAAATAAAGTGCGTAATTCCCCCGGTTCCCCCGGTAACCGCTTTCGCGCCGCCGCTCCAATCGCATAGCCAGCAATCATCCCGAGCCTTTTCTAATGCTGGCTTGACCTTGATCCGCTCGCTCATATCTAATCCGGAAGGCTCTTTCATCACGAGGAGAAAGTCATTAATGCGCGTCGCTTTCATGGGTTTGGGAATTATGGGCCACGCCATGGCCACGAATCTGGCCAAGGCGGGCCACGAAGTCACAGTTTGGAACCGCACCCCGGGCAAACTGGTTGAGGGAGCGGGAGTGGCTCCCACTCCAGCAGCAGCCGCACAAGGCGCCGAAGTGGTCTGGCTATGCGTTTCCGACACCGCCGCAGTCGAGAAGATATTGTTCGGCCCTGATGGCGTCGAGCAATCGCTAACCGATGGCATGATCATTGCCGATTCCAGCACTATCTCCCCTTCAGCCACCGTAAAATTCGCCGAGCGGGTTCGCGCCCGCGGCGTGGCCTACGTCGACGCGCCTATGACCGGATCGAAGATCGGCGCCGCGAACGGCACTCTGATTTTCATGGTCGGCGGCGACGAAGCGACCATCGATCGCCTCAACCCCTTGTTCGCGGCCATGGGCAAAAAGATTTTTCGCATGGGCGAAACTGGCAAGGGCCAGGCCACGAAGCTTTCCATGAACCTGCAGATTGCCTTGATTTACGAGGGCTTCGCTGAAGCTCTCACCCTCGCCACAAAACTTGGCGTGGACTCGCGCCAACTGGTCTCGCTGATCGAGGCCACCATGGTGCGCTCTGGAGTCGTCGAGTACAAAGCGCCTTTCGTCCTGCAGCGCGACTTCACGCCCAATTTTCCGCTGCGGCTCATGCACAAAGACATTCTTCTCACGCTCGACGCCGCGAAAGAAGCCCGCGTAAAACTCCCCGCTCTCGAAACCGTCGAAGAGATCTACGAAATGGCTACCGAAGACGGACACCGCGATCTCGACTACGCCGCTACGCTCACGCTGCTAGAGAAGTGGGCGGGCGTGCAGGTGAAGGGCGAAGCGGCATAGGCTTTCGCCTTAGCATGCGAGGAGTATCCTCAAATCGCGCAGGTTGTTGCCCGTAGGTCCAGTCTCAATCGCATCGCCCAGCGCGCTAAAGAAAGGATACGCATCGAATCTCTCGAGCGCCGCTGGCGCATCCAACCCTTTCATCTGCGCGCGCGCGACCGTGCTTCCATCCGCGATCGCTCCGGCTGCCGGACTGTTTCCATCCACTCCGTCCGTCCCGGCGCTGAGCACTGTGATGTTCTCTCCCGCAATCTTCGCGGCACATGCGAGCGCGAACTGCTGGTTGCGTCCGCCGACACCTCCGTTTGTGACTTTCACCGTCACTTCCCCGCCCGAGATCAGGCACACTCGCGGGGATCTTGTTTTCAGCTCGCGCACACACTTCAACAAATATTCAGCCGCGCGGTCGTAATCCCAATCGTCGCAGGAATTGTCCACGCGCACGGAAAACCCGGCACGCTCCGCCGCAACCTTCGCCTGCTCAACCGCAGTTCGATTCGAGAGAATTGTCCACCAGCGCGAGCGGTAGAAAGCTTGGTCGTCGGACTTCGGCGTTTCCTCCAGAGCATGGCGTTCAAAAAGTTCGCGCGAGGAGTGCGGAAGCTGCGACAGCAGGTCATACTTCTCCGCGATGCGATAACAATCCTCCACGCTGGTTGAGTCGGCCATGGTTGGGCCGGAAGCCAGAGCATCGGGAGTATTGTCGGGAACGTCGGAAACCAGCAGCGAAACCTGCTGCGCCGGAAACGCCGCCTGCGCCAGTCGCCCGCCTTTGACGATGGAGAGATGTTTGCGGATGGCGTTAATCTCAGCGATGGGCGCGCCGGAATGAACCAGCGCACGATAGGTCGCAATCAGATCGTCGAGTGAAATCTCGTCGTCGATGGGTTTCTCGACGATAGACGATCCTCCGCCGCTAAGCATGAAGATGACAAGCGAGGCCGCAGTTTGCGCCTCCAGCGCCGTGCGGATGGCATTCGCCGCGCGGATCGATTCGGCGTTCGGCGTAGGATGTCCGCCGCGAAAATAGCGGAAGCCGCGCACTTGCATCGACGGTTCAACCGGACATGCAACAATCCCTTCCAGCGCAGACTCGCCGACTTGCTGCGCGAGAGCCTCGACCATCGTGTGTCCGGCCTTGCCGATGGAGATCACATGGACGCGTGAATAAGAATCGAGATGGTAAAGATCCTCGCAGACGCGCAGTACACCACGCTCACAATGCACGTGCCGCGAAAACGCCTTAGCGATCGAGGCCTCGGCGAGCGCGTGGCGAAAGACCTCGCGAGCGAGGTCCCGCATTTCCTGAAACTGCGATTCGGCATCAGTGTCAGAGGGCATGGCGAGGATTATAAACAGCGGCTTTCAGCTGTCAGCTATCGGCTCTCAGCCGAGCGAGTTGGATCAGCTGACAGCTCATGGCGGACAGCTTCCTTCACCCAACCTTCAATCGTCTCCCGCAGTTCGCGCAACCGTCCCTCGAAAAAATGGTCTCCGCCTTCAATCAGCACCAGTTTCTTCGGCTCGGGAACCGACGCAACCAGAGCCTCCAGCTTCGCCCGCGGGCCAAACTGATCGCGCGCTCCGCTGACGAACAACTTCGGCTTGGCGCAATCGCGCAGGAAGTCGAATGCGTACACGCGCGGCGCTTCCGCATCGGCAGCGACAGGAACCGCCGGAACACCCACGCCGATCAACGCCTTCACGCGAGCATCCGGACACGCGGCGCGCAGCCCGACCGCCGCGCCGAAAGAGAATCCTGCGAACAGCAACGGCAGGTGGAACTCCGCGTCCAGCCAGTCGAGAGCGGTGCGCACATCTTCGACTTCGCCGTTGCCGTGATCGTGCTCGCCATGGCTGAGTCCCGCGCCGCGAAAGTTAAAACGCAGTACGGGAAAACCAAAACTGTTCAGCGCCTTCATAGTATGGAACACAACCTTGTTATGCAGCGTTCCTCCAAACAGCGGATGCGGGTGGCAAACAATTGCGGCATGAGTCGCTTTTTCCGAACCGGCATTGAGCAGCGCTTCGAGTCTTCCCGCTGGGCCTTCAAGGAAGAGCGATCGGATGGTTGAAGATGGCGCGATCACAGCATTCAGATTACATGATCGGCTCAGATCGCTGCGGCTGCGAAGGCGGTAGGTTATTCTCTTTCCATGGACGCTATCACGCTTACCCGGCAGCTGGTCGACATCGAATCCATTTCGGGCAATGAAGCAGCGGTCGGAAATTATCTCTATGGCGAACTTTGCCGCATTGGCTACCAGACGCTGCGCATGCCGGTGGAAGGCAATCGCTTCAACGTTTACGCCACGTCGCCAGAGCAGCCGAATCCGGCGGTGGTTTTTTCCACGCACATGGATACGGTTCCTCCGTTCATCGCATCTTCCGAAGATGCGGCTCGAATCTACGGACGCGGCTCGTGCGACGCCAAGGGCATTATTGCCGCGCAGATTGCTGCCGCGGAGCGATTGCGCCGCGAGGGAATTTACGTGGGACTGTTGTTCCTGGTGGGCGAAGAGCGCGACAGTCTGGGCGCGCAAGCGGCTAATGAGTTCGCCGCGAGTCAGCCAGCACACGGATGCAAATTCCTGACCAACGGCGAACCCACTGAGAATCGCATCGCGCTGGCTTCGAAGGGGACGTTGCGGGTTGAGGTTACCGCTTCCGGACGCATGGCGCATTCGGCTTATCCTGAGCTTGGCGAATCCGCAATCGACAAGCTGCTTGCGGCCCTTACGCGGCTGCGCGCGATGCCGTTGCCTTCTGATCCTGAAGTTGGTGCTTGCACGCTGAACATTGGATTGATCGAAGGCGGTCGTGCGCCCAACGTGATTCCTGATTATGCGCATGCGGACTTGCTTTATCGCCTGATCGGTCCGTCGCAGGAATTGCGGCGGCAGATTCTTACAACTGCGGGCGATTCGGTGAAGGTCGAATTTCCGCTGGAACTTCCCTTTCTGCGCTTTCGCACCGTCGATGGATTGCCGACGATGATCGCGGCGTTCACTACCGACATTCCTCGGCTGACGAATTGGGGCGAACCGCTGCTGATTGGTCCGGGATCGATTCACGTCGCGCATACTGATGGCGAGTTTATCGAGAAGAAACAACTGGCTGAGGCGATTGATTTGTACTGTGCGATTGCGAAGGCAGTTCTTAGTTCTCTGTTTTCGGTTCTCAGTCTCTAGTTCTCAGTTCTCAGTTCTCAGTCTCTAGTTTCAGTTCTCAGTTCTCAGTTTCTTTTTGAATTTAGCTTGTGTGGAAATCTGCTTGAAATATTCTGAGAGCGGTGCTGTTTCCAAGGGCTGCGGCTGCTGAGATTTGTTACTGATTCTGGTTACTGGTGGATACCCCCCTCCCCCGGGGGGCTAGTGGAATCATCGGGTTAGCACGAAATTCCCCGCAAAATACGGAGCGCAAAAGAGTTAGAGGTCAAAATCCAGAGAACACGGGACTTACGTCCGCTGGGTTCTCGACTGTTCGTACCGGCTCCGCTTTGACCATTCTGGTCTAGTTCAGAACCGGGCGCAAGGTTGGATGTCACAGGGCGGCTGTGGAAATGTTTGCGACGCTTTTTGCCCTACTCAAAGTTTTGGTAGTAGTCGGGTCAGGAGTAGCAAGAACGGGTCCATGAGTGTCATAGATTAATGAGTGTCATCGAGATGTTTCGCCAAATTGACCTGGCGGGATTGCAAATGCTACATCTTGACGATGCCGGCTGCGGGGTGTGCAATGCGCATTGAAAAGGAGAACAGATGAGCCGATTCTTGAGGGTTTGCTTGCTCGCAGGCTGCGGGGTGGTCTCGGTGCTGGCGGCGTCCCACTCTCCGCAAAAAACTTCAATGGCAGGCGACCGGGCTAACGCTTCGCAAGCAACAATCGAGGGCCTGGTTCGCGATGTTGCCTGTCCCATTCAGAACCTGGACGGAACCGCAACTAACCTAAGCCTCAAATGCGTGAGGGACTGCGTGAGGGGTGGTTCGCCGCTGGTTATTCTGACCAAGGATGGTTACTTGTATTTTCCCATCTCCGACAAAATGCCGGACGCGGATCAGCGGCAGGAACTGATGCCATTCGTCGGCAAATACGTGCGGGCTAGCGGGACCGTATTTGAGCGGACCGGGACGCATGCGATCGTGATCACGGAAATTAAGGAAATGAAAGAGATCCACTTGACGACAGATGGACAGTGACTCAGGCTCACCGGGAACAAACGACTGAATGCTTTGTGGGAGCAAGTCAGCTGCTGTAACCGGGCGTTTACGCCCGTTAAGCGTGGGCCGAGGTCAATGAGTGTAATGGCGATTTTTCGCCATTTGACACGCCGTGTCCCGACGAATGCCTCACCGATGGGGCTTGCGCGTAGCCATGCTTCTTTTAAGCTTTGCGAGCAACAAATAAAGCGCGCCGATAGCTACAAACCAGAACAGCCAGTCGGTCGCTGTCCGCACAATGAACCAGCCCATCATTGAGTTGGATTGGCCTGGGGGGAAGACCACGTACGATAGATGCATGCCTGGAGTGGGGATGCCGAGTTTCTCGAATCCTAGGCTATACAACGCCAGTGCCAAGGAGACTAGGGCATTCGCAAGTAGAAGCACTCCTCGCAACACCGATTTATCCATGGCTCTCCCGGCTAATTCTGATTCATCGTTCGGAAGTCTGAACCGCTTCGAACACAGCTAACGATGCAGGAAGCTACAAGGTTCAGTAGAGGGCTTACGCCGCTGAGCATGCGACAAGGATTGCACCTCGGCATAATTGTTGTAAACAGGCGATTTCACTCATTGAGGTTTAGCGGCCTGCCAGACGGCGCTCAATGAGTGTAATCGGGATTTAACGCCAACAACCACGAATGCGGAAAGGGTTGCGGGGGTTATCCTTTCAGGGACATGTCCTTTAGTGCCACTGTGCGACTAGTAGACTGTGGTCATAATCGAACAGCTCCTCACCGAGCAA
>JBATXV010000014.1:0-13923 GCA_049673585.1 Candidatus Sulfotelmatobacter sp. | reverse complement strand
ATCAATGCCTCCAACATTTTGTATTGGAAGACGCCAGGACAAAGCCAGACCCACGAAGAGAAAGCCGAGTATCAGCGCAGGCAGAATAGGGCGCAAGAAATCCGCGCCGAAATCGCTCAACTGCGGTCGGGCCGTGACGCCTAATTCCTGACCTGCGCTTCCGACCAGAGCGCTTCCGGAGGTTGAGAGAGTTGAGGTCAATGAGTGTAATCGAGATGTTACGTCAACAACAGCGGCGCGCCTCTACTTCTTTTCGTAGACAAACGTAGCCTTGTTAGACGGGTGATCTAGGTTCCACCACGATTCGGTGATGGACTTTCCATCGTCACTCAATTCGAGGGAGCCTTGAATGAGAACTTTGCCATTGCTCTTCGCCAGAGTGACTATCTCGCGTTTTCCAACCAGCCGTGCCGTGTGGGACATCCCCTCTGGAGCATGAGGGCCATGATCCACCGAGTAGACTCCATCGAACGGTGCGTCGATATACTGCTTTGCGCTCGGATAGCCGATATGCAAGGCCTGACTGTCGAGCACTAGCGTCATATCTGCATGCCGTTGAAGATAGCTCGCGTCCTGCCACTGGCCAGCAAAGTCATCAGACCCCGACATCCGCGAAGCGATGATCTGCATTTCGGTAACGGATCCGCTCGGAGAAAATGCAGTCGCCGTCGACGTAAAAACTTTCACGCCAGACGAAAGCTCCCAATGATACGCATTTGTCTTTACCCCGTTCTCCTTTCGTGTCACGTCTAAAGCAGTGGCGCTGGCTTTCACACAAGCTCGCGTGAGATTTTTCCCGATCGGTCGATCTTTCCCATCACAGCGAAAAGTGAAACTCGACCTTCCGTCATCGTACCGATAATCACCATCTGCCGAAATCGAGATGGTAAAAATCGGGCCCCGAAAGCTGCTCCTTGAGGGATTCAATTTCCATGCGCCGTTCCAGTCCGTGGAGGGTTGCTGAACATTACAAGCGGAGGTGAGCGCTGAAACGAAGAAAACGGCACCCACCCTTCGAGTTGATCTCCAGTTCATGGTCAAAACTATAGCAGGACTGAACTAGGGGAACCTGAAGCGGATAGTTGACGTTACAGGCGTTTACACTCATTGAGGCTTGTCTGGGCCGTCGGTCAATGAGTGTAATCGGGATGTTACGTCAACTACCCGGAGGCCGCGCTGAAGACATGTCCCACGCGAGGACCACACGTATTACTGGGGGAACTTGTCTTTGGCATCTGTACTGGTTTCCAATCGTCAGGATGAGCATGGGGTCGAGGTGGGTTCGGATCGCGCTAGTCGTAATTACACTCGGCCTGGCTTTGCTATGGAGCGGATCAATCGGCGTCATTCAGGCCACGGGCGAATACCTTTGGCCGACCACGGTCCAGTTGATGCCCCTTCCAGCAGACTGCGTTCCCTCCAACGAGGCACCCTCACCTGAAGCCTTGAGGATCGTTCAATACGAGAAGAGCTTTTATCAGCTCGCGCTGCAAGAGATGGTTGTATGTCGGACTCCTCGTAAACTTCCGAATATCGAGCCCGATTTCACCGAGCAAGTGTTCGACCAGAGCACACGCAGGAAATGGCTCCCTTTGTACGTCGGCTGTTGCAGCTATAAGTACGGTCGGCACGTGGCGATCATCATTGCACAACGGGATGAGAGAGGATCTCTCATTTCACAAGCTGCTCTGATCCAGAGCCGTCGAGAGTTCTTGCGGTCCAATTGGACGAAGATCGGGAGGCCCTAGTTCCAGCCTCCGGGTCAATGAGTGTAATCGGGATTTCTCGACAGTTAGCGCAAATGGCGGCATACTCATAACAATGAGCAAAGTTAAGTCTCCGTCAGAAAAGAAGCGCATCAGTCTTGTGAAAGACCGTCGCAACGTCTACGGGGAGTGTCCCACCTCAAGTCGAAAAAACATCAGGCTCGGTAAGCAGCGGGGCCATATGGAAGTGCGGCGGGCCGCGAATGAGGAGCTTCGGGCTTTGAAAGGCGCGTCCGTTGACGCCGATGCGGACGTTATAGAGTCTCGCGCCAAGGACCGCGTACTTGCCTTAGCACGATCATCGTTCAGGAAGGTTCCTGACGCTCCGCTCGGTGTGGTTGTGGCACGCAAAGTGAAACGTCGGGCTGACCATGCGACGGGTTCGCAAATCGCGGTAGTTTGTGAAATCACTTCCCCGTCCGCCGTGGTCAATGAGTGAAATCGAGATTTCTCGCCAACTGACCGCTCGGGTCGCCGCTAACTTTTATGCTTATATTGTGGGGAAAATGAGGCGTTTATCGTGCGGTCAGGCGCAAGCGCAGCAGCCAGAGGCTATGGCGAGTGCAAGGAAGAGCACTGGCTCGCCCAACGGAAGACGGCCAGTTTGGGATGGGCAATCACGAGTCTCTTAGGGAGCGGGATTTCGACCCCTACTCCGCCATGTGCTGTATGGCCAGCGGTAAGATGAATCGTTACGCAACGAAAGCGAGCGCGACGCCACAGATCACCAACAACACGTCCTTCGAGCGCTTTGGAGGTTAATCAAAAATGCTAACAACTTAGAACTTTCTGGGTAGGCGTCAGTCTCCGCTGGAAGATTCAGCGCTGTTTCTCTAACGGCCCGGCGCTGCGGCACTCGCTGCCGGCGCCGAGATCACGATCGAGTCAGGTTGCGTCCATACGGCTGTGCCGCTCGTCAGGTCGAGACGGTGCATCGTGATCTTGAGGCGGCCGCGATCGACTTCCACTTGCAGGTAGTGGTAGTTCACTTCTTTGCTTTGAAAAGGATCATCCTTGGCCCGTTCGATCGGATAGGCGTGCGCTCCGGCGCCGCCGGTCACAAAATAGGTCACGCCGCCGTGCTCATGGCGTTCGTAGTTGTGCACGTGTCCGGAGAAAACCACGATCCGGGCGCGCAAATTCTGTTGCCGCGCCTCCAGCATCTTGGCCAGTTCCTTTTCTGATGACCGCGCCGAGTGTCCTCCGCCGAATATCTTCATGTCTGAAGAGCTGGTGTAGGGGGGATGGTGAAGAACAACGAACACGAAATCCACGTCGCCAGGAAGGTGGTCCAACTTCTGCGCCAGCCATTGCCCTTGTGGGCCGGAGACTTCGTCCAGCGAACTGTCGAGCACCACAACTAGGGTGTTGGCGGCGCGTACAGAATAATACCGGCTGTTTTTTAAATCAGGAAAGCGCTCGAAATAGTTAGCCAGAGCAATCTTTTCATCACCGTGAAGATCGTGGTTGCCGAATGCCGGGTAAACCGGAATCTTGTCGGTGCGCCACACCGCAGTTTCCGTGTCCCACACCTTCCAGTCATTTTTATCGTAGCCGTTGTAGACGATATCCCCGGTAAAACAAATAAAGGCGGGATGGGTCTCAGCAATCGCCTGCACCAGCGCCTGCCGCACTGCCGGATTCGCCGCATCGGTGTCTTTGGGATCGTGGAAGCGTGAATCGCCATAGGCGACGAAGTGGAAAGGCGCGCTGACCTGGAGCTGCAACTCCACGGGCTCGGTTTGAAGCGCCGCCTGAGAATGTGAGCGAGAGCAAGCAGCACACGCCAGGAGAAGAATCATCGGCAATTGTCGACAGAGTTTCATTGAATAATCCGCGACTAGCGGCCCACGACCAGCACCTCAAATTGTCCAGCTTCGGCCGTGGACAAGAACAGATGATGTGTTTTTGGATCCAGCGCCATCGTCTTCGCCTTGGGCAAAGTCTTTACATTTTCCACGACCGAGTACTTATCCGGACTATCCTCGCGAACCACTGTGATGGTACCGTCCCCGTTGGAATTGAAGATGAGGCGGGACTCCGGATCGAAGGCGGTCGCGTCCACGTGATCGCCGATGGGCAGGGTTGTGATTACCTTTCCCGTGTCCGCATTCACCACAGCCATCACCTTGCTGCGGCAGCCAATGAACAATCTTCGATTTGTCCGGTCAATAGCCATGCTCGAAGGCGACGAACAAGGCGCGGTTGGCGAACGCTGCTCGACTTTCAACGAACGAGCGTTAATCTTCAGGACTACGCTCGCATCTTCCAGATTATTGTAAACATACCCTGAACCATCGGCGACCGCAAACTCAGGCCCACCGCCCAGATCGACCGTTCCCACAACCTTTCCCGTATCCGCATCGATGGCGGATGCACTGTTGCTCTCACCATTAAAGGCGAAAACGCGGGAAGTCGCAGGATCGTAAATGATTGCGTCAGGTTTTTTGCCAACCGGAACTTCGGCGATCGCCTTCAGCGTCTTCAAATCGAAAATCGTGACGGTTGAAGATTGCCCGTCGCTGACAAACCCGCGGCCCAACTCCGGCGCGATCGCAATGCCGTGCACGCCCGGAGTGTTCTCAATCTTTCCGACAATAGCGTCCGAATCGACATCGAGCACTTCCACCTGGGTTCCGTGGGAGACGTACAGACGCCTCCCAGCTTCATCGACCGCGAGATAATCCCAGCTCCCGTGGCCGGGAATGAGAACCTTCTTGGTGATCGCAAACTCGCTCGCGTACGCTCGGCATGGATTCGTAAGAACAAATCCTAATGTCAAGACAGCCACAAATAGTGCGAAGCTCTTGATGGTCAGGTCGTGATGCAGGTGCTTCTTCATCTGCATAAGGCTCCTTGGATCTTTCAGCGTATTGAGTCTGCGATCATTCGTCCCACAGCACAACGCCGTGTGGCCGAGTACAAGTTTGCCTGAAGGGAGCGCAAACCTCATGTCGAAGTGCACTCTGTGCTCGGATTAACTACTCTCGGTGCGGTTCCCAGCGCAGACCGAAGGAATAGGTGGGCCGGTAATACTCGCGTTGAGTCACGTACCATGGGCTGCCGTTGTAGAAGCCGAACACGTCGTCGGTTAGATTCAGACCCTGCCAGAGCACGGTGAAGCCCTTCTGCAAGCGGAAGCTGGCTTGCGCATCGACCTGTAGATGGGCATACAGGTAGTTGTCTCCGAGCGGTCCCTTTGGTCCAAGATAGGCGGGATCTTCGCAACCGGGGCCCGTGCCCGCTGCCCCTGCCGCGGCTACTGCCGCGGTGCATTGTTCCCACTGATACTGGTAGATGCTCGCGCTATTGTAAGTGGCGCCCATCCGGGCCGAGAAACGGCCCTTGTCATAAGTGGGACTGAGGTTGAACATGGTCGGGGTCTGCCGCTGCAGCGCAGGGTTGTCGGTTCGAAGCGGCAAAATGCCGGCGCTTGAACCAGTCCGGCTATAGTTCGCCGTGATGCCGAAACCGCCCCACATACCAGGCAAGAACCCAAGGTGCTGGACGTAGGCAAATTCCACACCGTACAGCTTCGCGTTCACTCCGTTTTCAATGTAGTCAAGTATGTCGCCCACGTACGATGGATATTGCGTTCCCTGGTAGTCAGGATCGGCAAGATAATAAATCGGCTGGCTCAACTGTTTGTAGAAAAAGCCCGCTTGAAACTCTCCGTATGGCTTCAGGTAATGCTCGTAAAGCACATCATAGTCGTTGGCATGTTCCGGCTTGAGGTTCGGATTGCCGACGGAAATGGTTGTCGGGGCGGTAGTGGGATCTTGCGTTACGTAGGGGACCATGTCGTATGGATTCGGACGAGAGATGGCGCGTGCGTAGACGGCGCGAATGTCAGAGTCTTCGCTGATCCGGTAGCGAAGTTGCACGCTGGGTAAAGGATCCCAATACCACGTGCTGGCTGGTTCAGGAGTTGCGTAAATCGTGACCCCATCGTTTGGGATGTAGAAGCCGAGGATGTTCAGTTGCGTGGCCTCGACGCGCAGGCCCGTCTGCAGCCGGAAGCGTCCGAACTCCACAGTATTCATCGCGTAAGCGGCCGAAACCCGTTCAGTAAGATCGAAGTTGCTGGCATCGGAACCGAAGGCCGTGGCGGGCGCGTCGAGCGTGTTGTACCCCTGGCTAACAAGGTTGTTCAAGTTGTTCGCGATCGTGTTGTAGTTCGTGACTGGACCGAGCGGGTAGGCGTTGAAATAGTAGTGCGGGTTAGTGAATCCGCTCAGGTAGGATACCATCGAGCATTCGGGCACGGCATTTCCCTGCGCATTGAAACAGTTGGCGCCCGGTTCGTCATAGACCGGCGAATAGGCATCCTGCCCCTTGTGCGCATTGCGGACCTTGAAGCCAAACTCAAAAGTGGAGAAGTGCGAACCCAGGTGGTAGTTCTTGGCCATCGAGAGCGCACCCTGCAGGTTCACCTGCGAGGTGGTTCCAGTAGTGCCGTCGTACTCATTTAAGTAGTATTGCGTCGGATCGTAGGTGGGAGCGCCGAAGCAAGATGGGTCCCACTGCGGCAGATGGGAATCAGGCGCCGGAATGTTGACACAACTTGTGAGGTTGTCCGCGGCGCTGCCGGGTACTGTCTTAAACGTGGCTCCCGGATTTCCTGCTGCCGCTAACTCGCGCGACCGCGCCGCTGAAAGCTCCCAGCTCAACCAGGAACTGGCGAAAACATGCTTTCCGCCGATCGCAATGCTGGCTGCTCCGTAGTCGGGCGCGCGCTGGGAGGTACTGAATTTTGGATTTCCCGCGTCGTTCAGCGAGTAGACCCATTTGTTCCCGTAGTCCTTAAAGTCGGAATCGAAGTAATGCAGGTAGAGGCCAGAGGCTGGATCTTTCAGCTTGTAATCCAGCGAACCGCCGAAGCCGTAACGTTTGCGTTGATATCTGTATTCCCTGATGTCCATGCTGTTGTAGCTGGGGACGGCCGTGTCATTCGGAGTCGGCTCGATGTCGTCAATGCCGCGCCCGTTGTAATCGTAGCTGCCGGTGAACAGCGCGCCGAAACGCTTGTCATGTCCAAAACGCTTGCCCACCGTGCCCATCACGAGCCCGATGTAACGAGTGTTTTCTATGGGAGTGAAGCCGCCGATCCCCTCTAACTTGAAGGTCGGTACGTCACCAGCCTTCTTGGTAACCAGATTTACTGTCCCACCAATGGCGTCGGCGTCCTGATTGGCAGCCAGAGTCTTGTTCACTTCGACCGACTCGACGATGTCGGAAGGGATGGTGTCCAGCTTGAACTGGCGCACGTTGTCCTCCGGCGCAGGAAGCTCGACTCCGTCGACCGTTGTATTGTTCAGGCGCGGCTCGGTGCCTCGAATCTGCACGTATTTGCCTTCGCCCTCGTCGCGCTCCAGGCTTACGCCCGGCATCCGGCCCACCACATCGGCGATGTTCTCGTTCGGCAGGCTCTGAATGACGCCCTCCGACATCACGTCCAGAATATTGTCAGAAGTGCGCTGGACGTTGATGTCTTGCGCCACACCAAGCTCGTCCGCAACCACATTTACCTGTTCTCCTTTGGCCTCGACCTTCAGCACGACATTCACGCGAGTGGCTTGGTCGGCAACCACCTTAACGTCCGCGGTGTATGGCAGGAAGCCAACATAGGAAACTGTGACCTTGTACTCGCCCGGGGCCAGGCTGATTATCGTGAATTCTCCAATTTGATTCGTAGCAACGGCTGCGCCGCCGGGCTCCACTCGCACTCTCGCCCCCGGCAGTAAGGCGCCGGTAGTATCGGTAGCGCGGCCCGTAATTGTGCCTTTCCCCGACTGAGCCATCGCCGGGTTTGTGAAGCCTGCACAAAAAATCAGGAACGCTGCGGTTCTCAGGACACAGGAAAGAGTGAAGTGAGATTGCTTTAGCTTCATGCTTTTTGCTCCTTTACAACCACGTCACGGTTCGAGATCGGCGGAGCAGCGCTTCCGGAGGATTCGACGTCACTTGGGAACGCGCTCCCTGCAACGGACATTCCAGTCGATTGAAATGAAAAACGATCGTAGTTTGCGGGTATGAAGCCATTATTAAAGGACGGTTAAAGTTTTTTCAGATTCAATGAACTCAGCGCCTTAACGGTTTACCCTTATGTCGGTTGGCACTATCCAACAGAGCCGGATATGAACCTGCTGGTTGTAGAAGATGAACGAAGAATGCTGGAATTGCTTCGCAGGGGACTGAGTGAAGAAGGTCACACCGTTTCCTGTGCCGCTGACGGCAGCGAAGGACTGCAGATGGTGCGAGACCACGATTTCGATGTGGTCATTCTCGACGTGATGCTGCCCAAGATGGACGGATTCGAGCTGGCCAGGAGCATGCGAGTCGAAAACAATCGCACTCCTGTATTGATGTTGACTGCGAGAGATTCCGTTCCCGACATCGTGCATGGCCTGGACCTCGGCGCCGACGACTACATGACCAAGCCGTTCTCCTTCGCCGAGCTGTTGCTACGCTTGCGGGCAGTGCGCAGGGCTGCGGCCGCTCCGCGACAAACTCAGCTCCAGATAGGTGATTTGTTCCTGGATATCTCCACCCGCAAGGCTAATCGCGACGGGAAACGGATCGACCTGACGCGCACCGAATATCAGTTACTGGAGCGGCTCATGCTCCACGCCGGCGAAGTGGTTCCCCGGGAGATACTGATTGCGGCTTCTGGGCGCGAAATGGGGAGCAATTCTTTGGATGCGTTCATGCGGCTGCTGCGCCACAAGGTCGACTCTGATCGTCGGCAAAAACTGATTCACACTGTGCGTGGCGTCGGCTACGTCCTGGATCTGGAGTGGCAATCGTGAAAAAGCTTTCCATTGGTTCCCGGCTCACGTTGTGGTACTTGGCCATCTTTGCCGCGGCTCAGCTTTTGTTTGGCATCGCCATGTGGGTTGCTCTCCGGCAACGGCTTTATACGGTCGCCGACGATGCATTGAAAGCACAAATCGAAGACATCACTAATTTCCTGAAATCGCAAAAAAAGAAAAACAGGAACGTTCCCAAGCTTCGGGAAGAGGCCTCCGAGGCATACGATCTGGAACACTCCGGCGATTTCCTGCAAATTTACGACGAGGATGGAAATTGGATCTTCCGCGCTCCTGCACTCGTGAAAAACCAGTTTGAGCTGGCGCCACCGGCAACCATAAAACACCGGTCGTTTCGCCACGTTCAGCTCGGGAACCAGCCTTTCCGTTTCCTTACGCAAAGAATTGAGGTGAACGGCCGCTTCTACACGGTGCAGACGGGCATTCCCACGGGTCAGACCATTGCGACGCTATCTCTGTTCAGGCGTTATCTGTTGATGTTGGCGCCCCTGTTGCTGCTCGCCGCAGCCTCCGGAGGATACTGGCTCAGCCGGAAAGCCTTGTCTCCAGTCGATGCACTGACTCGTACGGCTCGGGGCATCAGTGGCAGCAATTTAGGCGAACGGCTTGAGAAGCTTACCACCGGCGACGAGCTCCAACGGTTGTCCGACACATTGAATGAAATGTTGGGGCGCATCGAAGGCGCCTTTCTCCGCATAACCCAGTTCACCGCGGATGCTTCGCACGAGCTGCGAACGCCCATCTCTTTAATCCGCACCGAAGCAGAAATCGTCCTCCGCAAATCGAGGGGGGACTCTGAATATCGCGAGGCCTTGCGCCACATCCTCCTGGAGGCGGAGAGAACCTCGTCCCTGGTGGAAGAACTGTTGTCTCTCGCACGTGCCGATTCCGGTCGGGAGAGCTTGCACCTGGCGCCCCTTGCTCTGCGCGCGGCGATCGTGGAAACCGCGCGCGCATGGCGTCAACTGCTGGAGGCCCGCGGTCTGCAGTTCACTGAGGAGTTCGCGAATTGCGAGCTTCCAGTTTTAGGCGACCGCAGCGCTATGCAACGATTGCTCGCCATTTTGCTCGACAATGCGGTTAAGTACACGCCGTCGCCGGGGGTAATTGAACTACGTCTGGAGGCACGCGACAACAAGGCTATTATCGCTCTGCGCGACTCAGGAATCGGAATATCTGAGCAAGATCAGCCCAAAATCTTCGAACGCTTTTATCGCGTGGACAAAGCCCGAAGCCGCGAACTGGGAGGAGCTGGCATCGGCCTCGCTATTGCCGATTGGATTGTGCAGCAGCATCGGGGATCACTAGCGGTTAAAAGCTCGATCGGGATCGGGTCAACCTTTTTCGTCGAGTTGCCGTTACAGTCGAGAGTGACACCATCGGATGCAGCGGAATCAGTTTCGCCTGCGGCAGGAGCGTAAAGAGCTCCGCGGTCCTTACTCCGAGACGCATGATCCACCGACAGACTAACGAAACGGCTACCCCTGATCATCTATCGTTATATCTTCGATTTTTTCAAGGGGACACACTCCTCGCCAAACGGGCAACGATCGTCGTTCTCGCTCCAGAACACCGCTTACCTCGGGACAGGAACCGACTCCGAAAACGGGTCAGGTGGCTCTGGCGGCAAACCTCCGGCCTCACGTCACGTCGCCCTGACGGATGGAAAATTCGCTACAAAGTTCTCGCTATTGACTGCTCACGGCGAGTTGTCTTCGGGCGCCCCTGGTTTAGCAGGGAGTTTGGCGGCGGGGTCTGGTACGGCACGGAGAAGCTGCGGACGGTTTTGCCCCGTGACTGAGGATGGTGAGGATCAGGTCCGGCAGGGCCACACCACTTCGCTTCTGGCACCCACGCAGCCACCACCCAAAGGTCAATGAGTGTAATGGGGATTTATCGCCAACAATCCTTTCAAGATGCTGCCGACCCCATCGCTTTCATTGACTTGCCCGTTTCACAGACGTAGCATTCTGCTGCAATGATCGGCCAGACCATCTCGCACTACCGCGTGATCGGGAAGCTCGCCGCCGGTGGCATGGGAGTGGTCTACGAAGCCGAAGATATCCGCTTGCAACGACGTGTTGCTCTGAAATTTCTTCCCGACAATCTAGCGCATGACCCTACAGCCCTGCAGCGGTTTAAACGCGAGGCTCACGCTGCCTCCTCCTTGAACCACCCGAGCATCTGCACGATCTATGAAGTGGAAGAACACGATGGAAAGCCAGTGATCGTCATGGAGTTGCTGGAAGGGGAGAGCCTGAAAGAGCGAATCCGCAATGGACCAGTCCCCGCCGACGAACTTCTGGATCTTGGCATTCAGGCATCCGACGCTCTAGCAGCGGCCCACGCGAAGGGGATCATCCACCGAGACATAAAACCGGCAAACATTTTCATGGCGGGTACGCGACGAGCGAAGATTCTGGATTTTGGCTTGGCCAAAGCCATTCCTGGCCATCGACCGGAAATCGAGCCCGACGAGGAATCACTCACCATGGAAGGCGTTATCCCCGGCACAACCGCCTACATGTCTCCCGAGCAGATACGGGGAGAGGAAATTGATGCTCGCAGCGATCTGTTTTCCCTAGGGGTCGTGCTTTACGAAGCGGCGACCGGCGGCCGGCCTTTCGTTGGCAAGAATCGCGTGCTGATGATGAATGCCATCCTGAACAAGGACCCAGTCATGCCCAGCCGTATAAAGCCGGAGTTGCCCGCTGCGTTCGACACAATCATCGCGAGGGCGCTGGAGAAAGACCGCAGCCTTCGCTATCAGCACGCCTCTGAGATTCGTACCGACCTGCAAAGGCTAAAGCGCGATACCGAGTCCGGTAGAACAGTTGCGATACCAGCATCGCCCGACAAGACTCGCAGACTTGGCAATCTGTGGGTCATCCTAGCCGCCTACATCGTTGTCATTGGATTGGTTATAGCTGGCGTTTGGTACTTACGCTCCAGCAGAACACCCCAGATTGATTCCATTGCCGTGCTTCCCTTCACCAATGTGAGTGGAGATGCCAATACCGAATATCTCAGCGACGGCATCACAGAATCCTTAATCGGAAACCTTGCCCACGTGCCTGACTTGAAGGTGAAGTCCCGCAACTCAGTTTTCCACTATAAAGGGAAAGACGTTGACACGCAGAAGGTTGGCAACGAATTGGGTGTGTCTGGGCTGGTGAGCGGACGAGTGGTGCCGCGAGGGGACAACATCGAAGTGAGCGCCGAGCTTACCGATGTTCGGGACAACACGGAAATCTGGGGACAGCACTACAGCGGCAAGAGCACGGAGATCATCTCGCTCGAACAGCAGATCACGAATGACCTCGCGGACAAGTTACGTTCGAAGCTCAGCACCTCAGAAAAGCAACTTGTCGCCAAGCAAGGCACACAAAACCCCGAAGCCTATGAGTCGTATCTGAAGGGGCGTTACTACTGGAACAAAAAGACGCTTCCGGATTTTGATACTGCAATCTCCTATTTCGACCAAGCTATCGCCAAAGACCCCGGCTACGCTCTGGCGTATTCGGGTTTGGCCGACACTTATACCATATTGCCTAGCTATGGTGCCCGTCCGAGCGAAAGCGTGCCGAAGTCGAATGCCGCTGCACGCAAGGCACTAGAGTTGGATGCGACCTTAGCCCGCCCCCACGCTGTTCTGGGCAGGAACGAGATGCGATACGAGTGGGATTTTGCCGGAGGAGAGGCAGAATTCAGGAGAGCGTTTGAACTCGATCCCAATGATGCGACCGCCCACCAATGGTACGCAGTCTGGATTGGCACGATTGGGGGCAGGGAGCAAGAGGCACTTGCTGAGATCAACCGTGCTCACCAACTCGATCCGTTGTCACCAAGCATTATTTGGAATTTCGAGGAGATTCACGTCTGGGCACGACGTTACGATGAGGCGATTGCAGGATGCAAGAAGTTGGCAGATGAGAACCCGACATTTGCCGTGGGGCACCGTTGTTTATACCACGCGTATTGGGGGAAACGCATGTACTTGCAAGCGATTGACGAATGGAAAGTTTATGGCGAGCTTGCCCGCGACGGAAGCACTTCTGAATTTGCCTCTGCGATGGAACAAGGTTTTCGTACAGGGGGCTGGCAGGACGCTTTCGCCAAAGGCATTCAAACCTGGAAAGCGCAACGTAGGACTGGTTACCAGTCTGGGTATCAGATTGCCCAACTTTACGCGGAGTTGGGGGACAAAGATCAAGCTTTCATGTGGCTAAACACTGCGTTTCAGGAGCGTGACTGGTGGCTGATGGAGTTGAAGACTGACTTCGCACTCGACCCCATTCGTGCCGACCCACGATTTGCTGAACTGGTGCGGAAGGTGGGGTTGCCGCAGTAACGAAGTTCGAATCGGATTCACGCTCTTTATCTCGCTCTGGAAAGACGCCGACCCCGACATCCCCATCCTGAAAGAAGCCAAGGCGGAGTACGCGAAGCTGCAATAGCAGCGCGGCGAACTTCCAGCCATGCCCGACCTGCTTGCACAAGAATTGTCAACTGACACTATCAGGCGATTTCACTCATTGAGGTTTAGCGGCCTGCCAGACGGCGCTCAATGAGTGTAATGGCGATTTAACGCCAACAACCACGAATGCGGAAAGGGTTGCGGGGGTTATCCTTTCAGGGACATGTCCTTTAGTGCCACTGTGCGACTAGTAGACTGTGGTCATAATCGAACAGCTCCTCACCGAGCAAATTCAGGGAGACAAAACAACATGAAATACCTCGCACTGGGCTTCGGCCTGCTCACACTCTTGGTACTCAGCCTGCCAGCCGCCACGCAGCAGAAAACATCCGACGACGCGGCCGTTCGTGCCACCGTCACAGACTATATCGAGGGCTACTACACGGGTAATGCCGCCCGCATGGAGAAATCACTGCATGCTCACTATCTGAAGCATGTGATTCATGGGAACGATCCGATGGGGGAGAAAACTGCTTCACAGATAATGCAGGATGTACGCTCCCATGCTGCCTCCGACGTTTCCCAAGCCGAGCGGACGGCACAGATACGTGTGCTGGACGTTTTGGGGGACATCGCTTCCGCCAAACTCGTTACTCCACACTGGGTTGACTACATGACACTTTCAAGGTCCGATGGACAGTGGAAAATTCTCTCGGTTGTCCAGCGAATCGATGATTAACAGGAAGACTTCTAAACTCGATCTTTGGCAAAACGCTCGGCTCCTTGCATGAGCGTTTTGTTTTGCTCACAATCCCGTACGCAGTCCCATCCATTGGCGTAGTTGTTGTAGCCAGGCGTTAGCACTCATTAACCTCTGGGAGCCGGGAATCCTGGTCAATGAGTGTAATGG
>JBATXV010000013.1:0-528952 GCA_049673585.1 Candidatus Sulfotelmatobacter sp. | reverse complement strand
ACTGAGAACTGAGAACTGAGAACTGAGAACTGAGAACTGAGAACTGAGAACTGAGAACTGAGAACTGAGAACTGAGAACTGAGAACTGAGAACTGAGAACTGAGAACTGCCTTTTGATTTATCCTTTCTGATCACGTCTTAAACCTTCACCTCATGACCCGATCTAAACCGCTGTGGAATGCGGACGAGCAAAAGGCCCGTCTGTCGGAACTTACGGCGCGGTCTGACGATTCAGCCAAGGATCGCTCGCTGCGGCGGGATGTGCGGTCGCTTGGCGCGTTGCTGGGGCGAGTTCTGGTGGAGCAGGCGGGCAAGGAGTTGTTCGATGCCGTCGAAGAGTTGCGGAGGCTGATGATTGAGCATCGCGAGCCGGGCCGCGGCAGCGATTCCGCGGATGAACTCATGGCGCGCGCCGAGACGATGATTTCAAGAATGGATCTGACCCGCGCTTATCAAGTCACCAAAGCTTTTGCAATTTATTTTGAGCTGACGAATCTAGCCGAGACCAACCATCGCAAACGCCGCCGTCGAGCCCGCCAACTCGATGAGCGAGGAGCGGCCCTGCCGGGATCGTTCCGCGGAACTTTGTTGCGCATGAAGAAAGCCGGAATCTCCGCGGAAGCGGCGCTGGCGGCGCTTCGCGAAGTGATGGTTACTCCTGTATTCACGGCTCATCCCACGGAAGTGGCTCGGCAAACTGTCCTGCTGAAACGACGGCGCATCGCTGAACAGCTCGAACGGCTGGACCGTCTGCCCCTTACTGACGCCGAGGCTTTGCGATGCGAACAGGCGATCCACGCCGAAATTATTTCGCTCTGGCAGACGGACGAAGTCCGGCAGACCAAGCCGACCGTGGATGACGAGATCCGCATGGGTCTGCGTTATTTCCGGCTCTCGCTTTTTGAAACGCTGCCCCGTATTTATGCCGAAGTGGCGGAATCGATGCGCGAAGTTTATGGCGTAGCCCTCGACGTGGCCGAGTTGCCGAACCTGCTGAGTTTTGGATCGTGGATCGGCGGCGACCGCGATGGCAATCCGCTAGTCAAGCCGGAATGCGTGAAAGATGCCCTGGAGCAGGCGCGCAGCATGATTCTTCGCGAATATATCCGCGACGTGGAGTTCTTGAGCGATTGTCTGAGCTCCTCAGTGCGCCAGGCGGGTGTTTCCGCGGAGATTGTGTCGCGGCTGGCGCAATATAAAGGATCGCTGCCCGGAGCCGCCATGCGCTGGGGGCCGGACAACACGACTGAGCTTTATCGCCGTTTTCTTTCCTACGTGGTTTACCGGTTGCAGCGCAGCCGCGAGGGTGCGGACGTTCAGGGTTCTTATAAGGACGCGGCGGAGTTCGAATCCGATCTGGTCATGCTGCGGTCGAGCCTGATGGAGAATCGCGGGCAGCGGCTGGCGGAGGCGTACGTCGATCCACTGCTGCGACAAGTTCGAACGTTCGGCTTCCATCTTCAGGTGCTCGATATCCGGCAGCATGCCCGAGTGCACGCTGAAGTTCTAGAGGAGATCGGCGCAAGAACGATTGAACTCAGCAAGATTCCGACGGGAAGCGCCGAACTAAGAAAAACCAAACTGAGAAAGGCCGATTTGCAAAAGACAGCTCCGGCCCTGGCCGCAGGCTCTGCTTCTTCCGAGAGCAGCGAATTTTCTCCGCAGACTCGGGAGTTAATCGAGACTCTTCGGACAATCCAGCGGCTCAAGCACTTTTATCCCTCGCAATCGATCAGTCAGTACATCATCAGCGGAGCGGAGTCTGAAGACGACGTGCTCAATCTGGTCCGCTTGGCGAAAGCTTGTGGCGTGCGCCTGGCTGGTTCCGGAGATCGTGGTTCCGGCGATCATGACTCGGGCGATCGTACTTTTGGCGATCGCGATCCTGGCCTGATGCCGGTGCCGCTGTTTGAGTCGATTGATTCTCTGCGCGCGGCGGGCGGCGCGATGCGGCGTTTGTGGCGGCATCCTGATTATGAACCGCTGCTCGATTCCTGGGGACGATGGCAGGAAGTGATGCTGGGCTACTCCGACTCGAATAAAGATGGAGGAATGCTGACGAGCACGTGGGAACTGCACAAGGCGCATCGTGATCTGCACGGTGTGGCGCGAGAATGCGGAGTGAAACTGCGACTGTTCCACGGTCGCGGCGGCACGGTCGGGCGCGGAGGCGGGCCGACGCATGCGGCAATCCTGGCGCAGCCGGAAGGATGTTTTTCCGGGCGCATCCGCATCACCGAGCAGGGAGAAGTTCTCAATTGGAAGTACGCCGACGCAGTGCTCGCGGAATGGAACCTGGAGTTGATGATTGCCGCAAGCCTGGAAGCATTCACGCGCTCCGGCGTTCCGCCAAGGGCGCGATGGGAAGAAGCCATGGAAGAAATGTCGGCGGAGGCGCATCTTGTCTATCGCCGCGACATTGCAGAGAATGCCGACTTGCTGGAGTACTTCGAGCAAGCTACGCCGGTCGGGGAACTGGATGCAGCACGCATCGGCTCACGGCCATCGCGCCGAACCAGAGGCCGACGTTTAGAAGATCTGCGCGCCATTCCGTGGGTGTTTGGATGGATGCAAAGCCGCCATGCCGTGCCGGCGTGGTATGGAGTAGGACACGGATTGCAGATCTTCGCCGGGAAGGGAAGAGGTCACGAGCAGCTACTGCGCGAGATGTTAAAACATTTCACTCTCTTTTCGGAGTTGGTGCACAACGTCGAACTCGGCATGGCCAAGGCTGATCTGCACATTGCCCGCGTTTATTCGAGATTGGTAAAGGACACGGGGTTGCGCACGCGCGTCTTCAGCATGCTGGAGGCGGAGTTTCTGCGGTCGCGGCAGATGATTCTGCGCGTCTCCGGTCAACGGGAGTTGCTGGCGCGCAACCGGGTGCTGGCGCGGTCTATTCATCTGCGCAATCCGTATGTGGATCCCATGAGCCTGATCCAGGTGGAGCTTTTGCGGCGCAAGCAGCAGGGGCAAGATCTTGGGAACCTCGAATACCCTCTAGGCGCGACCATCAACGGGATTGCTGCGGGACTGCACAACACGGGATAGTTGCTGAGTGTTCTCCGCTAACTGCGCCAGTGGTCGCGCGTCATATATTATGTTGGTTCGCAAACGCGCGGAGTTTGCCACTTCGTTCCGGTGCTGCGCGGAACTTTCATCTTCCCATGTGCGTACTTTTCAGGGAGCCACCGCTCCTGATCCGATCTCGAATACTTCCGGAGAGGCCAAATGTTTATTTCCAAATTCATTTTGAGTCTTATGTTGCTGTTGACGTTACCCCTGGCTGTGCTCGGGCAAAATGCAGTGCCTAAGGCCGCGCCCGGCGGAATTGCCGGCGCGGCGGCAGAATCAACGGCTCCCCAGCTCGAACACTTTGATCCTAATCTAGTCGACCGGAGCCTGAGCCCTTGTGACGATTTCTACAAGTACGCCTGCAATAAATGGCTCACGGCCAATCCGATTCCGGCCGACCAGGTGTACTGGAGCACGGGAAGCAGCCTGGAATTATGGAACGAGAACGTGCTGCGCGAGACTCTGGAAGCGAGCAGCAAGAATGATCCGGCTCGCAGCGCGGTACAGCAGAAGATCGGCGACTATTGGGCGGCCTGCATGGATGAAAGTGGAATCGAGGCAGCCGGTTTGAAACCCCTGCAGCCGGAAGTGGAGCGCATTGACGCACTCAAGTCCGAGAAAGAAATTACGCTTGAAATCGCTCACCTGCACCAGATTTTTCCTGGCGCCTGGGAGCAGTCCGACAATCAGACGAACGCGCCATTTTTCGGCTTCACCGGTCAACAGGACTATGACGACGCCTCCAAAGTGGTGGCGCAGATTGATCAGGGCGGTTTAACTCTTCCCAATCGTGATTACTACATCAAAACCGATGCGAAGTCGGTGGAGACTCTCAAGAAATACCGCCTGCACATGCAAAAGATGTTCGTGCTGGCGGGGGAAACGGAGGCGCAGGCCAGCAGCGACGCCGGCACCGTAATTGAACTGGAAACTGCGCTGGCCAAGGCGCAGATGGATAACATCAAGCGCCGCGATCCGAAGAACGTTAACAACAAAATGAGCCTGGCCCAGATTCGCGAGCTGACGCCTTCGATAGATTGGGATGCTTACCTCAAGGCCGTGAAAGCTCCGGCCAGCGATCATTACATTGTCAGCTCGCCGGATTTTTTCCGCGCGGAGGGAAAACTTCTGGAGGAGCGTCCGCTCGAGCAGTGGAAAACCTACATGCGCTGGCAAGTGATTCACCGGGCCGCGCCCTACTTGAACAAGGCAATGGTTGACGAGAATTTCGATTTCTTTGCGCACACGCTGGCCGGCCAGCAGCAGATGCTGCCGCGGTGGCGGCGCTGCACTCGGTCTGCCGACCGTGATTTGGGTGAAGCGCTCGGGCAGGCTTACGTGGATCGGGCTTTCCCACCCGAGAGCAAGGCGCGCACTATTGAAATGGTGCATGCCATTGAGCGCGCCATGCACGACGACATTGAAAGCGTGACTTGGATGACGCCCGCCACCAAGGAACAGGCCATCGTCAAACTGAAGGGCGTCGAAGACAAGATTGGATACCCTTCGCACTGGCGCGATTACTCCAGCGTGAAGATTACGCGCGACAGTTACCTCGGCAACGTGGAACAGGCGTCGGCCTTCGAATTCGAGCGCTGGGTCGCCAAGATTGGCAAGCCCGTGGACCGCAGCGAGTGGAACATGACGCCGCCTACCATCAACGCGTATTACGATCCGCAGTTGAACACGATTAATTTTCCGGCCGGCATTTTGCAGCCGCCATTTTTCGAAAAGGATATGGATGATTCTGTGAATTACGGCGCCATCGGCGTGGTTATTGGTCACGAACTCACGCACGGATTCGACGATCAAGGACGCAAGTTCGACGCGCACGGCAACTTGCGCGACTGGTGGACCGCGGAGGACGCCAAGCAATATGACGAACGCGGCAAATGCATTGCCGATGAGTACACGGAAGAGGTTCCTGACGCCGGCCCCGGGGTCAAACAGAATGGCTTGCTGACCCAGGGCGAGGACACGGCGGATAACGGCGGCATCCATCTCGCGTTTTTTGCGCTCGAGGACGCGCTCAAAAAACAGGGGAAGTCAGTCGACGACAAAGGTCCCGACGGATGGAGCTATCGCCAGCGCTTCTTCCTCTCCTACGCTTACTCGTGGTGCGCCAACGTGAGGTCGGAGGTGGCGCGTCTGATCGTTACCACCGACCCGCACTCGATGCCTATCTTCCGCGTCGATAATGTGGTTTCGAATATGGCGCAGTTTGCTCAGGCCTTTGGTTGCAAGGCTGGGCAGAAGATGGTTCGGGCGAACGCTTGCCGGGTTTGGTGAGACGCAGGGGTCGATAGCTGGCAGGTGGACATGGAGCTACCAGCCTCAGCAATTGTGGAAATGTCAATGAGTGCAGGCTCCTGGGTACAACAGTTGGGAATCCCGCTCCAAGGGATCGATGCTTTGCCGTCGCCGACGCCGCTATTGCAGCTTCGCGCAATTGGCTTCGGCGCGCTTCGGCGAGGCACGTTTTGCCGCTCATTCTCGGGGCTTCACTCAGCCACGCCGTCGTTCACCTGTGCGCTGTCCATGCGCAGCGTGCCGTTGTCGTTGAACACCAGGCCGTAGAAGCGGAACAGCCCACCCACGCTGACTGCACTTGAGTTGAGCATCTGCGTGTTGCTGTCGGCGTACACCACAACTGTGTTCGGGTTTGTCAGCAGCGTCGTCTGGCCGGGCTGCACTGCGAGATTCGGAAAGAGATCGTACGGCGCTAGCGTCACGGTGTATGTCGTGAAGTTGCCCTCACTGGAAATCGCGCTTACCGTGCCATCAAGCGTTTGCGGCAGCAGGGTGATCGTGGTTAGCGCCTGGAACGGTTCTATCGGTGCATGGGTGCTGAACAGGATGTTTTGACCGTCCACCATATTTGCCGTATCAAATGTCGCGGGGAACGGGAGGCTCTGCAAATTCGCAAGCTGACCCGAAATCTGGGTTGTGGCCCCACTTAGGCTATATAGGCCGGTTAATTCCGATAGTTGGCCATACTGCTCGATTTCAACCGTATCCGTCACCGGGTAGTCGGCTTGATAATCGCCGGAGGAATATATCGCTATCGGCGGCCCGAAAGCGAGACTCAGGTTTGTGGTATCCGTGTCGTACACGGCAACTCGTGCACCCAGCAATGATCCATCCGGCTCGATCACCAAGTCCATATCGATAGGCATCCCGACAGCGAGCCCTGAGGTGCTTCCCACCCCCTGAAATACTGTGCCGCTACTCACGCTTACCTGCCACGTCGGAAGGTTGCCGCTTTCATTCATGCTGTAAAGCGCACCGGCTGAAAAGCCATTCCCGTCCGCATCCACTGAGCTGATCAGCCCTTCGACACCCAACACCTTGCCGTTCGCACTGTTTGTAGGCTGGGCCGCGATCGAGATGGGAGTCAGGCTGAATGTCGGCGTGATCGTGACTGCGTTAGTCAGGCTGCTCGAGCACCCGCCGTTGAACGGCGCAGTCTTGGACACTTGCAGATTAAGAACCAATCCCATGGCACTCCCGGTCACCGTGATCGGTTGCTCCAGTTCGATGGATGCGGGAGTCAGCCCGTTTAAACCGCCGAGCGCTTCGTCGACAAGAAGAGTTCCAGGGGATTGCCCGGCGCAGGCTGGGAAGGCTCCGCTAACCGTCGCCGCTGCAGAGATGTAAATACCCTGCGGTACGCTCACGGTCGCGAGTGGCTCCACATGCCCATTCAAGTGCATGAACTCGTCACCCGCCGGGGTCGCTAGCAGCGAAACCGTCTGTCCGGACTGACTGGTCAAGGTCAGGCCCTGCAGGGTTACGGAAAATTGAAACAGCTGGTCGTTCGCGGTGCTGGATGCGAGAACAACCACCGAGGTATTTCCGCTGAACTTCGGTGGAGTGGTTCCGCTGGAACCGCAGCCCGTGGCGAAGACCGCGCCTACTGCAAGGGTCATAGCCAGCGGAAGGCGGGAAAGAGGCAGGCGCCGTAGAAGCGGCGGTGGTGTTTTCATTGATCCTCCGGGTGAAATGCAGGGCCCAAGAAAGATCTGCGATCGGGATACGAACTGCGAGGGTCAGCCTCTCACGATCATTTGTCGGCCAATTATCTCACGAAACGGGCAGAGAAACGCGGAAAAACAGCGCATGCGGCTTGTGGCTCGAGCCGCTGGCGGTAAGTACCTGAATAAGAGTGCATGGGGACGTAGTAAATCACCACAAAGACGGTGCTCTATCGTCTCATCTGTGACGTCCACCCCTTGTGACAACGCACCCGGCCTGATAGCTTGCGTAATATCCCCATAGCACTGATTGATTCGATCATTTTGTAGATCATTCTCGTAATGAACAATCCCGACAAATGAAATGGGCCCGCCTCCGGGCTGGCCCATCTCTCACAATTTTGTTTTTGGTTATCGCTAGCGGTTGAAGTCCTCTTTGGACTGCGCGCGTTTTATGTATTTCTCCAGGTTCGACCGGTTGGCATCATCGGGCACTCCCGCAAGAGCGGTCTGCAATTCTTCGACGGCTTTATCGTAATCGCCCTGACCGCTATAAACCCGGGCCAGACCGACGTGCGATATCCAAAAGTCGGGAAACTTTTTCGCGTTTGAGAGATAGAGAGCGAATGCCTCTTCCTGTTTCTTTTCGCCCTGAAGCTGGCGGCCATAGAAATAAAGTTGCTGGGCGCTGGCTTTCTCCAGAGCTTTGTTGAGGAAAGTGGCGGCGTCCTCTTTGCGGCCCATGGCTTCGAGAATCTGAGACTTGGTATGCAGGTTGTCGTAGCGTTCTTCGACCCGGATGGACTGGTCTTCATCCTTCAACGCCTCGTCGAGATTGATTTTGTTGGCGAGGTAATAGTTGGCGGCTTCGTCCCAACTCTCCCAGTAATATTGGTTGAGCCCGCGTATTTGACGGTTAATGCTGGCTTCGACGACGTCGTCTACCTTGACCGCAACTTTGAAGGGCACGGCAACCTTTTCCCAGCGCAGAGTGACTACCGTGGAGTCAGGTTTGAGATCGTCAAAGTCGTAGGTCAGGGCATCGTGGAATTCGGCGGTTTGCGGCTTCACGGTGACGCGCAACGCATCTTCATCCTGCTTGTAGCTGAAGCTTCCCCACGCGGTAGACATCTTCGAGAAGATCACAGTCCACTGATTCTCGCCGGGAATCATGTGCAGACCGTAGGTTCCTTTATCGAGCGGTTGGCCTTCAATCGTGACCGGGTCGGTGAACGTGACGGTGGTATTTTCGTTGGCTCCGGCGCGCCAGACCTGTCCGTAAGGTACGAGCTTGCCCCAGACCTGGCGGTCATTTACCAGCGGGCGATGATAGTTGATGGTGATGTCGGTGAGGCCGATGCGCTGCGTGATCACGGCATGCTGGCTCTGCAGCGGCAAGTCGAGCATTATGCCCTGGGCCTGGCAGAGACTGGCCAACGCCAATAGGCCAGATAACAAAACAAGCAGACGAGTTCTGTGCATGGAAGCTCCTGTTCTCGGGTGGGAATCGAACAGCGAATTCAGTCGCAGTCATTTTAGTCGCAGTCATTTCACTCGCAGTCATTCAGTTGCAATCCTGATCGAGCACGTAGATGGGCACCTGCGCCTGGCCGCTGCGCTGTTTGGCTTAGACGGGGGATGGATGGCAAGGTAAGCAGAGCACGGACTGTTATGAGTGCAAATGGCCTGATGGCAGCGGTTGATTCCCTTTGCGGTTGTGGACCGGGAAAAAGGTGCATAATGCGACCAGAGGAGGCCAGGATGAAAAACTTCGTGGCCGGAATTGTTGCGACTCTGATCGTGTTCACGTTCGGTGGTTGGCTTTACCTGAGACTCGGGTATGCGGACCTGCGCGCAAATCTTCCACCATCTTGGCTCGAATCTCAGCTCTCCACCACCGCTTTGAATGCTTCAGCAGCACGTCATACGCCAGCACAACGGAATCCGATTGCGCCTACGGAGGCCAACCTGCTCGATGGCGCCCGCTTGTATCGCGACAAGTGCGCCGACTGTCATGGCCGACCGGACAATCCAGTGAGTGATTACGGAGCGTCCTTCAATCCACGAGCGCCGCAGTTCATGCAGGCGCATCCCCGCTTGCCCGAAGACCAGGATTTCTACCTCGTCAAGAACGGAGTGCGCCGATCGGCCATGCCAGCGTGGGGGAATATCATGGCTGATAGTGAGATCTGGCAAGTTGTCACTTTTCTCAATCACCTGGACAATCTTCCACCGTCGGTCCAGCAGGAACTCCATCGGCCCGCGGGCAGCAATCCTTAAGCGGCTGTAATAATTAGGAAGATATACCCTCCACGATAAGTTGGCGGCCGAAACACATGTTGGCGCCAATCGGTGGACCTATTTGCTCATTTCTCTCTGAACCTGCTTGACAAGCTCTGCCGCCGGGCGCACAATTCTAAAAGGCGAATAAAAAGCGAAACTGCCTCCGGACTTTCCCGCTCCGGCGTTCCCTGAAATTTTCCCGAGGAATCTATGTCTTCCGCAGTGGCTTCCACTTCGGCGGCCCAGGGCCGCCCTTTTGTTTTTGTTGAAGAAGATGCCGAAGCTTGCCCGCAGCCTTCCGGGGCGGAGCTCTTCGCCGAGGGGCGGCCGCCGCAGCGAGCTTTTTCTGCTTCCGTTTTTTCCAGCTCCGTCTTTTCTACTTCTAAAGATGCGAGGCTGGCCGGCGTGACTCCGGCTTCGCAGTTGGCAGTGCGGCCTGCGCCGGAGATGGTATCCAGCGGTATCGTCGCGATGGATGTTCTTACCGGAGGTCTGCCGCGCGGTTGCCTGACGGAAATTTGTGGTCCGGCTTCTTCCGGCCGCACCACTTTGCTGCTTGCCGCATTGGCTGCTGCCACGCGGCGCGGAGAATGCTGTGCGCTGGTGGACGCCAGTGATGCTCTTGATCCGCAGTCGGCTGCCGCTGCGGGAGTCGAGTTGGATCGGCTGTTGTGGGTGCGTTGCGGGGAGAATTCTCCAGAGAAGAGCCTGGAACAACTTCTGCGTGCTACCGACCTGCTGCTTGAAAGCGGAGGCTTCGGATTGATCGCCCTCGATCTTGGCGATCTGCCGCCGCAAGCCGCGCGCCGCATCCCGCTGACCACGTGGTTCCGTTTCCGCCGCGCCGTGGAGCATACGCCGACCGTGCTGCTGGCTGTGGAGCGGCAGTCCATCGCCGGAAGCTGCTCTTCTTTGTTGGTCAAGCTGGGATTGATAAAGCCGGGGCTGACAAAGCTGGGGCTGGCAAATTTGGAAGATCGAGCAGGCGGACAGTCTATGGATTCTCAGGTTTCGTTGCCTACCCATGCGCAATTGCTGACTGGGCTGGAAATCACCGCGGAGTTGGTGCGATCGCGGCTGGATCGCAAACCGGTTCGTTCCGCCGAGATCACATTCGCCAGCAAGACTGCCTGGGCGGGATGAAAAGGGACGGGTTTCAAAGTTTCAAGGTCTCAGAGTTTCAAAGTTGAGCAATTTATTTTGAACTTTGAAACCTTTGACACTCTGAAACTTTGAAACCTGCTTTTACTATGTTTGCCTGCATCTTCGTGCCGAATTTTCCCGTGGCCGCGGTATTTCGCGCTGAGCCGGAGTTGCGCGCGCGGGCCGTGGCAATTTTCGAAGGCAAGCCTCCGCTGGAAAAAGTTTTTGCCGTGAATGAAAGCGCAGGCCGCGTGGGCATTATGCCGGGGATGACGAAAGCCCAGGCGGAACTTTGTTCGGAGTTGATGCTGCGCCCGCGTTCTCTGTTGCAGGAATCCGTGGCGCATGCCGCTCTGCTGGATTGTGCGCAGTCTTTCTCGCCGCGCGTGGAAGATGCTGCCGCCGACATGGCCATTGTGGATCTCGAAGGCATGGAATCGCTTTTTGGATCGCTGCTTAAGATTGCCCATAGCCTCTTCCGCCGCGCCGCCGATCTTGGACTTGATGCGAATGTCGCTGTGGCTTCGAATCCCGATGCCGCCGTGCTTGCGGCCCGCGGCTTTTCGGGTGTGACTGTGGTTCCACTCGGGCAGGAAGCCGAGTCGCTGGGATCTCTGCCGGTGGAAGTTTTGTTTGCCGGGCGGGATGAAGGCGAAGAGCGGGAGGGGAAACAGAAAGAAGATGAGAAGCGGAAGAAGTCTGAGTGTCTGCTCGCAACTCTCGGGCGCTGGGGAATTCGCGATCTTCGCGCTCTGGCGGCGCTGCCGGAAATTGCGCTGAGCGAGCGCTTGGGACAGGAAGGCCTGCGCCTGCAGCAACTGGCGCGGGGCGCGGCTTCTCGCACGCTGGTTCCGGTGGAAGCGCCGGCGGTGTTTGAGGAAGCTATCGAGTTGGAATATCCCATCGTGCTGCTGGAGCCGCTGGCCTTTCTGGTGAATCGTCTGCTCGAGCAGATCTGTGCGCGCTTGGCCGCGCGGGCTCTGAATACGCAAGAATTACGGCTTACGCTGGCGCTGCAGAATTTAACGGGAGTTGATCCCCAACTTGAAACTTTTGGAATTCCAAGCGAAAGCGATGCGTTAAACGCTTACGCTCCGGCTGAGCATTTTATTTCCGGTCGGCAAAACAAGTTCTGCCGGACTCTTCGTCTTCCGCTGCCGATGCTTGATGCCAAACTTTTTCTCAAGCTGCTGCAACTGGACTTGAATGCGCATCCGCCGGGCGCGCCCATCCTGAAGATTCATCTTGCTGCGGAACCGGCGCGGCCGCGGTCGGCGCAGAGCGGCCTGTTTCTGCCTCCGTCGCCGGAATCAGAAAAGCTGGAGCTTACGTTGGCGCGCATTGCCGGGTTGGTCGGGGAGCCTCGCGTGGGCTCGGTGGAGTTGCTGGATACGCACCGTGCCGAAGGTTTTCGCATGCGGCACTTCACGCCCGAAGCAGCTCCGAAAATAAACCGCCAAAAAGCGGCAGAAGAAAAATCCGCGGTCGCTGCTCTTCGCCTGTTCCGTCCACTACTGCGGGCCACTGTGACTTTGGAGAACGGGGAATTAGCGCGAGTCGTGTGCTCGAAGAAAAAAGAAGTGCAGGGCAATGTGCTCTGGAAAGCCGGCCCGTGGCGCAGTTCCGGCGACTGGTGGGAGCGGGAAGCCTGGGCGCGCGATGAGTGGGACATCGCGTTGCAAAATGCGGACAATGTCGCTCTTTACCGATTGGTTCATGATCTGCTCGGCGGAAGTTGGTTCGTGGAAGGCACGTATGACTGAAGAATCAGTTCTCAGTTCTCGGTTCTCAGTTCTCAGTAAAAAACCTTCACACTGCAGAGTTTGGGATGTTTTTAGCTGAGAACTGGGAACTGAGAACTTGTACATCGAACTTCACGCCCGTTCCGCTTTTAGCTTTCTCGAAGGATCTTCCTTGCCTGAGGAATTGATGTCGGGCTGTGCCCGGCTCCATATGCCTGCCATGGCGTTGCTCGACACTGACGGAGTCTACGGTGCGCCACGTTTCCACATGGCGGCGAAAAAGTTAGAACTCAAGGCGCACATCGGCGCGGAAGTCAGGGCGCTTTTACCACGGAGTCACGGAGACACGGAGAAAACAAGAGCGCAATTAAAAATCAATAATTTACGATTTAAGAATTCCTCCGTGTCCCCGTGTCTCCGTGGTGGATTTTGTCTTCCTCTCCTCGTCGCTTCCCGCGCTGGGTATCAAAATCTCTGCCGATTGATTACCAAAATGAAGTTGCGTGCAAAAAAAGGTGAAGGTGCAGTCCAGAAGGAAGAGTTGGAAGAACATGCCCAGGGCCTTGTCTGTCTGACTGGCAGCGCGGATGGGCCGCTGGCCGCGGCTTTGCAGCACAATGGCATTGAAGAAGCTCGCAAGCAAGTCGAGCAACTGGTTGGAATTTTCGGCCGCGGCAATCTGTACATCGAGTTGCAGCGCCATTTCCATCGAGAAGAAGAAACGCGCAACCGTGCCGCCATCGCGATTGCCCGGTCGCTCAATCTTCCTCTGCTCGCGACTAACGGCGTATGCTACGCCGCTGCGAAAGATCGCGAACTCTGCGATGCGTTCACCGCCATCCGACATCATCGCACGCTGTCTACTGCGGGCCGGCTGCTGGCGCGCAATTCCGAGCGGCACTTGAAATCTCCGCAGGAGATGCAGCAACTCTTCTCCGACTTGCCCGAAGCAATCTCCAATACGCTCGAACTTTCTTCACGTCTCGAATTCACACTCAACGACCTCGGCTATCAATTCCCGCGTTATCCCGTTCCCGAGGGCGAAACCATGAATTCTTTTCTATGCGAGCGCGCATGGGAAGGTTTTCGCCAACGCTATGGCCGAACTTCGCCTGACATGCAAAGCCGTGCCCGGCGCCAGATTGAGCGGGAACTCGTACTGATCGAAAAACTTAAACTCGCCGGATATTTCCTTATCGTTTGGGATCTCGTGCGCTTCTGCCGCGAACAAAACATTCTGGCGCAGGGACGCGGCTCGGCCGCCAACAGCGCCGTTTGCTATTCGCTCGGCATTACGGCCGTCGATCCCGTCAGCATGGAGCTTCTCTTCGAGCGCTTTCTATCGGAGGAGCGTGGGGAGTGGCCCGATATCGATCTCGACCTGCCCAGCGGCGACGAGCGCGAAAAAGTTATTCAGTATGTTTATCGGCGCTATGGCGAACGTGGCGCGGCCATGACTGCGAATGTCATCACCTACCGCAATCGCATGGCGGCGCGCGAAATGGGCAAGGCGCTCGGGTTCGATCCGGAAACGCTTGCCAAAATTTCCGCCGCTGTCGCGACCTGGGAATTTCGCGATGAAAACGATGCGCTCGACCGCCGCTTCCGCGATGCTGGGCTCGACTTGAAACATCCGCGCCTGCGCAAATATTACGAGCTGTGCCTTGCCGTACAGGACATGCCGCGCCATCTCGGGCAGCACTCCGGCGGTATGGTGATCTGCCAGGGACAGCTCGACTCCGTCGTTCCTCTCGAACCGGCCTCCATGCCCGGCCGCGTGGTCGTGCAGTGGGATAAAGAAGATTGCGCCGACATGGGCATTATCAAAGTCGACTTGCTCGGCTTGGGCATGATGGCCGTGCTGAAGGATTCGATCGAGCTTATAAGCAAACATTATCGAGAGGAAGTTGATCTCGCACATCTTCCGCAGGATGATCCTGTGGTCTATTCCGCGCTGCAACAGGCCGACACCATCGGCCTGTTCCAGGTAGAAAGCCGGGCGCAAATGTCGTGCCTGCCGCGGCTGCGTCCGAAACGTTTTTATGACATCGTGGTGCAAGTTGCGATTATCCGGCCGGGGCCCATCGTCGGGCAGATGGTGAATCCTTTTCTCTTGCGCCGACAGGGACGGGAAGACGTCACGTATCCGCATCCTTCGCTCGAACCTGTGCTCAAACGGACGCTGGGCGTGCCGCTTTTTCAGGAACAACTGCTGCGGCTTGCCATGATTGCCGCCAACTTTACCGGCGGCGAGGCGGAAGACTTGCGCCGCGCGATGGGTTTCAAGCGGTCGCAAGCGCGCATGAAAGAAATTGAAGCCAGGCTGCGCGCGGGCATGACGCAGAACGGAATTTCGCCGGAGGCGCAGGAGAAAATTATTCTTTCCATCACATCCTTCGCGCTCTACGGATTTCCTGAATCGCACGCCGCGAGCTTCGCGCTCATCGCATATGCCAGCGCTTTTCTGAAGTGCCACTATCTTGCCGCGTTTACCGCCGCCCTGCTCAACAACCAGCCTATGGGGTTTTATTCTCCGGCGACCATCGTAAAAGACGCGCAACGCCACGGATTGAAAATGCTGCCCGTGGATGTGACTTGCTCGGAGTGGAGGTGCACGTTGGAATCAGCCCCAAGTACTCAGTACCCAGTACCCAGTAAAACCCTTGTCATTCCGACCCCCGAGCGCACGCGAGAGGCGGAGGAATCTCGCAACTCGGTACTCGGTACTGGGTACTCGCGACTTGCTCCGACGCTACGCCTGGGATTGCGTTATGTTCGCGGCTTGCGTGAGGAAGGTGCTCACGCTCTGGTGCGCGCTCGCTCGCTTGCTCCGTTCGCGTCTATTCATGATCTCACTCGTCGCGTTCCTGAACTGCGCAAGGACGAACTAACTACGCTGGCGGAAATCGGTGCGCTGAATGCTGTCGCTAGTACCGAGTACCCGGTACCGAGATTCCTCCGCCCCTCGCATTCGCTCGGGGGTCGGAATGACAAAGATTTCACTCGGTACTCGGTACTCGGTAATGAGTACTCGAAGCTTCACCGCCGTGATGCTCTCTGGCAGGTGGAGCGTGCCGTGCGTGGGTCCGGGCCGCTGCTGGAAAATTTGCCTGAACCCGATGCACCTTCGCCGCTCAAACCCATGAACCACGAAGAGCGTCTGGTTGCCGATTTCCACGGCACCGGCCTCACTGTGGGGCCGCATCCCATGGCGTACTGCCGCGATTGGTTGAATGCCATGGGCATTCGCCGCGCCAGCGAACTTCGCGACATTCCCAACGGGAAGCGTCTTCGCATTGGGGGCTGCGTAATCACCCGCCAGAGGCCGGGAACGGCAAAGGGTTTTGTGTTTGTCAGTCTGGAAGATGAAACGGGAGTGGCCAACGCGATCATCACGCCTGATCTTTTTCACCGCAACCGCCTGCTGCTGACCTCAGAACGGTTTCTGGCCATCGAAGGAATTCTTCAAAATCTGGATAATGTGATCTCAGTGAAAGCAGAACGCGTGCAGCCCCTGTTCGTCACGAAAGCTGAAACTGTTTCGCACGATTTTCACTGAACGGACCTGGAAACCAGAAATTTAGAATGGAGAACCGAGATCGAGCCCCCGTACTACTCGGTTGGAGGAGGTTCTTCCGGTCTGCCATTCTCAGGCGGCGCGAGCGGCAGCCGGGTGGCTCCGCGCATGATGTCGCGTTCCTCCGGGGAGAACATAGTTCTGAAACGGTTGGAATCGATGATCTGCTCCCGCTGGCCGGGGGGCATGGCGCGCAAGTCGCCAATCGCGGTCCTCACCATGCGCTGGCGGTCGGGAGGAAGCTGCTGAATCCGACCGTGAATCTGCCGTACTTGTTCCTTTTGTTCCGGAGTCAAATGGGCCCAGCGGTCCATGCGATCAAGCATGCGTTCCTGCTGCTCCGGCGGAAGGCTCGAAAAATGCTGCAATCTCTGCCGCAACACCTGTTGTTGCGCGGGGGGCAAGCGGCGGAAGCCGGGATCATTTTCCAGTGCGCGCTGCCGCTCGGCAGGAGACAGATCCTTATGCCGCCTCAACCAATCCCCGGCATGGTTGTGCTGCACCGGCGCCACCATCCCTTGCCTATGCTGCTGCGCGAACACTCGAAAACCACCACGGCGCTGCGCAAGGCAAGGAGAACTCAGCAGGCCCAGCATTACCAGGCCAGCCGACAGCCATCCCGCCATGAAACGCGCCCGCGTCATTCTCCCCGTGCTTACTCCAATCCAACTGCTCTCCGTCAGCCATTCTCCGCGGCAGACTTTGCGAATTCAGACTGCAACCTTACGGATTCGCCGCCACGTCGGGCTGAACTTGCAAATCATCCAGAAGATCAAAATCAGCGTAAAGCTCGTGATTCTTTTCCAGCGACTGCAAATCGCTCACGGCCGTTCCCTCCGCCGATGGCGACAAAGTATCGTTGACCGCGACCTCGTCATCCCCTTTGTAGATAGCGCTGCCCTTGGAGAAGAACAGTCCCACCCCAACTGCCATCAGCACCGTGAGCGCCGCGGCCAGCACCGGACGCCGGAACCACGCCAGCCAGCCGGCCTGCGGCTTGGCCATTTCCTCGCGCAGCCGCGCCTGCAGCCGCACATCAAAATACGGCGAAGGCTCAGGCGCACGCCATTCATCCAGCAACGCCATCGTCTGCCGAACTTCTTCCATCTTGCCCTGGCAGGCGCCGCAACCCGCCAGATGATCTCCCATCTCCGGCGTTAGCCCCATCAACCCGGACACCAGGTCCGGCATCATTTCGCGAATCTCCTCGCACTTCATAACCATGCTCCCTTGTTTTCTCTTCGTCCTGTCACTTCCAGCCTTGTCACTTCCAGCCACGGCACTTCAAAAGAATGCTTTCTATAAAAATTCTTTCAACTGTTCCCGCAAAGTCTCATACGCCCGGAACAACAACGATTTCGTTGCCGACTCGCTCAACTTCAGAACCTCGGCAATCTGCTTGTAATCCATTTGCTGGTACTTGTGCATGATTACCGCCAGCTTCTGCCGCTCCGGCAGAGCTTCCACTTTGCTACGGATCGCCAGCATCCGCTCCCGCCGCAGCAAAGCTTCTTCTGCGGTGATTGTGCCGTCGGCGATGTCGAGCGTCGTCCCGGTTTCTTCATCGGGCTCATCCAGGCTCGCGGTCACCTCCGGCCGTTCGTGGCGGGTGTCACGCGCGTGGTTCACGGCCAGGTTGGTCGCGATGCGATACAGCCAGGTGGTGAATTTGGCGCTGGCTTCATAGGTCTGCCGCGAGCGATACACTCGCAGAAAAACTTCCTGCGCCAGATCCTCCGCCGCGGCCGAGTTGCGCGCCATGCGATACATAAAACTTACCAGCGGCCGCCGATATTTCTGCACCAGGTAATCGAAGGCGGACTGGTCCCCCGCCTTGACTCGCAGCATGACTTCTGCGTCGGTGTAGCTTTCGGCGCCGGCCAACGCGGGTTGCAAGGCGCCGGCTGGGCGAGGCCCCAGCGAGGCCATCAGGACGCCCCGGTCCATGGCGGCAGTGCTCACACTAGATTGAACCCCGTCAGGAAGGGAAAGTTGCTCTTCGTCGCGGCCGGGCGAATCCCCGGAAGTGCGCCCAGATGAGGAGGATACGGGGGGTCGAAGTGGCCTGTTTTCGTCCGGCATCAGCAGTCACTTGGGACACAGGTGCCGGCGGACCCGCCGCCGCCCTTGCCCCTGCCGAGGATAGGCTACCACGCCCGGTTGAGCAGTCCAAACAGCTATCTTGATCTCAACCGGACGCCGCCCAGGCCCGAGCAGAGGCAGTTCATTCTGCCAGCAGCGCTTGTCACTTTCTGCTCGTCCGTAGAATCGAGAACTGGCGACCAACATTACAACCTTCGGCAGCGGTCACCGAGCGCAGGAACCATCGAGCCATACCCTCGCGATGCGCGCGATGAAGCACGAACCATACTCCGCCGATCGTTCCTGCTCCCAGCAGACTTGCCCCGACCTGCCCAGGCACGCCGGCGTGAACAAACGGCTTGGCCAGCGGATCAGTTTCGGCATAGCTACGCTGGTAAAGCACCCTGGTAGTGACGCCGTCGGCCAAAATCTCGCTGCCCAGGACCGCAAAGGTAGCGAGCGTGACTTTCGGTACCGGCGCATTTAGCGCCTCTTGGCCAGGCATGACGCCGGTCAACAGGAATAACATCGCGGCAATTTGCCTGCCCATTTTGACGACCTCTTGGCCGTCATCGGTGAGGGTGCCGTGATCCGTGAGGATGAAAAGCGGAAGCTCCGATCTTTAGTGCCGGTCGCTCCCATTCGGGGAGTGGAGTGATTCCAGATCAACAAGCTCTAATGTCAGGGAAGTCGCGCAAGAAGCAGTGAGTCGCGTTGCAGCTCGGGGCGATACCCGTTCGCTGGCAACATCGCAGAAGCGAACTTGTGTATAATGACGGACTTACCGCATCATTGTGGGCGCTTAACTCAGCGGTAGAGTGCCATCTTCACACGGTGGAAGTCATAGGTTCGAATCCTATAGCGCCCACCATCTTTCTATTCCGGCTCTTGCGGGGAAGTCCAGTCACTTCCCCGTATAGCTGACTCTCCAGATCGAGTCGGAGCCGTCGTCGCTTACCAACAGCGAACCATCCGGAGCCACCGTTATTCCCACGGGACGTCCCCACACGTTGCCGTCGGGCAGCACAAAGCCGGTGAGGAAATCTTCATATTCGCCGCTGGCGTGGCCCGTCTGGTGCAGAGGCACGCGGATTACCTCATACCCCACTCGCACCGCTTTGTTCCACGAGCCGTGCTCGCTGGCGAAAATGTCTCCCTTGTACTCGGCTGGAAACTGCTGGCCTTCGTAGAAAGTTAATTCCAGCGATGCGTTGTGCGGCTGCAACAGCACATCCGGGACGATCACTCTATCTTTCAATTCCGGATGCTTGCCCTGAAGCCGCGGATCCTGATGCCCTCCCATGTACCACCACGGCCAGCCGTAGAATCCGCCTTCCTCGACGTGGGTGATGTAGTCGGGAACCAGGTTGTCGCCGAGTGCGTCGCGCTCATTCACCGAGCACCACAACTCGCCTGTCTCGGGATCCACCGCAATCCCGCCGCCGGCATTGCGAATGCCGTAGGCATATACGCTCAGCACACAGTTCGCGGGATCGCACACCAGAATGTCGGCGCGGTCTTTCTCAGTGGGATGAGTGTCAGGGTCGTTTATGTTCGATCCCGAGCCCACCGCGACAAACAATCGCTTGCCATCCTTGGAAAAGGCCACGGCTCGCGTCCAGTGCCCGCCTGTATTCGGGAGATCGGCGATATGTTCGGGAGCGCCGCTCGCCTTCAGATCGCCATTGTGATAAGGGAAGCGAACCAGTTCGCTGGTGCTGCCTACGTACAGCCATTGCGGATCAGGTCCCGGAGGATAGAACGCCAGTCCGTAAGGATGCTTCAAACCGCTGGCGAAAACCGAGGACAGCTCTGGCTTGCCGTCGCTGGTGAGCCCGCGATACACCCGGATGCGCCCGGGGTCGCTCTCGGTAAGAAAGATGTCGCCGTTCGGGGCGGTGCGCAACGTCCGAGGGTTGTCGAGCGCCGAGGCATATAAGTCCACTTTGAATCCGGGAAGCGCCACCGGCCAGACATTCGGAGGCCGTGCCACCAACTCCGGACCGTTCTCGGCCGACTGAGTCGCATAGGGCTGCGGAAGTTCGGCTACGGTTATCTTGTGGATCGTACCCGGCTTTTCATAGCGGAAGTCGGTGAAGGGTGGCGTCGGAGGCGGAGCCTTGAACGTCGAGGTGCTGGTATCGACCGGAGCCGTGTCGGCCGGAGCCGGCGTAGCTGCTTGCTGCGCCTCCTGCGGCGCTGCCATCGACTTCACATAGGTGACCACCTGCCAGCGCTGCCTCGCTGGCAACGATGCCCATGAAGGCATCCCGTTATCTTTGTCGCCGCGGGTGATGAACCAGAAGATTTCGCCGGGCATGACGGAATCGAGCTTCCCATCTACCAGCGACGGCACATTGCCTGTGCCTTGCAACGTCCTCCCATGGCAGGAAAGGCAGTTATGCGCATACACCTGTTTTCCAGCGAGTGCGGCCGCGGGCTGGCCTTCATAGGGATTCTTGGTTGCCCGGGCTGACGCCGGAGCGTTGTGGAACTTCGCGTCCACACCGGCTGCCAGCAGCAGCGCGACCGGCAGCAGAATTGCAGCAGTGACGATGGCGTGTCGACTGATCAAGGAGCGCATAAATCCTCTTCGCGTGGATTTCAGCTGAAGATTTTACCCCGAAACTTTGGATGCAAGCGGTCTGCGCCCGGATGGTGCAGAAAGAAGGTGACCCAGGTTACCCGGCGCTCGCCTTGGCCCAGCCCGCGCGAGTTGTAACTTTACTTCCCAGATACAACCTTCCCACCGGATACTTGATCAGACAGCAATAAAGCCGTATAAGCTAAGGAACCAAGTACCTCAGACCCCGACCCTGCAGACGGAGCGTTTCATGCGATCTTTTCTCATGCGATCTTTGAATGTGCTTCTGCCCCTACTAGCCTCGACTCTGTGCTTCGCCGCCCAGGCGGATCGCATCCCCGGTCCCATCGATTCCAGCCAGATGGTCGCGCTTCCCGGCCATGGCGACCGCTTTGCGAAACCCCAATACGACCAGGGTCCGGTTGAGCCCTCGTTCCAGTTCGGCCGTGTCACGCTTGTCATGGCCCCTTCGCCGAGTCAGCAGGCTGCGCTCGACCTGCTCCTCGCGCAGCAACAGGATCGTTCCTCGCCCAACTACCACAAGTGGCTAACTCCCGAGCAGTTTGCGGAGCGCTTTGGCGTGAGCCAGGGCGACATCAACAAGATCACAGCGTGGCTCGAAGCGCAGGGCTTCCAGGTTTTCGGCGTCCCCCGTGGGCGCACTTCGGTCGGCTTCAGTGGCACAGCTGCCCAAATCCAAAGTGCTTTTAAGACCGAGATCCACCGCTACAATGTGAACGGTCGCCAGCATATTGCAAACTCGACGCCGGTCGAAGTGCCGGCGGCGCTGGGCGGCGTGGTTACCGCAGTTCGCGGCCTCACCGACTTCCACCCCAAGCCCATGTACGTTCGCCCGGTTCACGGTGGCCAGGTCGTCCCCCATCCCGGCTACACATCAGGCGAAGGGGCGGGATACGTCCTGGCCCCGGGCGACATCGGAACCATCTACGATCTCAATGCGCTCTACAACTCGTCGCCCGCCATCGACGGCACCGGGCAGAAGCTCGCCATTATCGGCGAGACCGATATTTACATCGATGACATCGCCGACTTCCGTTCCAACTTCGGGCTGAACGCCATCACCGGCTGCTCGACCGATGCGAACGGGATTGTTACGGCTTCGGCCTGTAACACCACTAACTTTCAATACCTGCTGGTTCCTGGTGTCGCAGACCTGGGCACACCCAGCACCTGCGGCGACCTACCGGAGGCCGACCTCGACATCGAATGGTCGGGAGCCACCGCGCGCAATGCGCAAATTATCTTCGTCAACGCCCCGGCCACGTTTAATTCCGATTGCACCTTTATCACCAACAACGGCGGCACCGACGTCTCTCTCGCCTATGCCATCGACAACGTGGTCGCTCCGGTCATTAGCATGAGCTATGGCCTTTGCGAGCCGGAGGCCACGTCCCTGGAAACCGAGCTTCAGAAGGGCAACGCTGAGGGCATCACGATTATGAACTCCTCCGGCGACTCGGGTGCGGCCGCATGCGACGGCGGCCCGTCGACCAGCACTCTGCCTTATCCCGCTGCAGAGGGCGGATTGGTGGTGAACTATCCCGCGAGCAGCCCGGAGGTAACCGGCGTGGGCGGCACATCCATCCCCTATCCCACCTTCTACAACAGCAACTATTGGACTTCGAACAATTCGAGCACTGTCAACTTCGGCGGCTCGGCGCAAACGAACCTCGAGGGAAATGAGGCCGCGTGGAACGACACCGCTGCATTTGCGCAGCTCTGTGAGGAGGGCGACCTCAACGCTCTGTTCTGCTCGCAGGGCGGTACTCCGAAGGTTACCGGTTGGGTCGACATCACCTCAGCCGCGACCGCGCAGGAAGACCTCTGGGTTTCCGCGGGCGGCGGCGGGGTGAGCAACTGCGTCAGCGAGGCCGGCGACATTTGCGAGGCGGGATTTCCACGACCCTCCTGGCAGGCAGTAACAATTCCTGGCCAGGGGAGCCCGCAGAAAACCTATCGCTTGGTGCCGGATGTCTCGCTTCTGGCGTCTCCTGACTTTCCCGGCTACATCTTCTGCACGCCACTGGACCAATGGACCAACAGTTCAAGCACAACCAGCACGTGCGCCGGCGGCATTGCGACCGCCATTGATACGTACTCTTCGATCGTGGGCGGAACTTCCGCCTCGTCCCCCGTCTTCGCCGGCATCGTCACCCTGCTCAATCAGTATCTCGGAAGCGCCGGCCTAGGCAACATCAATCCCACGCTTTACAGCCTGGCTGCGACGCCGGCCAATGGAGCTTTCCACCATGTCACGAGTGGAGACAACGATGTTTACTGCCAAGTGGGTACGCCTGCTGGTCAGCCCACTGATGTAATCTGCCCGGCGGGAGGTGTCTTCGGCTTCGACGCCTCCAGTTCGGACTCGACAACCGGATATAACCTCGTCGGTGGTCTCGGCTCCGTCGATGGCAACAGTCTCGCCATCGCGTGGAAGGCCACGCTGGCGCCGGACTTCGCGCTCACGGCCAGCACCCTGACTCCCACGCCGGTCTCCGCTGGACAATCAGCGACGTCGACGCTGACGATCGCCCCAATCAGCGGTTCCACCGGAATGGTTGTAAACTTCAGTCCGAGCAGCTGTACCGGCCTGCCCACCGGCGCCACCTGCAGCTTCAATCCTGCGAGCGTTACTTTCAATGGCTCAAATAGCCCGACCACGACGCTGACAGTCTCCACGCTGCCTAACATGGCGCCTTCGGGACCCACGACGATCACCATTACCCCAACCAACTCGTCGGCCACTACCGCGCAGGTCAGCCTAACCGTGACTGCGACGACCGAGAGCTTTACCCTCGCGGCGACGAACGGCGCCAATTTTCCGGTGACGGTTGGCGGGTCAACTTCGGTCGCAATCGCTGTCAGCAGCTCGACTGGGTTTATCGTGGGTAGCGGCCCGGGCGCCACCACAGCGCTGCCCCTTACTTACACCTGTACCGGAAGCCCGTCTCTTGCCACGGCGGAAATTTCATGCCTGATCAGTCCCGGCAACGGCCAACCCACCAACGCGACCTCGGTCAGTGTCGAACTGACGACCACAGCCCCGACCGCGCAACTGCGCCCGCCTCTGGAACGCGGCACTCGCATCTTTTACGCGATGCTGCTACCCGGCCTGTTCGGGATTGTTTTTGCTGCGGGATCGCGCACTCGCGGCGCGCGCCTGCTCGGTCTGATTGTGGTTCTTGGCTTCTCCACCCTGTGGCTGGGCTCGTGCGGCGGCAGCGGCGGCGGCGGCACCACCGTCCCGCCAAATCCCGGGACGCCCGCGGGGACCTACGTTGTGACCATCGGTGCCACAACGACGGGCGGCGCCAACAACATCGCCAACTCTAATGCACCGTACACGATCACGCTCAATGTGTCGCAGTAGGCGGCACTAAAGACAGCAAGCGCTTCCGCACATGCGGAGCGCTTTTTTCACGTTCACGCTCGGTCTTTTTGCCGAAGCCGGAAGCCGGAAGCCGGAAGCCCGAAGGCCGGAGTCGGAGCCTGACAAGCCATGTCCTCCTGTGCAAAAAGGCTCTCACTTTGCCCCTTGCGCGCTTGCACTGGGCCGAGTAGTATTGGTTTGTTCTCATTGGCCTCGTTCCCGCGTGGGCCTTCCGCGTCCCAGGCCGTTCCCGGCGGCGCGACGGATTCCGATAACGGATAACCGATACGCAAAATTTAGAATTTGTCGTTAGTGCGAGTTTGTATCACCAGAGAGCGGTCGATCGCGATTGTGTTCCAGCCCAACCCGCAGTTCCGCATGGAAAGTGGGCTGTGCCCCCTCGAACGCGCGATCGCGAAACTCGCTGGTTGACGTACGCGTGACTGAGTGGTGTCACCGAGCAAGTGGTTAGGCCCCGCAAGAACAATGGCTTTGCGCCAACCCTGTGAGAGCCTGCCGCAACCCAATGGGGAAACAGACATCGTGAGATTTTGACGCCCTGCACCGGATCAAAGATCCGGCCCAGCAGGTTTGAGAGGACTATGAACGCAGGACCATCTGGACAAGGACAAGGAAGACCCGCCGGTGGCGGAGGCAGAAGGCGGCGTCGCGGACGGCGCCCAAATAATCCCCGCGGAGCCCGCCCGGCAGGCCCGAGCCAAGCCCGCCACAACCAGGACGGCATCTATACAGCGCCCATGGACCACAGCTACCGCGCCGCGTTGTCCGGAAACGGCAACAACGGCCAGGGACCGCGCCGCCAGCGTCCCGGCTTCGCCGCGCCGTTTGCGCCCGCCGATCCTGAACCTCTGCCCGCATTGCGCGAAGATTCCAACTCGCGCATCTTCGCCTTCGTCGACGACTTGTTCTTCGCCGCCAAGATTCAGGAGACTGCGCGCAAGCTCAACGTCAAGGTCGAGTTCGCCAAGAACGACAAAGATCTTGCCGATCGCATGCAACAGAACGGTGAAGAAAAGCCTTCGCTGATTATTTTTGACCTCAACAACGCCAACGCCAAGCCGCTGACGTTAATCCCAAAGCTGAAGGCAAAGTTGAAGAAGGGAACCTCGATCATCGGATTCCTCTCGCATGTGCAAGGGGATCTAAAGCAGAAGGCTCACGAAGTGGGCTGCGACATGGTTCTGCCCCGGTCCGCTTTCTCGCAGAATCTTCCTCAACTGCTGCGACGCCACGGAGCCTCGGAAGACGAGAACCCGACAGTACAGTAGGGAACGGGGAGCAGAGAACTAAGAACTGAGAACTGAGAACTGAGAACTGCTCTCCTAACCCGGCGGCCAGCTCAGATGGCGCCCGCCCAAGAGGTGGACGTGAAGATGAAACACTGACTGCCCCGCTCCTGGACCCACGTTCAGCACGGTCCGGTATCCCTCCTCGATGTTGCGCTGGCGCGCAATCTCAGCCGCGGCGAGGTGGCAGCGGCCAATCACTTCGGCATCTTCGGCCTGCGCCTCTTTCAATCCCGCAAAATGTTTCCTGGGGATGATCAGCACATGCGTGGGAGCCTTGGGGCTGATGTCTTCAAAGGCCAACACGTGCTCGTCCTCGTAGACTTTCTTTGACGGAATTTCGCCGCGGAGAATGCGGCAGAAAAGGCAGTCGCTGGTGGCATCGGTCATGGGAAACTCCGGCGTGAGGATAGCATTGCTGTCGTGGGATGCGAAAGTGGTGTCGGATTATTAGTCGAGTCTGACCAGAAAGACCGCGCCTTCCGGCGTTTCGGTCTCCGCTACCATTTCCTGGGCACGCTTGCGATCGTCGCCGAGAACGCGCACCCGCACCCACCAATCGCCGGCAGGACTGGCAAAGCGCAGCACTTTAGCCGTGCGGTAGCGGCGCGTCAGGTGGTCGGCAAGCTTCGTGGCTTCGTCTTCGTCGGGGAAGCCGCCAATCTGCACCGCCCACTTTCCGCCGGTATCGAGCGGCGCCGGGGTTTGCATCACTTCCACTTTCACTTCCGCGATTCCGGGCAGGTAGACATCGATCTTGCGCGCCGCAGCGAGCGATAAGTCAAGAACCCGGCCGGGGACGAATGGTCCGCGGTCGGTTATGCGCACCAAAGCCGTGTGGCTGGTCTTCAAATTCGTGACGCGCACGATCGAACCAAGGGGCAGGGTGCGATGCGCCGCAGTCATGGCGTTCATGTTGTAGACTTCGCCATTTGATCCGCGACGGTTGTGATATGGCGGACCGTACCAGCTCGCGCGGCCGATTTCAGTAGCCAAAGGCGTGGCGCCCTCGGGAATCGTCGGTTCGGCGAGGTCGGCGCTGCTTTCCTTGTCACTACGTTCGGCTCCCAGCGGATGCTCGTTCTTCGCAGCACTCTCGGGCCGGGGCGTGGCCGGCGATTCGGTTGAAGAAGGCTCGGTACTCACGGCCGGTGGCGGCGGCACATTCACCCGCGCCTGCTTGGGATGACCGCATGCCGCGAGCAACAGCAGGATCGCAAGCAGCAAAGTCAGAATCACGGCGTTCGGGACGAAGGCGGCGGGTCGCAGCTCTACTTCTGCGAAGTTTTTTGTTGCTCTTTTTGCTGTTCCAGATAGTCGGCCAGTTCGATGAGCTTTACGCTCGCGGTGCGCAGCGCCTTGGTCGAGTGCTGGCGCACGGCGGGAACAACCTCGTCGTTCAGATACTTGATCAACTCGGGGATCTCTTTCTCGATCCGTTCGGCAGCTTCGGCCACGGTCTTGCTGACGCGCGCCGACGCGTCTTCCACCTTGCGGTTGAAGTCGTTCATGGTGCTCCTCGATCCTGTTGGGCGTGGATGAACTCACGCAATGTTGCGGATGCCAGGCCCGTCCATTATTTCGCGCTTGGGAGCGCGGGTCAATGGCGGCGCATATCCCGGCAAAGCTGGGCTGAAGGGGTATGGGCAGCATCAATTAGTCCTTGCAGTAAGGATTCCATCCTTGATAAAGTAAGGATATGCCAAAGGTGACCTCCAAGCTGCAGTTGACCGTGCCCAAGAAGATTGCAGACCAGTACGGCATACGTCCGGGCGACGAACTGGAGTGGATTCCCGCGGGGGAAAGCATTCGGGTGGAATTAATGCGCAAAGCAAAGGACGGAATGAGGCTTGGCCCGGAGGAACGATTGGAGCTGTTCGATGAGGGGACAAAACGACTTCGGAAGCGGGAACAGGCCGTGCTAAACGGAAAGCCACATCCAGAGCCTGAGACCTCGGGTAGAGGATGGACGCGAGAGGAGCTTTACAACGACGATCGAGGCCTGCCGCGTGGCTTCCCTCGTTGACACCAACATCTTGATCTACCGTTGGGACCCTCGCGATCCGCGGAAGCAGTCAATTGCCGAGAATTTGTTGCGCGAATCCGTCAGCGCTGGAGCGCTGTACATCCCGCATCAAGCTATCGTGGAGTTTATGTCAGTAGCGCCCAAGCTGCGCTGGATGGGACAGCCTGTCCTGACGGCGGAAGAGGTTTTTCGCGAAGCCGAAGAGTTGCTCATTGAGTTTCCAATCCTGTACCCCGACGAACTGATGGTGAGAACGGCTCTGCGAGGCATGGCTGCATACCGGCTGTCGTGGTTCGACGCTCATCTCTGGGCTTACGCGGAGCGCTACGGGATGGGTGAGATTCTTTCAGAAGACTTCGCAGACGGCCGCAGGTACGGCACTGTGCGCATAAGAAATCCATTCCTGGCGGCCGGTGCGGCGTAGGCTGAGAAGCGTGAAGACGCCACGATCCACTCCGGGGTTCCTTTCCATCCCCCAGCGACGGCAATTTCGCAAGAGAGTCCTTGCGTGGTATGAGGCCCACCACCGTGATCTACCCTGGCGCGCGAACCGCGACCCTTACCGCGTATGGCTCTCCGAAATCATGCTGCAGCAGACGCGGGTTGCCGCGGTGGTCGAACACTATCAGGAATTCCTGCGGCGTTTTCCCACGGTGGAGAAATTGGCAGCTGCGCGCGAGGCCAGCGTGCTCGCCGCGTGGAGCGGTCTGGGATATTACCGCCGCGCGCGCATGCTCCACGCCGCAGCAAAAGTCGTGGTGCGAGAGTATGGAGGAAAGTTTCCGGCGACCGCCGAAACCTGGCGTGCCCTGCCGGGAGTTGGACGCTACACCGCGGCGGCCATCGCCAGCATCGCGTTCGACGAACCGGCCGCGGTAGTCGATGGCAACGTCGAGCGCGTGTTGCAGCGAGTATCAGGGAAGCGGCTCGCCGGAGAAGAGTTGTGGCAAGCCGCTAGCACCCTGCTCGATGCCAAGCGCGCCGGCGACTCCAATCAGGCCATGATGGAACTGGGTGCGGTCGTGTGCACGCCGCGCGGGCCAGCGTGTCTGACATGTCCGGTGATCGAACTATGCGTCACACGGGGAGAGATGCCGCCCGCTGTGAAACCAGCGCGGCAGCAAAAGAGGGAGATTCACTATGCGTTGGATCGTCGAGATGGAGAGGTCTTTCTGATACAGCGGTCGCCAGATGCATCCCTAATGCCGGGCATGTGGGAGTTGCCTGAAATGGCAGCCCTGAACGGTGTATCTCGCGCTATTCTGACGCTGCGACATTCGATCACGGTCACGGATTACACAGTATGTGTGTGGCGAGCCCGTGTTCCGTCGCGCGTTGCCGGAAAATGGTTCGCGCTGGAACACCTGGGGCGCGTCGCACTGACCGGACTGGCGCAAAAGATTCTGAGGAAAGCGGAGGTGTTATGAGGCGGCCCCATCAGCTTGCTTTGCTCCTGTTCATCGCTTTCGGCGCCTGGTCTGCTTCGCACGTAGAAACCCTGGTCGCCCAAGTTGCCGCTCCCCCAGAGACGCCGCGGTTCGAAGTCGTCCTGAACAACGTGTATCTGCCGGTCTACCCTCCACTAGCCCGGCAGGCGCGCATTATGGGCGACGTGAAAATACTGGTTGGAGTTCGGCAGGATGGAAGCGTGGCATCAGCCGAAGTGGTCAGCGGGCATCCCATGTTGAAGCAGGCCGCCCTGGACAGCGCCCAGAAATCGACGTTCCTGTGCCGGGAGTGCAAAGGTGCGGTCACCTTGTTTACGGTGACGTATACATTCGGCACGCGGGTCGACTCGGAGGATCCTGACTGCGGCGGTTCCACAGGTCGCCGCCCGGCGAAGTGCTTTGGTTTGCCTGCGCGTAAGCCGGCGGTCGGCCAAACGCTTGACCACGTCATAATTCTTGCGGATCCAGTGTGGATTCAAGCTGAACCCTCCCGCTAGGGCGTGAATCTCCCAGCCGAGGCCGCGATCACCCTCAGATTGGCCACTCGTGACTCTTTCTTCCGATATCCGATCGTCTAAAATGAAAGTAGTCAGGGCCCGAGGTCACATGCGCTGGCTGCGAAACATCCTGAAAAAACGAACCGGAGGACGACCGATGGCGGCATTAACCGCGGGCGCTAAGGCGCCCGAGTTTGAATTGAAAGCGATGGATGGCAAGCGTTTCGTGCTACACGACGAGTTGGCGCGGGGTCCGGTAGTGCTGGCGTTCTTCAAAGTTTCATGTCCCATCTGCCAGTATGCGTTTCCATTCCTGGAGCGGCTGGAGCGGGCGTATGGGCACCAGGGCGTCAGGCTCATCGGCGTTTCGCAGGACGATCCCAAACACACCGCAGCTTTCACCAAGGAATTTGGCGTGACCTTTCCCGTGCTGCTCGACAACAGGGATAGCTATCCCGCGTCGAACGCCTACGGGCTGACCAATGTTCCGAGCATCTTCTGGATCGCACAGGATGGCAAAATTGAAGTTTCCAGCGTCGGCTGGGTGAAGGCTGACTTCACAGAGGTCAGCCGCAAGATGGCCGAGTCAGGCAAGGTCGCGCCGGCCGCGCTGTTCAAGCCGGGAGAAGACGTGCGGGATTTCCGCGCTGGTTGAAGCTCGAAGAACTAATCCCGCGGTCGCGGGCTGAAGAGTTTGACCATCAGACGGATTGACCTGGTAAAGATTGACCTGGTAAAGATTGACTGAGCAAGGCGCGAACGACTCAACCGAACTTAGTGTCGCTTGACCGCCTCGTACCTCAAACAATCACCTTTTCAATTGGCCGCCGTGGGCTGGCTCGGGCCGTCAATGTGGGATAGCCCATATAAAAAACAAAGGTCGGCTGCCACGTGTAATCCCCCATGACATTGCCCAGCCAGGCGGTTCGCTTAGCTAATTTTCCCAGCGCTTTGTCGTGGTCGAGCAGTTCCACGGCCTCATTGCAGGGGCGTCCGGCCAGGCCCCGAGCTGTTGCCAGCAAGTGCGCGCGCTGCCAAATCCGCCCTGCGCGCAGACAGTGTTCCTGGTCGTAACGGTCGTGCACCGCAATGATGCCAATCAGCGGCGCACTCAGCATCAGTCTCGAATACCCATTTTTCAGTCCTCGTGAGGCAGCCCAGCGCAGCATCCACAAAGGCATCATCTTGGCCGCTGCTGTCGCGATTGGCGGCAATCCAAAAGCATCAAGGGTAAGTCCATCGCGAAGTTTCTGGACCGAACTCCAATTGATGCGAACCCATCGATCACTACCACGATCAACCTCCGGGTCAGAATAAAGTTCGGTGTTTGCCGCGGAGCTGATTTCCACGATCTTTTTTCGGTCAGCGCCCGCCGTGAAGAGGAAGATTTTGACATCCGGTTCGTCGCTGGCCAGGCCGCTCAGAGCATCGATGAACTCAGGGGGGATCGGTTTCTCCGGGATGTAGGCGGAGCGATTGGTGTGGCGCCGCGGAATCGCCGCATAAAGCTCGCTCTCCTCCCGTTTGCCCGTGGCTAAATCGACGTGCGCCAGCAGTTTCGGCCTGGCCTCAGCCGGAATCCGCCCAAGCTTCCCAGGAACTAGCGTTACGGTGGCCTGATAGCCATTCGCGGCGGCAGCCAGCATCAGGTTCTCCAGGGCGCAACCCATCCCGATGTGCTCCTCTCGAAGATAGGGATCGAGCGCTCCAACATTCCGGCCGGTGTCGACATATAACTCGATCGATGAATTCGTCACCTTGAAAAGCCAGGGCTGCGTGTTGTGCGGGCTGGCGGCTAGAATCGCGGCGCGCACCAACGCCAGGGTTCCGTCTTGATTATTCGAATCCTCGCGCCAGTCTTTCCAGGGCTCATAGGCCGGCCCCTCCCCGACGCTGAAGACGCCCTGATCATAGGCGCGCCATACTCCACCGCCCGCAACTACGATGGTAACCGCGCCCGCGCCCTTCAGGAGTGACCTGCGTTGCATAGAGCCCCTCTCGTTTGTGCTCCTTGGTGATTGCTAGTCAAGTCTCGCCTATACACTATAAACTCGCGAGAGTGCGTGACCTCCCGTGCTGTTGACCACTCGTAACTCTCTATAAGGAAAGCCCTTCCGTCCGTTACAATGCCCTCAGTCATCATTTTACAAAGCCTTGTTTGGCGTAAGCCGCCGCTCGTCAGGGGGAGAAAACTGATTATGCACGCAATGGTAAGGGGAAGCCTATGCCTTGGACTTCTGGCGATGCTTGGCCTCTGGACAATGGCGGAAGGCGGCGCCCCTCCGGCTCCAGTGCCGGCCGCGACGAAGCGCGAGGCCGTTTCGGTGCGCCTGCCGGGTGCGGCGTTTGCGGCGATGGAGACCATCAATCCCGAACACATTCGTTGGCATGTCCGCTTTCTCTCTCATGATCTTCTGGAAGGCCGCGGCACGGGGCAGCGCGGCGGCGACCTCGCCGCCGAATACATGGCCACACAACTTGCGGAATATGGATTGAAGCCGGTGGGTGACAACGGGTCCTACATGCAGAAAGTGCCTCTGGTAGGGATCACGACGCTTCCCGAAACCAAGTTTTCGCTGGCGCCCAAGCAGGGCGCAGCGATGAATCTGAAGCCGCTCGACGACTACGTCGCTTACGATCAAACCCAGCAAGCGGAGTCCGATGTGGACGCCGAGATCGTCTACGTGGGATACGGCATTGAAGCTCCGGAATATAACTGGGATGACTACAAGGGCGCAGACGTGCGCGGTAAGGTCCTGCTCATGCTGGTCAACGAGCCGCCTTCGGATGATCCAAAGTTCTTCAAGGGCAAAGCCCTCACCTACTACGGCCGCTGGACTTACAAATACGAAGAAGCCGCGCGTAAGGGAGCAGTGGGCGTGATTCTCATCCACAAAGAAGACATGGCGAGTTATCCCTGGGAAGTAGTGCGGAACTCGAATTCCGGGGAGAAGTCTTATTTAAAGGTGGAAGGCCCGGTTCTGAAAGTGGCGTCCTGGGTGCAGCTTGATGTAGCGCGGAAACTGGTCGCGGGCTCTGGTCTCGATCTCGACAAGCTGATGGCGGATGCGCGCACGCGAGAATTTCATCCCGTGAATCTGGGTGCGAAGCTGAAGGCGCACATGGTGAGCAACGTGCGGCACTTCGAGTCGAATAATGTGTTGGCCATGCTGCCGGGTTCTGACCGCAAACTTCGAGACGAAGCAGTGATGTACACCGCGCACTACGATCATTTTGGGATCCGTCCTGACATGCCGGGCAACAACATCTTCCACGGCGCCGCCGATAACGCGACGGGTTGCGGCATTTTGCTGGAACTGGCGCGCGCCTTCAGCGTGGCCAAGGATCGGCCGGCCAGGTCAATCATCTTCGCGGCAGTCACCGCCGAGGAGCAAGGACTGCTGGGCTCGGAGTATCTGGGCAAGCATCCGCCGGTTCCCGCGGGAAAGATTGCGCTGGATATGAACTACGACAATGTGCAGCCGCTGGGAGCGCCGGAAGAAGTGGAAGTTTCAGGTGCGGAGCGCACCACGTTCTATCCCTGGGTGCAGGCCATGGCCAAAGAGTTTCGGCTGGCGATCCGTCCTGACGCCCGCCCTGAAGCAGGACATTTTTACCGCTCCGACCATTTCAGTCTGGCGCGCGTCGGCATTCCGGCATTCTCGATTAACGAAGGCATGAAGTTCAAAGGTCACGACGAGGCCTGGGGTCTCGCGCAGGACAAGGAGTACACCGAGAAACGCTATCACCAGCCGAGCGACGAGTATCGCCCCGATATGGATTTCGTGGGCGACGGCGCGATGGCACGTTTCGGCTTCGCGCTGGGCTGGGAAGCGGCAAGCTTCACCAAGCTCATCGGCTGGCAGAAGGGCGATGAGTTCGAAGCCGCGCGGATCAAAAGTCAGTAGCCAGAATCTAGCACCGAGCACCTAGTACCCAGTATCTGGAAAAATGAGCTTACCTGGCCGGGCAGGGCGCTCCCGCCGCCTGCCACTGCTTCACTTTCGCAACAAACTCATCGTGCGGCATCGGGACGGGGGTTCGACCTTCGCCGGGATTCCAGGCCCACGTTACCAGCTTGTCTTCGGTAAGGTGCTCGACGAGTTGATCGAGATTGCGGTTTCGGTTTTGCTTACGATTCTTGATCGACTCGCAAATTTGCGCGTCGGTCAGTCCTTGCCAAATCATCGGCATGCTGGCAGGCGGCAAACCCCAGTTGGGCGCGCCGGGCGGCAGGTGCGCACCCGCGAGATTATGATCCTGATGACAGGTGCTGCATCTTTCCGCAGTGACTCCGTGACCGTCTGCGCCGCGCCTTACGTTCATGGTGTGCGGATGCCCGTCGTCGCCCTGCCGCGGATAATCTCCCTGAGAATGACAGTTCATGCAGCGAGGGTGGCGCAGAACCGGAACAAATGCGGCGAACAGCGCTCCATCGCCGCCGGCTTCGGCCACGGCAACTTTTGTGTCGGATGGCGGTTCCGCTGCAGCTACCGAACCCGAAAGCCACAGCGCTCCGGCGATTCCGAACACGATCAGGCTCACCAGCGACGGCTGAAATGCGAGATGCATGCGCTTCATATCGCCTCCGTCAGACGAATGGGCAACCGGCGGATTCGCTTCCCGGTAACCGCAAACACGGCATTCGCGATCGCTGGTGCAGCGCACGGAACGCCGGGCTCCCCAATCCCGCCAGCTTTCTCGTTGCTTTCAGCAATATAGGTTTCAATCTCCGGACATTCGTTGATGCGCATCACAGGAAAAGTATTAAAGTTGGTCTGCTGCAAGCGTCCGTGCTCGAAGGTCAGCTCCTGGAAAAGCGCCGCCGACGCGCCGAAAATTGCGCCTCCCTGGAGCTGCGCCTCGATAATACCCGGGTTAACGTACTGGCCGCAGTCGACCGCGCAGACCATGCGATGCACGCGAACCTTGCCGTCCGCAACTGAAACCTCGGCCACCAGCGCGGCATAGCTCCCAAAAGCAAAGTGTACCGCGATCCCGCGCCCCATCCCTCTCGGCAAAGGTTTATCCCATCCGGCTTTTTGGGCCGCAAGATCGAGCACGCCGAGGTGCCGAGGCTGTTTCAACAGGAGCTGGCGCCGGAACTGGTAAGGATCTTTGTTGGCCAGCGCGGCAAGTTCATCCACAAAACATTCGACGGCGAATGCCGTGTGAGAGTGTCCCACCGACCGCAGCCACTGGACCGGAACGTTGATTTCAGCCTGGTGCGACTCAACCGTCAAGTTCGGGATGGCATAGGGAAGGTCGTCAACCCCCTCCACGAACGCAGGATCGTAATCTTTTCCCTTCATCATCATCGCCGCGAACAGCGTCCCCGCCATGATCGACTGACCCACTAGCCGCGACCTCCAGCCAACGGGATTACCACTCGCGTCGATGCCGCCCTCGATAGAATGCAGAAACGCCGGGCGGTACCAGCCGCCGCGCATATCGTCCTCGCGCGTCCAAATTACTTTCACCGGTGCGCCCGCCGCTTTCGCGACGTGAACCGCTTCCACCACAAAATCTGACTGCGGATTCGCTCTGCGTCCGAAGCCGCCGCCCAGGAACATGGTATGGAGTTGCACCTTCTCGTTCGGCAGTCCGGCGATTTTGGCTGCGTTCGCGCGATCGATGGTTTGAAACTGCGAGCCAGTCCAGACCTCACACGAATCCGCCCGCAAATCCACCACGCAGTTCAGCGGTTCCATCATCAGGTGAGAGAGATAGGGAACTTCATATACAGCCTCAATCCTCTTCGCCGCACTCGCCAGCGCGCCCTCCGCATCGCCCTCTTTGCGAACGCTGGTGCCCGGCGTCTTCGCGCGTTCACGGAACTCCCGCATCATCTGGCCGGTGCTGAAGTTCTGCATACTGCCTTCGTCCCAATCCACCTGCAGAACGTCTCTCGCCATTTTGGCCTGCCAGAATGTGTCTGCGATTACTGCTACGCCCGCCGGAACAGCGACGATCTTACGCACACCCGGCATCGATCGGGCCCGGGAGTCGTCAAAGTTCTTTATCTTCGCCCCAAAGATAGGAGGGCGGGCAATCACAGCCGTCAGCATCCCCGGCAATTTGACATCGATTCCGAAGACCGCATCGCCGTTCAACTTTACAGGAGTGTCGAGGCGCTTGATTGGTTTACCAACCAGTTTGAACGTCTTTGGATCTTTCAGCTCTACATGTTCGGGAGGCGTTAGCTTTGCCGCCGCGCCAGCGAGTTGGCCATACGTCAGCCTGCGATTCGATCCGCTAAACACTGCTCCCGATTCTGTGCGGCAGGCCTTTGGGTCCACGTTCCATTGCTGCGCCGCTGCGGCGATCAGCAGGGCGCGTGCGGCCGCGCCGGCTTGACGAAACTGTTCCAGTCCCGACCATACGCTGGAGCTTCCTCCCGTCATCTGCATGCCAAACGCGGGATGGTTGTACTTCGGGTCTACGGGAGCGGACTCGTAGCCCACCTTCGTCCAGTCGGCGTCGAGCTCTTCGGCCAGCAGCATGGGCAAGGAAGTGTAGACTCCCTGTCCCATCTCGGAATGGTTGACGATGACGGTGATCCGTTCGTCGGTCCCGATCCGCACGAAGGCGTTGGGCATGAATGAACTCTGGGATGTCTGCGCCGATGCCAGACTGCTGACTCCAGGAAACTGAAAGCCGATCAGCAGGCCGCCGCTGGCCGCTACCGAAATCCTCAAGAAGTCGCGACGTTGCATCCCGGTGCGCTCCATCGCCGTGTGTGTCATTTGACTGTTCATCGGGCACCTTCTTTAGCAACCATCTCCGCCGCACGATGGATGGCTCGTCGGATCCGCGGATTGGTCCCGCAGCGGCAGATGTTGCCGGTCATCGCCTCGTCAATGTCGTCATCCGTCGGCTGCGGTTTCTCGCGCAGCAGCACGGCCGCGCTCATGAGCTGTCCCGATTGGCAGTAGCCACATTGGGGAACGTCCACTTCTAGCCACGCTCGTTGCAACGGGTTACTGAGATCAGGGGAAAGTCCCTCGATTGTCGTAACGGTTTTCCCAGTTGCCCGCGATACCGGAGCGACGCAGGACCGCACCGCCTCTCCATTGATGTGCACGGTGCACGCACCGCATTGCGCCATGCCACATCCATATTTCGTTCCCGTCAGGCCCAGATGTTCGCGGATGACCCAGAGCAAGGGTGTGGAAGGATCAACGTCAAGATCGACGCGTTTGCCGTTAACGGAGAAGCCGACCATGGTAGTTCTCCTGAATTTGTTTTGGGTAAAGTCGGCGGCAAGGCTGCCGCGACGCCATAGATTCTACATCTTGCGGAGAAGACAATCCGTCCCCGTTGCGAAATTGCTTCCTCGGCAAAATCAGACGTCAAGCAGTAACTTGCGTAACTTTAGCGGTTGCGTTGCGCGTGCTAGCCTCGGTATGTACATGTGTAATCAGCAACTTCCAAGAATCTGACGATTCGCGAATGCCACGACTACCCATCTTCCGCTTGGGCAAGGAACCGGAGAAACTGGCGCCTCCGGAATTGATTGCCGCTGCGCCATCGCTGGCCCTTGAAGGGCTGGCGGTGGGAGTCGATAATCTGCGGCACGACGTCGCCCTGAGCCCCCGCTTCGTCGATGCGGCGCGGACGCAAATCACGCGGTTGATCGTGCGCCACGGCGAGTTGGAAGGACTGCTGGCGGCCGAAACCACGTCGCGAAACCAGGGGCCTTCCTGGATGAGAAGCGCCGCGGCCGGCCCAAATCGCACCTCCGCCGAAAAGCCGGACTGGAAGCCGGTGTTGGCCGAACTGCACCTGGCGGCTCTCAATCGAGCTAAAAAGGAAGAAAAGATTTCCATCGATTTGCTGGCCCGGCTGGCCGTTACCAAGTTTCTCCGCATGGAGATGAACGTGCAGTTTGCCCAAGTGCTGGAGCGGTGCCGCGTTCTGCTGAAGACTTACGACGGCGTACGGCAGGGCAAAGGGGTGGAGTATCGCGAGCGCGTGGCAGGCTTCCAGGTGCGAAAGAAAATCATCCTCCGCAAGACTGGGCAGGATCTGTTCGAGACCCTGCGCGAGATCGAGAAGGAGACGCTGGCACGCACCCGGCGCTCCTTCTTCGGGGAAGCGAAGACTGGAGAGGGAAAAACTGCAGAAGCGAACTCTGCAGCCGCCAAGCACGCGCCCGGCGCAGGCTTGAGCAGTTACGGGCTTTTCGTGAACCGCCTGACGTTTTCTGAGGATGGCCGCGACGACTATCTGTGCGCGGAACATTATGTGATGCTGGGTAATTGGGATCGCGATCCCGACCGCTATGGACGCTTGCAGGATGTAGTCTGGGGTTTCGTGAGATCGATCTACGGTGAAGAGACGACCAGCGAAACCATCAATTCCTGGCTGTGCGCTCCGGAAAATGCCCGTGCTCTGGTCGGCACTGGCACGCCCGATGATTCCACGGGGGAAGGTGTTGCCAAGCAGGAGCGTTTGGCGCAATGGGTGCGGCTGCTCGAAGACGAGCAGGTGATGGAACATGTTATCGCTTCCTACCACACGGTTCCGCTGCTCAGCGAGTACGCTCCACGAATCAATCCGCAACAATTGAAGAATGCCCTGATCTCGCGTCCTGAGTGCGACCGTGTGGAGCGCATGATTCAGGAGCACGGAAAACTTTCTCCCGCCAGCTTGTATGCGGCGGTCGCGAAAGTTGCGAGTTGCCGCGGCGCAGAGCGGGCCAAAGTGGCGGCGCGTTTTCTACAGGATTTCTCCAACTATCACCGCGACCTGCGGCGACTCGAGGTGCTGAATGCGGCGCTCGACTCGGTAAACCTGGTGAGCACTGAAAAATTACGCGAGCTTTCCCGGATGAACGGGACGCTTTACGAATTCCTTCTTCCCGAGGAGCAACCGCAGCAGCCGGAAGAAGATCGCGTCCTGCGCCACGTGGTGCTCAAGGCCGATGTCCGCGACTCGACGCGGCTCACGCGCACGCTGATGGAGAAGGGGCTTAATCCTGCTTCGTATTTCAGCTTGAATTTTTACGATCCGGTCAACAAGCTGCTGAGTAAATACGGAGCACAAAAAGTTTTCCTCGAGGGCGATGCCATCATCCTGGCGATTCTCGAGCGCGCCGGCGAACCTGGATTGGCGGTCAGCCGTGCGTGCGTGCTGGCTCGGGAGATCATTGAGATCGTGCGCGGCTATAACGAATTGATGCAGCGCTCGGGCATGCCCGGGCTGGAGTTGGGAGTGGGCATCACGCTGCAGGAGTCGGCGCCGCTGTATCTGATGGACGGCGAACACCAGATCATGATCTCGGAAGCGCTGAACCAAAGTGATCGACTTTCTTCCTGCAACAAGCGGGCCCGCACTGTGATGGAATCGCAAGCCGGGCCGTTCCACGTCTACGTCTTCCAGACAGCGGGGCCAGAGCTGGCGAAAGACTCGGCGGCCAATGCCGAAGACTCCATCGTCAGCTACAACCTGGGCGGAATTCGCATGAATGAAGCGGCGTATCGCAAGCTGGAGCAGGAGATTTCCCTGGTGCCGCTGACCGTAAAGCTGCCGCCCGCTGTGGCCTCAGATAAAGGAGAGTACAAGCTCTCCAGCGGTACCGTGCCGGTCGACCGCGATATATTCCGCAAGATTGTGGTACGCGAAAGCCGCGTGCCGCGAATCAAGGTAGAAGATTTCTCCATCCAGGGCTGGACTGACCGCACCTACTACGAAGTCTGCACCGACCCCGCAATCTACGCTGCGCTCGAGAAGAAGAAGGGCGCTAAGGCGTAGGGGAGCCTAGTAGCTAGTCGCCAGTGCCCGGTACCTAGTACCAAGACACACTGGACCGCTGAAGGGCGCTCGCCTCCTGTGCGTTTCTTGCGCAAAATAAAGTTACTTGGGAGTCGCTGGGTGTTCGCGACGTTGCGCTTCCGGGTGCTGGAATCGGGGTATCCCCCTCCCCCCTCCCGTCAGTGGAATCATCACGTTAGCAGGAAATTCCCCGCAAAATCCGGATGTCAAAGAACTTAGAGGCCAAAATCTAGACGACAAAGGACTTAGGGGCTCGATGATGTGGGTTCTCCCGACTGTCACGGCCTCGACCATGATCGCGCAAGTTTGGTGTTGGGCACAAGGTTAGATGTCACAACACGGGTGTGGAAAAGTGAAAGTCGGCAGATTGCCAGCACAGCCGGAGCCGAACGGTTAACTGGCGTAAAATTCCAATAAGGCTTATTGAGAGAGTTTTGACCGCAATCTTAACGTTAAGCGGGGATTTGAAATGAGTAGACAGCTAGCTGTCGGGGTTTATGGGGCGGTGATGGCAGCCATCATAGTCGGCGTGGATTTCATGTTTTTCAGAAACCGATTCTGGGAGCGACTGACCGTGAATATTGGCATTGTCCTGGTGTTCGGAGCTTTCTACTGGAGATTCCTCAGGCATTCATGAACAAGGCGCGATAGCGTTTAACGGAAACTGTCGATCACACCCTCTCTGTGCTTCTCCGATTCACAACAGCAGCTTGGTAAAGCGCAGACCTGTCGGTTAGGGAAATATCCCCTTAGACTCATCGACGGGATCTTTGAGCGCTAACGCCCGTTATCTGCCGATTGCTTTGCTGGCGACAGTGCGATCAGTACAACGCCTACAATAAAGAGCGCTGGTATGTCGCCGAGCAGATGTCCATGTTCGCTCGCATTGCGGAATGCCTGTACGGCCATAATGGCCGCGTGAACGAGACTCGACCATGCCGTGAAGGCGATCAGGCTGCGATTCGCCGACGGGTTACGAGATGCGAGCAGCAGAAAAATACCGAGTGTGGCATAGACACCGAGGATCATCTGCTCGTACTCCGGCTGATTAGGCTGCCATCGCCACCCGCTCGGCCATAGAAACATCATCAGTGGGTAGACACCCAGCAAAAAGATCAACCCCACCAGCACCAACACAACCTTGAGTGTTCGTTCTCGATTCATTGTGCCCCCTTCCTGGGGATGCGTTATCGGGCTGACATCTTAGGTTTTGGGGGCACGGCAAGTCAACGCGAGAAAAAGGGTGAACCAATACTTTGAGCGGGTTGTTGGCGAAAGATCTCCATTACACTCATTCAGGGGCTCGATTGCCATGACGCCGGTCGAAGGGGACGTACTGAGGTTCTTTCGATTGCGCAAAGGCGGTAGAATCGGGCCGTCGGATCACATTCTTCGCGATGATGAAGCCAGTGGGGACCTGTTGTAGCTCGCCAGCGACGATCTGTTACTGGTTCACGGTCTCGTTGATAGCATGGGGAGTTCTGAGCCTCATCGGAATTTATTGGCGTCCTCTCCATGCGTCGTGGGCTGCGTGCCTGTTTGCCATGGCCATCGGCTGCTTCGCCAACTGGTTTAAGAATCGCTCTCTGCACTGCAGCATTACCGGCCCATTGTTTCTGATTGGTGGCGTCATATTTTTGCTCTCAGGCGCGGGTACGATCCCACGTCGAGACACGTTTTGGGTCTGGCCGGTCCTTCTGATCGGCATTGGCATCGCGTTTCTGCTGGAGTGGATGTACGGGAAGCGTCCTGCGTCCTGACTCCTTAGAAGTTCGAGTTCAGCTTCTCGGGATGGAATGGAATCCAGAACGTTGCTTCCACGTCCACGGGAGCGCCGTTCTTAGTGGCCGGCTGGAATTGCCATTTGGAGAGCGCCTCGCTGGCGAATTGGGCGAGGCGATCGTCGACTCCGCGCAGCACGCGCACGCTGCCCACGGTGCCGTCGGTATGTATGACCCCGTAGAGGATGACCGTGCCGCCCACGTTCTGCCGCATCAGCTCCAGCGGATAGGCGGGATCGACCTTGCGCGTAGCTACGGGCGCGGAGAGATCGGCCGAGGATTGATTGCCTTGGGACGAACCGTCACCCGGTGGATCGCTGGCTTCGGCTCGGGAAGAGGGATCGCCTGGGATCGAATCTTTCTGCAGGGCGGCGAAGCGGATGATCCAACTGCCACCGGCGGAGTTGAGATTCGGCATGTTGAGGCTGAGAGAGTAGTACTTGCGGTCGCCGAAGACGGCGCGCTCTACGTCCGACAGCTTGCTGGCGTTCGTTGGTTGGAGAGTACGCTCTATGCGTGGCGGGCGCGCGTTTGCAATGAGGCGCGGATTGACCGAGTAAGCGCTCGTGCTTTTCGCAGCCGGATTGCCGACGTATAAGCCCGAAGGCAGGTTGCCGCTGTTTTTGCCGGCTCCGCTTCCGTCTGCTCTGCCGCTTCCAGTGCGTGTGGCCGGGGCGCCGGAAGCTCCGCGATGGCCTTCCGGAGTAGCAGCGAATTTGCCGCGGCGATTTCCGGCTGGCGGATCGGGGGGCGCGGCTACTGTGGGATGGAGGTTGAGCGCGAGCATACCCTGGCTGGTCATGCTCTGGCCAGGGTGGGAGCGTGCTGACGCGGCCAAGGATGGCGGCGGCGCAATCACCTGGAGCGAGTTTTTGTTCATTGTTGTGCTTCGTGCAGCGGGCAAAGTCCGTTGTTCCTCCAGAGAAAGTTGCGGAGCCGGCGCAATCACTGAGCTGTGTCCGATGTTGAGATCGCCGAGACGACGGGCAGATTCGGCCGCCATGGCTGGCGGTGGTGCGATCACGGCGCGCTCCATCCGCGGCGCCAGGCGCGAAATCTCGGAAGTGGGAACCACCGGAGCTGGGCGAATCGGCATCTGCGGGTTGCCGGGCATTTTCTCGAACAGGGAGACTACGTTCGGCATCGCAACGTCGCGCTGAAGCTGGATGTTGGGCGGCGTGACGATGGTTTGCGAGCGGTTGTCGGCCTCGGGAGGCACGGAAATGATGGGCTGCGCGGAGAATTCGGGATCGGCCTTGCGGGCCGGCGTGGAACTCGATCGGCGTGTATCGAGCGGAGGCAGATAGTCCGAAGGCGTGTAGTAGACGACGTCGGCGTGAGTGAACGCTGGCAGGGACGTGGGATTAGGCTGTAAAGCGAGGAAGCGCGATCCTGCCCAGATCAAAACCAGCACTAGAACGTGATACGCGCCTGACTGCGCGAAGCGGCGCCAGGGCAGTCCGCGGTCGACGAAGACATCGGGCCAGAAGGCCGCGGTTGACTCGACCCGTAGCTCCGGGGCCGATGGTTCAGTCTCTGCTTCCTGGAGCGAGCCCGGGGCTTGGCGCATCGTTCTATGTTAGATGGAAAACGAGCTTTCGGGGTAGCCACGAGGACATGCGACGGGTGATGGTAAGGGTTGATAAGGAAGCGAGCCAAACGCGCGATTATTGTGTCGCAAAAAGCGCGACACATCGCGCGGCTCGCCCGGATCCCCTTCGGCTTCGCTCAGGGCGGGCTTTCACTGCGCAAAGAACGCTTGTTCAGGATGACAATCAGAGCCTATTGTCCGGCGCGAGCGGGAGTGATGAGGAGGCGGTTGGCGACTTTCTTTTTCACGTCGGGCTTTTCCTGAGTGTAGACGAGATCGAGTCCGCCTTCGGCGGTGGTGGAAGCCTCGGCCAAGGCTGCGGCCAGCGCGCGGAACGAGCGGCTTACTTCCAGACCTTCCTGCAAAACTACTGGCGTACCGTGATCGATGGCGGGTGAGACCGAGTGAAACGCGTTGGGAATCTTCCACAATACTTTGCAGCGCGTGGCACTTTCGATGTCCTCGTCAGTGAAGCCCGGAATCTTTTTGTAACGATTCAAAACCATGCGCAGGCGATTGCGTCCGGCGCCTTCTTCGAGGAAGGCATGAATGCGGCTGGCGCTCCACAGCGTGACCACGTCGGTTTGAGCGACCATGAGCACTGCGTTGGAGAGATCGGAGAGCAGGCGCGTCGTGGAATCGAGGCGGCTCGAGGCGTCGACCACGACGTAACGGTAATGATTTACCAGCAGGTCGAAGAGGCGGGCCAATTCGGCCGGCGTGGGGATGGCATGATAAGGCTGCTGCGGGCCGGCGAGAAGATGCAAGCCGTCTTGAGCAGTGGTCATCAGGCCTTCGAGCAGGGAAGCGTCGAGGCGGTGCAGGTTCTCTAGCGCATCGGGCACTCCAAAACTGGGGCGCAGGTTGAGATGCAGTTGGGCGTGGCCGACAGGAGCGAAGTCCACGAGAACCACGCTTCCGTGCGATTGCTGCAGGGCAACGGCAGTATTGACGGCGGCGGTAGTGGCGCCTGCACCGCCTTTGGCGCTGAGAAAAGTAAAGATGCGAGCCTTGCCCGCGCCCCCGCGAGTGCGCGTGCGGTTGGAACTGAAACGCGTGAGAGCTTCGAGCAGAGCCTCTGAGCCGGCGTTGTGATCGAGGTATTCCCCGGCGCCGGCGCGCATGCTGGCGACGATGGTGGCAGGCTGCTGCATGCTGCCGTTGGCGAAGATGGCGAGCTGTAGAGTGTTGGCTTGAATCAGCTCGATGGCTTTGATGGCGCGTTGCGGATTCTCGGCAGAGATATCAACCACGACGACTTCGGCGCGCAAATCCTGAATCTGGCGCAGGATGGGGTCGGTGGGTCCGGCGGGAAAGCCGACGTTGCTGAACACGACCCGACCCAGGCGGGTTGCTTCCACCCGTCTCTGCAACTCGGATAAATGTTCCCCGTCCTCAGTCAAGAGGGCGACGGCGATCCCATGCATGGCGCGATTCTCGCTGATTTCTCTCGGTGTTTGCATGTTAGAAAGAGAAAGTACTATTCGCCAAGTGACCTAGGTAACCGTCCGCCCAAATGGGTGTACACGATTCGTACGGAGACGGGAGAGTAACGATCTGCGGAATAGAAAACGTGAACCTGAGGTGCACAGCTGGAATACTCTCCTGCGAAGCCGCACAAGTGGGTAACATTCTAAGCCAAGGTTCGAAGATTGAAAAGGTCTGAGATGAGGTGAAAGAACTTAAGTTCGCGGGTGCCAAACCAGACCGGGATTTTCCTGCGATTCGCGCGATTGAAGCGATGCGGAATCGCGGGACTAGCTGGCCGCAACGCGCGGAGTGCCGGGCGCGTGCCCGGGCGCGGCAGGATGTTGCGTCTCGCTGGGGGTGTGCAAGGCCGAAATGCGGCGGAAGTCAGGGGAACCGCTCTCGGTTTCTGGCAGATACTCGTAACCCTTCAAGCAGACAGCGACGCCGATCTTTGTTTCGCCGATCTTGCTTTCGGCGGCTCTGATTCCGGGCAATTTGGTGTCGGCCTCGGCCAAGACGGCGGGTTTCCAGCCATTATCTTTATCGGTGGGCTTGACGATGCGCAGCACGCTGCCCCGGCAACGGACCCGCATATTTTCGCCGAGCGTGATCTCGGAGGGCATTTCTAACGTGAGTTCAACCTCCGCGCCTTCGCTCAACGCCATGTCGGTGAACAGAAAGGCTCCGCGGGAACTGAGGTCCTGGGTGAAGCCGAGTCCCTCAGAAGAGGTCGCAACTTCACGTAAAGAGACTGGGAGGTTGAAAGCGAAGCGTTGTCCAATGCGGCGTTCAACACCAACCGGAGGAGTAGTCATGGTCGTGTCCCTTCCTTGATGGGATCGCCGGGGAGAGAGCAAGTGCAACTGTAGCGCAGTCCGGGCGCTCTGGGAAGTCAAAAGTTGGGTCGGCGTGGAAGATGGAACTGATCGGTGGAAAACTTAAGCATAGAGAATATATCTGGGGAACATTTGCCGCCAGCCTACACGTTATAGTGATCCCACGGAGCCGAAAGGGTCATCGAAAGAAGATCAATGTCTGAGACGGGAGTCCCAATTCAGGAAAATGCGGCAGTAGCTGGCGCGGAGGCGGCGCCGGAGCGCTTATCGCGCTGGCAGGTGGCCTGGCGGGCGCTGCGTCATCGAAACTTCCAGCTGTTTTTCAGCGGACAACTGATCTCACTCATCGGCACGTGGATGCAAAGCGTGGCGCAATCGTGGCTCGTATACCGAATGACCGGGTCGGCTCTGCTGCTGGGGTCGGTGGGTTTTGCCAGCCAGGTTCCGGTGTTTCTGTTTGCACCTTTGGGCGGGATTGCCGCCGATCGTTTCGACCGCCGCCACATCGTGATCGCGACGCAGACCGCGTCGATGCTGCTGGCCTTCGTTCTCGCGGCGCTCACGCTACTCCACAAAGTTCAAGTCTGGCATGTGTTTGTGCTGGCGAGTTTGCTCGGCGTTGTGAATGCATTCGACATTCCCGGACGGCAATCGTTTCTGGTGGACATGGTGGGCAAGGAAGATCTGATGAACGCGATCGCGCTGAATTCATCCATGTTCAATGGCGCGCGGGTGATCGGTCCGGCAATTGCGGGGATTCTAGTGGCAAAGATCGGCGAGGGCTGGTGCTTCTTTGCCAACGCGGTGAGCTATATCGCGGTGATTATCGGATTGCTGCTGATGAGAGTGATCGCTCCCCTACGCGCGGCCATGGCCTCGCCGCTGGAGCACATGATGGAGGGGTTCCGCTTTGTCAACCGGACCGCGCCCATTCGCGCGCTGCTGCTGCTGCTGGGATTGGTGAGCCTGGTAGGCATGCCCTATGTGGTGCTAATGCCGATCTTCGCTGACCAGATCTTGCACGGCGGGGCGCGGGGTTTGGGAATCCTGATGGGCGCGACCGGTGTGGGTGCGCTGCTCGGCGCGCTGACCCTGGCCTTCCGCGAAGGCGTGAAGGGCTTGGGCCGCTGGGTGGCGTGGTGCTGTGCCGGGTTCGGAGCCAGTCTTATTATTTTTGCTCTGTCACGCACGTTCTGGGTTTCGGTGATTCTGTTGCTGCCGGTGGGCTATTGCATGATGCTGCAGATGGCGTGCTCAAACACGCTGATCCAGGTGATGGTGCCGGACGCGCTGCGCGGGCGCGTGATGGCCGTGTACTCGATGATGTTCATGGGCATGGCTCCGATTGGAGCGCTGTTTGGGGGCGCGCTGGCCGAACGTTTAGGCGCGCCCTACACGGTAGCGATCGGCGGGCTGGCATCGGTGCTGGGCGCGTGCTGGTTCGGGATGCATCTGCCGAAGATTCGAGTGGAAGCGCGGCGCCTGATTGTTGCGCAGGCCGCGGCGGGCGGCGAGCCGGCTGAGATGACGGCACAAGCAGTGGAAGATTAAGTCTTTAGCTCTTGAGGAGTACTCCCGAAGTTTAATCGCTTGAGCTGCACAGCGCAGTCCACGACACGTGCGATTCGGGTTCAATCACTGCGCGACCCGTCCCATCAAAAATTCTTCTCCGCTGAATTCGCCTCTCCGATGCGTACGCATAGTTCTTGAACATCATTGATCGACCGTGATATATCGGCATGTTATCGCTTTGTGCTATTGGTTGCTCTCGTTACGCCGTTTGAGCAGGCGAAGGAGCAACGGACAATCGTCCAAATGGAGGGCAAGATGAATTCACTTTGGAAGATGGTGGCATCGAGTCTTTTCCTTACAGCCTTTACTGGAGTGATCTTCACTGGAATGATCTTCGCGCAAGGCGGCGCGACCGGCGCCATCAGCGGTGTGGTTCAAGATCCGACCGGAGCCGTAATTGCTAATGCAAAAGTCAGCATCAAGAGCGAGGCTACGGGCGAAGTTCTGCGCCAGGTGACCACCGACGTGTCCGGTCTCTTCACCGCTACGCTGCTGCCCGTGGGAAGTTACACGGTGGAAGTGAACGCGGCTGGTTTTCCCGACACCAAGTTTCCGGGCGTAGTAGTGCGCATCACAGAAACCACACGCATGACCGCGGTCATGAAAGTGAGCACGGTGAAAGAAGTTGTGGAAGTGCAATCCCAGGTGGAGCAGGTCAACACCACGGACGCTACCACGGGGCAATCGCTGGGCGCGCAGACCATAACCGATCTTCCCCTGGCTACGCGAAATTTTCAGCAGTTGCTCACGCTTTCAGCCGGCGCTTCTTCTGATTTGAACGGAGCCGCGCAACTGGGCCGCGGCCAGGTTTACATGCACGTAAACGGGGGCAGAGAAGATAACAACAACTATCTGATCGACGGCATCACCGTGGCCGACTATGCCTTCGGTGAATTAACTTACACGCCGCTGCCTAGCCCCGACGCCATTCAAGAGTTCAAAGTCAGCACCAGCCTCTACGACGCCACGCAGGGGCGCAATGGCGGCGGCAACATTAACGCCACGCTGAAGAGTGGCACGTCCAGCTTTCACGGAGATCTTTGGGAGTACTTCCGAAATACGGCTTTGGACGCAAACGATTACTTTCTGGGCAAGGTTGTCGTCCAACAGAACATTTTCGGCGGCGACTTTGGCGGGCCTATCGGCCCCCAGGCCAAGCTCGGCTACTTCTACTTCAACCTTCAGGGCACGCGCCAGCGCAGCGGGGATTCGCCGGGAACCTATATCAACATTCCGGGCAACCCAGGCATCCCATACGTTCCGCTGGCCGACCGCCAGTCAATGACAGCGATGGAAGCTGACTGCGGGGTGCCGGGCATCGATCCAGTGGCTTTCAAATTGCTGAACGCCCAGAGCAATCAGTTCGGTGCCCAATCCGGGGGATACTTGTATCCTCTGCTCACGAACGTGCCCGCGGGGACACCCTGTCTCACCGCAGAGCCTTTTCTCATCACCGATCCTGGCAAGTTCACCGATAATCAGTTCACGGCGAACTGGGATCGCGAATTCCGCGGGGGGAAAGACCGTTTGTCGGAGCGCTTTTTCTGGTCCAATTCCGACACCTTCGAACCCTTCGGAGCCGATTCTTACGGGATCCAGACCGGGGGCCAGCCCGGCACCAACAACCTCAACTTCCCACTTGATATACCGCTGCACAGCCGGTTTGGCAGCATTACCGAAACGCACCTATTCAACAACAGCCTGATCAATGAGTTTCGCTTTGGGGTCAACATCATCAGTGACAAGCTGAATAACGAACCGCCCGTTACCAATGCACAGGTCGGCATCAACTTGCCCACTGCCACCGGCGTGAACGGACAAGCGGGCGATCCCAACATATACCGGCTGCAGTTCGACACATTCGCGTTCGGCGCGTACCCAACACAACTGCAATCGGCACTTTCTGACAACTACACATGGGTCGACACTGTGAGCTGGACCCACGGTCCGCATCAACTGCGCTTTGGCGGCGAGATTGACCGCGTGGCCATGCGCCGTAGTCTGCCGATTGCCGATAACGGGCTGATATTTTTTGTCTCGGGCGCGACCGGTCCCTACTCTGACTTTCAGAGTTTCCTGCAAGGTTCCCCGCTTTTGGGTGAAGGAGGCGGCGGCCTCGGCAACCACGATTACCGCATTCCCGGCTTCGCCTGGTTTGCGCAGGACGACTATCGAGTGAGCAAGACACTTACACTCAACCTCGGTTTCCGAAACGAGTTTCTCGGGGCGCCTTACGACACGCTCTGCCACACGGGCAATACTGACCCGACGCTGGCCATCACCACCGGACAACCGTATGTTTATCCCAAGTGCATTAGCAAGTTTGGCCTGTCCGGCATCACCGGAACACTCAACCAGGCTGGCCTCAATAACGAATACGCGACCGTGTGGGAGCCGCGCATTGGTTTTGCCTATGATCTTGGCGGGCATCACACCACGTCGATTCGCGGCGGCTACGGCATCTACAGCGTGCGCGAGGATCTGGGGGCGGTGGACAATCTCGCCATCGTGCCACCCACATACCCGTTTCTCGTGGGATTCTTTCCCGGGCCGGATAGCCTAGCCAACCTGTTTGCCGCCAGCGCCGCTTTCCCCAACGGCATTCCGGCGTTGGGCGCCACCCCCACTCAGACTTACGTGCCTACGGCCGCGATCCTGCAGGGCTCCCCTGCGACCTGTACGCTGGGCAATATGTTTCCGGGCGTTGGCACGGCCTGCGGCGGAACTTTTAGCGGCAATGTGAATGGATTGATCCAACTCGCAGTTCCGCTGCACTGGATTGTAGGAACTACGCAGCAGTGGAACTTCACGATTCAGCGCGAGTTAGGTCGCGACTGGTTTGCGGAGATCGGATACGTTGGTACAAAGGGCAGCCGATTGCGCTCGACCTACGATCCCGATCAGGGCACCTTGGCGACGCAACAGAACCCAGTCGTCATCCCCGGACAAGGTTGCGCCAATCTGCAGGCCCAGGTTCCTCCGGTGTCGTGCACAGTCGTCGACACAACCGTGGAGAATGCTTCGCTGCGCGCGCCCTATATCGGAATTGCTCCAGGAGATTTCGAAGATTTCGCTCCCAACTCCGACTCGCATTACAACGCGCTGCAGGCCACTTTGGCGCATCACCTTGGCAAGGGACTTTATTTTCAGAGCGCTTATACGTACTCGAAGTCGATTGATGATGTCTCTACGGCTTCCGTTGCATTCCTCACGAGGGTTAACGATCAGAATGACGCTCGGGCTTCACGCGGCCTTTCTGACTTTGACCGGCGGCAACGGTTTGTAACTAGCGCCGTTTACCAACTGCCCTTCTTCGCTCACTCCAACGGTCTTACCAAGACGGCGCTTGGCGGCTGGGAAGCCAGCGGCGTGCTCGTGCTGCAATCAGGAGCGCCGTTCACCGTGTACGATCCCGCTGGAGGCACCGCCTACGCGCTGGCTAGCACACCATCGTCGACCGCGACCTTCGCTTCGGGCTTCAGTTGCGGCAATGCGCCGAGCAGCGGAAGCCCGGAATCGCGGCTGGCAAATTGGGTGAATCCAGCAGCTTATACGCCTGACCCCTTGGCTCCGACGCTCTCCAACGGTTCTCCCAGCGACGCGACGGTTTACGGCAACACGCCACGCAACTGCATCATTGGACCGCCGCAGAAGAATGTGGATTTCACTCTGGACAAAACTTTCAAGCTAGGTGAGCGGCAGGATCTACGATTCCGGACGGACTTCTTCAATCTGTTCAACCATCCGTCATTCGCCATTCCGGCCTTGGCGTCTGTCTCATCGGCTGGAGGATCCGCGCCGATTAGCTCAACCATCGGTACACCGCGGCTGATTCAGTTCTCGTTGAAGTATTCGTTCTAAGGATCGAGCGGTACAAAAGTCTACTTGTAAGCCTCCGGCGGCAGTCCGGTGATGCGGATGCCGCCGTGGCCTTTGTGGCGGATGTTGAGGCCGATGAGCAGGGCAGTGATCTGCTCGAGGATGCGGGCGTTTTCGAGTTTGCCGCCGTCGATGGCGCGTACTCCGGGAATTTTCGCGGCGAGAGCCCGCGTGAGTTGCGTGGCATTCGCGTCGTTGCTGCAGACGATTACGTCGCAATCGAGAGGATCGTCTCCGTTTAGTAATTCAGCCGACAGATTGTGAAACGCTGCGACGACGCTCACCCCCTTGGGCACGAGTTCTGCGGCCTGCTGCGCGGACGAGCCTTGCCAGACGCCCAGGGTGCGGGAGGCGCGTCCGCCAACACTGGCGGCGAGTGCGACTGTGGCGTCGATGAGAATGCCGCCGGGTCGGATCGCAGGCTTGAGTTGCTTGAGCAGAGCTGCCTGGGCTTCGAAGGGTACGGTGAGAACGAGAAGATCCGTGGCGGCGCAGGCGGCGGAATTTTCCATGCCAGAGACGCGAGCACCATCGCCAATTATTTCCTTAATGCCGTCGGCGGCTTCCTGGGCGCGGTGCGCGTCGCGGGAGCCGATGATTATGGTTTCGCCGGCGCGCGCCCAGCGCAGGGCTACACCCATGCCTGCCGGACCGGTTCCACCCAGAATTGCGATGGGACGCGAGACGTCGCTCATGCAAATTCTGGCTCCTGCGTTTCTTCTGCGGTGAACTCCTCAAGCGGCAGCTTGAGCTTGATGCGCGTGTAGGTGGTGTTGCGCTCGGCGGGGACGCGGCCTATTTCCATGATCAGCGATTGAAAATCTTCCGGGCTGGTGTACTGGCCGGCGGTGGCTCCGGCTTCGCGCGAAATGTTTTCCTCCATCAGCGTGCCGCCGTAATCGTTGGCGCCGGCGTGCAGGCAGAGTTGCGACAGGCGCCGGCTCAACTTTACCCATGAGACCTGAATGTTGTTGATGGAACCGGCGAGCAGGAGGCGAGAGAGAGCGTGCACCTTCAAGTGCTCGGTCAGCGTGGGACCGGAGCGCGCGAGTCCCTGATGAAACAGCAGCGTGTTCTGATGCACGAAGCCAAGCGGGACAAATTCGGTGAAGCCTCCAGTTTCGGCTTGAATCTGGCGCAGCAGGAGCATCTGGCGGACCCAGTGTTCGGGCGTTTCCGTGTGTCCATACATCATCGTCGAAGTGGAACGAATGCCGCAGCGGTGAGCGGTGCGGATGACTTCCACCCACTGCGCAGTGGAAAGTTTGTTGGCCGAAAGAATGTGGCGGACTTCGTCGTCGAGAATCTCCGCGGCCGTGCCGGGGAGTGTGCCGAGACCGTTGTCGCGCAGCATCGAGAGATAATCGGCGAGCGGCATACCCGTAAGTTCGACGCCGTAGACGATTTCCATGGGTGAGAAGGCGTGGATGTGCATGCCCGGCACGGCGTTTTTCACTGCGCGCAAGATATCGCGATAGTAGAAGGGAGGCAGGCCGTGCGGCAGGCCGCCCTGGATGCAGACCTCGGTGGCGCCGAGTTGCCAGGCCTCGACGGCTTTTTGCGCGACCTGATCCGGGTCGAGGAAGTAAGTGTCGGACTCGCGGGGGCCGCGGCTGAAAGCGCAGAACTTGCATCCCACAAAGCAAATGTTGGTGAAGTTGATGTTGCGATTCACCACGTAGGTGACGAGGTTGCCGGCGAGTTCGGCGCGCAGCAGGTTGGCGGCGGAGAGCAGTCCGAGCAGGTCATCGCCTTCGGTGTGAGCCAGCGTAAACGCTTGTTCTTGCGAGATGGACGCGCCGTCTTGAGTTTCCAGAATTCTTTCGAGCGATGCGCGCACCTCGGGCGTGAGTTGCGGCGCGACGTCAAACCAGTCGAGGGAAGGAAGACTTTCGAGTTCTGAGATGGACAGTTGGCGAGACACGGATTCTCCAAACCTGTTGGTATTCCAAATTACTCCTAGAGACTGCCCTTTGGCGAGAGCTTAGCGGAACAAGTCGTTGGCTGCGGGCCGAAGCAGGTCGCGAACGCGGCCGTCGGCGGGCTCGTAGGGAAATCCGCGAATGATGCAGGCCGGCGTGCGGTTGAGTTTGCCACAGACCAACCCGGCGGCGCAGGCGAGTTCGTCGGCGATGGCTTCGAGGCTGGCTTGCAGCTTATAGCCGTGACGATCGCGGCGGCCGCGATCGTCGCGCAGCGCTTTCATCCCGGCGATTCCGATACAGAAGTCGACCAAACCTTCGCGCCAGGGACGGCCGAACGTGTCGGTGATGAGAACGGGGATAGTGAGCTTGGTGTGCCTTTTAAGTTCGCGATGAAGGCGCCGGGCGGAACGGTCAGGATCAATGGGAAGAAGCAGCGCGTGAAGTCCGCCATCGACGTTGGAGACGTCCACGCCGCTGTTGGCGCAAATAAAGCCGTGACCCGTCTCGGTGATGAGCACGCCATTCTTGCGGCGGATGACGGCGCGGCTCTCGCGCAGGGCAAGTTCGATGACGCGGGCGTCCAGATTGTATTTCTTGGCCCAGGCGATGGAATCGGTCGACGGTGTGACAGTCGCGAGCTCGATGATGCGGCCTTCTGATTTGGAAACGATCTTGTGTTTGACGACGAGAATGTCGCCGGGTTGGAATGCGAGGCGGTTTTGGCGGAGGGCTTGGAATAGTTTCTCGCACAAAGAATCACCGCGTTTGATTTCGTCGCTGAGAGAGACAGGAATGAGGCGGAGCCCAGCGCGGGCCCGGGTCGCCGATTGCTTCCTGCGCACGGCTTCAGGTTTTGTAGAGGTCGCGCGAGACTTGCTCACCGGCCCTCCGTTCCCGTGGCAAGAAAGCCGTTGTCCAGCAACCAGCGCCGGAGCAGGCTCTGGGTGCGGGTTTCGCCGGGGTGCGCTAGCACTTGCTGCAAGTCTTCGGGGTTGTCAACGTCGACGGAAATTCCTGGCAGGTGCAATACGATGCAGGGTTTGCCCGTTGCCTGCGCCGCGGCCAGATGCGGTTTGAAGCTGTCGTTTCCAAACCGCAGAGGGAATAGATTCGCGGGACGACGGAAGACCGCGTTGGTTCCGCGGGCGTCAGCGGCAGGCGCCAGCACCGAGCCCTCTTTGGGAGCACGCTCAAGAATTTCGTCAACCTCGCTGGCTTGAATCAGCGGAATATCCGCGGGGATGACGAGCGTGCTGTCGAGGCCGCGCGCTACGCAGACATTTGTCGCCATCTCAATGGCGCCAGTTTCGCCGGGATTCAGCGGGTCTGGGATTATTTCGAAACCGTATTGCCGCGCTAGGTCGACGGCGAAAGGATCGCCAGTTACCAGGGCGCAGGCCGGGCGTCGCGGCCACGCGGCAAGTGTTGCTACAACGTCGTGCAGCATGGCTTGCGCCAACTCCGTGCGCGCGGGCTGATCGAGAACTGCGGCGAGACGCTGCTTGGCTGCCGACAGATTCTTGACCGGAATGAGAATCACGGCTGATCAGAGGCGGTGCGGGCCGCAGATTTGTCAGCAACGGGTTTATCGGAAACAGGCTTATCGGAAACTTGCGGGTCAGAAAGCAGTCCGCTTATCGTCGACGACAGGACCGCGCGAGCCAGGTCGGCGCGATCTTCCGGCGTGCGCATGATGGTTTGCGTACACTGCACCCGCAAGCCGGCTTTACGCAGCGCTTCCGCCGGGCGAACGTCGCGGGTGTCGCAAACCAGGAGATCGAGAAAATCTTCGTAAGCCTTGGCCACGCCCGCGATCGAGCAAGACAGTCCCTGCGCGGTCATGAGAATGCCTGCAGGTCCGGCAACCGGAGCGTTGCCCACGATTGGACTGACGGCAGCGATTTTGCCGCGGGTGCTGCGCAGCGCGTCGCGAATTCCGGGCACGGATAAAATTGGGCCGATGCTGGTGATGGGGTTGCTGGGAGCGATGAGCACCGCATCGGCGGAGGTGATGGCTTCGATTACTCCCGGCGCGGGTTCAGCATCGGAGGATCCTGCGAAACGCACCGAGTTTACCGGATCCTGATACCAGCGCTGCACGAAATATTCTTCGAAACTCATTTCGCCGGAAGGCGTATCGATACGCGTCTCGACCCGCGAATCGCTCATGGGCAGAATGTGAGCTCTAACGCCCAGTTTGTCGCAGATGATTGACGTGGCTTCGGAAAGCGTCTTGCCTTCCGCCAGCAGGCGTGAGCGCAGCAGGTGCACCGCTAGGTCGCGATCGCCGGTGTGGAACCATGTGGGCTCGCCGAGTTGCCCCATGGCTTGCAGGCAGAGGAAAGTGTCTCCCTTCACGCCCCAGCCGCGCTCGCGGCTGAGCAGGCCGGAGAGAACATAGGTGATCGAGTCTACGTCTGGGGAAACGTAAAGTCCCCACCAGAGCAAGTCATCGCCGGTGTTGACGATGAGAGTGATTTCTTCGGGAGGGATAACTTGCCGCAGACCATCCACGAACTTGGCGCCGCCTGTGCCGCCGGTGAGCACGCAAATCATGCGGCCGTCCTTTGTCTGGCTAGACCTTTGCCGTCGCAGCAAGTCTGCAATCTTTCAGAAAGCAGTCCCGGCTTCGACACTAGCATCGGCACGAATTCAGGGTAGACGGGCAGGCGCTGGCGTAACTGTTGCCCTCGGCTCTCGGTGCGCAGGCGAAGTTGCTCCAGATGCGGCCAGGGTTTTTCCGGATTGATGTAGTCAGGGGTCAGCGGCGACACTCCTCCCCAATCGTTGATGCCGGCATCCAACAACTCCTCATAATACGGCGCATTCAGGTTTGGAGGCGCCTGAATATTGACGTTGGGCAGTAACAAGCGAGTTACCGCCACGGTACGCAGCATGTCCCCTTGCGTGGGCTCGGCCACATGAGCCATCGGAATCGTCGGCTTGGCGCGGAAGTTTTGCACGATTACTTCCTGGATGTGGCCGTAGCGCTCGTGCAAGTTGCGGATTGCGAGCACGGTATCGACGCGGTCTTCCGGAGTCTCGCCGATGCCGATCAACAATCCTGTGGTGAAGGGAACTTGCTGTTTTCCAGCTTCTTCAATCGTACGCAGGCGCTTGGCTGGGACTTTGTCGGGAGCATTATCGTGAGCGGCGCCGGGGGCGAGCAGGAGGCGGTTGGTGCTTTCTAGCATGAGGCCCATGCTGGGCGAGACGGCGGCCAAGCGGGCGATCCATTCGGCGCTCAGCAAGCCGGGATTTGGATGCGGCAGCAGAGTGGTCTCGCGCAAGACGAGTTCGCACATGGCTTCAAGATAGTGCAGCGTGGACTTGTAGCCGAGATGCCGCAGCGTGTCGCGCATCTCGGGGAAGAGCAGTTCCGGCTTGTCGCCTAAACTGAAAAGGGCTTCGGTGCATCCCAGCTTTTCGCCGGCGCGGGCGATCGCCAGAACTTCCTCGGGAGTCATGGTGTGCGCGCCGGGCTCTCCGGGATCGCGGCGGAAGGTGCAGTAGCCGCAGTAGTCGCGGCAGAGATTAGTCAGCGGCAGGAAGACTTTCCGCGAGTAGGTGACGACGCCGGGTTTGAAGTTTTCTTTTGCGGCGCGGGCGGAGGCGAGCAGTGCGGGTAGATCGTCGTCGCTGCAGCGAATCAGGCGCAGGGCCAGGTCGCGGGAGATGGGCGTTCCGGGCTGAAGATCGACCAGTTCTGCCGCGCACGATGAACTGGGTTCCAGGGCGGCCGGCTTGGAGGCAGTTGGTGTCACGGTATTCGATTCCGCGGTCCTAGGATGCATCGAATCATACATCAGGACTCGGTGGGCAGCGACGACCTCTGGCAAGGGTCAGTGAGTGAAATGGGGATATTACGTCAATTGATGTTCTACGGCAGCAACCGATGTTACCGAGTGTAGAATCTAGACGACCTCGCGCTCCAAAGCATTGGATTAGGCGTGCCTTATGAAAGCCACCTCCCTTCTACTTCTGGCACTGTGTCTCTTTTCCAGTCACGCTCGTTCGCAAAGCCCGTTCGACGGTACCTGGGTTATTGATACCGGCAAGAACGAAAACCTGGCATCCGAAAAACCGAGGGTGCTTTCTGTCGCGGACGGATTGTTTCGCGAAGGTAATAGGCAAATCAAGGCCGACGGCTCTGATCAAAAGGTTCCCGCCACCGGGTATTGGGATACAGTGAGCGTTCGCGTCGTGGACGATCGTACAGTCGAGATAGTTTCCAAAAAGGCTGGGAACCCGATGTACACGGAGACGGACACCGTTTCAGCGGACGGCAACACCTTGACGCAGGTGATGAAAGACACAACTGAAGCTGAGGCGGTTACGTTCGAGAGCGATTTTAGACGTATCGCGCCTGCTCCTGCGGGTGCCCACGCCGTATCAGGCTCTTGGCAGGTCTTCAAGCTGAGCCGATCGGAGAACAGCACGATCATCAAATACAAATGCACATCGCAGGGATTCAGTGCCGAGACTCCTCTGGGAGAAAAGCTCGAAGCCAAGTTTGATGGCAAGCTATATGAAATGCAAGACGACCCTGGTCATACGATGGTCTCGGCGAAATTGATAGACCCCTACACCGTCGAGCAGACGAATGTGCGTGAGGGCAAGATTGTTTTTATCGTGACCCTAGAGGTCACGCCCGACGGTAAGACCATTCACGCAACGTTGAAAAGCAAGGAGGACGGAAGCGTGAAAACTTGGACACTGCACAGACAGTCTAAGTAGTTTCCCTCGCCGAATAGTCGCCTAGGTGATGACGAAGGGTTGTGACTCTTGAAATCAAGCGATAGCACTCATTGACCTCAAGCGGTCCGCGCTCCAAGAAGAAGAGGCACGCTGAAGCGGCGTTAGGAGAAAGAGAAGCTAACCGGACTTACGATGTTGTATCGGTGGCGCTTTTAGCAGGATCTTCCTCGGGCGTCGGGGATGTATCCATCTTGTCGAGAAACTGCTGCAGCCGTTCCTGAACCTGAGCGTCGAGCGTAGTGAACTCGATGCCCATCCCGACTCCGGGATCACTCGCTCTGACCACCGCAGTGGTCTGTACCTTCTCGTCGTCCATCCAGAACGTGATGGTGCCTTGCGTGCCGAGCGGCAGTGGGAGCAGGGTCTCAACGTAACAGCCGCGGCCGCCAATGTCGGTCGCGTTCGTATTCATTTGCGCGCGCTGGGTATCGGCCAAACCAATCTGGATAGGAAACTGGATTCTGTGCCGGACAAATCGCCTCTTGATTTTCCCCGGTGCGAAGGTGAGCTCTTGCGGGTTGGCCATTTCTTTCCAGGGGCTCTCCTGGCCTTCTACTATCTGGACGCCGGCTTCGATCTTTCGTAGCGATCCGCCGTCGGTTACCCATGCCACTTTGAATCGGGCCTTTTTTTCGCCGTGCTTTATGCCGATGATGTCGCCGGTTTTCAGGGGATGGCTGATGCCCAATATTTGCGCACCTTGGCCGCTGAGATTGCGGGCAACGGCATTTTGAGAGAAGGGGCGAGCGTCCGCGTCCATGCCCCACACGCGAACGTGCAACTGGGTTTCAGCCGGGATGTCCGGTCTATCTCCCATTGAGTTGTTTTAACCTCACAAAACTCTCATTATCATAAGCCTCGCTCGAAAGGCCCTGCGGTTACCAATGTAGGAGATTGGGAGTTCTCGAAGTTCATGTACGTTCGGAGGAGTGGGGTTGCACAGACTTGCCAGTCCCATTGACCACTGTGGGTCTTTGCCGTGCTAATGTAGGCAGTCGCGGCAGGACTCCACATACGACATGAGCATCGGTGCAACCGAATTCCGCAAGGCCATGGGCTGTTTTGCCACGGGAGTGACCATCCTCACTCTGGATCTTGAGGGTGAGGTCCATGGCATGACCGCGAACGCCTTCGCTTCCGTGTCGCTTGATCCGCCGCTGGTGCTGGTGTGCGTGGAACGGAGCGCTCGCACCCACGCCCATCTGCACGCCAAGAAGCGTTTCGGAGTGAATGTTCTGGCCGAGAACCAGCGCGGTATTTCGGAATATTACGCGCGGCCGGTTCATACCCACGAACACGCTGAAGAAGAAGCCGGGGCGCGCTTCGACCGTACCAAGCAAGGAACCCCGATCTTGCATGGAGCCCTGGCGTATCTGGAATGCCGGTTGCAGTCGACGCAGGAAGCTGGCGACCACACTATCTTTATCGCAGAAGTCGAGGAGGTCGTGGTGCGTGCGGGCGACCCCTTGCTGTTTTTCCGGGGCAAGTACCGCAAGAGTGGCGAGGAAGTGCCGGGCCAAAAGTAGAAAGGCCCGGCGTTCCATGAAAGGTTCGCCGGGCCGGGAGGGATTCCGCAGACGTTTCAATTATCCTCTCTTGGCAGGTTTGTTGAGGACAAGGTTGGATGTCACAGAGTCGATGTGACGGATGTTACAGACAAAGTCGGCAAGACGTGAGCGTGATTCCGGTCGCCACTTTTCTGGTCGCCGAGCATCCAACACAGTGGTCACTGATTTGGAGGGCATACATTGATGACCGAGAAAACCGCAAAAAGCGAGTCTGAGTGGAAGCAGAAGCTTACGCCGGAACAGTATCACGTGACCCGCGAGGCGGGAACGGAGCCGGCCTTCACCGGCAAGTACTGGAAGACCAAGGACGCGGGGACGTATCACTGCGTCTGTTGCGGTGAACCGCTGTTTGATTCCTCGACCAAATTCGATTCCGGCACAGGCTGGCCGAGTTTCTACAAGCCCGCGGATGAAAGCAAAGTCGAGGAGCACAAGGATTCCAGCTACGGAATGGTCCGTATCGAGGCGCGCTGCGCGAAGTGCGGAGCTCACCTTGGGCACGTGTTTGAAGATGGTCCCGCACCCACTGGGTTGCGGTACTGCATGAATTCCGCGTCGCTCGACTTGAAGCCGAAGGAAAAAAGCGAGAAGTAAAAAGCTTAGCCACGGATTACGCGGACGAGCGCGGATAGATCAAATCCTGGTTTATCCGTGGAAATCCGTGTGAATCCGTGGCTGCCTTGCGCATGCCTTAAGCGTTGGCGGTTGCGGCCAGTGCCTTTGGCGCTTCCACCGCAGCGGCCTTTGCTGCTTCTGCCTTGGACTGAGCCTGGTTGTGTTGTTTATGATCGCCGCTCCGCACCTGGATGCCGCCCTTGAGCACGGCACCGTCTTCCACGCTGATGCGTACTGTGGAAACGTCGCCTGTGACCGAGCCTTCGCTGCGGATATCCACGCGGTCGCCGCATTCAATATTTCCGTTCACCTTGCCCATGACTACAACTTCACGAGCGGTGATGTTGGCCTGCACGCTGCCGTTGCGTCCGATGGTGACGCGGTTGTCGGGCAGGCTGATCTTGCCTTCGATGCGGCCATCAATGTAAAGCGCTTCCGCACCGATGATTTCGCCCTTGATGACGAGCGTGCGGCCAATGGTGGCCTGCTCGATGGGCGCGCTGACGGTCTTGACCGGATTCAAAGCGTTAGGGTTGGAGGCTGGAGAGCTGGACTTCCCGCCGTATGTGTACTCTGAGGACTGGAGCATGCGACCTTCCTTCATCCCGCGCGGCACGTCTGTTGGAGCCGCTCCTGCGGTTGGTCTGAATTTTTGACCTTGGGTTGGTTCCTGTCCCTTCGGCCATGCTCACTATCGCACAGAAGTAAGTCTGCCTCCGAGATTACGGAAGAGGCTGTACGGTTGGGCGGGGAGTTTGGCGTTAGCCGACTTCTGCTAGTCAGCTTCCTGTAGAGACTGGCTGACTTCTTCCCACTCTTTGAGGAAACCCGCGTGGGCGGCTTTGTGCCTGTTGAGTTCCTCGGCCTGGCGCTGGCTCTCTTCGGCGCTGACAAAGTCCTGCAAGGCCGCTTCACACTGCGCGATCGCGGTCTCGGCGCGGCTGATTTCCCCTTCCAGTTCACGGATGCGGTCTTCCATCTTCTTGCGCTTGATGGGATTCAGGCGTTTCGCCTTGGGGGCAGACACGCCTTCGTTGGAGGCTTGATTGCCGTTGGAAGGCACCTGCGGCGCAGGGTCAACTCTGCTCAGTTGCTGGCGGATGGATTCATTTTGCTTCGCGCTTCCACCCTGCTTGCGCCAGAGATAATCCTCGTAATTGCCGGGATAGACTTCGACCTTTCCGTCGCCGATCTCGAAGACTCTCGTCGCCAGCTTGTCGATGAAGTAACGATCATGAGACACGAAGACGACGGTTCCGGTGTATTCCATGAGCGCGTCCAGCAAAACGTCTTTGGCGCGGAGGTCGAGGTGGTTGGTGGGCTCATCGAGCAGCAGGAAATTTGCCGGATGCAGCAGCAGACGAAGCAGGGCGTAGCGTCCACGCTCGCCGCCGGAGAGCACCCCAATTTTCTTAAACACGTCGTCTTCAGAAAACAGAAAACACCCGAGCAGGCTGCGCAGCTCCGTCTGCGTCGAGCGCGGGGAAGCATTGCCCAGATCGTCAATCATGCGCGCGTCGGCATCGAGTTCTTTGTATTGATCCTGCGCGAAGTAGTCGGCCTGCACGCTATGGCCGAGGCGGAACTCGCCGTGGGTGGTTCGTTCTGTACCGGCCAGCAACTTGATCAATGTCGACTTGCCGGCGCCGTTCACGCCGACGAGAGCGATGCGGTCGCCGCGCTCGATGAGGAAGTTGACGTTGCGAAAGACCTCTTTTTCGCCGTCTTTTTTATTGCTATCAAGCTTGGGATAACTCTTGGCCACGTCAACGAACTCGGCCACGATCCGTCCGCTGGGTTTAGGCTGGGGGAAGGAAAAGTGAATCGTCTTTTCCTCGGGCGGGACCTCGATGCGCTCAATCTTTTCCAGTTCCTTGATGCGACTCTGCACCTGCTTGGCCTTGGTGGCCTGGTAGCGAAAGCGATTGATAAACACTTCCAGCTGCTCGATGCGGTCGCGCTGGTTGCGGTACGCGGCTTGCAACTGCTCATTGCGCGCCGTCTTCTGCGTAAGAAACTTGTCGTAGTTGCCGGTATAAAACCAGAAGCGCTTGTTCCAGATTTCCGCGATCTTGTTGACCACCACGTCGAGAAAATAGCGGTCGTGCGAAATCAGCACCAGGGCGTGCGGATAATCGTGCAGATATTCTTCCAGCCAGTTACGCGCTTCCAGGTCGAGATGGTTGGTGGGTTCATCCAGCAACAACAGGTTCGGCTTCTGCAGCAGCAGCTTGGCCAGCGCCAGCCGCATCTGCCAGCCGCCGGAGAACTCGTCGGTCTGCCGCTCCCAGTCTTCTTTGCGAAAGCCGAGTCCCTGCAGCACGCGTCCGACTTCGGCTTCAATCGAATACCCATCGCGGGTGCGAAACTCATGCTCCAGGCTGTGATAGCGATCGGCAACGTCGGCATATTCCGGGCTAGTGTGGTCGAGTTCGGAGATTTTATGTGTAAGCTCTTCCAGTTCCCGCTCCATGGCGTGCAATCCGGTGAACACCGTCATGCATTCCGCAAACACGGTGCGGCCGGAGAGCGAGAGCCCGTCCTGCGGCAGATATCCGGCGGTCGTTCCCTTGGCAATGATCAACGAGCCGTAATCGAACGTATCCAGGCCGGCGAGAACCTTCATCAGCGTGGACTTTCCCGTGCCGTTCGCGCCCACCAGACCGACGCGGTCGCGGGGCGTGATCAGCCAGTCGGTGTTTTCAAAAAGAAGTTTGTGGCCGAAACGTTTTCCGGCGCCGGAAAGCTGAATCATGGGGCTGGATTCATCGTCTCATAAAAAGCGAGTACCGAGTACCCAGTAGCGAGAGACGAATCAGGAGTGTGCTGCGGCCCGGCCATTGCGGCTTTCGGGATGCTTACCCCACAATTCGCCGTGGAATTGAATGCGTTCGAGAGCGCGATCGATCACCGCTTCCAGTTCGTGGGCGTACTTCACTTCGCGGCCCTTGGCCAATCGCCGCCGCGCTTCATCCGGACCAAACCAGGTGGGCCGGCGCATCGCTTCGTCGGGCCGGCGCATTTCGTGGATCTCCATGAGAAAGGCCTTCACCACAAATTCCTGTACGCCGCCCGGTTGCCAGAACACGCCCTTGGAGTGGATGTAGAGATGAAAGTGGCGCGGCTCGATGGTACCGAGAGCGCCGGCTTCTTCAGCAGCTTCCTGCTCGGCGGACTGGCTGTGCGGAAGCCGGGCCTCGGGTGATCCCTTGGGAAAGGTCCACTTGTTTCCGCCGTTGGTATTGACCAGCAGGAATTCCACTGTGCTGCCCCGCCTGCGGTAACAGATCGCCGCTACCTGCAGCGGCAGCGATTTCGCAATGCGCGGCGAACCCATAAGGCACCTTCCGTTCTAATATTAGATGCCCCACATTTCAGCGACGTTAACATGCAACAAAAATTGTGCAGTAGGTGGGTTACTGTAGTTACCAAAATGGAACGCCAATCGCCCCGACCTTCCGGCAAGCGCACGCAGGCCAGGTTCAAAATCACTGCTTAACCAGACGCCGTAATCACTTAGCCTTGAACCTCGACCGTGCGCCGTGTCTGATGTGCAGGATATCCACTCGCCGCTGTTTCTCCAGGACGCGGTAGATCACGCGATAAACGTGAGGCTTATTTCCGTGGAGCAGATGCCTGAACTTACGGTTTTCGGGCGTCACTGCGCAGCGCTTGGGAAGCTCTTCCAGACTTAGAATGGAGCGCTTGAGGCCGATGTACCAGCGGTTGGCCGAGGCCGAGCCCGCAGCGCTGATGTCGTCATACAACTGGACTAGATCCCGTTCTGCGCGTGCAGTGATGCTAACTTGATAAGCCATGCTCGGCTTCGAACTTGTCGAAGAATTCCCGCGCCGGCCGGGTTCTACCTTTCCGCGCGTCTTCGAGCCCTTGCCGGATTCCTTCTCTCGCATCAGCGCGCGCAGCGACGTCAAGAAGGCGCTGATAGGCTTCCGCATCCTGTACGATCGCAGCCGCCTTGCCTTTCACCGTGAGCACAACGGGGCGCTTGCTCTTCTTGAGCTGCTTCATGAATTCGCCCGACCGTCGGCGGAAGGTCGTAAGCGAATGTATGTCCTTCGCTATATTGAGCATCGAATGATTTCCCGAGCACCTTTTTAGGTGCTGTATAATTATACTCCGGCACGGCAGCACGCCGCGGTAGATTGAATGCGGCCGTGTCCGCCCAACCAAGCCCTTGAGAGCAGCCGTACTCAGACGCGTTAAGCAGCCTCTTCAGATTGAAGAGACCTCCAGGCCTCGGCTCGCGGCTGGTCAGGTTCTTCTTCGCGTGCGAGCGTGCGGCGTGTGCCGCACGGATCTTCACATCGTCGAGGGAGAGTTGCCGTCGTTGAAGGAAGCGCTCATTCCCGGCCACCAAATCGTGGGCGACATAGTCGACGGAGCAACCGCGACTTTGCCGCTCGGCACCCGCGTCGGCGTTTCCTGGATGGGCGGGATCGACGGAACTTGTCCATACTGCCGCCGCGGGCTTGAGAATCTTTGCGACGCGCCGGTGTTCACCGGATATACCGTCAACGGCGGCTATGCAGAATATGCCGCCGCGCGCAGCGATTTCGTTTACGCGCTTCCGCCCGAATTGGACGACCTGCACGCCGCTCCACTTCTGTGTGCCGGCATCATTGGATTCCGCAGCCTCCGCGTGGCCGGCGTAGAACCGGGCGACCAGGTTGGACTCTTCGGCTTCGGCGCATCCGCGCATCTGGCGATTGCGGTTCTGCGTTCCTGGGGTTGCGAGGTATATGTCTCGACCCGCGGCGCCTCGCATCGCAAGCTGGCTGCCTCTTTGGGAGCCAAGTGGGTGGGCAGTGAAACCGACAAGCCGCCGGTCGAACTCGATCGCGCGGTCACCTTCGCGCCCAGCGGAGACGTTGTGACCGCAGCGCTTTCGAGCCTGCGCAAAGGAGGCATAGTTGCCATCAATGCCATCCATCTCGACCGCATTCCTGAATTCGATTACGACCGGCTGCTCTGGGGCGAGCGCCAAATCCGCAGTGTCGCCAACATGACGCGCTCCGATGCTCGCGATTTTCTCAAGATCGCCGCCGATATCCGGCTCCAGCCGAAAGTGACTGTATTTTCTCTGGATCAGGCTAACGACGCGCTCGCCGCCGTCAAGAATGACGCCATCGACGGCGCTGCCGTCATCGTGCCCTGAAACCTCTAATGTGAGAAGGAGGTAAGGCGATTCCCAGAAGTGTGCACTGTTGACCAGTCAGAGTTGAGGAACATTAGCTACTATTAATCCTAAGAAAAGCAGGGCCCCTCTCAGGGCGGAGGTAAGGAGTGGCAGTTATGCCCAGAATCTTATTGGCTGAGGATGACGATGCTGTCCGCGATATGTTACAGGCCGTGCTGGAACGCGATGGCTTCGAGGTGGTTGCCGTAGCGAACGTGTGCGACGCGCTTCGTTGCATCGCGACAGAGAGCTTTGACGCGCTACTTTCCGACCTACACATGCCAAACGCCGGTGATGGTTTTACCGTCGTCAGCGCCATGCGCCACACCCACCCGCGAGCAGCCACTCTGGTGCTAAGCGGCTACCCGGCGATAGACGAGGCTTTGTCTGCCATCCGGGTACAGGCTGACGAAGTTCTGATGAAACCAATCCAAATAGCGACCCTTCGGGAAGCCATCCGCAATAAGCTCGCGAACCCGGTAGTTAGCAGGCCGCTGCCTACGCAGAGCGTAGCTTCCATACTGGAGCGTGACCTGGATGCCACGATTCAGGACTGGATGGCACTTGTAGACCACGATGAAGAGCTGAATTGTATCCCATTGAGCTTTGAGGACCGTACCGGTCATCTTCCCAATCTCATCGCTGATTTGATTTACCGCTTGCGTCTCCCCCGGGAGCAGAAAGCAGGCATTTCCATTCCGGCACGCCAGCACGGGAATCTACGGCGTCTTCAGGGCTACACCGCCGCGATGGTGGTTGAAGAATCGCGAATCCTCCAGGTCAGCATCTTTAACACCCTTCAAAATAATTTGGATAGAGTGGATTTCAGCAAATTGCTGCGCGACGTTATCACCATCGCCGACGAAGTGGATTCGCAATTGAAGCAGGCCATGCTCAGTTACACCATCCCTGCGGGTTTGGCGGCATAGAGCACTGAACGCAAAAGCCCTCGACGCTACGTTCATTAAATCCGGGAAAGTGCATGATTGAAGAGCCGCTGGAACTGCATTCTGAATTGGTCGGGGCGCGCGGATTTGAACCGCGGACCCCCTGCGCCCAAGGCAGGTGCGCTACCAGGCTGCGCTACGCCCCGACATTCTTTGCAACAACGGTTCTGCTGCAGCAACCGCTGCTTCGATTATAAACGACGGAACGCGCTATAATTTTTTACTGGATATGCAGACCCTGCGGTATGCGCTGGTTGCGTATGTGAGAAGTCCAGTGGGAGAGTTCGTCGAGAACCTCCGGCGGGAGCTGCATCCCAACCTGCCCCATCTTGCGGCCCACATCACCTTTCTGCCGCCGCGGCTGCTTGGTGGGAGTGAAGCTGCCGCGCTGCAGATGGTGGCCGGGATCTGCAGCCAGGCCGAACCTTTCGAAGTGACCCTGGGCGACATGCAATCGTTTGTTCCGACCACGCCCACGGTTTACATTCGCGTAACCTCGGGCGCTTCGCGCCTGCAGGAATTGCACGACCAGCTGAACAAGCAAATCCTCTCCTTCGCCGAGGAGTGGCCTTACATCCCTCATCTCACGGTCGTGAAAATGGCGACCGAGCCCATGGCAGAACAAGCCCTGCGCGTCGCCCGCGAACGTTGGCAGCAGTACGCGGGAACCCGCCGCATCCTGCTCGACCGGCTTACCTTTGTGCGGGAAGACGCCCAGAACTGCTGGGTCGACCTGGCGCCCGTGCTACTCGGCGGCAGCCTGGTTACGCCGTAGGCCCTAGCCCGAGCGCAGCGCATTGACTTGCCCCTGCCCGGCCCCTAATATGGTCGGCCAAGGAACGGTCCTCCCTGCGGGATTGGTCCCAAACCGTCTCGCATCGCCGCGCATCAGAAAGGACTCTTATGCTGGAGATTCAGACCAAGCGCCTGCCGCCTGACATTGTCGTGCTCGAGATAACGGGAAGAATCACCATCGGCCGGGAGTGCAAGCAGCTGGAATGGGCCACCGACACTCTGGTGCGCGAGAAAAACGAAAAGAAGATCATCTTCGACCTGAGCGGCGTGACTCATCTGGACAGCACTGGCGTCGGGATCATCGTGATGTCGGCCGGGCTGGTGAAGGAGGCTGGCGGAGAACTGCGGCTGGCCGGGGCCAACCCACACATTGCGACCGTATTGAAGGTAACGAGCATGGATAAGCTTGTCAGTTGGACTCCCACCGTGGCAGAAGCGGCCGCCAGCCTGTAGGCGAATCTTGCACCGGTTTCACTTCGGGCTGCCAGCCCACTCCAGCGCGCTGAAGGCCGCGCTATCCTTCCCGTAACCTCGACCGTGGTTACTCGAAGATTACGTTACTGCCTGCCGAGACCGCATGGCCCCTGGTACATCTCCCTCCCGTGCGTTGCGCGGGGGCTGGCTGGGCTGTAAATACAAAGAGACGGAGTTGTGGAAATCCCGCGCCGGGAGCGGCTTTGGGCGTGGGTCGGGGCATAGCCGGAGGGGCAAGCATGCAGATCGGGGTCTACGGTTCGGGTTATCTGGGAACAGTGATTTCGGCCTGTCTCGCAGATTTTGGCACTCCGGTTTCGTGCTGTCATCCTGACCGGTCACGCATGGTCGAGATGGCTCAGGGCAACATCCCATTCTTTGAGAAGAATCTGAAGGAGATTATCCGGCGCAACGTGCGGGCGGGACGCCTGGCGTATTCCACCGATATCGAATCCTTCGCGCGCAAGACCCAAGTCATTTTTCTGGCGGAAGACAATGCCGATAACCTCGCCGACGTGGTGATGCGAATCGCGAAGCTGGCAGTCAAGCCTCCGATTCTAACCATCGTCACGCCAGTGTCCGTGGGCACGGCTTCCGCGCTTGAGAAATCGCTGAAAGATGCGGGCTTGCATGGAACGATCGTCTCGCAGCCCATGTTCTTCACCGACGGTTGTGCCGTAGAAGACTTCAACTGGCCTGACCGCCTGATTCTGGGGTCGACCTCGAACGAAGCGGTGCAGGTGCTCAAGCAGATTTTTCATCCTCTGGTGATGCGCGGCGTGCCGGTGATTGTTACCAACCAGGCGACGGCGGAACTGGTGCGGGAATCGGCTACCGCATTTGTGGCGACCAAGATTTCATTCATCAACGAGGTTGCGGCATTGTGCGAACGCGTGAATGCGGACGCCGTCAGCCTGGCTCTGGCACTCGGCCTGGACAAGAAAATCGCTCCACGCTGCCTGCAGCCGGGAGCGGGCATGGGCGGCGTGTTTGCCGAGTCGGACATGGATTCACTGGCCGAGTTGGCAAAGTCGAATGGAATTCCGCTGAAAGTGCTGAGCGCGGCGCGGGACGTGAACCATACTCTCGCCGAACGCTTGGTTGAGAAGATTGCTTCGGCATTGAACTCGGTCGAGAACAAAGACGTGGGAATTCTTGGCATGGCGTTCAAGCCCAACACGAATTCCGTGGCGGGATCGTCCGCCGTGCGGTTGGCTGAAACTCTGGTGGCTAAAGGCGCGCGGGTGCGTGCTTACGACCCCGTCGCGCTTTCCGAAGCCAAGCTGCGGCTGAATGGTTCGGTGCGCTACTGCGAATCGGCGTATGCGGCGGCGGAAGGCATGGACGCTCTGGTGGTGGGTACGGGCTGGCCGGAGTTTCGCGCGCTCGATTTTGACCGGATCAAGCATTTGCTGAAAAAGCCGATCATTGTGGATACGAAGAACCTGCTCGATTCCGCGCGGCTGCGCGCCATGGGGTTTGAATACGTTGGCGTAGGGCGGGGATAAGTAGACAGGATTCTCCCTGGGAACTGTGAGCGAAGAAATTCTCAACCCCGCAGACCAGCCAGAGCGTCGCGCGCCGCTCTCCCGAGTTTCCGTTTTTCTCTCTGAAATTCTCGACAGTCTCTCTTATTTCTTCTTCTGCTTGTCCTTTTCCAGCCTGACTCACCTGCTCGGTTCCTGGTGGAACCGCCTTTTGGCTGAGGAGTGAAGGCCGCGTCATCTCGCTGTGGATTTCAACCTGAGAATAAAGTTTGGGGCATGATTGCGGCGGGAGCTGAGGCGCTCGCTCGCGCGCTGAAAATCGGGGTATCCCCCTCCCCCCTCCCCTCAGTGGAATCATCACGTTAGCAGGAAATTCCCGGCAAAATACGGATGTCAAAGAGCTTAGATACTAAAATCCGTGAAACAAAGGACTTCGGGGCGCAACGGGTTGGCTTGTGCCACCGTCACGGCCTCGACCATGATCGCGCACGTGATGGCGTGGGGACAAGGTTAGATGTCACAATGTGGTTGTGGAAATTCTAGTTCTCGCGAGGGCGGCCCGGGCAGAAGAATGGGGAACGTCCTGTCTGTCCCCGGATTCCGAAGCGGCTGGTTCGGGGTGCCCACCCTTCGGCTCCGCTCAGGGCAGGCTCTTTCGAAAACCGCGAAAGGTGGGGCAGCCTCAGTTGTGGCGCTGCAAGGGTGGGCCAGCCCCCGATTTGCTGTCATCGAAGTTGCTATAATCAAGGCGGCGGTGGGAATAGCTCAACTGGCAGAGCACCGGACTGTGGCTCCGACGGTTGCGGGTTCGATTCCCGTTTCCCACCCCAGAATTACTCTTCCGTTACGCCGGCCAGCGAAGGGGTTGGCGCTCCTAACAGTTGAACCAGACTCCTGGGGCCGCAGCAGGCTCGGCTGAGCCGCTGACGATCGCGCTGCAGCGCTTTATCCTGCTTCAAAGCCTCGAGCACACTCTTCAGAATTGAAGCGACATGCGGACTAGGCGGAACGGCCAGCCGGTAGTGCATCCACTTGCCCTCACGTCTGGCCGCTACGATGCCGGCTTTCCGCAAGTAGGCAAGGTGCCGGGAGATCTTGGGCTGGGGCGCGCCGATCACTTCCGTGAAATAGCAGACACAGATTTCCTGACCGGCGATCAGGTTGAGAAGGCGCAGGCGGGTAGGGTCGCCCAGGGCGCGAAAGAGCCCATCCAGCGAGGAATTCGGTTTCATGTTCCCAGTTTAGCAAAATACATATGCCTTGACGAATGTGTGTTCCAATGGTACGCTCAACACATTCGCTACTGCGAATATGAAGCGAGGAAATTATGCCAGCGGAGACGGTGGTTGCCTTGAAGGCGCATGTTGCCATCTATGTGAGGAACGTGGAACAGAGCATCGAGTTCTACCGCAAGATGTTTGGGATTGAGCCCAGCAAAGTCCGAACTGGATACGCGAAGTTCGACGTGCAGAACCCGCCGCTGAATTTCACGCTTAACCAAGTGCCGTTCAAAGACGCCGGGGCGCTCTCTCATATGGGCATTCAGGTGGGTTCGACCGGGGACGTCCTAAGTATTCGGCAAAAGTGGGCGGAGGCTGGTCTGGTGACTCGCGACGAGCTGCAAACCGACTGTTGCTATGCGACGCAGGACAAGACTTGGGTGCATGATCCTGATGGCAATGAGTGGGAAGTGTTCGTCGTTCTCAAAGACAATTTACCGGAGAAAGCGCAATCCGCGAGCGCGGCATGCTGCGCTGCCGGCTGCTGTGCGCCGGCAGCGGAGCACTCCGGTGTCTAAGCCGAAGGTTCTCTTCCTTTGCACCGGCAACTCGGCGCGGAGCCAGATGGCGGAGGGATACTTGCGCCATGTGGCAGGCGATGAGTTCGAGCCGCTAAGCGCCGGAATCGAACCTAAAGGATTGAACCCGTTGGCCATCGAAGCCATGGGCGAGATCGGGATCGACATCTCTCAGCAGCGGTCGAAGGACGTGCGGGAGTTTGTAGGGCAGACGATACCGTATGTGATTACGGTCTGCGACAATGCCAAGCGGCAATGCCCGATTTTTCCGCACACCTATAAGTCCCTGCACTGGGGCCTCGAAGACCCGGCTGAGGCAAACGGCTCCCATGAACAGAGATTGGCCGTCTTCCGGCGGGTGCGGGATGAAATCCGGCAAAGGATCGAGCGGGAACTCTTGAAGCCGGCTGCGATGGAACGGTAGCCGAAATCGTCCGGAGTGCCCTGGTACGCAAACCAGACCATATTGGGAAGAACTTGCTTCCCGTCGCGTTTTTCTTCGCCGGACTCGTTGACCCTGCATACCATCAGGTCTAAAATGCGCATCGAATCTTCTTGCGGGCGCGCTCGCGTCTCGCAGGGCCTGTCGCGACGGACAGAGGGGAAGCAGATTCGCGGGTCCCGCGTTAGGGGTCCGGCTCCTTAGGAAATGTTCGTCTTGGGAGGAGCTCGATGAAGAGTTCTTCGCGCAAACAGGTGAAATCACGTCGGAAAGCCAGCGTAGAGATCGACGCCAAAACGTCCCCCGGACAATTCCCCATCGTGGGGATTGGGGCTTCGGCCGGCGGTCTGGAAGCATTTTCCGAATTGTTGCATCATCTGCCGGAAAAGACCGGCATGGCCTTCGTGCTGGTGCAGCACCTCGACCCCAAGCATGGCAGCGTGCTGCAGGAAATCCTGTCGAGAACGACCAAGATTCCGGTCACCGAAGTGGTTCAGGGCGCAGTGGTGCAGCCGGACCACGCCTACGTGATTCCGGCCAACACTAATTTGACCCTCAAAAACGGGACGCTGCAACTGGGTTCGCGGGTGCTGACCCGGGGACAGCACATGCCGATCGATGATTTTTTTCGTTCTCTGGCGGAAAGTGGCGGGCAACAGGCCATCGGCGTCATCTTATCGGGCACAGCTTCGGACGGCACCGAAGGCTGCCGCGCCATCAAGGCGGCTGGCGGAATCACTTTTGCCCAGGATGAGGAGTCGGCGAAGTATGACAGCATGCCGCGCAACGCGGTGAACGCCGGCTGCATCGACTTCGTTCTTTCCCCCAAGGATATTGCGCGCGAACTCGCCGGAATCAGCCAGCATCCTTACGTGGCGCGGGTAGTCGCTGCGGAAGCGGAAGGGTATCAGGGGATGGTCGGCAGCGAACTGAATGCGCTCTTCGGACTTTTGCGGGAATCGACCGGAGTGGATTTTACCAACTACAAGCACACCACGCTGCAACGGCGCATCCGGCGGCGCATGGTGGTGCACAACGTGGCGAAGCTGAAGGACTACCTGCGTTTCATCGGTAAAAGGCCGGAAGAACTGGATGAGCTGTACCGCGATCTGTTGATCCACGTTACCGGATTTTTCCGGGAGCCGGAGGCATTCGTGGCGCTGCGCAAGCACGTTTATCCCAGACTATTTGAAGGGCGCAAGCCGGATAATCCGATCCGGGTTTGGGTCGCGGGCTGTTCCACTGGTGAGGAAGTTTATTCGATTGCGATCACGCTTTTGGAATACATGTGGGTGCACAGCCGGAACATCTCGCAGGCGGCCACAGCCATCCAGATTTTCGCGACTGATATCAGCGACACCGCGCTCGATCGCGCCCGAACCGGGCTGTATACAGAAGCGGCCGTGTCGGAGATCTCGGTCGACCGCTTGAAGAGATTTTTCATCCGGCTGGATGGAGGCTTTCAGGTCAACAAGTCCATCCGGGATATGTGCATTTTTGCCAAGCAGAACCTGGTGAAGGATCCTCCATTCTCGAACCTCGATCTGGTGAGCTGCCGCAACCTGCTGATCTATCTGGGGCCAGTACTGCAGCGGCGGGTTATTCCCACCTTGCATTACGCGCTGAAACCTGGGGGGTTTCTGATGCTGGGAGCGGCAGAAAACCTGGGCGGATTTGCCGACTACTTCGGAATGGTCGACAAGAAGGACAAAATCTACCAGAAGAGGACAACCTCGGCACGATTGACGACCTTCTTCGCGAACACCGACTATTTGCCGATCCGGACTGGAGACATGAAGCAACCGCGGGAGCTGCCGGCTCCTTTTACGGTGGAGCGGGAAGTGGAGCATCTGCTGGTGAACCGGTTTGTTCCTGCCAGCATTGTGGTGAACGATCAATTGGAGATTGTGCAATTCCATGGCAAGACTGGAGCGTATCTGGAGCCGCCAGCCGGGCAACCCAGTTTCAGCCTGGCGAAGATGGCGCGCGAGGGTCTGCTGGTCGATTTGCGTGCCGCGCTCACGACGGCCAAGAAAACCAATGCCACGGTGCGGAAGGAAGGCGTGCAGATTCAGTCGGAAGAGGGAACGCGCGAGGTGAATCTTGAAGTTGTTCCGTTGCGCGGGCCTTCCGCGCAGGAACGGCTTTACGTGGTGGTATTTCAGGATGAGGTTCGCAAGGCGGCAGTTTCAGAGGTCAAGGTGAAAGCCGGCAAGGGGGTGAAAGTGGCTCGCGCCACGGCGCGCGACGCCGAGATTCTGAAGCGCGAGATGAGTCAACTGCGGGGGCAGTTGCGGTCGCTCATCACCGAGCATGAAACCACCACGGAAGAGTTCAAGTCGGCGCATGAAGAGGTGTTGTCGGCCAACGAGGAATTGCAGAGCACCAACGAAGAGCTGGAGACGGCGAAGGAGGAGTTGCAATCCACCAATGAAGAACTCACTACGCTCAACGAGGAAATGCAGAACCGCAATTCGGAGCTGGGCTCGGCCAATAACGATTTGCTAAATCTGCTGGGGCACGTCGATATTCCGGTGGTGATGGTGAGCAACGACTTACGCATCCGCCGCTTCACCCCGCCCGCGCAAAAATTGCTGAACCTGTTGCCGGGAGATATTGGGCGGCGCCTGGGCGAGATCCGGCCGAACCTTGACGTGGAGGATTTGGAATCGCTGGCCAACGAAGCCATCCGGCGCGCGGCCGCGCAGGAGCGGCAGGTGCGCACCAAGGAAGGCGGATGGCAGGTGCTGCACGTGCGGCCCTACAAGACCTGGGACAACCGCATCGAAGGAGCAGTGATCAGCTTGCAGGATGTTGACGCCTTGAAACGCACGCTCGACCAGACGCGCGAATATGCGGATACGATTGTCGAGAGCGCCCGGGAACCGATTCTGGTATTGAACGCGAAGCTGCAGGTTACCGCCGCGAACCCGGCTTTCTACCGGGCTTTTGACGTGTCCCGCGCAGAGACGGAAAAGCGCCTGATTTATGAACTGGGCAACGGGCAGTGGAACATTCCGAAGTTGCGCGAACTGCTGGAGGAAATTGTTCCGCAAAACTCCCGCGTCGACGATTTCCAGATGAGCCACGATTTTCCCCACCTGGGGCCGCGGAACATGCTGCTCAACGCCCGCCGGGTTGAAATGCAGCCCGGCCGTCCATTTATTCTACTGGCTATCGAAGATGTGACTGAGAAGCGCAACGAGGGCGCGGCGTGAGAAAGATTTGCCGCCGAGAACGCCGAGGTTCTGATTGTTTCTTCCCGGCGCTCTCTCGGCGTGCTCGGCGGGGTAAGTTCCTTGGGAGTTTGACTCCGTGTAAAATGCCTCAGAGCGAGGAGCTTTTGCAGGCACGCGGATGAAGCGGATTTTCCAACCATTAAGAAACTCTTCCCGGCAACTGGGGCCGCTGGAGCAGCGCATGCTTGACGCGCTGTGGGCCAGAGGCAGTGCGACCGTCCGCGAACTGGTCGAAGGGGTCTCCGACGACCTGGCCTACACCACGGTGATGACCACTCTGGACCGGCTGTTCAAAAAAGGTTTTCTGACGCGGTCGGAGGAAAACCGGGCGTTCCGCTACGTTCCGAGGCTCAGCCGTGAGGAATTGCACCGGGAGACTGCGGGCCATGCGTTTCGCCAGTTGCTCGATGCGGCTCCGGCTTCGTCTTTACCGCTCTCGTTTCTAGTGGAAATCCTGGGTGAGAGGGACGCGCAGTTGCTCGACGACCTGCAGAAACTGGTCGAACGCAAGCGCCGCGAACTGGGGCAACGGGAACTGGGGCGGCCAGAAACAAGTCGAGGGGAAAGCATCAAGAAGGAGAAAGAATGATGTTCGCGTTGCGCGGGATCGCAGTTTCTTTCTCAATCTTTGTGATGCTGTATGGCCTCTTGTCATTGGCAGTCTACGGCGTGTGGAAGCGCGGGTGGCTTGCCGCCCAACGCCATTCCGCGAGACGCCGCGCCAATCTGCTTTTTGCCATGCGCCTGCTTCCGTTCGTGATTGCGACCGGGGTGACCCTGGTGTTGGCGGTGCCTTCGTTCCTGGTACTCGAACCCCGCGCCGTGAACGAGCCGCTGGGAGCCGTGCCTGTGTTGCTGGGCCTGTGTGGGATGACCGTACTACTGGCGGGGATGTGGAAGGCAGCTGCGGCGTTGCGGCAGGCTTCACGAACTGTAGCGCAGTGGTCGAGCGAGGCGCGCATGATCAGTTCCCGGGCCGTCGATTCTTCTTCCATCGACTGCGGGGCATTGGTCCCGGTGCGTGTTTCCGCCGTTGCTCCACCGCTTACCGTGGCTGGCATTCTGCGGCCGAGCGTGTGGCTATCGCAAGCCGCGGAGTCTGCGCTGAGCGAGCGCGAGTTCGAGACCGCGCTCCGGCATGAGGTCATGCATGTCCGACGCCGGGACAATCTGCGAAAGCTGATTCTGCGCCTGGTAGCGTTTCCGGGCATGGCCGAGCTGGAGCACGCCTGGTGCGAAGCTACCGAAATGGCGGCTGATGATGCTGCAGTCTCGAGCGCCGCGGAAGCTTTAGATCTGGCCGCGGCGCTGATCAAGTTGTCGCGCCTGGCTCCACTGGAGCCGCCCGCGGAACTGACCATGGCCTTGGTCCGCAGCCCGGCGAAGTCCGTGAATGCGCGCGTCGAGCGCTTGATTGCCTGGACCGAACCGCAGCAAAGTCCGGCTCCCGGATATTCGCTGGTGTATCCCCTGTGCTCGGTGGCGGCCGTGGTGGTTACTCTGGCCATCACTTACAGCCAGCTGCTGGTGCGCGTGCACGAGGCGACGGAGTGGCTGGTAAGGTAGAGGATCGTTCCGCGCCGCTCTTCATTGTGATTGTGCTTCAGTTCTACTTCGGCATTACTGCGATATCGTCCTTCGGCATGGCTTCGAGAGTTGACCGATCGATGCCCAAGTGCTCCATTACGAGCTCCGGCGGCGTGTGCGTGAGCCACTCCGAGAGCGCGAGGTCCTGATAGTAGCTGCTCTTGAACATCTCCAGAAATTTCAGGTCGGTGTCACCTGTATTCTCAATATAGTGGGGCAGCGTCTTCTGGATGTACCCAACGTCTCCGGCTTGAAAATCCATGGTGCGGGCGCGTCCTCCGGTGGCGAACACGGTCATTCTTCCTGAGCCGCTCATGTAGTACTGCCATTCATCGGCGTTAGGATGCCAGTGCAGTTCGCGTATCCCTCCGGGATGGACGGTGACGATGGCTGCGGCAATCGTGGTGGAAATTTTGAATTTGCTCGAATCGACGATCTTCACCTCGCCACCCTTGGTGCGCTTGGTTACCGGTTGCTGCGAGGTGCGATAAGAGAAATCGATGGGTGATAATCCAAGCGAGCCGGCGGTCGCTTTCAGGTCCGCAGGCAGCGGGCCAGGTACCGGCGCCTGGAAGATAAACTTCTCCCGCCTCGGCAAGTTTTCCAGAGCCTGCTCACTTACTCCAAAGTTTTTCGAGAGCACCTCGTGGGGCGTGTGTGCCATCCAGTCGGTGAGCAGGACGGTCTCGTATTCCGAGAAGTTGCCATCGTCGAACACCAGCAGAAACTCACAGCCGTCCGGACCCAGGCCTTGAATGGAATGCGGAATACCCGTGGGGAAATACCAGAGATCACCTTCCGTTACATCGCTGACAAAGCTCTTGCCCTCCGCATCAAGCCCGGTGATGCGCGCGTTCCCATAGAGCATGATGGACCACTCGGCCGCCGTGTGCCAATGCAGCTCTCGTATGCCTCCCGCGGTTAATCTCATATCCACGCCGGCAATCGTCTTGGAAACGGCAAGCTCGCGGATCGTGACCTCGCGCGACCATCCCCCTTCTTGCATGCGCTTGTGCGAGAGTCCAAAAGGATACTTGAAGGTCTGTACTCCACCAGCGTCGGTGGATGGCGGCAAAAAAGAATCGGGGTTTTGGGCATCGATCGAGGGATTGCCTGGGCCAGGGGCGCTGGCGCTGCGATCATTCTTGGTCGGGTAGGGTTTCTGATTCTGGGCTGCGGCGTCGGCCGACAGCATTCCGGCAGCGGCCAATGCCGCCGTCCCCATTTCCAGGAATCCGCGCCGCGAAAATGCATCCTTTTTCATGTCGTCGCTCATAGGAGGGCCTCGTCTTGGGTAAGAAGTATTTGGTGATTCGAGGTTTTCGTTTTAAAAACGATACGGCAGCTATTCGGCAGTGTCAATCCGGCTTTCGGAAAACGCGGTGATTTCTAGAACGTTACCCGCACTCCGAGCTGCGCGGCGAAGGGAATGCCGACGGTTGTGCCGGGACCAAAGAAATCTCCCAGCGCGCCTTCAGGTATTTCAAGCTGCTTCAGGCTGGTGAGGGGCACGCAGTTCGGATTGCAAATTCCGTTGACGGCGCCATTCGCATCAAATTGAGCCCCGGGAATCTGCGCGATGTTCACGGCGAAGTTTGCGCCCGGGTTGTTGCGGTTGAAGAGGTTGAAAAATTCGATAAAGGGATCGACTCGCCAGCGTTCATTGATACTGATCGGCCGCGTGACGCGCAGGTCTGACTGGATGTAAGGAGTGCCTCGGAATTCGTCAAGGCTGGTATATGCGTCGGGGCCGTCGTTCAAGGAGATTGAAATCCGACCACTGTTGTCGGCCGTTGTGATGGTAATGGGGCGCGCGCTCTCGAACTGGTTCACGCTGCTCAATTCGAAGCCGCCGGGGATGTGGACGATTCCCGCCAGCACGAAGCGGTGGCGAACGTCCTCGCCGGAGGGACCGTAGTCGCCGGGTCCGAAAGCATCCAGCTGTCCGGCATTCGGATAATTAAATCCGCTCGGTACCTGGCAGACGCCATCGACATAGTCGAACAGTTCGCCGAGCACGCATCCCCAGGTCTGTGCCTTGGAAAGTGTGTAGTTTGCGACCAGATTAAAGCGGCGCATATTGCCTTGCAAATGCAACATCAGCCCGTTGTAGCTGGATCGGTTGTCGGACTCGAACACATTGACATTAGGCACTACAGCTGTCTGATCGGCCGAGGGAACGCCCGGAGCGAATAGGTTGGTGCCGCCAGTGTAGGGGAAGGCGCGGTAGCCGTGATTGCCCTGCTCGTGAACGTAATCGGCGCTGGCCAGCCAGCGCTGGTTGAAAGCGTGTTGAATCCCGCCCGTGGTGTGAATGGCGTACGGCGTTTTGTAAGGAGAGCCGATCAGATTGCCGGTGGCGCCTGCGCCGCCCGTCAGGCAGCCCGCTCCCGTGAATGTGCCTCCACTAAAGCTGCACGGTCCTCTTGCGTAATTCGAATCGTTTACGCCCTGAAATGCTGTCGCCCATCCGTTTTGCGCGAGATCGTCATAGTAGACGCCGAACCCGGCTCGAATTACCGTCTTCCCGCTGCTGCCGGGGGAGTAAGCGATGCCGAGGCGAGGCGCGATTTGCTTGCGGTAGTCGTTGGGCACGCTAGGGACGGTCGTAATATCCAACGCCTGCAGGGTCACATACGCGGAGTTATCCGCTTCGCTTCGACCCGAACCTATGAATAGTCCCCAAGTTGTCTGGTAACGCAAGCCATAATTGACGGTGAGCTGGTGCGAGACGCGCCAGGAATCTTCGACATAGAGTCCGAGACGCTGAACGTTCTGCGAAAAGCTTCCGTCGCCGGCGGGAGTAAACGTGCAACCGATGCCGGTGCTCGGATCCGGCATCGGATTACACATCGCGCTCGGAGGGGTATAGTAAAACGGCAAGGCAGTCGTGATGCCGCCACAGTCGGGGCCCGGCGGATTGATGTAGCAATCGGGATTGGAGGGATAGGTGGTGAACTGCTCGGCTGTGGACGCGAACGCGCCGCTCAGCACCGGCTCGTGAATGAAGTCGACTCCGAACTTGAACGCATGGTCGCGCACAACGTGGCTCAGGTCGTAGCGGAACTGGTACTTGTCCTGATTGCGCAGGTCGGGGAAAAGGGTGATGGGCGTGGCAAACTGATTGTCGCCGAAAGTCTCGAAGCCGGAGACAGTGAGCGCCGTCACGCTGAAGGGAAACTGGATGGCGAAGCCGAGATCGGAATTCCGCGTCTGCGTCAGATGCAACAGGCTGGCGTCGAGAACCAGATTGCCCAGCCAGGTTGAATTGAAGGCATAGCTATTGCTGACCGCCACGTTCCAGTAATTGTTGTGCGTTAGCAGGCCGGTCGAAGGCAGCGTGGCCTGCTGCACCAGGGCATTGTGCGTGATGTAGCTGTCTGAGGATAGGCGCAGGAACCAGTTCGATTTTTGCGATTGTGCCCAGTCAAAGCGTAGCGAACTGAGGTAGTCGCGAAAGGGGATAGGAACGGTGGCGGGAACCGGGATGGAAGGAATGCCAGTGATCAATCCCTCGGACGCCAATTCCGAGAGCGCGTCGAACTGCGTTGTGCTGGCCGGGCTGTAGGCGATGCTTGCGTCTTCGTGAACATTTTCGAATGAGGTGAAGAACCAGACTTTATCTTTTGCGATGGGACCGCCGATGGTTCCAACATAGTTCTGGCGGGAGAACGGCTGCTTCGGATTGGGTGCGGGGTTCTCGATGGGAAAGCGAGCGTTCAGTGCGGCCTGGCGATCGAAAAAAGCTGCGTCACCGTGCCAGTCGTTGGTCCCGTGCTTGGTGGTGATTACTACCGAGCCGGCCGTGGTCCAACCCGTGTCGGCGTCTTCGTTCGAAGTGCGCACCGCAAATTCCTGAACTCCATCGGGCGAGAAGTTTTGCAGGAAACCGCCGATCCAGTCGTCGGAATTTTCCGCGCCATCCACCGATAGCTCGTTGTTCAATCCGGAGCTTCCCCCGGTTGAAACTGCGGTGATGCGCGCTTTAGTGGGGTCGGAAGGCTCGACGGGCTCGGTACCGGGCACGAGATAGGCAATGTTGGCGAAACTTCGTGCCGGGAGCGGCAGAGTTTCCAGATCCTGCGTGCCGACCACGCCTCCGCGCACCGCGCTCGACGTGTCAATCGTTTCGGTCGTAATCGAAGAAGAGCTTCCCGGTACGTTGACGGTCTGCTGCACCGACGACGGCTTCATGGTGACCGTAATATCGCGGACGTTGGCGACGGCGACTGAGACATCCGCCTGCGCCGGGGCAAACCCCGCGGCAGTGATGCTGACGCGGTAGTTGCCCGGCAGAAGATCATCGAGACGAAACTCGCCGCGGTCTTCGCTGGAGGCTTCACGTTGAATCGAGGAGCCTGATAGTTGCGCGATAATTTTCGCGGAGGCGATGCGTGCGCCACTAACATCCTGCACCGTGCCGCGCAGCGACCCGCGCGGGTTCTGCGCGTAGAGGTTTGCAGTGAGAAAGATGGCGGACAGAATTAGAATGATCGCGGAGCGGCGCGAATTTGCTTGCATGGTCTTGACATGAGAAAGACTAGAGGGCGGAGCGAGCTACTACCAGAGGCCGTAGCGTGAAGGCCTTGCCGCGGGCACGGGCCTGGGCTCAATCCGACCAGCGTTGCGGCTTGCGGTCCCAGCGATGCTTTTTCAATTCGGTGAGCAGGCCTCGATCGAGAGGTCCGGCGTCACTGGCGGCAATATTTTGGCGCACGTGTTGCGGGCTGCGCATGCCAACGATCGTGGTGCTGACGGCAGGATGAGACAGAATAAAGCGCAGAGACATTTCCGGCAGCGTCATGCCTGCGGGCACGATCTTCTTAAGCTTGTCGACGCGCTGAATCGTGTTCGCCAGATTTTCTGGTCCAAAGTAAAGCGACCGCCAATCGTCTTTCGGGAAGCGGGTTTCGAGCGTCATTTTGCCGCCGAGGCTGCCTTCATCGAGCGGCACTCGCGCAATCACGCCCACATTGAGTTCCTGGCAAATGGGAAGCAGCTTGTCTTCGGGCGCCTGATCGAAGATGTTGTAGATTACCTGCACCACGTCGACCACTCCGGTGTGCAGGGCTTTGAGGCCATTCTCTGGCTCCCAGCGGTTGAGGCTGAGGCCGAAGTAGCGGATCCAGCCTCCATCTTTCAACTTCTCAACGGTCGAGAGAAATTCCGGGTCGTCGGTCCAGCTATCATCCCAGACATGGAATTGCAAAACATCAATCGAATCGACGCGAAGTTTCTTGCGGATCAGGTCAGCGTATTTGAAGACGTGATCGGGGGAAAAAACATCGAGATATTTATAGGTCGGCAGCGCGGGCCATTTGTCATTGGCGGGAGGAATTTTCGAAGCGGCGTACAGGCGCTTATTGGAGTTGCGCGCCATGATTTCGCCCAGCAAACCGTCACTTTTGCCCTCGCCGTAGGCCCATGCGGTGTCGAAGAAGTTGCAACCTGCATCGACGGAGAGTTGCAGGGAGTCGAGCGACTGGCGGTCGTCTGAGCCGCTCCACCCACTCATGCCCCAGAGTCCGTAGGAGATATCGCTGACATCGAAACCGGTTCGTCCCAACTTGCGGTAGTTCATGAAAGGTCTTCCTCAGGAGAATGTTTCGGAATTCTTACGGTGTCGCGTGACTCGACATCCTAGCAGTTCTATCAAGGGTTCGACATAATGCCATGCCAGCGAATTCTCCAGCTGCTGATTTTTCGATGCAGCCCATCGGGATTTTGCGGCCTGCGAAAGTCCTGCCGAGTGTTTTAATAGAACTAGATCATAGAAAATGCGGAGGTTGGCTGTGAAATTAGAAATTCCTTCTCCTACCACGCCTTCCTATTGCCAGGAAGATACCCAAGCACCTTCGTCCCGTTTGCTGGATGAGAAAATCTCAGACGACTCGGGAGCGGAAACGACTACGGACAGCGCCTTGGCGCCTGCAGGCCTGAAGAATCCGTTTTGGAGTAAAGCCAGCTAGCGCAGAATCGGTAGGCAGAGACAGGGACGGAGCGCGAAAGGCAGCGCGGACATTTCCTGCAGCGCGGGTTGGAGCTGTGCGTCGTGGCAAGGCTCGAGCGTGATGACGAAGGGCAGTGCGTTTTTATCGAAGCCAGGATTTTGCAGCACGGCATCAATATTCAGTTGATGAGATGAAAGGATCGCAGCCAGGCCTGCGATGATGCCGGGCTGGTCCTTCACCAGAAAGCGCAGATACCAGGGCGTCTCAAAGTCGCAGCTGACTTTTGGCGATACCAGTTGCAGCGGACGATGCGCACGCCCTCCCGCCGAAGAACTTCCGGCCGCGAGGCTTTGCGCCACAAACATCAAATCTGAGACGACGGCAACGGCTGTGGGATCTCCTCCCGCGCCGGCGCCCAGAAAAGCCATATCGCCGCCGTATTGTCCTGAAGTCAAAACCAGATTCAGATTTCTTTGCACGCGTCCAAAGGGAGACGACGTGGGAACCAGGCTGGGCCCGACGTCGGCAAACAACGTCGTGTCTTTCAGATCGGAGCGCGAGATCTGCCGGATGGTGCAGCCCAGCTCGGCAGCATAATCGAAATCCACGGCGTCGATGGGGCGGATGGTGCGGGCGCGAATGTTTTCAGGAGAAACCCGGACATGCAACCCCGCCAGCGCGAGAATGGAAAGCTTGGCGCGGGCGTCGCCGCCGTCGAGATCTTCGCTGGCATCGGCTTCGGCATAGCCCCGCGCCTGCGCTTCCTCTAGCGCCTCGCTGAAGGGAATGCGATCGGTCTCAATGCGGCTGAGAATATAGTTGCAGGTGCCGTTCAAAATGCCCGCAATGCCGTGGAGTCGATCTCCGCTGAGGCCGGTGCGGAGGGCGGGAAGAACGGGAACGCCGCCGGCGACGGACGCTCCGAACTCGAGCTGGCAGCCCTTTGTGCTGGCGAGCTGCAACAAGTCCGGGCCGTGACGCGCGATGAGCTGCTTGTTGGCCGTGACCACTGATTTACCTGCCGTAAGGGCGCCACGCACAATGTCTTCCGCGGGGTGAAGGCCACCGATCAACTCAATAACAATATCAACGTCGGAGTTGAGGACGGTGTGGAAGTCGTCGGTCCAGACTAGGTCAGTTGGAATCCAGCGCTCGGCAAGCCAGGGCTGTTTCTTACGCTCGATGTTGCGATTGCAGATGTGGGTGAGCCGGAGTAAGCCGTTACCTGCGCCACGCTCGCCAAGAATCTTGGCCACCGCGCGTCCCACGGTTCCGAAGCCCACCAGCGCGACCCGGCGCGCGGGCGCATGATCCCGGGAGGCGGCGACGGCATCCAGCGGCTGCTCTGGCGGAGTGTTGGGCAAAAGTGCTCTCGAACGTAGAAAGTTGTTTTTATCATACGTGGGAGTTGCGACCTCCGCGAAGTGAAAACCGAGTGCGAATTGAGGCTCGGAGGGGGCCGGCTGATCCCTCCGGGCGGCTCGCTGCGCAGAGTCGGCATCAAAGTTGATAAGATGATGCGATCCCGCCGGGGCCAGGCAAATGCCTGCCTGCGGGAAATCAGAAGCGGAACCTTTACTGACGGCGCCTCTTGCCTCTTCATGCCGAGCGCTTACGGTCCGCCACCACGCCCGGTTATGGGAGGAGAATGGATGATGGGAAAGTTCGCGAGCCTGACCGCGAGTGCGCTGACGCTGCTGGTTTTTACAATTCTGATGGGACCGCAAGGGGTCGCCCAGGCACCGCCCGCTGGGCAAACACCAGCGCCGGCAGCCCCGGCGCCTGCGACGCAGCCATCGGCCTCCCCAGACCAGACTGCGCAGCAACCTGCCAACGGCCAGGCGGCCTCTGACGAGGAGTCCACCACAGCGCACCGGAAAGCGCGGCCTCACGACTATAAGAACTGGGAGTTCAACGTAGGTGGCGGCGCCAACCTTGACAGTGGCGCGACCAAGACATGGGTGAGAGGCGGAGGCGTTGTGGGGACAGCGGGTGTGGCGCGGAACGGCAACAAGTATTTGGGCCTGCGCGCGGACTTAATTTTTGCCGACCTGCCGCTGCGCGACTCCACCGTGCAACTGGCCCAGGCGACCGGATCCAGAAACTATGCTCTCGCCGTGACGCTCGAACCCATCATCAATGTTCCCGTGAACGAGGTCTGGGGTGGATATGTCTTTCTTGGACCAGCTTATTACCATCGGGCCGGGAATTTGAGCGGCAGCACCACGGTTCCAGGTTCGGCATGCAATGGGTTCTGGAACTGGTGGGGAGCGTGCCAGAATTACAATTTCGGCCTTGCCATCAATGGCAGCTTTGCCAATTCCAGTCTGAATGAATTCGGACTCGACGGCGGCGGAGGAGTAACGCGAAAGATGCCCAGTGGCGTCGAGATCTATGCGGAATGGCGCATCATGCACGGATCGCATAACGGCATCACCACCGATTTTCGCCCCATTACGATTGGTTTTCGCTGGTAGGTTCGCCGCCTACTCAGGATTGGTGCGGTAACTCCAAAGATTTGCGGCGCGCTGTTGCAGCTGCACGAATGACGTTGCGGCGACGGGCTGCGAAACTGCAGCGCTCGAATTGGCTTCTGCCAACGCGGCCTCGACGATGTGGTGCGCAGGTGCGAGCGAGCAGGTTGGATCCGTCGCGGCTGCATTGCCGGCGAGCAGCAACGCCTGGCAGCGGCATCCGCCAAAATCTTCGGTGCGCTGGTTGCAACTGCGGCACGGTTCCGGCATCCATTCTTCGCCGCGAAAGCGCTGGAATGAGGAAGACTCTTTCCAGATGAACTCCAGAGTCTGCCGGCGTACGTTTTCGAATTCGAGGCCAGGAATAACTTCTGCAGCGTGGCAGGGAAGCACCTTGCCGGCGGGATTGATGAGCATCAATCTTCGTCCCCATCCTCCCATGCAGGCCTTGGGAAAGCGCGCATAGTAGTCAGGCACAACCGAATCGACGCGGATGCGTCCGGCGAGGCGCTTTTCGGCGACAGCGACCACTTTCACGGCCTTTTCTAGCTGCACCCGCGTGGGCAACAGCGCCGCGCGGTTCTGCAATGCCCAGCCGTAATACTGGGTGTGGGCGATCTCCATGCGCTCGGGTGCGAGCCGCTCGATGAAAGCGATCATCTCCTCGAGATGATCGATATTCTGCCGGTGGACGACAAGATTCACAGTGAACGCGAGCTTATGTTCGCGGATCAGTCGCGACAATTCGATTTTGTGCGCATGTGCTTTGGCGCCGGCAATCCAGTTGGCTGCCTCCTCGCGCGAATCCTGAAAACTGATCTGGATGTGATCGAGTCCGGCATCGACTAATGCTTGCAGTCGCGATTCATTCAGGCCTATGCCGGAGGTGATGAGATTGGTGTAAAGGCCTGCGGCTCGCGCGCCCGCGACGAGTTCGGTTAAATCCGGACGAGCCAGCGGTTCGCCTCCGGTGAAGTGCGCGTGCAGCACTCCGAGCTTGCCGGCCTGCAGGAAAATATCGACCCACTCCGCGGTAGAAAGCTCCGAACTCGCTGCAGACAACTCAAGGGGATTCGAGCAATAGACGCAGTGCAGAGGGCAGCGGTGGGTGATCTCGGCGATGAGGGCCAGCGGGTTGGGAATCATGGTTGCTGCGGATCAATTGGCCTGTGGATTTGTCGTCGAAATAATTCTTTCTGCGAGGCGCTTCAGTTGTTTCCGGAGGGCTGAGTTTTTCTATGGAAGGTATTATCCGTTAGGATATCCCCCCTCCCCCTATGCCTCTGAAAACCTTGCCCAGCGCGGCTTTTGCAGAACAGGTGTGTCAAAATCTTGATCCCAAAAGATTTAGATATCAAAATCTTGACAGCAAACGACTTGCGGGCTTTCCCACGTCATTTGAGCCCACCGCCTCCGCCTTGACCATGATGGCTTGATTTCGAGGCGAAGGCAAGGTCGGACGTCACAATGGGTTTGTGGATTTTCTTAAAAACACTCCCGGTTCGCTCTCTGCAGATGCTCATTCTCCTTGACATGTAACGCCTCCACGCGGACACCGACAAAAATATTCGATACCAGCAGCATCTTGCTGGCCACAGAAGACCTGTCGAAACGCCGTGGCGGATAGAGTAACTGTGAATCTGGTCTAGTAATCGACGATCCGCTTGTGCCGCAGTTGTTCGAGAAACAGGCCGATGTCGGCGCGAATCTTCTCAGGGTCCGCGTCGCCGAACTTGGCCTGCAGCTCGGCGATGATTTCGCCGAAGGTACGCTGGCCGTCGCAGCGCTCGAGGACGAGCAGGCCCGTGTCGCGCAGGCGAAGCGCGCCTTCGGGATATAGGATGGTGCGTTCTGGTTTGCTGCTGGGCTTATTTTGTTTTTCTTTTTCCTTTTCTGTGGCCCAGCGGCAGCCGGTGGCAAGACGGGGCTGGCTGGAGTCTTCGGGAGGGGGCATGTTAGTGTCGTGTCCCCCGAGTGTCGTCCGCTGCAAGCAACAGCAGGTTCCTCCACTCCGCATCGCGATTGATGAAACCAATCGCAATGCTCCGGTCGGAATGACAGAGTTTCGTATTGGATTTCCGAGGCATGCTAGCTGGCCTCGATACGAAACGCGTCCGGAGGCGGCCATTCCGGTTCGATGTAGGCGAATGCTGCCTCCCGGAAACAGTCCGAATGCATAAACCTGGTCTGCAGTGGAGCTGCAAGCAAAAGCAGGTTCCTCCACTGCGCTCGCTGCGCTCCACTCCGGTCGGAATGACAAACTTCATATCAGCTGCCCTCGATGTGAAACGCGCCCGGCGGCGGCCATCCCGGCTCGACGTAGGCGAAGTAGAGAGCATCGAGCTGCGCCCATAAAATGTCGCACTTGTCGCGCAGGGCCTGGACCGCTAACTCCTGCTCGGCGCGCGTCTTCGCGTTGTCGTAGACGTAGTTCACTGCGAACTGCGAATCCTCCGGCGCTTGATAAAGTCTGGCTTCGAAATAGTCCAAGCCTCCCACGAGCCAGGGATAATGCTGGCGCAATTTTTCCACGCGCAGGGTGATCAGCTTGGTCGAAAACAATTCTGTCAGCGAGGATGCGACTGCCTCCAGCAGAGACCGGCTACGCACAATGTTCAAGTATTCATTGACCGCGAAGCGGGTTGCCGGAAGAATTCCGTTGCCGCCACGGACCCGATTTGCGTCGAGACCGGTCGCTTCGGCCAATTTTATCCAGCGCTTGAGGCCGCCTTCGCTGGTAGCGTCACCGTCGTGGTCGACCACGCGCTTGCGCCAGGCGCGGCGAAACACCGGGTCAGGACCGCGCGACAGGATGACCGAATCTTTGATGGGGATGATGCTTTGATAGTAGTAGCGGTTCAGCGCCCAAGCCTGCAGCTGTCCGCGGCTGAGCTTGCCTTCATGCATCAACAGATGAAAGGGATGCTGGTGATGGTAGCGCTCCTCACCCACGGCCTGAAATCGCGCGCGCAACTCCTCATTCGAAAGCGGGGAGGCGCCCGGCGATGCGGTTTCGGTTTCTACAGATCGAACTGCCATCCATCCTCCGCAATTTCCCAGCCTGCGTCCCGAACTCGCCGATGTTCGGGACTCGCCTCGTCCAGCATGGGATTGGTGTTGTTGATGTGCAGAAATATTTTACGCGGGTGGCGCACTCCCGCCAACTTCTGCAGCACGTTCTCGACGGGGATGTGGCCCATCTGGCGCGCAGTTTGTGCGCTGCCCTGAATGCGAATCAGTTCGTCGTCACTCCAGAATGTGCCATCGAAGAGCAGGACGTCGCAGGCGTCGAGTTGCTCGAGCAGTGCATCATCTATGTGTGGAACTGCTGGCATATAGGCAAACCGCGAGCCGGATTTCAAATTGATGATCAAGCCCAAAGATGCCTCGCCTGGGGAAAGTCGCGATTGCCGTTCGGCGGTGGCATAGGGAGGATAATGACTGCCCAACGGCCACGCCTGGCAGCGGAGACCAGAATCCTCACCTTGAGCATCGCACAAAGGAAATTCCTTTCCCGATTCAAAATCAATCCATTTAGCTTGGTCTGGAATACGATGCAGCATGCCGAACATCGAGTTGTCTTCAACCAGAATGCGGCGCACCGAGGCCGTGGCGTAGATGCGCAGCGGTTGAAGTTCGCGAAGCAGAAGCAACCCGAGGACGTGGTCGAGATCGGCGCTGGCCAGCACCACGCCCGCGATGGGGGACTGGCGCACGCCCTCGCGCGGATGCAACTCAGGCGCGGATTCGATTTGAGCGCGCAGGTCAGGGGACGCACCGAGAAGAAACCACGAGCGTCCGTTTTCTGTGATTGCAATCTGGGTCTGGCTGCGCGGCTTTCCATGAAACGTGCCGGAGCGCACGGAGCGACAGTTTGAGCAGGCACAATTCCATTGCGGAAACGCGCCTCCGGCCGCGGAACCGAGAATCTTCACTTGCATCTCTGGTGAGTTTACAGCTTGGGATTGATGAGAAGTCGCAGTTCTCGCAAAATTACCTCGACCACGGAACAAACACTAGCCTTCCGCTCGGACTTTCTGTGAATTGAGATTCAACGGCGCGGTCCATCACACTGGAGAATATAGTTCCCCTAACCCTGGCCCGCCGCAGCGGCGCAGCGCAGCGGATCAACGTCCCAAAGCGTCGCGCCGGTGGAGAGACTCTCGAGTCCCACTTCCCCGGCCATTTCAGTTCCCGGCTTGCCGCACCACACAATGCGGAATTGCGCTTTCGAGCCCTGGTAAAGAAGGTCGACCACGTCCCCCGGCTTGAGTTGAGCGTCCACGCACTGCAAGGTGGCGCCGCGGCCGCTAATGGAGCGCAGGCTGGCGGCCTGAGTGAAGGGCCGCGAATACGTATCTACGCCGTAGATCTGGACGGGGAGATCAACGAAGACGCGCTGTTGGCTGCGGCGATCCATGCGATGCTCCTTGGTTATTCAAAGGGAGGTCAGGGCATGGTAGGCGGACCGGGTGGGAAAGCATAGGTAACCTCAGTCACCCGCAGAGCAATGCCGAAAGTTTGATTTCCTGGGTGTTCGGGGTGAGGATTTAATCGAGATCTCCAAGCGAGCATGCGCCGGGACCGCGGGGGTCGCCGCAGGAGCCGCACGCGCCAGACGGGGCTGGCGAACCAGCAGTGCTCTTCGCGGACACGGCAAACACACTAAGCTGCGGGCTCAGCTTCTGGCTTTGACACTTGGGGCACTTGGCTTTGTCGCGACCGAAGACCAGGGTTTCAAACTCGTGCTGGCATTCCCGGCAGATGTATTCAAAAATCGGCATTAGGATCACTCCCGTAGAAATGGCTATTTCCTATTAGAATCAATTCGCGGGAACTTCGCAAACTTGCTTCGCTAACTTATTTTGTAGACCTATTTTGCAGACAGGGGCGGTGACGCCTGGGACTTCCATCAAAAGCTGAGTTTGAAGACGGCGTCACCGAGAAGCCGTCGGCGTTCGTGCCCTCGATCTTCCGTCCACACTCCTGGTTGCGGGGCGGGCATGTGCAAACTCTCGCCGCTTTTTTTCTTCCGCGCCGGATCGATCTGCCCCCGGCGGAACAGCGCCTGATCGAGGTGGAACCCGGCATTCCTGTCCTGTGCCACTGTCACTGGCAGAAGGACCGGAGAGCCCTGACGCTGATTGTGGTACATGGGCTGGAGGGATCGAGCGAGTCGCAATACATGCTGGGGATCGCACGGAACGGGCTCGCGGCGGGGATGAACGTGGTGCGCATGAACCAGCGCAACTGCGGCGGCATGGATCATTGCGCCGCTACTCTCTACAACTCCAGCCGTTCGGCCGATGTGGCGGCGGTGGCCCGCAACCTGGTCGAGCGCGACGGAATTCCCGGCTTCGTGCTGATTGGGTTTTCCATGGGCGGCAATCTCGTGCTAAAGCTCGCCGGGGAGTGGGGAAGCGACGGTCCAACAGAGTTTCGCGGGATGGCGGCAGTTTGCCCAGCGGTGAATCTGGCGGCCGGGGCCGATGCGCTGCACGAACCTGCCAATCGCATTTACGAATACTATTTCCTGCTCCAGTTATTTCGCCGCTTTCGCCGCAAGGTACGTTTGTTTCCCCGGGACTTCGACGCTTCGCGTCTGCGCGGAGTTAAAACCTTGCGCGAGTTTGACGACCGCGTGACCGCCTACTATTGCGGTTTCACCGGCGCGGATGATTACTACGCCCGAGCCGCTGCTGCGAACGTGGTCAGCCGCATTGCGAAGCCTGCGCTGGTGATTCACGCGGCCAACGATCCTTTCGTGCGCATCCTGCCGGAAACGCGCCAGGCGCTGCTCTCGAATCGCAACATTACTTATGTCGAGACTGAGGACGGTGGACATTGTGCCTTTGTCGGCGAACGCGACAGTGATCCGGCCTACGACGGCCGCTGGGCGGAGCGTGAGGTCGTGGAGTTTGCCAAGCAGTTCCGCTAGCTCATGTGGCGCGGGCCGGACTGCGAAACCACGCCAGCATGTCGGCACCGCGTCCCTTCAACCGCGTGCGCAGGAAGGCGAGCAAAAGCATGGCGAGGAAAATCGTCAGCAATCCTAAGGACGCCGTGCGGATGCTCTGGCTGTGCTTGGGCAGAATGGAGAGCCGTCCGTATACAAATTCAAGGTGTACCCAATAGACCAGCAAAGAAGCCTGACCCAGTTGAATTAGAGGACTGAAACCCCAACTTCCCGCACCCCAGCGGCACCAGGCATAGCTCGCCGTCAGAATGGCGAGCAGCATTCCCAAACGAATTAAAAAGAAATCCGGGCTGGTGTGCCAATAATCATAGGTCGCGTAAAGGTGACGCGGCTGAGCATCAAGCCAGCGCGAGGCGGCTACAAATGCCAAGCCTGTGGTACCAGCCAATAAAAAGATCGCAGTTTCGCGCCGGCGCGCCCAGTCGGTTTGCAAAATAAATCCCGTGGCCAGCCCGGCAAAAGCAAACGCTGTCCAGGGAAATATAGGGAACATCCACGCTTGCGGTGTGCCGAGATTGTGGACCCCGTTAATGTAGGACTCCAGCGGCCAGGGCAGCCAGTCTGGGCGCCAGGTGGTCCACAGGAGCGGTGTGAGAAGAGAAATCAGCGCAGCGGTTCCGGCTGCTGCGATCACAAGTCGGAGCCGGGCCGATGCCCCGCGTCGTATCGACAGCGCTAGCCAGCAGACGACGCCCATGAGCATCATCGAGAGGCCAATGGTGTTCAGTATGTCGACGCGCAGCAGGTCACTGAGCGGCGCCCAGCCCCACGCGATGAGATATTCCTGCAGGCGGAAGAGCAGGCCAAAGCCAAAGATCTGGGCGCCGCGGCGGATCGTAGTGCGGGCAATCTGTGCGGGCGCCAGATTCTTTTTCCATAGTTTCTCGGTCACCAGCGCGAACGAAATGCCGGCGAGAAACAAGAACAGAGGAGCAGGGAAGGTTCCGCCCAGTTGCGAGTACATGAAAAATTTGCTCAGGCGACCGCCCGGGTTGAGCCAGGAATCGTAGCAATGAGTCTGGAACATCAGCACGCAGGCCAGGCCCCGCATCCAATCGATATAGGCGAGGCGAGATGGAGCAGCGGGAGTCAATGACTCCGCATGATACTCCACGTGAAGCTTATGATAGATTTTGCTTTGCGGGCGCGTAGCTCAAACGGATAGAGCACCGGATTTCTAATCCGGTGGTTGCAGGTTCGATTCCTGCCGCGCCTACCAAGAAACCTGGCCGGTGATCACTGGGAACTGCTCTTCCGATGTTCGCAAGTCGCGGTATTCAGGCAGTCGTCGGCCAATCGTAGGCGCTCGACGGGCCGGCCGCCGACGATGTGCGACTCGATGATTTCGTCAACATCGGCCTCGGTGACGTGCCCGTACCAAACAGCGTCGGGATAGATAACGAGGTTCGGGCCATGTTCACACTGATCAAGACAGCCTGACTGGTTGGCCCGTACTCTGCCTTTGAGGCCGCGTTCCGCGAGTTTCTGCTTGAACAGTTTCTGCAACCTGGCCTGGCCGCTGGGATCGCAGCATCCCCGCGGGTTCCCCGGAGGGCGCTGGTTGCCGCATATGAAGATATGTTTTTCAAACTTTGGCATGAAGAAATTCGGTAGCACCGCTACCCTCACTGACCGCTGGCCACCGGCAAGCGATCAATCTCGGCGTCCCAAACGCTTTCGAAGTCGATGAAGTATGCCTGCACTTCGAGTCCAGGAATTGCTTCGGTGAGCCTTGTCGCAGCGCGAGCCAACTCGCGCTGGTGATGCGCGGCCTCGGCTTGAGCGTCGCCATGGAAACCGCCCTCCAGACGACCGTACGCGCCGCAATCGGAGTGGGCCATCAGGATCACACGCCGGGTTCCATGCAGACGCATGGACTTACGGATCTGATCCAGAACAAACTCGCGGTCTCCATCGGCGCCGGGCGCAGCGAGATAATTCATGCCCCCGGCGACCTTGATGTGATCGGGATTGACAACCCCGACACGCTGAAGAAACATGCGGAACCCCGCATCGAAGCGGTGGTCAAAGCACGACAAAACGGCCGCATCACAAACGTACCACTCGCGTGGAGAATCGAAATGAAAAACCTTTTTCACGATAAAGTTCCTGAGCGAGATGAATCGCTGCTGGCTATTCTACCGGAGAGGTTAGGTTTCGCGCCGCTTGCGTTGCCATTCGCTGCGCGGGCGCGATAAGATAGTCTGTACACGTCTTCTCCGCTTCCATCCCATAAGCCTTTGAATTGTTGCCGCGGGCAAGAGTGTGCGACCCCCGGGTGTTCGTACATGTGTGCGGCGCTGCGCTGCGTCCACAAAATCCCTGTCACGGAGTTGGCATTTGAAACGAGGCAAGACTGCGGTGATTGTCGGCGCCCAGTGGGGCGACGAGGGCAAAGGCAAGATTGTCGACGTTCTGTCCGAGAGCTTTTCGGTGGTAGCCCGTTACGCCGGCGGCCACAATGCCGGACACACCGTTATCATCAACGGCAAGAAGTTCGTGCTGCAACTCGTTCCCTGCGGAGTATTGCGGACCGCCTGCCGCAGCGTGATCGGCAACGGCGTGGTGCTTGACCCCATGGCTTTTCTGAAGGAAGTGGGGGCGCTGCGCGAGGCGGGCGTGACCGTCGACGGAAATCTTTTTGTCTCCAACCGCGCTCAGGTGATTCTGCCCTACCATCGCATGATCGAACTGGCGGCGGAGAATGCTCCGGGACGCGTGAAGATTGGCACCACCTCGCGCGGAATCGGTCCTGCTTACGAAGACAAGATGGGCCGCCGCGGCCTGCGCGTCGCAGATCTGTTGGATCTGCAGCTCCTGAAGAAACATATCGAGAACGCGGTGCGCGAGAAGAACATGATTGCGCACGCGCTGTTCAATTCCGAACCGCTCGATGCCGACAAAATGTACGCGGATTACGCCGCAGCGGCCGAGAAGATTGCGCCGTTCGTGCGCGACACGGCAGTGTTGCTGAACCAGGCTCTGGCTGCCGGTGAAGCAATTCTCTTTGAAGGGGCGCAGGGCACGATGCTCGATATCGACCACGGCACCTATCCCTTCGTCACTTCCTCGAGTGCGACTTCAGGCGGCGCTGCCACCGGTACCGGCGTCGCGCCGAATGCAATCGACTCGGTGATTGGACTTACCAAGGCATATTGCACGCGAGTGGGCGAAGGTCCGTTCCCGACCGAAGAGAAAGGCGAGTTGGGCGACCAGCTGCGCAAGCGCGGGAACGAGTTTGGCGCGGTTACGGGACGCCCGCGGCGCACCGGTTGGCTCGACTTGCCTCTGCTGCGCTACGCCGGCATGATTAATGGCATCTCGTGGCTAGTGGTGACCAAGCTGGACGTGCTCGACGAACTGGCGGAGATTCCAGTCTGCGTGGACTATATGGTCGACGGAAAAAAGACGGTGGAAATCCCCGCGCAAGCCAGCGGTTACGACAAACTGGAGTGCGTTTACCACAAAATGCCCGGCTGGCGGACCTCCACGCAGGGCATCCAGAAGTTCGAGCAGTTGCCCAAGGCGGCACGCGAATACCTGGCGTTCGTGGAGAAAGAAACAGGCGCGAAGATCGGCATGATCTCGACTGGTCCGGACCGGGATCAAATCATCTTCGTGGACGAATTTGCCGCGGCCATGAAGACCGGCGCATCCCGAAAAGTCTAGTCTTGACTTCCCGCTAGTCAGGCGGCGAGACTACGTAACCACAACCAGTCGAGGTCCGGTCGAGGTAAGGAGCGCACGATGGTGGTTCTGGCAGTGACGTGGATGGCCAAGGCAGGGCACGACGCCGATGTTGCCCCAATTTTCGCGAAGCTGACGGAAGAATCCCGCAAGGAGCCCGGCTGCCTGATGTATCAAGTGCACCGGCACAAGACCGAACCGCGGCGCTTCTTCATCTACGAACAATACAAAGACGATGCCGCGCTCGAGGCCCACCGCGCTGCCCCGCATTTTCTGCAATATGCCCGCAAGGATCTGCCCAAAGTTGCCGACCGCGTAGAAGGCCACCTGTACGAAGCGCTGGGCTAGTTTGTGTGGCGCAGGCGCCCCTTCGACAAGCTCAGGGCAGGTTCTCGCCCGCGTGTCCCGTCACTTCGCTTTGTCAATCATCAGCTCGCCGCCCGACGCGTAGCTTTCCTTCGACACTTCATGGAAAGCGATCATGATGGCTTCCCGGCGCGCTCCGGCTTCTTCAACCAGTGCATCGGTGACGCGCTTCGCGATCTTGCGTTTCTGGTCGGTGGTGCGGCCTTGCAGCATCGTGATTTGAACTAGAGGCATAAGGCAGTTCTCAGTTCCCAGTTCTCAGTTCTCAGTAAAGGCGTTCGGCCCCCGTGGGCTCTTGCTGCGAACTGAGAATTTTTATTTCGCCAGCTCATATCCGGCGAAGAAGAAACTCAATTCAAAGCGTGCCGTATCTTCGGCATCGGAGCCGTGAATCGCGTTGTGCTCGATGCTCGACGCCCACTTCTTGCGTATCGTGCCTTCCTCAGCGTTGGCAGGGTTGGTGGCGCCCATCAGCTTGCGCAGATCGGCAATCGCATTTTCTTTTTCCAGAGCCAGCGTAACGATTGGTCCGCTCGACATGAAATCGGTGAGCGAGTTATAGAACGGCCGGCTTGCATGCACAGCGTAGAACTGCTCCGCCTGGTACTTGGAGATTTCCAGCATCTTCATGGCGAGAATGTGGAAGCCGTTCTTCTCGAATTGTTCGATGATGTCGCCGACCGCATTCTTGGCGACGGCGTCAGGTTTCACGATAGTAAGAGTGCGTTGCAGGGTTTTCATAATGGTCGTTGGTCAGTGATCCTTAGTCGTTGTCTTAACGCTTTTGTCTTGACGCTTTTCTCGGTACTGGGTACTCGGTACTAGACTTTCACTCCCAGAGCCGCCACGAGCGTCTCCCCGATATCCGCTGGAGATTTTGCCACGCGGATGCCGGCCGCTTCCATCACTTTGATCTTTTCCGCCGCTGTGCCTTTGCCGCCGGAAATGATCGCACCGGCGTGACCCATCCGGCGTCCCGGAGGCGCAGTCTGTCCGGCGATGAAGCCGACGACCGGCTTCTTCATGTGAGTCTTGACAAATTCCGCGGCGGTTTCCTCGGCGTCGCCGCCGATTTCCCCAATCATGATGACGGCTTCGGTTTCCGGATCGCGATTGAACAGGTCGAGCGCGTCCAGGAAATTGGTTCCGATAATCGGATCGCCGCCAATGCCGATCGCCGTGGACTGTCCAATGCCGCGCTGCGTGAGCTGATGCACGGCTTCGTAAGTCAATGTGCCGGAGCGCGACACGATGCCGATCGCCCCTTCTTTATGAATGGACCCCGGCATAATGCCGATCTTGCACTTGCCCGGCGAAATAATCCCGGGACAGTTCGGCCCGATCAGGCGGGAGCGGCGATTCTGCAGAAACTCCCAGGCCTTGACCATGTCGAGAGTGGGAATGCCTTCGGTGATGCAGACGATGAGGTCGAGTTCGGCGTCGGCTGCCTCCATGATCGCGTCGGCGGCGAACGGCGGAGGAACAAAAATTACCGTCGTGTCGGCGCCGGTTTTTTCAACGGCTTCCTGCACAGTATTGAAAATTGGCCAGCCTTCGTACATTGTGCCGCCCTTGCCCGGCGTCACTCCGCCTACGACTTGAGTGCCGTAAGCCGCGCAGGCCTTGGCATGGAAGGTGCCCTCGCGTCCGGTCAGGCCCTGCACGATCAAGCGCGTTTTCTTATCAACCAGGATTGCCATAAATATGATTCCTCACTGCGTTTGGCTTACTCCCTTTAAACTCCACGGGCCGCGGCCACCACTCTGTCGGCCGCGTCCTTCATAGTATCTGCAACCACAAAGTTAAATCCGGAGTTCATCAGAATCTTCTTGCCTTCGTCCACGTTCGTGCCTTCGAGACGCAACACCACGGGGAGCTGGATGTTGGTCTTCTTCGCGGCTTCCACGACGCCCGTAGCCAGCGTATCCACGCGCAGGATGCCGCCAAAGATGTTGATCAGCACCGCTTTAACACTCTTGTCGCTGAGTAGAATTTCGAACGCGTGCGCGACCTGCTCGGCGTTGGCGCCGCCGCCCACATCGAGAAAATTTGCTGGCATTCCTCCGGCGTATTTGATGATATCCATCGTCGCCATCGCCAGCCCTGCGCCGTTGACCATGCAGCCGACGCTGCCATCGAGCTTGATGTAGTTCAAGCTGTACTTCGAGGCCTCGACCTCGAGCGGATCTTCCTCGGTAATGTCGCGCAGTTCGCGAATGTCGGGATGCCGGAAGAGCGCGTTGTCGTCGAAAGTCATCTTGGCATCGAGCGCGAACAGGCGGCCATCGGTGGTGGTGATGAAAGGATTAATCTCGACGAGAGAAGCATCCGTGTCGAGGAACGCCTTATAAAGATTCGACAGAAATTGCACCGCAGGATTGATCTGCTTGGCGCTGAGCCCTAGCTTAAAGGCCATTTTGCGCGCCTGAAACGCTTCCAGACCCATGCCAGGATCGATGTGCTGCTTGAGGATGGCATCGGGATTTTCAGCGGCTACCTGCTCGATTTCCATTCCGCCGGCGGCCGAAGCCATGAACACCGGTTTGCCTTCAGCGCGGTCGACCAGAATCCCGAGGTATAGCTCTTTTTCAATGGGCAGAGTTTCTTCGATCAGCAAGCGCCTTACGATGCGGCCTTCGGGGCCGGTCTGGTGCGTGACCAATTTCATCCCGAGCATCTTGCCGGCGAGTTCTCCCGCTTCGTTGACCGACTTGGCAATCTTTACGCCTCCGCCCTTGCCACGTCCACCAGCATGAATCTGCGCCTTGACCACGACTCCGGTGGCGCCGGCGCTGAACAATTCGCGAGCGGCGGCTTCGGCTTCCTCGGGCGAAGTTGCCATGGTCCCGCGCGGAACTGTCACACCATACCTCTTAAGAATCGCTTTGCCCTGGTACTCATGGATTTTCATAATGACGCTCTTCGCTCGCTAGCTAAGAATCGGAAGGAACCTGCTTGCGGCTATCGACTGAGGGCAGCAAACCTTTAATCTTATAGAAGGGCAGAGGATTAGGGCAAACGAAGCAAGAGTTTATTCATCTGCTTGCCGTCTCGGCTGATTCTAGAATGGGATCGCAAAGATGCTAGGCTAGTGCGCAGCCATGATCCTAGATGCTCTTCATCGTGTGGCCAATCACGGCCAATCGCTGACACGCCCGGAAGCCCGTGAAGTGATGGCAGAGGTGCTTGCGGGAAAATGCACCGACGCGCAGATTGCCGCACTGCTTATGGCTCTGCGCATGAAGGGCGAAACGGTTGAGGAGATTGTCGGCTTCGCCGAAGCGATTCGCGCCGTGGCGACGCCTTTACCCATCGCATCCTCCGGCGCGCTCGACCTTAGCGGCACAGGCCGAGATGCGCTGGCTGAGTCGTCGCTGGCCGATACGAATCTCGTTGACACCAGCGGAACCGGCGGCGATGCCAGCGGAACCTTCAACATTTCAACCGCTACGGCATTCGTGACCGCGGGGGCGGGAGTGCGCGTGGCTAAGCACGGCAACCGCAGCATCAGCTCGAAGTGCGGCTCGGCCGACGTGATGGAGGCTCTAGGCGTAAACATCCAGCTAACTCCAGAGCGCGCGGCGCGATGCCTGCGCGAAGTCGGAATCTGTTTTTTATACGCGCCCGATCTGCATTCCTCGATGAAGCAGGTGCAGAAAGTGCGGCGCGAACTGCGCCTGCGCACCATGTTCAACCTGCTCGGGCCCCTCACCAATCCTGCGCATGCTTCGGGACAGATTGTCGGTGTCTACGCGCTTGATATGGTCGAAAAACTGGCCGAGGCGCTCAGTATGCTGGGCTTGCATCGCGCGCTCGTGGTGCACGGTCTCGATGGCCTCGACGAGATCACCATCAACGGGCCGACGCGCGTGGCCGAAGCCCGCGACGGAACAGTGCGCAGTTATGAGGTCGATCCCGAAGAGTTCGGCATGAGGCGGGCCACGCTGGCCGACATTTCTGGCGGCGACGCGGTTGAGAATGCCGCCATTGTTCGCGAGATTTTGAGTGGAAAGAAATCTCCGCGCCGCGATGTTGTCGTTCTGAATTCCGCCGCCGCACTGGTGGCGGCCGGACGCGTCGACCGTCTGGCCGATGGGATTCCAGTGGCAGAGAAATCGATCGATTCCGGCGCAGCTGCCGCAAAGCTGGCAGCGCTAGCAGCTTTCACCCAAGCAGCATCAATAGCGCAGCGTTAGGAAGGCCAAGGCGGCCGACCGGAAGTGCTAATTTGCTAAGTATGACGGTACTTTGCTTGAAGCGAGCGCGCGACATCTATTTCGCGGCGTCGCTCGCCTCGATCTTGAAGACGTGGTTCGTGGTTTCGCTCTCCGGCACGCTGCCGTCGTTCACGGAAACTTCCTCTGGCGGTTTCGGAACCTCCACGCGAATCACACCGTCGCTCTTGCCGTGCACCACCAACCGTTGTGTCACTTCTCCACCGGCAAACTTCACCGTGAGCGGTACTTCTGCTCCTGCCGCGCCCAGGTTATTCACCGTGATGGTGAGTATGTAAGCCTCGGGTGCGGTCTTGCGCGTAAACGCTGATTCTATTTTTAACTCGGGCAGGCCGCGGTCGTGGTAAACCCAGTCGTCGAAGAACCACTCCAGATCCTTGTGCGTCTGCGCCTGAATCAGGCGCTGCATGTGAGACGGTTCCTTATCTTGGTCGGTACGATAAGACGCGAGGGCTTTTTTCAGCGCCGGCTCGCCAACCATGTCGCGCAGCATCCACCATACGCACATCGCTTTGCTGCGGTAAAGCTCCTCATCGACTGTGTTCACTAGCGAACGCTGCACTTCATCTTCGGATCTGGGAGCGGTTGTCAGGTTTTCTTTTTCTTTCTCAACCGCGCTCAACGCAGAGCGGTGCAATCCCATGTAATCGACCGCCGCCTGCCGTCCATTCAGATGTTCCAGATAGATGGCTTGCGCGAAGTGAGCTAGGCCCTCGTTGATCCAGGGCCGGAGTGAGAAAAAAGCTGCGTGAGTTAACTGGTGAGCCGCGGCAAGCCCTGCCAGCTTGGGATCGGTGCTGGTCAGCGGCGCCAACAGAAGCGAGCCGCTCTCGAAGGGCGGCGCGTTCGGATCGGCGAGATCGGCCGTTTGCGCCTTGCTTCGCGCTTTTCCAAACCACTCGGCGATGAACGGAGCGGCCTTGTCCGCCGCATCCGCATAATTCGCCGCCGCAGCGTCGTGGCCACGGAGGAAATGAACTTCGACCGCAGATCGGTCCAGGACTTCATAGTCGGCGATCAAAAACATCGGCACGACCATCCCCAGCGATCGGTATGTGCAATCCGCCTGAAACTGGTGCCGCACTTCGAGCGCGGTCGGGCAAGTTGTTGCATTGACCATTAGCTCGGGTTTTTCCGTCTCATCGTCGCTTGGCACCGAGACTTTCAGATGCATCGTGGATGCGGTCTCTCGTGCTTTCCACCTGCCAACAATATCGAATGCGCTGGTTCCTTCTGAAAGACTCCCCGCTTCGGTGGCGATCGGGTACCAGGCTACGTATCCGGCTCCGCGCACTGCAGTAAATTTCGCGCTGATCTGGTCCCAATCGGTGCTGTTGGCGATCGATTCCGGCGTGTCGATTCGCGTGAGGCGAGTGGCGTCGAGCACGATCACGCCTTCGTACGCGATCTCGAGGTCGACGGTGCCCTTGGGAGGAACTGGCTCAGGCAAAGTTACGATCGCCTCGGAAAGTGCTCCCGTATGATCGATATCAGATGTGTAGGACTGCGCGACGAACTGTAGTTGCTTTCCGGACGACCGGATGGAACGCCAGTCGAGGGAAGAAGAAATCTGCAGCACTGCGATCTTCTGCGGAGCCTGCGAGTCGTTCCTCAAGGTGATTGTGCCTCGAACGCCCAGCCGCTGAAGGTCAGGCTCGACGCGCGCATCCAGGTCGTACTTGGTGAAGGTGAATGCTTCGCGGTCGAGAGAGAATGCGGTTATCGCGGCTGTACAAAAAATACAAAGGAAGCAAAAACGCAGTCTGCACAACTTCATTTCGCACCCGGAGACGCTGCTTTCTCCTGTGCCCGGTCTTGCCCGCGTCTCTGCCGGACGATTTCATACATCACGATAGCGCCTGCGACCGACACGTTTAGCGAAGGAACTTTGCCCAGCATAGGAATCGAAACCAGAAAATCGCATTTCTTCTTGACCAGGTCGTGCAGTCCCTTGCCCTCCGCGCCGAGAACCAGCGCGCAATCCATGTTGTAATCGAGAGCGTCGTAGGTCTGCGGGCCGCGCTCATCCAGACCAACCGTCCAGATGTTGCGCTCCTTCAATTCTTCGACGGTGCGAGCGATATTCGTTACCTTCGCAATCGGCAAGTGTTCGCTCGCGCCGGCCGAAGCTTTTGTGACGGTTCCCGTGACGGCCGCGGCGCGGCGCTCGGGAATGACCACGCCATCAGCGCCTGCAGCATCTGCCGTGCGCAGGAGCGCGCCCAGATTGTGCGGATCTTCGACTCCGTCGAGCACGATCACGAAGGAATAGCGTCCGCGTTTGCCATCGACCACATCGTCAAGATCGCTGTATTGCTTGGCCGAGGTGACGGCGACAACTCCCTGATGGGCAGCGTTGCCGGCCATGCGATCGAGTTCCACGCGAGTAAGAAAACGCACGGGCACGCCCAGCTTGCGGCAGTCTTCAATCATGCGCTGCAAGCGGATGTCATGCCGCTCCTTTGCCATGCCAACCCACTGAAAAGCGCGTCCGCGAGCTTTGAGCGCTTCGGTGACGGCGTTGATCCCGTAGATATAGTTCATGAAGTATCAGTGTACCGAAAGCCGGAGTGTGGCGCGGGCTCCCCGGCCCGCGTGCATCAAGCGCCAGAATGATTGGCCAGGAATCGCACAATCTCCGTTGGCTCGGGCCGCTCCGCATAATCCTCGTTCGCGGAAGCATAGAGCACGGAGCCGTCGCGGTCGATGACGTAGACGGCAGGAATCGGCAGTTCCCAACTGTCGTCCCCGTTCACGAAGGAAAGGTTGACGAACGCGCGCTGGTAGACCGCCCGCTGTTCATCAGGAACGCGGTAAGTAAGGCCGAACTGCCGCGCGACTTTATTCCCGGCATCAGAGAGCAGCGGAAAACGCAGCTTGTGCTGATCGCGCATGAAGAACGATTGCTTCACCGTCTGCGGAGAAATTGCGGCGAGCGTCGCGCCGGCCCGTTCGACCTCCGGCAGGATGAGGTTCATTGCCTCCATCTGACCAACGCAGAACGGGCACCAGCGGCCGCGAATGAAGCAGAGCAAGAGGCGTCCTTTGGTGAGCAATTCAGAGGAAGAGATGCTCTTGCCGTCGTGATCTTGTAGTCGAAATTCTGGAACCTTCGCGCCGACAGGGAGAATATTCGCGGCTAGGCGTCGTTGTTTCAGTTCCGCGACGGCCCGAGCATGCACCGCCTGCGTCTCCGCCGGAACGTATTTCGCGATCAATTCCTTGCGTTCGGCAAAGATCTCGCGCAGCGGACGAAGGTCCGCGCTGGGAGCCGATTCTTCGAGGGAACGCCATTTCATAGGAGCTGCCGTCAGTCGTTAGCCATCAGCTGCTAGAAGTTCGAGAGAGCCGTCGATACCTTACTTGTAACCGGCAGCTGGCGACTGCCTTTCTACATTCCCGGCAATTTCATCCCCGCCATCCTGCGCGCGAAGCTGGGCTTGCCCATTTGCTTAAACATCTTCTTCATCTGCGCGTATTGGCGAAGCAGGTTATTTACTTCCTGCACGCTGGTGCCTGAGCCTCGGGCGATGCGTTTGCGGCGGCTGCCGTTGATCACTTCGTGATGATTGCGCTCGTGGGTGGTCATCGAATTGATGATGGCTTCCACGCGGTTGATCTGTTTTTCGTCCACGTGGTCCGCGGCTTTCTGCAGGCCGGAAAACGGTCCAATCGAGGGCATCATGCCGATCAGGTTCTTGATCGATCCCATCTTCTTTACGTGCCGCAGCTGATCGCGAAAGTCTTCGAGCGAAAAGCCGTCGCCGGTGAGGGCCTTGGTGGCCATCTCCTGCGCTTTCTTCTTGTCGATCTGCGACTCGGCGCGCTCGATCAGCGAGAGAATGTCGCCCATACCCAGAATGCGCGACACAATGCGGTCGGGATGGAACGGTTCGAGCGCATCGTATTTTTCACCCACGCCGATGAACTTGATGGGCTGCCCGGTAACTTGCCGGATGGAAAGCGCCGCGCCGCCGCGGGCATCGCCATCCATCTTGGTGAGGATGACGCCGGTCAGCGAAAGCTTCTTGTGGAACTCATCGGCGGAGCGAACCGCATCCTGTCCGGTCATGGCGTCGGCGACGAACAGAATCTCCGACGGGTTCAGCAGCTTCTTCAGCGACTGCATCTCGTTCATCAGTTCGTCGTCGATGTGCAAGCGGCCGGCGGTGTCGACGATCAGCACGTCGCAGCCGGAAACGATGGCCTCGCGGCGGGCTTCTTTTACGAGCCGCTCGACCGCCTGCGTGAGCTGCGCGGGAGTGTTCGCCTCGCCCACCTCCCCTTCGTAAATCTGAGCCTTGACGGCCTGCGCCACAACTTTCAACTGCTCTCGTGCTGCGGGACGGTACACGTCCACCGAAACCAGCAGCGGACGATGCCCGCCAGTCTTGAACCAGTTCGCGAGCTTGCCCGAAGTCGTGGTCTTGCCGGAGCCTTGCAGTCCGGCCATGAGCACGACCGTAGGCGGCTGGGATGCGAACTTCATGCGAGCCGTGTCTTTGCCGAGCGTCTCCACCAGTTCATCGCGCACGATCTTGATGACCTGCTCGCCGGGAGAAAGCGCGGTCAGCACTTCCTGGCCCACGGCCTTGGCCTGGATGCGGTCGATCAGCTCCTTGACCACTTTGAAGTTGACGTCGGCTTCGAGCAGCGCGAGGCGAATTTCGCGCAGGGCCTCGCTAATGTTTTCCTCGCTCAGCCGAGCCTGGCCGCGAAGGCTCTTAAACGCGCGCTGCAGTTTTTCCTGAAGATTCTCGAACATAAGGATGACTTATTTTAGCAGTGTCTATCCGACCTTAGGCCGCACCATCTCAAACCTCTGCGTCGTCCTCGTGTACTGCAGCCCGCCCATGCGTCCGATGAGATCCAGCGAATTCCGATCCAGCTTTCCATCTTTGAGATGCGCGTCGTTCACGTGAATCGAGACAATCTGACCGATCACGAGGCTGCTGCTGGTAGGTCGAGAAGAAAAATCGAGAATTTGATGAAGCCTGCACTCAAAGCTGACCGGAGACTCCGCGACTCGGGGCGGACGCACGATGTTCGATGGATGCGGAGTAAGCTTTGCCAATTCGAATTCGTCCACCGACGCGTCGTATTCGCCGCTGGTTAGATTCATCGCCTCGGCAAGTTCATAGGTGACGATGTTCACTACGAATTCGCCGATCTCACGAACATTCCGCAACGTGTCCTTAGCTTCGCCGTGGATAACTTCTGCCTGCTTTGGCCGCCGAAGTCCCGGTGCAAACGCCAGCAGCGGAGGGTCGACGCATACCGCATTGAAAAAAGAAAACGGTGCGAGATTCAGGTCTCCCGACGCGCTTATCGTCGACACCCATGCAATCGGCCGCGGGGCCACGGAGTTGAGGATGATGCCGTAAAGCTCGCTGTGCGAAAGGTCGGAAGGGCGGACGATCATGCCATCAAGTATAACTTTCGGGCCGCCATCACTTCTCAGGGGCGAACACTTCTTTCGCCGCAACCACTGTGTTGCAATGGATGATTACCGTATCTTCCACATTCTGCGCGTAGCCGCCGGCGTAGGTCACCATGACCGGAATATTGCGGGCCCGCGCCACGCGGAACACAAGTTCGTCGCGCTGCTTCAATCCCTCAATGGTCAGCGAAAGTCCACCCAGTTGGTCTTCACGGTAGGGGTCGGCGCCCGCGACGTAGCAGATCAGATCGGGCTCGAACTGCCGCAGCCCGGAACTAAGCGCGTTATCGAGCCAGGCCAGGTAATCGTCGTCTCCTATGCCGTCGGGCAGATCCACATCAATCGAAGAAGGCGGCTTCCACTGCGGATAGTTGTTGGCCTGGTGCAACGAAATGGTGAAGACGTCGCCCGCGTGTTTTCCGCGAATGTTTCCGCGGCGTGTGGAACCTGGGCGAGAGCCCGGCGAAGGCGAATCGAGAGTCGATGCTCCGGCAGAAGGCAAAAGCGCGCTCGCGGTTTGCGTTCCGGCAAAGATCGCCGCCGTGCCGTTGCCCTGATGAACGTCACAGTCCACCGTCATCGCGGTGCGAATCTTATCGTCCCGCTGCAATCGCCGGATGGCGACCGCGACATCGTGGATCATGCAGAAACCTTCGCCGTGGTCAGGGAAAGCGTGGTGAAATCCACCACCGATGCTGATGGCAACGCCGTCGGCCAAAGCCTGCCTTGCCGCGAGAATCGATCCTCCAGCCGCTAGCCAAAACGCCTCTACCAGGTCGCGTGAATAGGGAACTTCCATTTCCATCTCTTCGCGGGGGCTAAGCGTGCCGGTCTTCAGCTTGCTGACATACTCCGGAGTGTGAACCAGCAAAATGTCCTGATCGGCGGCGGGCGCGGGCTCCAGAAAGTCGGCGGCTTCAGCGACTCCTTCGGCCAGCAGCCGGTCATGGATGCGCTTGTATTTTTCGGCGGGAAAAACGTGCTCGCCGATGGGAAGGTAGTACGCGTCGCTGTAGATGAGTTTGAAGGGAAGCATGGATTTTACGTTTCCATAATACTCGTGCTTGGATTCGAGACCGCCTGTCATCCTGAGCGGAGTGAGATGGTTCGCGAAGCGAGCCATCTCCCGGAGTCGAAGCACCCTTTGTATCTCAACCCCGGCAACTGGGCTTCGAGGAGTTCTTACAACGAAGGTTGAGAGCTGACTGCCGGCTTGGCGGAGAGAATTCCTAGCGGGGCTCAACGCAATGTGTGAGGGCTGGGGATCCTTCGACTGCGTAGCTGCTTCGCTTTTCGAACCAGCCACTTCGCTCAGGATGACAGAGTCGAGATAACGGAAGGGAACTACCGCTTTTTCCCCACCTGCGGCGAAGGCACTACCATCGGCCTTCGCACCGGGACGATCGCGCCCTTGGCCGGGTCGGCGGCGGCGCTCGCGCGGGTCAGCACTTCCTGCTGGATATACTGCACGAACTCCTGAATCTGGCGCTGCATCTCTTCCATGCGCTCGCGCATTTGCAGAATGATCGCCATGCCGCTGATGTTCACGCCCAGGTCGCGCGCCAGCGACAGAATGAATTCCAGCCGCTGCAGGTCTTCGTCGGTGTAGAGGCGAGTGTTGCCCTCAGTGCGCGACGGCTTGAGCAGCCCCTCGCGCTCGTAAAGTCGCAAAGTCTGGGGATGGATGCCATACATCTCGGCGACGGCCGAGATCATGTATGCGCCCTTGGATTTACGCTTGGTCATTCTCTGAAAGTCGGTCCCGAACTCCCGTCGTCACCAATTTACAACAAAAACAAGTCGGCCACGGATCATCACAGATTCTCACGGATCAAGAGAGCCATATCCGTGTTCATCCGCGTAAATCCGTGGCCGACGAATTTGCTACGCCGCTGGTTCGGCCTTCTGTTGCGCCGGAGCCCATCCCTGCGGCTTCAGCGCGTGATTGATGGCATACGCCACGAAACCCGCCGCGATCAGAATCATGCCGAAGGCAAATGAACTCATACCCCAAATGTACTCATGCTCGCTGCGCAGCACGGCAAAGCCCAGCAGCAGCGCCGGCGGAATGCCGATGGCGATCGCCCCGAACAGGCCGCCCGGAACCCGAAACGGCCGAGGCAGTTCCGGTTCGCGGAACCGCAGAACTGCGAGCGCCACAAACTCCAGCACCAGGCTGGTGCCGTAAAGAAGAATGTCGATCGTGACCAGCCGGGCAAAACCCAGGCCGAGGCACATCGCCCATCCCATGGCCAGCGCCACAATGGCAACCCAGGGAGCACGCGACTTCTTCTGTAGTTTGGCAAAGACGCCGGGCAGCATGCCATCCTGAGCCATCGCCAGCGGCAGCCGCGAATAGCTCATCACCAGGGCATTGAACATGCCAAAGGCGCTGATCACGCCGCCGAGCACCACGCCGATGCGCAGCAGCGGCCCGCCCAGCAAGCCGGCGATATCCGCCCAGGAACCAGTCTCCCACGCATTCGGAGTCAGCCCGGTCATCCACATGGCGGCGAAAGGAAGCACGTAGCTCAAGGCCACGATCGCGACAGCAACCAGCATCGCCCGCGGATAAGTCCGCTGCGGCTTTTCCACTTCGGTGGCAATCGTCGAGGCATTGTCCCATCCCATGTAATTCCACATGCAGATGAGAAGGCCGCCGAGAATGTCCACGGTCGATGTTGTCGGCTTGGTCACGGCGTTCGCGAGCGCTCCTATCTTAAAGGGAGCGAGCACTACGATCGCGACGAACGGCGCAGTCAGCGCGAAGAACAACCACAGTGAGGTGAGTGAGACCACCTTCACGCCGGCAATATTGAGCGCAGCGCAGGCAATCACCACCGCCAAGGCGACCCACCATCCGCGATTTCCCTGCTGGAAATACGGGAACATGCGGGTCAGGTAGGCGACGAACAGCGTGGGATAAATCGCCATATCAAAAATGGAGGCGACCAGCGAGAGCCAGGCTTCCTGAAATCCCCAGAAATTTCCCATAGCGCGGCGAACCCATGCGTAGTAGCCGCCTTCGTAGGGCAGCGCGCTCGAAAGCTCACCGATCATGAAGGCTGTAGGGAGGCTCCAGAGCAGCGGCGTGAGCAGCAGAATCAGGATCGCGCGTCCGTACCCGGCGCCGTGCACAATGTCTTCCGTGCCGTAGGTCCCGCCTGACACCATAAAGAAGGTGGCGGCGACCAGAGGCCACAGCGTGAGGCGAACGAACTTCTTTGGGGCGATCGGGTTCCGGTTGGGAGCCTTATTAGGAACGGCGGCGAGAGGTTGGGGGTTCTCTGTTTGTTGACGCGGGGCGCTAGCTGTTGCCAATTTCTATGTCTTCCTCCTCAAGCGACTCACTCTCAGCTACTCCGCAGCGGCTGGATTGCTCGAGTTTTCTGGTTTGTTTAGATTCCAGAAATCACGCTGGAGTTAGTTCGCAATGTAGAGATTACGGGAATTTCCGAACGATGCAAGAAAAATATGGAAATTATTAGCAAATTTTTGTCGAGGAGGTCAGGTACGGAGGTAACGGACTTCTCGGCACGCCCACAGCTTCAGCTCCCAGGTCTCGGCGACCAAACCCTTCCGGCTCCAACTGTCGTGCTTTTTCTGGCCGACCAGTTTGAAGCCGGCCTTCTGATAGATGCTGTGTGCCACCGCAAGCTCGCTCTGTGTCCACAGCACGATTTTCTTGTATCCAACCCGTCGGGCAAATCCAATACACTCCAAAACAAGCCGTTTTCCAATGCCCATTCCTCGAGCAGACGGTTCCACCAGCAACAACCGAAGCTGGGCTACCGTTTTAGACTTCTTCACCAGAAATACGGACCCGACGTTTTGCCCATCCTTCTCGGCGATCCAGCAGGCCTCGCGTGCCGGATCAAGATTCTCGATAAATCTCGCAACGATTCCAGCGAAGAGAGCTTCGGCACGCTCGTCGTAGCCATATTCCTCGAAATACAGGAGCCCGTGCCGCCACACTACCCACCCCATATCCCCCGGTCTGTGATGTCTCAGCAGGTACGACGTTGTGCCACTGGTGTCAGGAGCCAGCACCGACTCGACTGTCTGCATGGAATGCAGCAGGTCATCCTGCTTCGCAGGAGACAGCTCGCTCAGAATGCCTCTGACCTGCTCATCGGACCGGGCGTTCAGCGGCTCGAACACTTTCCGCCCCTTTTTGGTGAGGGCCAGAAGAGTTTGACGCGTGTCCTTCGGCGACTCCTTTTTGTCGACCAGCCGATCCTTCTCGAAGCCGCTGAGAATTCGGCTCAGATATCCAGCATCGAGCCCCAAAGCGTTGCCCACTTCAGCCGCAGTCGACCGTTCGCGGTTGGCCAGCTCGTAAAGAACGCGCATCTGGGTCAAGGAAAGGGAACTGCTGAGGAAGCCTTCATCCAATAGCCCGAGATGCCGAGTATAGAAGCGGTTGAAGCGGCGCACGGCAGCGATACGGGCGGGGGAAACTTGTGGGAGCGGCAGAGAAGCCATGACCTAAAGTATGATCGGTCAAGGTTGACTAAGTCAACTAAATTATGTGACGCAGTCAATAGTCGCTTCAGACTTTTTTCCAAAGCTCTTCTCGAGGGTCTTCCGGGTTCAGCTTGGCCAACTCCTTCAGAAGCTCTTTGGTCCGTTCATCCCGAGGCATGGGCACCGTCACCGTGATCTCAACAATCTCATCCCCGCGCACACCTTCTTTCGTGGCCGAGGGAACGCCCTTCTCGCGCAGGCGCAGCTTTTGCCCGGACTGCGTCCCGGGAGGAATCTTCAGCAGTGCCCGCCCATCGATGGTCGGCACCTCGATCTTTGCGCCGAGAGCGGCCTCCGTAGCGGCAACTGGAACGGTAAGGTAAATGTCGTCCCCGTCGCGCCGGAACACGGGATGCTCCCCGGTCCGGATGATCACGTAAAGGTCGCCGGCCGCGCCGCCGTGAGTTCCAGCATTGCCTTTGCCGGCCAGTCGGATGCGCTGCCCGTCGCGCGTCCCCGCTTTGATGCGCACCTCCAGCGGCTCGGTCCGGCTCACCGTACCCTCACCGTGGCAGGTAGGGCAGGTAGAAATGTTCTTGCCCGTCCCCTGGCAGTTCGGGCACGGCACATTGAACTTCATGCGCCCACCGGTCTGCGTCACCTGCCCCGTTCCATCGCACTCCGTGCACTTACCCGGCGTTTCGATGTAGCCCTGTCCGTGACAAGTGGGGCAGATATCCTGGCGCGTAATGTTGAGCCGCATCACGCCGCCGCGAATCGCTGTCCAGAACGGCACATTCACCTGATACTCAAGGTCGGTGCCCGGTTCGGGTCCAGTCTCAGCCGGAGTCGCGCCGCGTGAGCCACCGAAGATTCCCGAGAAGATATCGCGAAATCCGCCAGTGCCCCCGCTTCTCCGGCCTCGCCCAGCGCTGTCGCCCAGATCCGAGAAGTCGAACCCGCTGAAATCAAACGGAACGCCCTGCCCGCCGGTCTGTCCCGCGCCGCCGCCGGAAAATCCTCCCTCAGGCGCGCCTCCCGCAAATCCGCCCTGACCTCCGCCCCGCGCGTAGGCCTCCGCCGTAGCCGGATCGATATTGTCTGAGTAGAACCCGACCTGGTCGTAGATTTTGCGTTTCTTGGGATCGCTGAGAACATCGTTCGCCTCGGAGAGCGTCTTGAACTTCTCCTCCGCCGTCTTGTCCCCAGGATTAACGTCAGGATGGTACTTCCGCGCCAGCTTACGAAACGCCTTGCGAATATCCTCCGCCGAGGCGGACTTCTTCACGCCAAGGATCTCGTAATAGTCTTTCTTGGGAGTTGTGGCCATTACCCTCTGTCATCCTGAGCGGAGTTTCCGTTCGCGAAGCGAAACGCACAAATTAGTTCACTAATCTCCGCTTCTCTTTCCCCTCTTGTATCACGATCACGGACTCCGACTCCGCTGCGTCCACATACACCGGGATCGACATGGCGCCCGCCGGCGTCGAGACAAAAACCTCCCACTGCTTCTCATCTTCAGCAAGACTTAAGAAATAAGTTTGCTCGTTTACCTGGAAATCCATGGTTCAGTTCTCTCCAAAATCTAAGAATGATGGCACAAACGATGGCGCGGGCAAACCTGCCCGCGCCATCCGATTCAAGCTGATAGCTGACAGCCGACAGCTTACTTCTTGTCTTCCACGTCCACGTACTCCGCGTCGATCACGCCTTCATCTTTCTTCTGACCGCCGCCGTTTCCGCTCGGGCCAGCGCCTGCACCGTCACCAGGACCGCCCGGCCCAGCGCCCGCTGCCGGACCCTTCGCCTGCGCTGACTTGTACATCTCCTCAGCAAGCTTGTGCGAAGCCTTGGTCAGGGTCTCGCGTGCCTTATCCATTTGCGCCTTGTCGTTCGATTCCAGCGCTTTCTTGGCATCGGCCAGCGCGTTCTCCACGTCGCCACGCTCCGAACCGGAGATCTTGTCCCCGTTCTCGCGCAGCATCTTCTCGACGCTGTAAACCATGCTGTCGAGCTGGTTCTTGGCCTCGATCGACTCGCGCGCAGCCTTGTCTTCGGCTGAGTGCGCGTCCGCTTCCTTGGCCATGCGCTCGACTTCTTCCTTCGACAGCCCAGAAGACGACGTGATCGTAATCTTCTGGTCCTTGCCCGTGGCTGTATCCTTCGCAGTCACGTTCAGGATGCCGTTGGCGTCAATGTCGAACGTCACCTCGATCTGCGGCACTCCCCGCGGAGCCGTCGGAATCCCGGTCAAGTGGAACTTGCCCAGAGTCCGGTTCTGCGCCGCCATCGGCCGCTCGCCCTGCAGCACATGCACCTCAACCGACGTCTGATTGTCAGCCGCGGTCGAGAACGTTTCCGTCTTCTTGGTAGGAATCGTCGTGTTCCGCGGAATCATCGGCGTAGCCACGCCGCCCAAAGTCTCAATCGACAGCGACAACGGAGTCACATCCAGCAGCAGCAGGTCTTTCACTTCGCCGCCGAGTACGCCGCCCTGAATCGCCGCGCCGATTGCCACCACTTCGTCAGGATTCACTCCCTTATGCCCTTCGCGCCCAAACAGTTCCTTCACCAGCGCCTGAATCCGAGGCATGCGCGTCTGCCCGCCGACCAGCACCACTTCCTGGATCTTGCTGGCATCCACACCGGCATCCTTCATGCACTGCTTGCACGGCCCAACCGAGCGCTGAATGATGTCTTCCACCATCGACTCGAGCTTCGCCCGCGTCAGCTTCTTCACCAGATGCTTCGGACCGCTAGCGTCCGCCGTAATGAACGGCAGGTTGATCTCGGTCTCCATCGTGGTCGAAAGCTCAATCTTCGCCCGCTCAGCCGCATCGCGCAGCCGCTGCAAAGCCATCTCGTTGCCCTTGGCGCGCAGGTCGAGTCCTTCATCCTTCTTGAATTCATCAATCAGCCAATCCACCAGCCGCTGATCAATGTTGTCGCCGCCCAGGTGCGTATCGCCATTGGTGGCCTTCACCTCGATGACGCCTTCACCCACTTCCAGAATCGAAATGTCGAAAGTCCCGCCGCCGAAGTCGTAAACCGCGATCAACTCGTCTTTAGTTTTGTCGAGCCCATACGCCAGGGCCGCCGCCGTAGGCTCATTGATGATGCGCTTCACGTCGAGCCCGGCAATCTGCCCGGCATCTTTCGTGGCCTGCCGCTGGGCATCGTTAAAGTAAGCCGGCACGGTGATCACCGCCTCGGTCACCTTCTCGCCCAGGTAGTCTTCCGCCGCTTTCTTCAGCTTCTGCAGAATCAGCGCCGAAACCTGCGGAGGGGTGTACTCCTTGCCCTGCGCCAGCACCGCCACGTGGTCGCCCGACTTCACGACCTTATATGGGACCATCTTGATCTCTTCCTGCACCTCGTCGAAGCGCCGTCCCATAAAGCGCTTGATCGAATAAATCGTGTTCTCGGGATTGGTGATCGCCTGCCGCTTCGCGACCTGCCCCACCAACCGCTCTCCAGTCTTGGTAAACCCAACCACGGAAGGCGTAGTTCGCCCTCCTTCTTCATTAGGGATAACTTTGGGCTCGCCGCCCTCCATCACCGCTACGCAAGAATTGGTCGTTCCAAGGTCAATCCCAATAATCTTGGCCATAATCGTCTCCTGTTATCTTTCCTGAATCAAATAAGTGCTTTGTAATCAGTATGCTTATGATTGCCAGCGCTCCCATGCTAAGACCTGAGTGGGATACTGTCAAGGTTTAGATGCTGTTGGAAGTGAGGAAGTTGCGGGCGCTTTGAATTACTTCCCGCGGTCAATCGTATCGGGCGGCGGCCGATTCGCCCAAACGGCGGGATTCTTTGTCTGGCAGAACGACAAAGGAGTACCATGGCCTGCCAAAATCTGAGCGAGGCTGGAGATTCCCAACAGCAGCTCTGACTGAAGGCGCAGCAACCTAGGGGATTTCAAGATGAATTTGAACTGTTGCGTAATGATACGAGAGTGCTGGTTGAGCGTTTCCATGATTGTCCTCGCGTTTTTCTTGTTTGCCGCGCAACCCATGAGGTCGCAGAGTGCTGAGCATCCGCTGGATGCATTGACGGCGCCGGAGTATTGGACTGCCACCGAGGTGCTGCATGCGGCGGGGAAAACGGATGTGAGGTCCAGGTTCCCGATGATTCAACTGAAGGAGCCCCCAAAAGAAGAAGTCCTGGCGTGGAAGCCGGGTCAGCCCCTGCGCCGTGAAGCCTTTCTAATGGTCGAGCAGGGCCGGCAAGTCTTTGAGGCCGTGGTGGATGTAGGAGCGAAAAAGCTTGTCTCTTGGGCAGAGATAAAAGGTGTACAGCCCCCTTATGTCAGCCTGGCGCAGGAAAGCGAGATTGATAGCGCGGTGAAAGACAATGCGGAGATGGTTGCGGCGCTTAACAAAAGAGGAATCACCGACCTGAATACCGTATTCTGCGGTGGCTACGGCGCTGGCTATTTCGGCAAGCCGGAGGAGAAAGATAAGCGGCTGCTGCGCATCATATGTCTCGATATACGCGGAGGAACGGAAGGAGCAGGAAGACCGATCGAAGGACTAACAGCCGTCTATGACGGATATGAGGGCAAGGTGTTGCGGGTGATCGATGAAGGCGTCGTGCCGGTACCGAAGGATGCTGGAATGTATGATTCCCCAGCTCTTCCCAAGTACCGCGACGCGCCCGCGCCTTTGAAAGTTGAGCAGCCATTAGGGCCTGGTTTCCGGCTCCGCGGCCAGTCGGTGACCTGGGAGAAGTGGAACTTCCATTTTCGCCTCGATCGTCGCGTGGGACTGATCGTAACCAATGTGGCTTATCAGGACGGGGACCGCTTACGGTCAATTTTGTACGAAGGCTCGGTTTCGGAAATGTTTGTGCCCTATATGGATCCCAGCGAAGGATGGTTTGCGCGGACCTTTTTCGACATCGGGGAGAACAATGACGGATTTTCGAGTTCGCTTGAGATCGGAGCCGATTGCCCGGAGAACGCGGTTTATTTCGACCAGGTGTACGCCGATCACAAGGGGGTGACTTATTTGAAGCAGCGGGCGGCTTGCCTGTTCGAGCAACCCTCAGGTTACATGGCATGGAGACATGACGAGGGTTCCGTCGAAAGCCGCAAATCGCGGGAGTTGGTATTGCGGAACATTGGGGTATTTGGCAATTACGATTATGTGTTCGACTGGGTTTTTAAGCAGGACGGAACCATCCGCGTGCGCGCCGGCGCAACCGGTCAGGATGAGATCAAGTCGGTCAAGAGCCGGACGGCTGTGGAGGATTCCGACGGGAAGGATGGAAAGTACGGGCGATTTATTGCCGAGAACATTGTCGGCGTGGATCATGATCACTTCTTTTCCTTCCGGCTGGATTTCGATGTGGATGGAACAGCGAATAGTTTTGTCAGAGACAAGCTCCGCGTGGAGCGTTTGCCGGCGGATAGTTTGCGTAAAAGCGTGTGGGTAGCCGAGCCGGAAATTGCGAAAACCGAGGAACAGGCAAAAGCCCGCATGACCATGGAACAACCGGAGTTTTGGCGGGTCATTAACCCGAACGTGAAGAGCCCGTTGGGTTACCCGGTAGGCTACGAATTGATGGGCGGCGAGAATGCGATGTCGCTGATGGTGCCCGATGACTATCCGCAAAAGCGTGCGGGATACACCGATTATCAAGTATGGGTCACGCCGTATCGTGAAAACGAGCTTTACGCCGCAGGCGACTATCCCACCCAAAGCCAGGGTGGAGACGGATTGCCAGCGTGGACGAAGGCGAATCGGCCAATCGAGAATACGGACATTGTTCTTTGGTACACCATGGGATTTCATCACGTGCCGCACGCCGAAGACTGGCCGGTGATGCCGACCGTATGGCACGAGTTCGAACTTCGGCCGGTCAATTTCTTCGCGCACAATCCGGCGCTGGATCTGCCGAAGTAGAGATATAGCCCCCAAAACAAAACGCCCCAGACTCTTTCGAGTCACGGGACGTATGTCGATCAGCCCTCCCCCAAGTGCTGCTCAATCAGAAGACTAACCTGAAGCCGCAGATCGGTAAATGGCTCGTCCGGGCTATTACCAACCCAAAGGTAACCGCCGGGCCCGTTACTTCACCGGAATCAAATCAAATTTCCCGTGGCCCTGCCTTTCCGCCCTGCCCCACTAAAAAGGGTAGCCCACGCTTCGCGCTCCTTGCGAAGCGTGGGATCCCGCGGTCCTATTCCTCCGGGGATGTTCTTGATTCACCCCACTCTTTCCCGTACCCTTAAACCCAAGGAGCCAACCGTGACCATCGAAATCCGCGACCCATCGTTGGAAGCCAGAATCCGAAAGCAACTCCAGGCGACCGGTTCCAGCAGCGTCGAGGAAGTGCTGCTCCGCCTGCTGGACACGCAGGAAGAACAAGACCGCTGGCTCTTAGAGAACCGGGAGGAGATCAATGCCAAGATTCGCCGCGGCATCGCTCAACTCGACCGCGGAGAGGGGATTCCAGAGGACCAGCTCGATGCTCACCTGGCGAAACTGAAAGCCCAGCGCGAATGAGAAGGCGCTACGTCCTCGCGCCGCAAGCCGCGCTCGATCTTGTCCAAATCTGGCGCTACATCAACAAACAAGGCAGCGCGAAGGCTGCAGATCGTGTTGAGGCAGCCATTCGCGACCACTTCGCTTCGCTAGCCAAAAGACCAGGCATCGGTCACTGGCGCAAGGACATCACGGACGAAGCGGTGAAGTTCTTCCCAGTCTATTCTTATCTCATCGTCTACCGGCCCGATACGAAACCCCTACACGTAGTCGCTATCCTCCAAAGCCACCGGGATGTCCAACAAGTTCTAAGAACTCGTCTCTAAGTTCCCAACGAAGCTCGGATTCCACGGTCCCATCCCTGTTCACCTCTTGTTCCCGGCAACGCCCTTTCCAGCCTAACGAATTCTGCCGCTCCAGCCGATTAGTTCCTCTGAGGCGCCATAGGCGCAATGAGGATTCTCTTATGCGAACGAGCACGGTTGTTGTCTGGCTTACGTTGTTTCTGTTGATCGGCTGCAACTCGACTCCGCGTACCACGGTGGCTACGCCCGCCGCCCGCGTCTACCATGGCACGGCGTCGGTAGGTGATTTCATGACCGTCACCGTTAACTCCGGAGCCCAGACCATCGCTTATACCGACTTATCCAATGGCGCCAGCGGCGCGGTCCCTTACACTGTGAACTCCAATGGCGGCTACACCCTGAGCGATCCCACAGGCAACCTCGTCGCCGCCTACGAAGTGCCCAACTATGCCATGGTCATTCAGGCCACGAAAACCGGGCCTACCGCGAACACGCTTGCCCTGGTCACTGCCGTGGAGAGTGGCCAGATCGCGCTGGCAACGTTTGAGGGGCAGGCTTACAACTACATGCAGTTCCGCACCGCGTCGGGAGGCATCGACGTGGGCTCGGTCAACATTACCGCGCAGGGTACGGGCACCACTTCCTCTTATTGGCCCTACGGAGCGCTCAATGGCGATAGCAACAGCGCTTTCAATTCAAACGCCCTGGACATGGCCGCGGCGGTGCTCGATCCCTCCGGCACATTTCTCACCATTCCGGACCCGGGCAACAGCAGTATTCCCAACTACGTGTTCGGAACCGCGAACGGGATCTTCGCAGTCGACACTCCTAACGGAGCTATTCTCGGCCTGAAAAAAGCAGTCAGCCCGAATTTCGATGCCTCATCTGCAGGGACTTACAACGCCATCTACTACGAGAAGACGAACGCCAACACGGGCTCGGGAAATACGGAGACAGGCTCCGCAAGCCAGGGAGGTGCGACGATCACTGTCACCTCGGGCGGCCAAGTCACAGTGAGCGACGCTGGCGGCAACCCCATGGCCACGGGCACGCTCATTCCCGTGGCAAGCGTCGGCTATCTATATGGCAGTGCCGGTGAGTTGAACGATCCCTGCAATGGACTGTTTACCTTCCAAGTGAGCGGTAACGGCGCGCAGCAGCAGGTCTTCGTCGCCTTCATGGGACAAGCGATGCTGTTCTCTTCCTTCAGCGCCAATCTGCCCTGGGGCTCGGGAGGCAGCTACAACTATTTCTATGGCGTCGGCTTGAAGTAGGGAGTGGGCGGGTAGCCCGCTTCTCCCGTCGTGCCCCACGAAAGAGGGTGCCCGTGCTTCGCGCACTTTGCGAAGCGTGGGATTCCACGGTCCAATCCCTCCTGAGATTTTGAGAGTCGGCATTCCGAAGCGTGTGACATCCAACCTCGTCATCCACAGCCCCCATAGCCCATGATGGTCGCGCAGGCAGGTGTACGAACCGACTTTCTCGCCGTTTGAGGCCGATCTAAGTCATGAGCAGTCAAGATTTTGCCCGCAAGTCATTGACGCCAAGAGATTATTTCGCAATTTCCCGCCAACCCGATGATTCCAATAGACCAGGGGGAGGGGGTACCCGTATTAGCGAAAAAATAATGAGCGATTTCCCCGAAGCGGGAAGAAAATATTTTTCGAAGCTGCGCTTGTCAGGATTTCACAGCCTCATCCACCACAAATTCACCTGACTCACTCGACCTTTTCTGGGGTACCTTTGACCCTGCGCAGAAGTAGCCAACTATGTGGACCCGAAACCAGCGAAACTGGAAGACATTTGTTCTTGCTCTGTCGCTTGCCGCGTTTGTCGATTCGGCTCATGCGGCGGATCTGAAGGCAGAAGATATCGTCGCAAAACACCTCGATTCGATCGGCACGCGCGAAGCGCGCGCCGCCGTCAAGTCGCGCGCCGTCCAAGGCAAGCTGCGCTTCAAGATCCTGGTCGGTGGGACCGGCGAGGTCGAGGGCAGCTGGGGCCGCGTAAGCGAGGGCCGCAAATCGACCTTTGTAATGAGGTTTGGGTTGGGAGATTGGCGAGGGGAGCAATTCGTTTTCAACGGCGAGAAGACTTGGTTCGCGGCGGCCACTGCCTCGCATGTGCCCAGCCAGTTCGCAAAGTTTGTGAACGGCCAGGACTTCATCATCAAAGAAGGCCTGCTGGGTGGAGAGCTTTCCACCGGATGGGCTCTGCTAAACCTTGACCCGGAGCGGGTCAAGCTCGACTCTATAGGCCTCAAGAAAATCGATGGCCATGAACTGCAGGGCATCGAGTATCACTCGAAAGGCCACACCGACATGACGATTAAGTTGTATTTTGATCCTGAAACTTTTCGTCACGCGATGACCGTCTATTCGTATGCAGTTGAGCCCAACATGAGCCACACAATAACCGACAGTGTGAATCAGCAGGAAATCCGCTACACCATTGAAGAGCGCTTCAGCGATTTCCAGACTGACAGTGGAATCACGCTGCCCCATCATTACGACCTGCAGTACACCCAGGAACTTCAGAATGGCTCGACTCGTGTCTATGACTGGGATATGAGCGCAGACAAACTCCTCACCAACCTCAACCTCGATCCCGGAAATTTTGCGGTCAAATAAACCAAGCGGATACTGGTTCCTGTTCCTGGCTGCCGCTTTTGAATTACGATCCAGGCAATGACTTCACGCGTGGGCCGCTGGCTGGCTGATCCTGTTTTTCTATTGTGCCTCGCTGCAGGTCTGCTTGGGGGCTGGCCCACCTTTGATTTTTTTTCTAGCGCCGGCACAACCAACACTGAGGCTGCCCCACCTTTCGCGGTTTTCGAAAGGTGGGCGGCAGTGCAGCCTGACGCTAGGGGCGCCTCCCATTTTGTGCCCCCGGGGAACTAGTCCATTGGGGACGCAGTCAGTGCCCGCAGCTGCTTCAAAGTCTCGGTGGGCTCAGAACGGATCGTATAGTCCGCATTCACGTCGGCTGTCCGGATCATACCCTGTTTGTCGATGATGTAGCGCGCGGGCATGGGCAGCCGGTACTTCGGTTCGTCGTGGAATCTATCCAGAGTGCTGCCAAACGACTTGTAAAGCTCGCGCAAGTAGTCCGGCAGTGTGAACACCAGCCGAAACTCCTCCGCGATCTTCAGATGAAGATCCGTCAAAATGTCGAATGTCAGGTTCAATTTCTTGTGCAGAGCGCGGGTATACCGTTCGAGTCCAGGAGTGAGCACAACGATCTGCGCTCCCAATGCTCTGACTTCGGAATTAATTCCTTGTAGAGCCTCCAGCTCCATGTTGCAGTAGGGTCACCAGTGTCCCCGGAAGAAACTGACCACAAGCGGTCCTTGACGGAGAAGATCGGCCGAGGCCACCGGGACGTGATCCTGGTTGAATAACGTGAAACCCGGAGCGCGGTCGCCGACCTTTAAGGCCTGCCCTTCAATGCCGGTGGCCTTGAGCTCGGCTGTCGCTCGATGCATCGTTTCGATTACCTCGTGCGGCGCGTTGTAGGGTGGCGCTCCGGATTCGAATGATTTCTTAAACTCGTCCAGCCGTTCCTGAAGACTTGCCACCGCTTTTCACCCCCGCTGGATTTCACGAATAAAACCTGCACCCCACATTTCTTATTATAGATAGCAGCTGCGCCCTCATTCCACGGCAGTTTTCGGAGGGCGCCCGCCGAGCGCCCGCTTCTGACGAGTTGCCCATACTTCGCGCACGTTGCGAGGCGTGGGATTCCACCCATTCCCTCTGGTGATTTTGTAGACGCGCCTTTTCCACAACCCCCTTGTGACATCTGACCTTGTCCCCGAATTCAAACCCTGCAATCATGGTCGAGGACATGACGGTCGCGCGAACCAGTTCGTCGCGCCTCTAAGTCCCTTGTTTCCAAGATTTTGATACTTAAGTTCTTTGACATGCGGATTTTGCGGGGAAATTCTTGCTAACGGTCATTATATACTTGCCGCACGTTGGGAGTTCTGTCACAATTCCTAACATGCTTGAAAAGTCGGCGAAAATATCTAGCATTATTCAAGGGGTTGCGGCGCTGGTATTTTTGTACTCCTATTTTTCCCAAGGATCGGCGCAACAGGCAACCGATTCCGTGGTGCAGCCAGTGAACCATCCTGCTTGGCTGCCGACAGCGGCGATAACGTTTCTCGCTGTCTCTGTAATCACCGCGTCGGTTCTGAATCTAATATTGCAGAGCCGCCTTAAACATACCTCCCCGCGAGATGAGCATGGCAACAAGACCACGCTGACGGTATCCGACGGTGCTAAAGACGAGGCTGAATTTGCAAAGTCAGTTGGCCAAATGACAGGAGATGAGATCGATCTCAAGATTAGGACTGACCCTGTCTGGGTTGCCAGATTGAACTCTATCCCACGGAATAAATATGGCTGGCTTCCCCATGACCCAACTCAACCAAATAGATATGTAACCACGCTTGAACAAAGAACCTTCGAGGTTGCGAAAGAAGTCTGCCTTTTCTTGAAAACTCACGGCCCAGAACCAAAGGTTGAAGACGCGAAGAAAAATGGCTTTGAGCCCCTGGATTGGCACTGGGAAAAAATACAGCCATGGAGAACCCGCGTTGGTGCAGGATGGCGCGCCCACTTGAAGGATAAAGTGGACAAGATCAGGGACGAACTAGCAGAGCAAGGCTTGATGGATAGCGAGTTGAATGCGGCTATTGATACCCGTCTTTACACGGAACAGGACTTTAGGACAATTGCCGAACGACTAAGGTTCGTCGCGTCTCATTTGGAGTGCTAGGCATGAAGCAATTGGAATACGTTGAGGGAATTAAGGCCACTGAGAACTTTGAACAGGGGATGAAGGCCCTGTTCAACGTTCCCAAAGCTGCAGTTGTAAAGGCCGAGAAGCAGAAGCAGAAAGCCGCTCGTGCTTCTCGATTGCGGAAGCTGAAACTTTCCGACAAGGACTAGAACGGCTCTTGCACCGTTTCCCCCGTCCCTGTCGGTACGTGGCGCGGCGATCCGTCTTTGCCTGTGAGTTCGGAGTAAGTTAAACGGCGTCCGGCGACTTGGCTCATGGCACGAGCGAAGCGGTCAGCGTCATTGAGTTTGTGGTCACCGTCTTTGCGATTGTTGTAACGGAAAACTTGTTCGTCAACGTAACGGAACAAATGGAAAGGCTCTACGGCAACGTAAGTCCCGCGAAGGCCGCGCTTGAGAAGCGACCAGAAATTCTCAAGGCCATTCGTGTGAACCTGTCCGCGAACGTATGCTTCGGAGTGGTTAATCACGTCATGTACGAAGCGCCATTGCATTCCTTGTTCGTAGGCAACCGCGTCATCTGTGTAGACCTTAGTCCCATACTTAACGTTCTTGAGAATTTCATTCTGCAAAGTCTCGCGCTTCACGTTCGGAACAACCGTAGCACGCACCTGCCTGAGATTGCGATCAAGGATACCCTGCACTACGGTCTTGCCGCCGTGAATTCCACCTTGCTTTACGAGATTCAACTTCCGGCTCTTGTGCATGTTCTTAGTCAGTCCACCGATGAAAGTTTCATCCGCTTCAACTTCGCTATCAGGGCCACCCATCTTCGTGGTAGAACCAAACGAACGATCGTGAAGCGCTGTGCGGAGCCGTTGCAGCATGAACCATGCAGACTTCTGAGTAATGCCAAGCGTGCGGTGAATCTCCATGCTGGAGACACCGTTCTTGCAATTGACCAGCATCCAAAACGCTGTCATCCACTTATCCAGAGGCAGTGCCGAATCCTCAAAGATCGTGTTGACCTTGAGCGTGAACTGGCGATTGCAGCCCCGGCACAGCCACAGCTTACGCGGTGTGCCCTTGCGGGTCTTGGCACTGATAAACCAGTGCTTGTCCGAACTGCAACGGGGGCAGATGATCTTCCCGTCAGGCCAGCGCAATTTGACAGCGTATTCAAAGGCGCGGTCAGGATCGGAGAAATAAACGATGGCTTCTTGTAAGGTCTTTGGCGCTTTCATGTTACAAATGTACGCTTTTTCGTCGCGTGTGTCAAGTATATATTTACCTTGCTAACGCGCTGATTTTAGAGATTGAGGGGGGAGGGGGGATACCCTGTTCTTGAGACCAGAAGCCTGCGACTTTCCCAAGTCAGGGAGAAATATTTTCGCAGCCGCAGCGCAGCCAGCTTTCGGTATCACGGAAGCCGAAGCCCGCCCTGTATTACCATCCAAGCGTGATCTCGCTCCTCCGCCGTTGGCTGTCCGATCCCCTGGTCCTGCTATGCCTCACGGCCGGCTTGCTTGCCTTCGTCGTCCAGTCCGGCGAACTGGGCACCGCCGACACCATGCATCGCCTGCAGACCACGCATTGGCTCTGGACCTCCCAGCCGCAGGTTTTTCCGAACGAATATCCCGAGTTCGGACTGCACGGCCGCGGCGGCCGGCTCTACAGCTGGTACGGCATAGGCCAGTCTTTGCTGATGCTGCCCGCCGATTTAGTGGGCACGTGGATCGCGCACTGGCCAGTCTTCTCTGACTACAGCGACGATCCCGCGGTGCGCAGCATCGTCGTCAGTTACAGCACGAACATTCTGGTGAACGTGCTCACGGCGCTGATTGCCTTTCGGCTGCTTCGCCAGTTCCGTTTCAGCGTGCGCGAATCTGTGCTGGGCGTGCTGGCGCTAATGTTCTGCACCACGCACCTGCATTACACCCAGAACATGATGGAGAACAACTACGTCATGCTTCTGACTCTGACCGGATTCTCCTTTCAGTATGAATGGCTGCGGACCGGGAGCAAGCGCGCACTGCTGGCCGGTTGCTCGGCTCTCGGGCTGAACCTGCTGACGCGGCTGACGACCGGCCTTGATCTTATGGCCGCAGGGTTTTTTCTTCTGCTCGTGCTTTGGTCAGAACAGGTGCGCGGACGCGAACTGTGGGAGCGGGTCGTCGGTTATTGCAAAGTCGCTGCTCCGGTGTATGTGTTTTTCTTGATGGTTGACCGGCTCTACCAGTTCTACCGCTTTGGATCGTTTACCAACACGTATCTGTCGCTCTATGGCCAGGAGCAGCGGTTGCAGGATCCGACGCTGCCGGCGAACTTTCCTTGGAGCACGCCGTTCCACGTGGGTTTTCTGGGTGCGCTGTTCAAGCCGGAGAAGTCGATTTTTCTTTTCGATCCGCTGGTGGTGCTGGCGATCCTCCTGCTCGTCCTAATGTGGAAGCGCCTGCCGCCGGAGATCCGCGCCTACGGCTTGACGACGCTAGTGCTGCTGCTTGCTTACATCAGCTTGTATGCGAGGTACACATACTGGTCGGGGGATTTTGCCTGGGGCGATCGCTACGTCTCAACCTCGGTGGAACTTGCGGCACTGCTGGCCGTGCCGCTGCTGCTGCGCCATCGCGAAAATTTGAACGTGTGGATCTGGCGCGGCGGGCTCGTGCTCATCGCAGCCAGTCTGATCATTCAGCTTGCCTCGCTCGCTTTCTGGATGTCGCTGGAGATTTACCAGATGGAGACGCTGGGCCATCCCACGTTCGTGATCGCGCTGCGCTTCAAGAACATCGTGGCCTTCGCGCTCGGCAAAATGGACGCCTGGGGATTGAACACCGAGGCCATGCACTGGGATGACTGGGATTACGTTCACATCACGACCTGGAACTTCCTGCCGTTTCTGCTGCGAAGGGTAGGGGCTGCGCCAGCTTGGGTGGTGGATGTGGCTTTTGCCGTTTGGGGCGCGGGTATCGCGGCTCTGGTGCTTGTTTGCGGGAGATTGTTGCGTATGGTAGAATGGTGTAGTGCAAAGGTAGACGGGTAGAAACCATGAGCTTGAACATCAAGAATGAGAAGACTCATCGCTTGGTACGGGAATTAGCGCGAGCCACTGGGGAAAGCATGACGGCTGCGGTGGACAAGGCCGTTCGTGAGCGACTGGAGCGGGTGCGCGGCAGAAAGAAGGGCAGCCTGGCGGAGCGGCTGCTGCAGATCGGGAAGGAGTGCGCCCCTTTGTGGAAAGAGCCATACAAGTCGATGGATCATGGCGATTTGTTGTATGACGAGAAGGGCCTGCCCAAGTGATTGTCGACACATCCGTGATTATCGCGATCTTGAAGGACGAGCAAGACGCAGCGTCGATCGGCGCGATCTTGAGTCGATCGCGAGATTGCCGTATGTCAGCGGTGAGCTATGTGGAAGCTGCCGTAGTCGTCGACAGCAACCAAAACCCGGTTCTGAGCCGACGATTTGATGACCTGTTGCGCGATGCCGAGATTTCTGTCGAGCCGGTAACCTTGAACCAGGCGCGCATCGCCCGTGAGGCCTATCGCGATTTTGGCAAGGGACGCCACCGCGCGGGCCTTAATTTTGGCGACTGCTTCTCTTATGCACTGGCGAAGGAGAAGGGCGAGGCGTTGCTATTCAAGGGTGACGATTTCCGGCATACCGATATCGAGCCCTGCTAGAACCTTAAGTGGCCAGTCCGCTTACTCCACCGTCACCGACTTCGCCAAATTCCTCGGCTGATCCACGTCACATCCTCTTCTAACCGCGATGTGATAGGCGAGCAACTGCAGGGGAACAATTTCCAGAATCGGCGACAGTTCTTCCGGAGCGGCGGGAACATAGAGAACGTGGTCGGCAGCTTCTTTGATCTCTTCATCACCTTCGGTCGCGAGCGCAATAACTACTCCGGAGCGCGCCTTTACTTCCTTCAGGTTCGACATCGTTTTCTCATAGCGAACCATCGAGTCGGAATCTTTCGCATCGCGGGTGGCGATGATGACCACGGGAAGATTCTCGTCGATCAGGGCGTTGGGGCCGTGCTTCATCTCGCCGGCAGGGTAGCCTTCGGCGTGGATGTAGGAAATTTCTTTGAGCTTGAGCGCGCCTTCAAGGGCGATGGGATAGTGAATGCCGCGGCCGAGAAAAAGAAAATCCTGCGCGCGCTGGAAGCGCTTGGCCAACTCTTCACAGGCTTCATCATGAGTAAGAATGTTTTCGAGTTTCCCCGGGATGAGTGTCAGTTCCAGCGCGGCGGTGCGAGTCTGTTCGGCGGTCATGGCGCCGCGCACCTGCGCGAGATAAAGAGCGAAGAGATAGAGCGCGGTGAGCTGGCAGGTGAAGGCCTTGGTAGATGCTACGCCGATCTCGGGGCCGGCGTGAGTGTAGATGGTTCCGGCAGCTTCCCGAGTAATCATGGAGCCGACGACGTTGCAGATGGCCAGCGTCTTCGAGCCTTTGGCTTTGGCCTCGCGCTGCGCGGCGATGGTGTCGGCGGTTTCGCCCGATTGTGAAATGACGAGCGTGATGGTCTCCGGCATGACGATGGGGTCGCGATAGCGCCATTCGCTGGCGTAATCGACCTCGACTGGGACGCGGGCGAAACTCTCGATCATGAATTTGCCGGCTTGTCCGGCGTGCCAACTGGTGCCGCAAGCCACGATGTTGATCTTTTTCGCGGCGCGGAATTCAGCCTCGCTGATCTGCATCTCGTCGAGGAAGATATGGCCGGTGTCGAGCGAAATGCGTCCTAATGTCGTGTCGCGGACGGCGCGCGGCTGCTCGTAAATTTCTTTGAGCATGAAGTGCTTGAAGCCGCCCTTTTCCGCCATGATCGGATCCCAGGTGACGTGCTGCACCTGGCGCTGGAGTGGCTTTCCGTCGAAATCCGTGAGTTGTACCCCATTGGCAGTAACCACGGCGAGGTCGCCATCGGCCAAAAAGAAAATGTCGCGCGTGTGATAGAGAATGGCGGGGACGTCGGAGGCGACAAAATATTCGTCGTTGCCGAGGCCGACCACCAGAGGAGGACCGTTGCGTGCGGCCACGATCTTATTCGGTTCATCGACGGAAATGACAGCCAGGGCGAAGACTCCACTGAGTTCTTTTACGGTCTTACGAACCGCTTCTTCGAGATGAGGATGGCGACCGTTACCACTTTTCAGGTGTTTCTCGATCAGGTGAGCGATGACTTCGGTATCAGTTTCGGTGGAGAACTTGTGGCCTTCTTCGATCAGCTTTTTCTTCAGGCTGAGATAGTTTTCGACAATGCCGTTGTGCACGACGACGATCTTGCCCGTGCAATCGCGATGAGGATGAGCGTTTTCTTCCGTGGGACGCCCGTGGGTAGCCCAGCGGGTATGGCCAATGCCGTAGCTGCCTTCAAGCGGCTTTAGGCGGATGGCCTCTTCTAGGTTGCGAAGCTTGCCTTCGGCGCGGCGGATTTGCAGTTTGTCCCCATTGCCGGCGACGGCAATTCCCGCTGAGTCATAGCCGCGGTACTCGAGGCGCCTCAAGCCCTCGAGAATGATCGGAACCACTTGCTTTTTGCCGACGTAGCCAACAATGCCACACATGCGGGAAACTCCAGGACTTCAGTCTGCGAGGGAGCACCGAAACTCTTCGATAACGGGGTTCGTGAGCACGTCGCGCGCCATGCGCTCGACTTCCGTTTGCGCTTCTTCGCGGCTTAGCCCGCCATCGAGGGTAAGTTCGAAGTACTTGCCCTGGCGGACGTCCTCCAGACCTTTGTAGCCCATTTTCTTGAGCGCACCCTGGATCGTCTTGCCTTGAGGATCAAGAACGCTTTTCTTGAGCGAAACGTAAACGTAGGCTTTCATGGAGGTAACAATTATACAGCCGCACTCAAGCACTGAGCTGTCGTAGTTTTCTCTCCAGATCGGCTCGCGCTTGTTCGAGCATGGCGCGATGGTGGGGATTCCGGCTCCGCTCGAGTTGCTGCAACACGCGACGGAGCGACAGGCGAAGGTTCTCTTGTTCGCGAAGCCGGTCCGCAGCTTCCCGTGTCAGACGTGGCTTTTCGGGTGTGCCTCTTGCGGCGGCTTCGTCCTGTTGCGCCTCGACAGACTTGCTTTCCCAGCCCCGGGCCATGGCCTCAGTATAACGTTCTGAAGGGGCAGCGTTGCAATCACAGGGAATGCCGCTAAGATGCGGACGCGCTCCAGGCATCCCATCTTGGGAAGAATCTGTTCGCTAAACCGAACTAGCGAAGAAAAGTGATTCTTGCATGTCAGGATCAGTCTATAATGCCGCTAAATCGGGGCAAGTGAGCGGCGCTTTTTCGAGGGGGAAACGCCGCGAGGTCAGGTGCAGTGTACCCCTTGAGCGCACCACGCTTAGAACGGAATGCGCAGCGGTCCCTGACGCTGCTCGAAATGGCGGAGGTAGTGTTTCGACGCCATGACCCCGCTGAGCCTCTCATTGAATCCGAAGAATTACTGAGCGCTTATTTCAGTGCATCCAAAGTGGGACTTTGCATTTTGGATGCGGATTTCCACTACGTCGCAATCAACAAAGCTCTGGCGGCAATGAATGGCATTCCGGCGGAAGCGCACCTAGGGAAGACTGTGCGCGAGATGTTGGGCGATTTTGCAGAGTTGATTAAGCCGCGGCTAAGCCAAGTGTTGTCGACACATCAACCCATCCTGAATCTCGAAATCAGTTCCATCTTGCCCACCCGATCCGAACCCGGGCACTGGCTCGAGCATTACATTCCCATCAAGGATGCGACCGGCAAGGTCACGCAAATCGGAGTGGTTGTAGTCGAGATCACGGAACAAAAGAGACTCGAAGAATCGTTACGTGGAGTCTCGGAGATGTTACGGGAGGAAAAGAAGCGCCACCACGTGTTGATGGAGGTGAGCCGCGTGCTGGCCGCGAAATGGGATGTGCGGCAGGTTTTTCCGAAGATTTCCGCCTATCTGCGCCGCGTGCTGCGCCAGGAATATGCAGCTCTCGCCGTGCACGATGAAAAAAGCGGTCAGTTAGTGCGACAGGCGATGGATTTTCCGCTGCGAAAGGGACCGCCCATTGATGCAGAAATCAATCCGGCCAAGGAACCGCATGGCAAAGCTCTGCTGGAGCGCGCGCCGTTGATTTTCAGCAAGGACGAGATGCAAGGGTTCCCCGCTGGAACTACCGACCACTTGCTGGCCGAGGGCTTGCAGGCGCTGTGCTGCGTTCCCTTGCTCCGGCCCAAGGGGCCCCTTGGAGTTCTGGTGCTGGGCAGCACCCGGGCCGAGGCCTTCAGGACGGACGACCTGACGCTGCTGAATCAGGTCGCCGCGCAACTCGCAATTGCCATCGAGAATGCGCGCACCGCGCGCGAAGTTGAGCAACTGAGAAGCCGGCTGGAGCAAGAGAAAAGCTTCCTCGAAGGCGAACCCCGCACTCGCCTTCATTTTGAAGAGATCATCGGGGAAAGTGCCGCCATCAAAGGTGTGCTGGACCAGGTCGCAATCGTCGCCGGCAGCGATGCCACCGTTCTGATTCTGGGAGAAACCGGAACCGGCAAGGGACTAGTCGCGCGCGCCATTCACAACACCAGCAAACGCAGGGAGCGAAGTTTCATCACTTTGAATTGCGCCGCGATTCCCACCGGACTGCTGGAGAGCGAATTGTTTGGACACGAGAAAGGCGCCTTTACCGGCGCTGTCAGCCAGAAGATCGGGCGCCTGGAACTTGCCGACAGAGGCACTCTCTTCCTGGACGAGATCGGCGAAATCCCTCTGGAGTTGCAGCCCAAGTTGCTTCGCGTGTTGCAGGACCATGAGTTCGAACGGCTGGGAGGGACGCGGACCATCAAAGTCGATCTGCGGCTGGTTGCGGCTACGAATCGCGATCTGGCCCGGAGCGTGGCCGAGAAAGAGTTTCGCAGCGACCTGTTCTACCGCCTGAATGTATTTCCGATTCGACTGCCGGCCCTCCGGGAACGGCGCGAGGACATCCCGCTGCTGGTGCGCTACTTCGTCCAGAAATTTGCCCGCGTCATGGATCGTGGCATTGAGACCGTCCCGACTCAGACCATGAACACGCTCGTCAACTGGCATTGGCCGGGTAATGTAAGAGAGTTGGAAAACTTTATTGAGCGATCGGTCATTCTCACTGAGGGAACTGCCTTGCGCGCGCCGCTGGCTGACCTTCAGGCGGAATCACCTGCCTCCGGCGGCGCCGCGCACTCGCTCGAGGGCGCAGAACGCGAGCACATCATTCGCGTGCTGCGGGAAACTCACGGAATGATCTCAGGTCCTACGGGAGCGGCCCGCCGGCTGGGCCTGAAACGCACCACGCTGCAGTCGAAAATGCAGCGGCTGGGAATTACGCGCCGCGACTATTCCGGCCGGGAAACCGACTAGGACGGCCGGAGCGTTCTTCAGCTTAGCCCTATTTCAGATTAACCCTATTTCAGCTTAACGCTATTTCAACTTAACCCTATTTCAACTTAACGAAGAGCAGAACAAAAATCGCCCACACTCCAACCGTGACGGGAAACTGCACCAGGGCCGCATCGCGCATTCCACCTCCCCGGGGTAGAGCATAGGTAAGCGCCATCATTGCCAAAGCGGTAAGCACGCCTAGAACCAGTTTGCTTTTCCAGGTCATGAGTGTTTGCCCTCACTTTCCCTTGCTCGGACTGGTCTTCTCGCAGGCCGGGAGTATATCTCGCAAAGACAAGCTGAACAAGTAGCTGCCCATAGCTGGCGACGAGCTGCCAGACAGTTCGAGACTGCCATCAAACGGGAGAGGTTTCAAGTGCCGATTTAAGCGCCGGTTGCCGAATGGTCGGCAGGTTGGCGATCGTAGGGTTGGAAGATGAGCTTACCCATCAGAGTGTTAGACCGCTTTCGGGGCTAAGCCATTCTGGAACTTGAATTGCACCAAGGTTCCGTGATCGGGAAGTAAGTCGAGCAGCTTTCCCCCAAAACGCGGACCGACGAGTCGCACTCACCCTGGCACAACGTGGGCCGCATCCGGATCAGGAGTGAACCGTGTTAGTGGCTAGGAATTATCAGCCGAGCAATCTGGTTCGGTTACTGCCGGCGCCTGTCAGGAATTCGGCTTTGGCGGAGGACCTATCGAGAAATGAAGCGTGGCGGGGGAGATCGCTGGCCCGCGAAGAAGTGTGGGGCGAGGGGCGTGAGTTTGAGGCAGGAGCACGTCCCGAGCCATGGCACGATTCATTTCTCGGCCAAAACAACCCAGAGGCAGTTGATCCTCTATATCTGTTTGCCTGCCAGTTGGAGTGGGAGCGATGTGCCGCCCCCAGCGCGGCTTGGGAAGTGATTTCCGCGGCGCGCAGCCCACACGTCGACACACGGGCTCACGCCCGCTCTTTGCTCGAGCGTTCGCAGCAGGTGAAGTCGCAATCTCAAGAGGACGTCCTCGAGGAGCCGGGACACCGGCGAAGTTCGACAGCGGAGGCAGGCATGAGAACTCCCTACGGTCTCGAGATCATCGAGAGCTGCATGGGTTGCAAGGTCAGTCGGGCGGGCTTCTTCTGCCGCTTTTCATCGGCGGTGCTGCGGTCGGTGGATGAAACCAGTCATCACAGCGTTATGCCGGCAGGAGTGCTGCTCTTTGTGGAGGGGCAGACACCGCGGGGCGTGTTTATTCTTTGCTCCGGTAAGGTGAAGCTCTCCACAACGTCGAAGGAAGGCAAGGTTCTGATCCTGAAGCAGGCGGAAGCCGGGGAAGTGCTGGGATTGAGCGCCGCCATTTCCGGCACGAACTATGAAATGACTGCGGAAACCGCTTCACCCTGCCAGTTGAATTTTATCGGCCGCCAGGGCGTGATGAACCTATTGCAGAATGAGAGTGAAGTGGGTGTGCACTCCGCGCTGTGGCTGAGCCATGAGTTCCAGGGTGCGTATCGGGACATCCACGATCTGGTGCTGGCCCGTTCTTCGTCGGGAAAACTGGCGAGGCTTTTGTTGTCCTGTGCTCCAACAGGGATTCAGAACTCGGCAGAATTGCATCTGCGTTCGGTCATGACCCATGAAGAGATGGCACAACGCATCGGCTCGTCGCGGGAAACCGTTACACGGCTGTTGAGCGATCTGAAGAAAAAAAGGCTGATCCGCCTGGAAGGCGCGACCCTGGTAATTCGCGATCGAATCGGGCTGGAAGCTTTGGCAGTTTAACCCTTCCCCCACCCGGGAGGGCGGCTCCGAAACTGGGGTCGCCCTCCGTTGTTTTGCTGCGCGGTCATCGATCCCCATCTGAGCGGAAGTGAGTGAGTTTGTATTCCGGCACGCTGTTTACTGATCTGATGGCAATGGTCGAAAGCGCGGAGCAGGCGGCTACGTCCCGTTTCACTCAACAGAATCGCGCGGTGAAGCCGTGCGCCGGAGGGACGACCTCAGAGTCCGAAAAGTTCGCGCAGCCGTTTGGTTTGCGCCCGGCTGACTGGTATCTCGCTCTGCTTCTTATCATCCATGCGCAACTGGTAAGAACTCTTGAACCAGGGAACGACTTCGCGAATGCGATTGATGTTCACCAGGTAGGAGCGGTGTGCGCGCCAGAACAGGCCGGGATCCAGGCTGCCCAGTAGTTCTTCCAGGGTACGGCAGTTCGAGTGCCCCTCCATGCCCGCGGGGCCGGCAGTGACGACCGTGATAACTCCGTCCTCAATGGAGGCGTAGCAAATTTCCTTTTGGTCCACCAGAAACATTCGCCCCACCGCCTTGAGCAGAATCTTTGAGGTTTGAGTCTTGGGCGCCTGCAGCATCCGGACTAGAGTGTCGATCTTTTCCGCGGGCAAGCCTTCGGCTCCCTGCTGCGCGCGGGCTCTCTGCACCGATTGTGCCACGCGCTTCTTGTCGAAAGGCTTGAGCAGATAATCCACCGCATTGACCTCGAATGCTTTCACCGCATACTGGTCAAAAGCCGTGGCGAAGACGATCTTAGGGAGGGGAATCTTCCGGTCGAGAAGTTTCTTGATGACGCCGAAGCCGTCGAGTCCGGGCATCTGCACGTCGAGAAAGACGATGTCAGGGCAATGCTCTTTGATGAGGCTGATGGCCTCGAGACCATTTTTCCCCTGCGCCACCACGTTGACGTCGCCGCCGCTCTTGAGCAAGTAGGCGAGTTCATCGCGAGCGAGTTGCTCATCGTCCACGATTACCGCAGAAAGGGACATTCCGTCTCCAGCGTCAGAGGTCTGCTCTGAGTATAGTGGCGGCGTTTTGGCAGCGTCAACGCAGGCGGCGTTGAACTTCAATGCGGCTGCTGCATCATGCCGCCCATATCCATCTTGGTGAAGCCGGCGGGGATCTCAAACAGACTGGCCGGTTGCACACCCTCTTGAATGTTGCGCAATTCTCCGCTGTTCGACTTGCCCTCCCACTTCACCGGAAATCGCAGTTTGGGGTCGAGCCAGAAGTGGCTGACATCGCCGCTCGCGTTCGTGGTTTCGTATTTCACCGTGCTGCGTCCGTTGACGGTTTCACTGCCGACCTTGTGGCAGCTGCTGCCTTCATGTCCCATTTTCTGCCAGTCGCCGCATGCATTCTCGACATCGCCGGCCCGGAAGAAGGCGGAGGCATATCCCATGCGCTGGCTTTGAGCCTGCATCGGCATCTCCATGTACATATGCTGCTGAGCCATGAGGATGCCCCAGTCTGGGTTGCATAATTGATGATGACTGCGCTGCCGCGGGCGCTGGCCGTTTGCGATTCGATGCGCATTTTGTCCTTGGCGAAGTAAATTCTTGCCTGCGTCGGCGTACCCGATTTTTGCAGGTCGACAATCTCGGCAGAAAACTCAGCCTGCGCCACTGCAAAGCTGGCAGCAAGCATGAGAGCGCAGAAGCACGAAACACGAGTCATCCATCGCAGCATATAATTCTCCGTCATCCGCGTCCGCAGGGCCGTCGGTTCTCGCTGACCTCAGAGCAACAGCGGATGAAGAATAGCAGATGAAGGCTCGGCCGTCACACCACGTTCTCTAGCGCCAACGCCATGCCCAGGCCGCCGCTGACGCAGAGCGTTGCGACGCCGCGCTTGGTATTGCGCTTCAGCATTTCATGCAACAAGGTGACCGTGATGCGTGTGCCGGTGGAGCCGATGGGATGCCCGAGCGCGATTGCACCGCCATTTACGTTGAGCCGGTCGTGATTGAAATTCAATTCGCGGTCGCAGGCGAGCACCTGCGCAGCGAAGGCTTCATTGAGTTCGATCAGCCCGAACTCGTTCAGCCTGAGGTTATGCTTCTCTTCGAGTTTGCGCAGCGCCGGGACAGGTCCAATCCCCATCGTTCGTGGGTCGACTCCAGCCGAGGTTACAGCCGAGATTCGCGCCAGCGGCTTCAAGCTATTCTGCTTCACAAAATGCTCGCTCGCCACAACCACGGCGGCAGCGCCGTCGGTGATTCCCGAAGAATTACCGGCAGTGATGGTTCCAGTTTTTGAAAACACCGGGGTCAGCTTGCCCAGCTTTTCCAGGCTGGTATCCGGGAACGGATGTTCGTCGTGGCTGAAGGTGGTCGCGCCCTTCTTGCCTTCAATCGTCACCGGGACAATTTCGGCGTCGAATCGTCCGGCGGCGATCGCCCGCGCGGCGCGGGTTTGCGACATCAGGGCAAATTCATCCTGGTCCTCGCGTGAGATCTTGTAATGCTCAGCCAGCACCTCGGCGGTTTCGCCCATCACCATCTTCGCCATGGGACAGAAGAATCCGTCGCGATACATTCCGTCGACCAGTTCCTGATTCCCCAGGCGATATCCCCAGCGCGCCTCGAGATAGTAAGGAACGCGCGACATGGATTCAGCGCCGCCTGCGAGAACGCAGCTCGCATCGCCGAGCAGAATCGACTGATAAGCCAGCGCGATCGACTTCATCCCCGAAGCGCAGGCTTTGTTCACGGTGAATGCCGGCGCTTCCTGCGGCACGCCGCTGCGGATGGAAATCTGCCGCGCAGGATTCGGTCCGCCGCCGGCCTGGCGGGCGTTGCCGAAGATGGTTTCTTCCACCTGGTCGGGCTGGATTCCGGCGCGCTCGATTGCAGCCTTAGCGGCTACCGCGCCTGTGTCTGCGGCCGTAAGAGACGCCAGCGATCCGCCGAACTTGCCGATCGGCGTGCGCACTGCTGAGAGGATGTAGACTGCCTGCAAACTGTCGCCTCCAAAACATTTGAGTTTAGCAGGGTGGGGAAGGATGCTGGACGGCTGAGTTCCATGTGCGGAATCGGCCCAGACGCTTTGTGACGAGTGACCTTGTGTAGTTCACGATCACTCCTTAGGGTCAGCACAGGCCCGTGGTGTAATTGGCAGCACGTTAACCTGTCCAGTTAAAAGGTGTGGGTTCGAATCCCGCCGGGTCCACCGCTTTCCCGGTTCTGGTAGGGAAGGCTGGCGAGGAGGTTCCGGACAGGGGACCTCCTCAAGTAATCTTGACTCGAATATTGCGGTTGCCGATAATGGTCGTGTAACTGGACAGGTTAACGCCCCGGGCTGGATGTAGCTCGGGGTTTTGTTTTGCGAGGAAAAATCCAAACGTGGACCAATGTAGCTGTTCGGTCGTTACTCCCTTGCCATTCTCTCTAACCTCCGGCATAATAAGTGTTTGTCTTGACCTCGCCGGACTCTTCCGGAACAAGGATATACATCTGTGTTAATGATTCGACTGTCGCGCATGGGTGCGCGCAAGCAACCGCATTACCGCATTGTGGTCATTGAAAAGGCGCGCGCGCGCAACGGCCGGCCGGTGGAAGTTGTCGGGACGTACAACCCTCGAACCAACCCTGCCAGCGTCGAGTTCAAGCGCGACCGCGTGGATTATTGGGTTTCGAAGGGCGCGCAAATGTCAGAGCGAGTAGGGAAGCTCTACTCCAAGCCCCCGGTCGCCCCGGCGGTTCCCGCAGCATAAGCGAACACCATGACTGAACCCACCGGAGATGCGCGCTTTCTCATCGAGCAGATTGCGAAGTGGATTGTCGACGCTCCCGATCAGGTCTTCGTCGATCATCTCGATGACGACGTGATCGAACTGGAGGTCGCGGAAGGTGACGTGGGTAAAGTTATCGGCCGCCAGGGGCGCAACGTTCGCGCCCTGCGCACTCTTCTGAGCGCGGCAGGAGTGCGGGCGCGCAAGCGCTACACTCTGGAAGTCATCGACTAGAGCTGCTCCACGAATGTTTTGAAAGGGCGCGGCTTTCAGCCGCGCCGCTAGCGGGCAATTAGGAATGCGGGCTTCAGCCCCTGAGCGCCAGGGCAGGGAACCGGACCATTCGCGATCCTGAAACAAGTGGTGAGTTCATTACGCTGGCCCGCGTGGTGAAAACGCAGGGCCGCCGCGGCGAAGTCGCGGCTGAGATTCTCAGCGACGTGCCTGATCGATTTGCCGCAGGCATGAAGTTGCTGGCGCTGCCGCGGGACTCGAACGTAGACCGCCGCGAAACGGACCGGCGCAAGCTGGAATTGGAAGACCTTTGGCCGCACAAAGGGCTGCTGGTGCTGAAGTTCGCGGGCGTGGATTCGATCTCCGAGGCAGAGACGCTGGTGGGATGCGAATTGCAGGTGTCGCGCAGCCAGCGTTCGAAGCTGCAAACGGGCTGGAATTACGTCAGCGACCTGATGGGTTGTTCGGTGCTTGATCAGGGACGCGAGATCGGACGTATTGAAGATGTTCAGTTCGGAGCGGGCGAGGCGCCGTTGTTAATCGTACGCGATGCAGGTGGCCGGCCGGTGGAAATCCCGTTTGCTGCCGCGTATCTCGACAGCGTGGATGTGGAGCGGAAGCAGGTGCGCATGAAGTTGCCCGAAGGGCTCCTGGAAGTGAACGCTCCGCTTACAGCAGAAGAGAAACGGGTGCAGGCGCAGCCTGCCAGAGGTAAGAAGCGTTGAAGGTTTTGATCTGCGATGAAGGCCGATATAGTAACGATTTTTCCGGACTTCTTTCGCGGACCGTTGGAATACGGCATTACGCGCCGGGCCCAGGAAATGGGGCTGGCGGAAATTAAGGTCCACGATCTGCGGGAGTTTACCCACGATCGTCACCGTACCGTAGACGACCGGCCTTTTGGCGGCGGCGAAGGTATGGTGCTGAAGCCGGAACCGCTGTTTGAATGTTTGGAGTCGATGGACGTCGCGCCGCGCGAAGAGCGAATCGCAAGGCATGTGAAGCAGTCAGTAGTTTTGCTCTCTGCGCAAGGGCAAAGGTTTACGCAGAAAGTCGCGGCGGAGTTGGCTTTGCTCGACCGCATCGTTTTAGTCTGCGGGCGCTACGAAGGCGTGGACGAAAGGGTTGCCGACTTTCTCGCCGACCGGGAACTTTCCATCGGGGACTATGTTTTGAGCGGCGGCGAAATGGCCGCCGCCGTGATCGTGGAAGCAGTGATGCGCTTGCTCCCCGGCGCGGTGGGAAACGAAAGGTCAACTCAGCAGGAGTCTTTCACCGTTGACTCGAACGCGACTGACTCGAAAGCGGCTGATTCAAAAGCGAAAGACGCGGGCGCTGCGGATTCGACTTGCGGATCGAACGGATTGCTGGATTATCCGCACTACACGCGGCCCGCGGAGTTTCGTGGCATCAAGGTTCCGGAAGAGTTGATGTCCGGCAACCACGAAGAAATCCGCAAGTGGCGTCGGCAGCAGGCGCTGGAAAAAACATTCCGCAACCGTCCTGACTTGCTGGAAGGCGCGGCACTAAGCGAGGAAGACAACAGGTTTCTAGCCAAGATCAAGAAGGAAGAGATCAAGAAACATCTCGACTGAGCTCAAGATTTCAGAAATCAGAAGGACTAAATCATGTCGAACTTAATCATCGAAAAACTGCTGGCGAAAACCCAACGCACCGACATTCCCGCCTTCCACCCGGGCGACACCATCCGCGTTCATGTGAAGATCAAAGAAGGCGACAAAGAACGCTTGCAGGCCTTTGAAGGCGTGGTGATCAAACGCGACAACGGGCCACAGGCCAGCTTCACGGTGCGCAAGATCAGCTTCGGCCAGGGCGTGGAACGCATTTTCCCGGTCCACTCCAAAGTGATCGACAAGGTCGATCTGCTGCGCTCGTCCAAAGTACGCCGTGCCAAGCTGTATTATCTGCGTGGCCTCAAGGGCAAAGCGGCGCGGCTGCGCGACGTCGAAAGACCGAGCTAACCTGGTTCTCGCATCGCGGTTCTCGGATCGCCTCTGATCTTCCTGCCTTTCGCGCTTGCAGGAATGGCCGTCGCCAAGTGAAGATGGTGGGGCAATCCTTTTTTTCCCAATGTCGAGCCCCGCGAAGGCTTCCCTCGAGTTCACACTTTCTCCTTCGGCAGCCAAGCTGCGCCTTCTCAAGAAGCTGCGCTGCACGCTGCGCTACGAAAAAAAGGCCTGGGAGTCAGGCGCCGTGCTGGTGGCGGGAGTCGACGAGGTGGGGCGCGGATCGTTGTTCGGCCCAGTGGTTGCCGCAGCCGTGATTCTCGAACGCAGCTACCGCATTCGCGGCTTGCGCGATTCCAAGCTGCTCTTGCCGGAGCGCCGCGAACAGCTCGCGCCTCGCATTCGTGAACATGCCGTTGCATGGGCGGTTGCGGCCGTGGATGCTGCGCGCATCGACCAGATCAACATCTACCAGGCGTCACGCGTCGCCATGCGTGAGGCGGTGATGCGCCTTCAGCCCGCCGCCGACCATCTTCTGGTCGATGCGGTTTGCCTGGATTGTTCGCTTCCGCAAAAGGCCATCATTCACGGCGACGCGCTTTCCGCTTCGATCGCCGCCGCTTCGATTCTCGCCAAAGTAGAACGGGACCGCATGATGTGCGAGTGGGATGCGGTCTTTCCCGAGTACGGCCTCGCCTCGCACAAGGGTTACAGCACGCCGCAGCATCTGGCGGCCCTGCAGCAATATGGTCCGACGCCGCTGCATCGCCAGTCGTTCGCGCCGGTTTGGAATAGTCCGGTCGAACAGGTGGTTTTCGAGTTCGACTGAACTTTCGACCAGCATAAAAGTTGCCGCCGTCTTGGGATGATGATTTCCGCTTGACACCTCTGTCTTCTCAATTAATCTTTCCTGATGAATCCAACACTCAAGGCAGTTCTCTGGGCGGTTCTCTGGTTTGTTCTGGGTCACCTTAGTTGTGCTGTCATGCACCACTGGCATCACCACATGGCGAGATAGCGAGCAGGGAATGCCGGTTCTACTTTCCTGCGCGGGCCGACTCGCCGCTCAAGATCGAGTTGAGCTGGTTGACCAGCTTCGTGTTGTTGACTAAAGCTTGCCGCAGAATCTCGGCTTGTTGTTTCGCGGTTGTCCAATCCTGTTTTTCGACTGCTTCTGTTAAGCCCGGCAACTCCAGGTGGGCATAGGTGAAGCGCGCGCCGTAGAGAATGTGTTTGAACCACGGCCTGCCGGGGATGCCGTCGGGGTTGAGCCAGTTGCGTTCGACCTGCATGGTGCCGTGGTTAATGGTGTCGGCCAGTTTGGGATCGATTGCGCCGGATGCTAGCGCGCGGTTTGCTGATTCATCGAGGCGCTTGCCTGCGGCTTCGAAGTCGTCTATGGCATCGAGTACCGGCTTGAGGTCCAGTTGGCTGGTGTCATTTCTCGTCGCCATGCCTTTCGTCAATTCGTTCACGAACTGCCGGATATTGCTGGCGTAGCTGGCGAAATCGAAGGGGAGCAGGTCAGCGTTGGCGAGGCGCAGCGCGAGTACTCCCCACAATTGCGACATCAGAGTGTGATAACGGTAGCCGGGGTCGCCGAAGTGGTTCATCCAGAAAAAGTCGTCGTAGGCGGAATGGTAGACGCCGTAGGGTCCATCGAACTGCAGGCCGAGCACGGGCATGCCTACAAAGTTGAGAAAGACAGTGTGGTCGGAGCCGCTGCCGATGCGAGTGTCGGCCAGATTTGAATCGGTAACGTTCGAATCCGTGACTTCCGATTGTTTCGCTTCACTGTGCTCGCGCGTGGACGACGCCTTCCAGGCTTCGTAGAGAGTCTTTCCCGACGGATCTCTCAGCGAGCGGGTAGTTTCAACCAGCATGGGCGCGAGCGACGCCACGGCCTGGCCATGAAACCTTGGCCCGGAGGTTGAGGAATCGACATTGATGTAGGCGACTGCCTTCTTGCGCAGTTCTTCGGCGAACTGCTCTCCCCACTCAGTCGAGCCGGTGAGGCCGACCTCTTCTCCGTCCCAACTGCAGAAGACAAGGGTGCGACGCGGGCGCGTTCCGGCCTTCGCCAACTTTCCCAGAGCGCGGGTCAGTTCCATCATCGATGCAGTGCCGCTGCTGGGGTCGACCCCGCCGAAAACCCAGGCATCGCGGTGATTGCCGAGCACGATCCATTCATCGGGCAACTCCGCGCCGCGAATGCGACCCTCGACGACGTAATAAGCCTGAGTGGAATTGTCCATCTCGATCTTCACATGGACGCGAACGCGCTCGCCGCCGAGGTGATATTTGATCGGCAGTCCGCCCTGCCAATCGTCTGGGGCGACTGGGCCATCCATGTGTGCGAGCAGCGGCTTGGCATCGTGCCAGGAAAGCGGCAGCGCCATGATCTTTGGGATCGACACGGCTTGCTCGACCGGAATCCGTTTTGCGCCCGGCACCGAAGCCCATCCCGGGGTGAGCGGATCGCCGGGCACCATGAAATCGTAAGTGATAGCGCCGCGCTGGATGTGATACTCCGGGCCCCAGGGGCCTTTGGGGACAACTTGACCTTTCTTGTATCCGTCTTCCGCGGGATCGCTGTAGATGAGAATGGCGGCCGCGCCTTCGCGCTCCGCGGTGAGCGCTTTGAAGCCGCGGTAGCTGTAGGGATTCGAGTAGCGGACGAGGACAACTTTGCCTTTGACGTCGATGCCTTGCTTGCGCAAAAGTTCGTAGTCTTCGGGATTGCCACTGTGGGCGTAGACGAGCGGCGCCGTCACCTCACCGGATGCAGACATGCCGCTCCACGCCGAACTGATGCTCTTGTTCTTCATGTCGGAATCGCCGGGGACGGGCAGTTCGCGGAGTCCGGCGCGGTAATGGATGGGCGCAACCATCTCGAGTGAGGTGAACTTGGGATTGCTGCCGTACACGTCATAGCGACGGATGACAACGTCTTCCAAACCTTCATTGCGCCATTCGTCAGCGATGTAGCGAGCCAGTTCGTTGTTGCGCGCCGATCCAGCAACGTGCGGCTCGGCGGTGAAGATTTTATGCTGCCGGCGCTCTTCATCGGGCGAGGGGATGGCCTTGAACTTGTTTTCGATTTCGGCTTCGTGGATTGCGGCAGAAGGGGTAAAGCCCAGGATGGAAGTCTGGGCGTTCGCAAAGAACGGAGAATGAAGCGTCAGCGCCAGATAACACAGGGCGCTGGTGAATAGCATGGGCCGGCGCAAGCTCATGATCAGCATCTCCTCGCAAAACGAGTGAATGCATCAGGGACGACGTAATTTAGTTCTGCCTTGTTCCGCGCTACTTTGGTCTCCTACTGTGCCTTGTAGATCTCCGACAGCAAATCCGGCTTCGATTCATCGCGCACCAGGTGAGGGTAGCGTTCACCGCCGTGGTAATCGAGCGAGTAGGTCTTGAAGTAGTCCGTGTTCTCGACCAGAAGTTCGAGGGGAGCGGTGCTGCTCTTGCCCGCCCGGAGCGCGTCGCGCAGCACTTCCGGCGAGTATTGGTGGCCGTTCACCGCGATCAGCTTCATGCCGGGACCGATTCCAGCCAATGCCGCGGACATGTTCTCAATGGTATCGACGATTGTTCCATCTTCGCGGAGTTCGAGCCCAATCGAATACAACCCGCCATTCACATGACCGCCGTTCTCGCCGCCGCGCTCCATTTCGGATGGAAATTCGTCGTAAACCACTTTCCATCCGCTGCCTTCAATGCCGCCGAGTGGGACGCCAGGACCATGATTGGTCAGCCGTTCAGTCCAGAAGCCGCGCCAATCATAAGGTGTGATCTGATTCAGAGCGTTGACGACGTCGTCGAATGTGTAAGTCTTTACCATGGGCCCCGTGCTGGGAGCGCCGTGGAACAGTTTGCAGAAGTCATCGAGAGATTTCTTGCCCTTGCTCTGCTGGCGGATGATGACGTCCGCCCAGAGCCAGTCCAAAGTGCCTTCGTCGTAAAAATCGGTTGAGCGACGCCATGACTCCCAGGCACGTGGAGAGAAATAAAGTTCTGGAGCGGCGTCGGCGGTATCTTGCAGATTGCGCCATTCGCGGCCCGGAGTGTGGTCGAGAGCGGCAGCGGTTACGCCCAAATCATCCCGCGCCTGCTGTGGCGTGAGAAGTCCGCTACGAGCGGTCAACACGGTGCCCAGATAATTCGTCAAGCCTTCGTAAACCCACAAGAGATCGTCTTGCATGGGTTGTTCATAATCAGGCGTAGTCAAGTCGGCGGGCCTGCGGTACTTTCCGTTCCATGAATGCACGTACTCGTGAGGGAGCAGGCTGGCTTCCATCTTGCGCTGGCCTTCATCTACCAACCCGCGCTCGTCGACGCGGCTGTCGTCAGACTCGTGGTGCTCGAGTCCGAAATGCGCGACGTGATCGCTCAGGCTGAACAGGAAGTGGTAGTCGCGATAGTGATGCGCGCCGAAAAGCTTGTTCGCCTGTTCGACCAGATTCTTGTAGTGGTCCCAGACTTCCTGCGGAGGTTCAAGCGCGGCGGCGCTGTCGGCGGCAACGTCCATCTCGACAAGCGGGTCATCGGCTAACTTGACGACCTTGAGGAATTCGCCGGTGATCACAGGAGAATCGACCAGCGTGGTCAGCGAAGTCGGCTTAAAAACGATCTGGGTATCGCCATTCTGTCCGGTGAGCGACGTCGATGCGATGGGCAACGGCGTCCCATATTTCCATCCGGCGGGGAGTTTCAGAGTGGCCACGTAGGTGAGGTCGTCCGACTTCCAGCCTTTGGGATAGAGCAGCACCTGATTCCAACTGATCACTGCCATTTTGTCGGTAGCGGAGGAACCAGCGGAAAAGCCGCCTTCGAAGGTTGCGGGAGAGAGGAAATCCAGTTCGGCGTTCACTTCATTCTCGCCAGCAGGGACTTCGACGTGAATGGTAAAGCCGTCGAGCAGATCGCGCCGCCACTTCAGAGTCTTGCCGCTCGCGGTGAATTTGAGTCCCGCCAGGTCAATTACGGGGCCGTCGGGAGCGTGCTCGCCCGGAATCCACTTTGGGTAATAGAGCGTCAGGTCTCCCGCGCTGGCCGGAATTTTAAGTTTGGCGTGGAAGATTTTGCGGGGCGTAGAAGTGGCGTCCACGAAGAGGGTGACGGTTGGTGGAGTGGCTGACCAGCTGGAAAGTGAGAAGAAGAGAACACAGACTACTCCCAAGATTCTTGAGAGTTTCATTTATTAAGGGCCCCCATTCGTTCGATGAACCGGATCGCATTGTCTGCAGAATTTTAGATTCTAGCAGGCTGCGGCGGAGCGGTACAGGAGCGGTCACACAAGAGTGGACCAGCGCTGCTATCATCTCCACGATGTCGCGTCGCGGGAAATTCATCACGTTCGAAGGACTGGACGGAACCGGCAAGAGCACGCAAATGCGCAAGCTGGCGGCTGCGCTGCGCGCGGCGGGGCATAAGGTGGTAGAAACGCGCGAACCGGGAGGAACGCCGACTGGGGAGAAGATTCGGCGGGTTTTGCTGGACTCGGCGACCGAAGGTTTGTCGCCGTTCGCGGAAATGGCTTTGATGTTCGCGTCGCGGGCGCAGCACATTGCAGAAGTGATCCAGCCGGCGCTCGAACACGGGCAGATTGTGCTTTGCGATCGCTTCACCGATTCCACGGAAGCTTACCAGGGCAGCGGCCGGAAGCTTGGGAGCGAAGCGGTGCTGGAGTTGCATCGCGTGCTTTGCGGAGATTTGCAGCCAGACATGACGATCCTGCTCGACTCTGATCCGGCGATGAGCGTGGGGCGGGCGCGAAGGCGAAACCGGCGAGCTTCGCATGGTGCCGGCAAGATTGCGCACAAACATCATTCCGACGAAAACCGCTTCGAGCAGCAGAACCGGGCGTTCTTTGCTCGGGTGCGTGAAGGGTATCTAGCGATTGCGGTGAGAGAGCCACAGCGCGTCGCGGTGGTGGACGCCAGCGGCACACCCGCGCGGACGCATGGGCGGATTATGGACGTTGTAGGGCGAAAGCTGAAATTGACAGTGAGGTGATGAATGGGCTTCTCTGATTTTCACGGCAATGCTGAAACCGTTCATCGCCTGCGCGATATGCTGGCTCGGAAGCGCTTTCCGCATGCGGTGATCATTTCGGGTGCGCGGGGGTCGGGGAAATACACGCTGGCGCTGATGCTGGCGCAGGCTCTGAATTGTCTGGCGCCGACTGAGACGGATGGGCTGCCTGACTTCTGCGGGCAATGCGCGAACTGCCGCCGCATTGCGCAGGCTGCCGATCTTGATGCGCGGTTTACCGAGGCGGTGGAGACGCGCGAGGGGCTGCGCGAGGCCGACAAGAAAGATACTCGGCTGTTCGTCCAGACCCATCCCGATGTGCTGATCATTCCTCCCGACCCTCCGCAGATGATGATCAAAGTGGATCAGGTCCGGCGAGTCATTGAGACCGTTTACTACCGTCCGTCGGAGGCGCGGGAGCGGGTTTATATCTTTACCGATTCCGCGTTTATGAAAGAGGCGGCGAATTCTCTGCTCAAGGTGCTGGAAGAACCTCCGGAGTTCGCTACGATCTTTCTGCTGTCGGAGAATCCGGGGGAACTGCTTCCAACGATTCGATCACGATCGATGACATTTCCTCTTGCTGCTTTGCCGGTTGAGGAAGTGGAGCGCTACCTTGCGGAGCAGCGTCCAGAGTGGAAGGCGCCGCAGCGTGCTCTGGTTGCGCGGCTGAGCGAAGGCGCTTTGGGACGGGCTCGCACCTTTGATGTGGATGCGTACGTGACGGCCCGCGCGGACTCGCTGACCATTCTCAACTCGTCCCTGGTGGGAGGCGAACACTCGCAGCTTTTCAAGATCACGGAAACCTATCGCGCCGGGGCTGAGGGGCGGGAGAAGACGGAACAACTTCTTCGCACACTTTACTCGCTGCTGCGCGATTTAATGTTTCTGAAGTCGGGGGCTCCCGAGTTGGTTCACAATACCGACATTCAGAGCCAACTCGCGAAGCTGGCTGAGGCGGCCGACTTCGATTGGATCGCTGCGGCTTCTGATCGGCTGGCCGAGGTCGAACGTGGGATGCGGCGCAACCTGCTGCGGTCGTTATCGCTCGACAGCCTGAGCCTGGCTTTGGAGAAAGGCTGAGGAATCCGGATCAAAAAAATCACAGATCGTCGAAGTAAAATACCTGGAATCAATGACTTGCGCGATCTCGATCCGTGCTGATCTGGCTAAAATCTTGAAAGCAAATAAATTACCCGCAAAATATTACAAACACAGGAGTTAGCCGTTGGTTGCTGGGCTAAGTGCTTTGCCTTCAGCGGCCGGATTGCAAAATATTGCATTCATGGGAGTTATATCTCGGTGCTATTTTATTGTCAAAGATCCAATGCGTATAGAGATAGGGTCGCAGGTTTGAGATGCGGAGTCAAGAGAATTTTGATCGCTGGGCGGGGAGTTCCTGCCGCTGGCCGCGCTTTGCCCTCCATTCGAAAGGCGCGGAGGTCGGGGCGGGCGCCTGTCGCCAATCGTCTGCTCGATGGAGGGTCAACGGGTCAATGAGCGCTATCGCCTGTTAGCGACAGTTAGGCTTGGGCAGCTATCAGAATCGGCAGTAGCGAATCGCGCGTTGGTTACCAGGGGCAGCTTCTGCTTTTCGAGGAACTCGATATGCTATAGCGGAGCGCACATGAGCATACACAAGCCAGCCCCGCGAACTTCGGCAAATCCCGGTCCCGCATACTGGATTTTTGTGCCCGCGCTCGTGCTCTCCGCATTTGCTTTGTGGGCCAGCGTGCACCGCGGTCTACAACTTTTCAATAGTCTCCTGGCCGTGAGTGCTCTGCTGCCTGCGCTGTGCGGAATCGTTTTGCGAGCGACGCGACGGATGACGGGTGCGGCGATCTGTGCCGTTATTGTCCTGGCCTGGTACTGGCTGCCGGCTATTTCGCTTCTGTTCATGGTAGCGGCGATGCCAGCCAGTGTAGGCAAGGTGGCACTGAGCATTAACTACGCGATCTTCATCCTACCGGTCGGGATCTTCGCCCTGGCGGCGACCGTGTCACTCGCCCGAAGGGTGGGCGCAGGGTGGGCAGTCAGCGCGGTCATGGCCGCGTTCATCCCCTGCATTATTGTGGCGGGCGTGTCGGAAAGGGCCCAACGTTTGAAGGACACGGCTCCCCGGGCTGCCGATCCGATGTCCCTGGCGCCCGATCTGCTTACCATCCACCGATGCAATCAGAGTTTTTCAGCAGCGCATCCGGACAGAAAATATGCGGAATCGCTCGACCAACTCGGGCCTCAGGGAACGCAGTGCTTATCGGCCAATCTCGTCGGTGGCGCGGATTACGGATTTACCTTTCGATATGAACCCGGCGCCCGCAGCGCGAACGGAGCGGCGGAGACGTATTCGGTGAGGGCGTGGCAAACAGCTGCAAAATCCAGTAACTGGACCACGATTTACAGCGATGAATCGGGATTGATCTGGTATCGGCTCGAACGTCCCGAGGGGCCAACCAGAGCCATGATTGAACCGCTCTATCCTGGATCTGATTTCGCCAAGGTTCTGCGCTGCGTTGAGGAGCGCGACCCGACGCACGTGCGCATCTACCGGGGGGGAAATGACCCAGTCAAAATCACGACTCGTGACGAATACATCCGGAATTGTATCTACGCCGCCGCCTTCAGTTCCGGCGACACATTCAGCCTGGGCAGATACGAATATCGGTACAGGTTCTCAGAATACGAATTCGAAGTGAGTGCAAGACCGGCAACTTACGGCGTAAACGGTTTGCGCAGCTTCTTAGCGGTCGGTCGAGTTGGGGAAAATGACAGATTGGCGACCCTGACCGTCTACGCGACTCCACAGAATCGCGACGCGACGCCGGAGGACCCCCTGGCAATGGCGGAGGAGGTGGGCCTGCCATTAAGGACTGGAGTCGCCAAGGAAGAGTACTGTGGGGACCAACTCTGCCCCTGACTTCCGGACAGCACTCTACAACTCTGTATGGCTATCGACCCTGGAAACTTAGCGAGTCTGTTCAGGGATGCAACGTCGGCAACTCGGGAAAAGGGGACCAGGCTCTTAGCTGACGTAATATCTCGATTGCACTCATTGACCCCGCCCAAGGGGTTTTGAGTGCTAACGCGTGGTTACGACAGTTCTGTTGGACCGGCAATGTTTCCCCGATTTAAGCGTGGGCCGGACCATAATAAAAACTGGACCAACCGCCTTGTTCTCTCGAATACAACAGCCTCGGTTGACCGTCTGGTTCGCGATTGCCGGAGCGCTAAGTTTCTGGTTACCCGATTTAGCTATTCACGTCGCCGCAAGACTGGATTCTGCTCCTGCTCGATGGGACGCGGCATTTGTATTCCTGCCGCCAGGAACGTTCCTGTTTATCTATCTGATCGCAAGAAGAGTTGCGGTGAGGCGCGGCTTCAAACGGGTTGGGGTCGCAATGCTGGTCGGTGTCTGGCTCACCAGCGGAACATTCATGGCAATCGCAGCAACGGCAACGGAAAGGGGATTTGCCCATTCCAGTGTTCTAGGTTGGCTGTGCATGATAGTGCTGTCGATATTCCCGCCAGTGATGTTCTTCTTCGCAGCGTATGAAGGCAGTCTGTTCGCATTGCTTGTCTTGACGTTTGGGGCGCTTCTTGTCTGGGGAGCTCGGACTAGCGCGACAGTCCACTCTTCCCCCCGCCGTTCGAGATGAACTGTTGTGACATCTCGATTACACTCATTGCCTCGGTCGGCGCTACCCAACCCAATGCGTGTAAATCCTGTTCTGAACAGGGATCCTAATTACCAGCGTAGAATCGACTACATGTCGCGCGGAGGGCCAACGTTCGACGATGGACGCTCAAAGCCTCACATCGCGGTTGCGATCATCCTCTGTTCGCTCTTCCTGCCGCGAGAAATTCTGGCGCAGCAAAATGGTTCTCTCACGATCTTTACCGTACCCGATACTTGGTCGAAATATGTCGGACCGGGCAAGTATTGTGAGTCGAACAAGCTGTCTGTCCGTATTGACAACGGTGACACCGTTCAATGGCCTCGAAAGCAGCGCGCACAAGTAAAAGACCTGGCTCTAGACCAATCCCATTTAGTGACGGCGCGATGTGGCGGGAAACCCCTTCAGGCGGTAAGGTTCCGGTTTTCGGACTTCAAGAGTAACAACGTCTGCGTCAGCTACGATGTTTATGGCGGCATTTACCTTTTCGATTACACGACGCGGGGGTGGGGATGTAAGCAGACATCTGCTGCCTCAGGCTCAGACTGAAGGTGCGACGGGCTCCTCACCAGTTGTTGATAGATCATCGCGATCGCACTCATGGCCCGGCCCCTTCTCCCATTTTGTTGAGGACAGCAGGTCCCTCCACTCCTCGTTCCCTCCCTTCGGGGAGGGAACGCTCCGGTCGGGATGACAATTTCGTGGAAGGACGAGGACGAGCGGAAGGTAACCTGAGAAAACTCTAATTATTTTGTTTTCATTGTGTTACCGAGATTACCTTCGGTGGTTCTACGTCCTTCAGATAGGTTGCCCCTCCCATCTTCTGCACCTATAATTGTCGTACTCTGGTTTAAGAATTCTCCGTCAGGTTCCGGGTAGCAGCACGCCAGGGTGAAGTCTGTCTTCCCTCGTGCCGTAGGTGAAATTAGGAACCCGGTTATGCGAAAGCGCCTGCAAATCGCCCTGATGGCCAGCACCGTAGCCGCGACCTCTCTTTCGCTCACGTCCCAGCTCCGCGCCGAAGGCGGCGATGGAGTGTCTGAAAAGACCGTTACAACGAAAATCACCGCAAGCGACGAGGATGGCCGGAAGATCTATGTGAACGAGCCTGTTCCGGCGAGTCAGGCCCGTCATGCGCAGGAATCGGAAACGCCGCGGCGCAGGCTGATGTACTGGAGTTCGAAGGAGAATCGGTGGAAACCTGTGCCTGGACCGAATGCGGCTGCGATGCGGGCTGCGCGGTCGGCGGCGGCTGAGGTCAGCGAGTATCTGGGGCATGACTCCAATCAATCGGCGACTGCGAAGATTGTGAACGCGAATTTCCGCGGACCGGTGGCTAGCCCTGGCGACATTGACAGCGCCATAGAGGCGGCTGCGGCACGGCACAATGTGGACCCGAACCTGGTGCGCGCGGTGGTGAAGGTGGAATCGAATTTCAATCCTAACGCGGTCTCGCGAAAAGGCGCGATGGGGCTGATGCAGTTGATGCCTTCGACGGCGCGGCAGCTGAAGGTGAGAAATCCTTTTGACCCGCAACAGAATGTGGACGCGGGCGTGCGCCACTTGAAGCAGCTTCTGGAAAGTTATGACGGCGATATTAAACTGACCCTGGCCGCCTATAACGCGGGCGCGGGAGCGGTAGCGCGCAGTTCGGGCGTGCCGCACTACGCGGAAACTCAAAACTACGTCCGGCGGATCACCAACCTGTATTACGGTGTGTCCGATTTTAACTCGGGCGCTTCGCACGAACCGGTTACGGTTCAACGGGATGCGCGAGGCGTGCTTTACATCAGCAACACTGATTAGGTTTGCGGCATCTGTTTAGTTTATCTCTCGACAGGTTCGATCTTTACAGGTTCGATCCAGACAGGACGCCATCACGTAGATGAACCGAGGGAGTAAACCGCGGAACCCTCAGGGGCTAAAGCCCACGTCTATAGTGGCAATAGGTGGCACGGCTGAAGCCGTGCCCTTCCCGAAACGCTTCGTGAGATAGCTCCTGGATCGATTGGAGCTGTATCGGTACCCAGGGCATCGGTTCCAACAAGCTGGTTCTAACGAATAGGAACGAAGGCACGGGCTGGTTATTTTGAAGAGTACATTGCGCCAGCGTTGTCTATGGGGAGCGGGGCTTGCGCTCGCGGTGTTCGTTGCGGTCGTGGCTGCGGCTCCGGCGGCGGAGGCTCGCGCGCATCACTCCGACGCGTGGGCGCGGGAACATTTCGCCAATGCCGAGCGCATGCGCGAAGCCCTGAACGGTACTCCTGCTGCCGATCGCACCCGCCGCGACTACCAGCGCGTGCTGAATGCCTACCGGTCTGTCTATCTTGGAGCGCCGTCGTCGAGCAAAGCTGATCCCAGCGTGGTTGCGGTGGCGGAGACGCTGGTGGAAATGGGACGGCATTTCAACGACGACAAAATTCTGAATGAAGCGGTCGAGCAATATAAGTTCCTGCGCCGCGAGTATCCCGGCAGCAAGTACCGGTTCGACGGGCTGTTCACGATCGGCGAGATTTACAAAGACGATCTGAACGATACGGATGCGGCTCGATCGGCTTTTCAGGAGTTCTTGCGGCGCTATCCGCACAATCGCCTGGCCGATGATGCGCGCCAGGCTATTACCGAACTCAAACAGCAGGCGCAGGCCGAAAAGGTTGCAGGTGCGCAGAAGGCTGCGGAGACGAAACTGCAGGAGAAGAGCGGGAACGCTAAAGACACGAAAGACGCGGGCGACGGCTCGGTTGCGATTGCGGAGTCCGCGGGGGACAAGTCTTCCGAGCCGCGCTCCGGGCGTCTGCCGCGGGTTACCGGCATCCGGCACTGGTCTACTCCCGACTACACGCGGGTTGCTATTGACCTGGAAAGCGACGTGAAGTACTCGTCGCAGCGGCTCGATAGTCCGGCGCGGATCTTCTTTGACTTGCGCGACACGAAGCTCGCCTCCACGCTGGTCGGCAAGAGCTTCGACGTGGATGACGGCTTCCTTAAGAAAGTTCGTGTGGCTCAGTTTGCGCCGGGCCGGACGCGGGTGGTGCTCGAGGTCGACAATCTTTCGGATTACGACGCGTTTCTGCTGCCCAATCCCTATCGCCTGATCATTGACATTCACGGCAGAAATGGGCGGGCGAAGCAGATCAAAGGCGACGACGGGGGCGAAACCGCCTCGGCGCCGGTTGAAGGCGCGGCCCCGTCGAAGACCTTGAGTACGGATTCGGGCGATGACACGCAGGCGCCGCTGACTGTTGTTGCGACCAAGAAACCACCGTCGGGCGTGGTGAAGAAGATTGTGGAAGCCGATGATGACGATCCGGAGCCAAGTGTTTCCTCGGCTGGGGTGGCGAAGCGGAATGCCGTTTCCGCGAAAAGGCCGGCAGCCAGCGATGTGGACGGCGAGTCTGATTCTTCTGATGTGGCTGTTGCGGCAATACCAAGTGATCCAGCAGGGTCTGGTGCCAAGTCAGGTGTGCGCTCTCTCGCTTCCCGCAGGTCGGGAAGCGCTTCCGGCCTGGATATTCACGAAGCGAAACCCACTGCGGGCGGGGACCGTTCGCTGATTCGCGCTTTGGGATTGAAAATCGGCAAGATTGTGATTGACCCGGGGCACGGCGGCCACGATACCGGCACGATCGGCCCTGACGGCCTGGAAGAAAAGGATCTGGTGCTCGATGTGGGCCGGCGTTTGGGCAAGCTGCTGGAGACGCGGCTGGGCGCAGAGGTGGTTTATACGCGCAAGGACGACACCTTCATCCCGCTCGAAACCCGCACCGCGATCGCGAACCAGGCGCGCGCCGATCTGTTCGTCTCGATCCACGCCAACTCGAGCCATGACCCGGACGCTCGGGGAGTGGAGACCTACTACTTGAATTTCACCTCTTCGCCCGAAGCGCTGGAGGTTGCGGCGCGCGAGAACGCGGTTTCTGAAAAGTCCATTTACGAACTGCAGGACCTGGTCAAAAAGATCGCACTCAAGGAAAAGATCGAAGAGTCGCGGGAATTTGCCGGGGATGTGGAGCAGTCGCTGCACAGCGGCCTTGCAGCCAAGAGCCCGGGGATTCGCGACCGGGGAGTGAAGAAGGCTCCGTTTATCGTGCTGATTGGGGCCAACATGCCTTCGATCCTCGCCGAGATTTCTTTTGTCAGTAATCCTACCGACGAACACCACCTTGAGACCGGTGAATACCGCCAGCGCATTGCGGAGTCGCTTTATCGCGGCATCGCCAAATATGTGAACGGACTGAGCGGGGTCAAGGTTGCCAGCAAGATGGATAAAGGTGCTGGACAGTAGTTCCTTCCGGAAACTTTTTCCCATCCTCTGTGGTCTAATAAACGAAGGGATTTTGTGCCTAGTGGTGTATTCATGCGTGCTTCAAGATGTTTGTTTGTCTTGGCTGTCGCGGCGTGTTTAGTCGTGGCTTGTAGCGCCGGCATTGCCTTCGCCGCCGGCCCGGGCGCGGATTCTTCCGCCCCGCCCATCCTTCCGAAGCAATTTGCGGGGTGGCAGATTCAAGGTGCGGCGCAGGCCAGCAAAGATGCCGCGGTCGCCGACCCCACCAACGCGGCACTGCTCAAGGAATACGGTTTCACCGATTTCGAAGCCGCCACTTACAAGAGTGACGATGGGCGCACGCTGAAAATCCGCGCCGCACGCTTTGCCGACGCCAGCGGAGCCTTCGGAGCCTACACCTTCTATCTGCAGCCAGAGATGGCGCGTGAAGAGATTGGCGACCAGGGCGCGTCGGTGAATCAGCGAGTTCTTTTTTACCGCGGCCACATCGTGGTTGAAGCCGTATTCAGCGAGTTGTCTGTGATGTCAGCGGCGGGGTTGCGCGAACTTGCTGGCTTGCTGCCGCGTCCCGGCGGAAATGCGGGCAACCTGCCTCCCATCCTGGCTTCCATGCCGCACCATGGCTACTCGCGGAATACGGAGAAATACGCCGAGGGTCCGCTGGCTCTGGAAGCGATCGGGTCTCCGTTGCCGGCGGATCTGGTCGACTTCAGCGCGAATCCTGAAGTGGTGCTCGGGCAGTACTCCACCTCTGGCGGAGAAGCGACGCTGATGCTGATCGAGTATCCCACGCCGGCCGTGGCGGCCGAACATCTGCGCCGCATCGACGCGGCGCATCATGCCGCTCAGCCCCAGGCCGGGGTTGATGCGATCGAAAATGTTGGCCCGTTCTTCGATAAGCGGACGGGGCCAATTCTTGCGATTGCCGCGGGACCGATTTCGCAGAGCGACGCACAGGATTTGCTGGGTGCAGTGAACTGGGCGCCGAGCGTTACCTGGAACGAGAACACGTATTTCGACAAGAAGAACAATATTGCGAACCTGCTGGTCAACATCATTCTTCTGTGCATGATCGTGGGAGCGATATCCCTGGCTGCGGGAGTCGCTTTTGGCGGCGTTCGTATTCTTTTGCGCCGGCTTTTTCCTGGCCCGATTTTCGGTCGTCCCGATCAAACCGAGTTCATTTCGCTTCAGCTGGGAGACGCGACGCCGGCCGCTCCGGCTCGGCCTCCGGCTGCGACGGAGACCTCCAACGGTTCTTAAGTGCCTGAGGAATATTGGCTTAAGGCTCTTCTCATCACTTTTCGTCTCAAATTGAAACAATTTGATTAATTGTTGATTGGTTACGTAAGTTGCTGAAACTAAAGACATTTATTTCCCAAAAATTGCTTGACACCCTGCTTTTTCGGCTCATAAGATTTTGTGCAGAAAGTTTTGACGGGATCTTTTGCCTCCGTTGGAACTATTCTCCCTTGAAAAGAGAAGGCCGCCCTGTTGCCGGGTGGCCTTTTCGTTTTGCTCGCGAACCGATCCGCAACACTTTCCACTGAACTCTTGCTTGCAGTTTGCGTATTATTTTCTGGAGATGATGGATTGAGCGGTGAGCCGGCGCGACGGGCGGCTCATGCGGCGGCGTGGAGGAAATCATGTTCTGCGATGGATGCGGGGCGACGGTGCAACCTGGTCAGGCGTTTTGCAGCAAGTGCGGCAAGCAAATCGTGGGGCCGGTGGCGGTGATGCCGCAGCGCCCTGGGCGGCGCGTGCAGGGTCACCTTCAGCTGCTGGGGATTCTGTGGCTCGCCATCTCCGCGTTTAACACCATTGGCGGCGTGGTCTTGTACATCCTCGCCAACACGTTATTTGCGCATCTGCATGATTTCGGCGCGCCGGATGCACCCACCGCGTTTCTGCGTCCGCTGCTGAGCGTGATCGGTATTTTCATTCTGGCAAAAGCGGCTTGCGGGTTCATCGCCGGATGGGGATTGATGCAGCGCGAACCCTGGGCTCGCATCATCGCACTGGTGCTGGGCTTCATCTCGCTGTTCAATATTCCCTTCGGTACAGCCGTCGGCGTGTACACCCTGTGGGTTTTGCTGCCTGCACAGTCGCAAGAGGAATACGACGCCATGGCCGCTGCCCGCGCGGCGTGATTAAGCAGAGTTAAGGTCGATTTTGTTCTGAAGGGAATCGCCCCTCTCGACCCTGTGCCTTGCTCCGTCGGCGATTTGATAAACTGAAACAGTAAAACCATAAGCCGACGTAGCTCAGTTGGTAGAGCAGTCGATTCGTAATCGACAGGTCATCGGTTCAAGTCCGATCGTCGGCTCCAGATTTTACGCAGGTTCCAAGCTATTCGCGGCTTGGAGCCCATTTTTTATCCGACAACTTTATCCCATATTTAGCTGACATCCCGATTCCGAAGTGGTGTCAGGCCAAGTAGCGATACTCCCCGTTCCCGCGTGCGGAACGGGTGATAACGACAGTTGACCGAATCACGCGCTACAATGTTGGCGTTTATGCGGATTGTCGCTGGTCTCTTGTCGGCTGCGTTTGCTTTGTTCGGACGCTGGATACAACTACATCCAGAAAAGATTGTTCCCGCTGGACAATTCATGGGGCCAGACACTCTAGGTGCTCGGTTGTTCCGCGTCCAAGTCGCGGTGGTAGGTACAGTCGCCGTATTCGGCGGGACATGCGGCGCTCTTTACGAGTTACTTCGATTCGCTACTTTTGGCTCTGTTGCACTGGGTTGGATGATGGTGCTGACCGCTGTTGCCGCGGGGATCCTTGCTGCAGTCTATGTTCGCTGTGAAGCCAACGCCCTTCCAATGCATAAAAGCAATAGTCCCTATGGCTGGTGGCCTTGACTTCGCGGGAACTATTGGAACATCTCAATCAGAACTTCTGCCAACCGCTTGAAATCAGTACGGACCGGACGGCAACCCATCTTCGGTCCTTGGCAACGAATCCCAAATTAGAGTTGCTTTCGTAAAGTTATGCAAAGATTGTGCGAATCCTGGTTTCTTGCGCAACTCTCGGTTCATAATTCCGTTCATAGGTGTAGCTCGAATCGTTTTGAAAAGGAGATCCCCATGCTCAAACACTCCCTGCTCATTCTCGCCGCAGCAGGCCTTATTTCGATTGCGGCGCCTTTTGCCGGCGCTCAGGATGCCAACAGCCAGCAATCCTCGCCGATGCAGGAGAACGGTGGACGGCATCACGGTCCGCCCGACCCCGCCAAGCGCACCGCCGAACTGACCAAAGAACTCAACCTCACCTCCGACCAGCAGACTAAAGTGCAGGATGCCCTGCAATCGGAGCACTCGCAGATGGAGAGCCTGCACCAGGACAGTTCTCTTTCTCGCGAGGATCGCCACACAAAGATGATGGATATCCACAAGAGCACCGACGACCAGATCCGTGGGCTGCTTGACCCCACGCAGCAGAAAAAGTGGGATGAAATGCAAGCCAAGCACGAGCAGTGGCACAACCATCACGGAGGCGCGCCGGAAGGCCAGAGCGCGCCACCTCAGCAGTAGCAATCTGAAAGACGAAGGCCGGTCGTTTTCTCGCGGTGACCACTCGGAGAAGCGGCCGGCTTTTCACTTTAGTGTTTAACCAGCAAAATCCTCCCGCAGAGTTGGACGTTCCGAAGAATTTCCTTTCTAAGCGCAGCGCTTCCAGGTTCCCCGTGGTTTCTGGTACTGTTTTGGGTTGGTCGGGATACTGATTCCGGTACTATGTGATGGGCGTCACAGTCGCTTCTGGATTGGGTTCTGTAGTATTCGCATTTGGCTGAAAAGGCAGCGATGATTCTCCTCGGGGAAAGGACAACTGCGTGATTGTTGGAGTTCCTAAGGAAAGCTATCCGGGAGAGCGCCGGGTTGCGCTGGTTCCCGCAGTCATTTCGATGCTGGCTAAGGCGGGACTGGAAGTGGTTGTGGAATCGGGCGCGGGCGAGGGATCCGGCTATCCTGATTCTACTTATGTGGATAAGGGCGGAAAGGTTCTTCCCGACCGCGCCGCCGTCTTCGGTGCGGCTGACATTATTGTGCAGGTGCTCTGCTACGGCTCCAATGACGTGACGGGCAAGGCGGACCTTCCTCTGCTGCGGCGCGATCAAGTGTTGATTGGATTTCTGCGCCCCTTCGGTTCTGCCGAGGTAGTCGGGCAGATTGCCGCCGCTGGCGTCACTGCGTTTTCGGTTGAACTTGTACCACGCACCACGCGCGCGCAAAGCATGGATGCGCTTTCCTCGATGGGGACGATCTGCGGTTACAAAGCGGTGCTGCTGGCTGCTGAGACATCGATCAGAATCTTTCCCATGATGACGACCGCAGCCGGGACCATTACGCCGGCACGCGTGTTCGTGATCGGGGCGGGAGTGGCGGGATTGCAGGCCATCTCGACCGCGCGCCGGCTGGGCGCCGTGGCTTCTGCGTACGACATGCGTCCCGCCGCGAAAGAGCAGGTGCAGAGCCTGGGCGGACGATTCGTCGAGCTTCCGCTCGAAGCTCAGAACGCGCAGGATGCCCGCGGTTATGGCACGGCCCAGGATGAAACTTTCTACGCCCGGCAGCGCGAACTTCTGACTCGCGTGGTGGCGGAGAGCGATGTGGTGATCACCGCGGCGGTGATCCCGGGCAAGAAGTCGCCCGTGCTGATCACCGCCGAGATGGTCAAAGGGATGGCGCCGGGATCTGTGATTGTTGATCTGGCTTCTGAGCGGGGGGGCAACTGCGAACTAACTCGCACCGGAGAAACAGTAAAGGTCGACGACGTAACGATCATCGGCGCCATCAATCTGGCCAGCAGCGTTCCCTACCATGCCAGCCAGATGTATGCCCGCAACGTGGCCACGTTTCTTGCCTACATGGTGAAAGACGGCAAGCTGCAACTGAACCTGCAGGATGAGATTATCCGCGAGACCATGGTCACCCATGGTGGTGAAATCGTAAACGCGAGAGTGCGGGAGTTCTTCAAACTGCCTGCTCTAGTCGCCAGTAATCGGTGATGAGGAGGCGGTCGGCTGGGCCAGAGGCCAGTAGTAGAAAGGAGCAATCATGCCAGCGGACTTCATTTCCAATCTGTATGTCTTCATCCTGGCGGGATTCGTCGGGTTTGGATTGATCAAGGGTGTTTCTCCACTGCTCCACACGCCATTAATGTCGCTCACCAACGCCCTAGACGCGATCGTCGTCGTGGCGGCCATCATCATCGCCGGGCGGCACGAAACCCCGCTGACCACGGCGCTGGGAGCGATCGCGGTTGCGGCATCGTTTAGCAACATGGTGGGCGGATTCCTCATTACCGACCGTATGCTGCGGATGTTCAAGTCCCCCAGGTCGAAACAACAATGAACGCGTCAGAGCTGCAGCAGTATCTCGATTTTGCCTACATTGTCGCGGCCGTACTCTTTATTCTTTCTCTCAAATTCCTGAGTTCGCCGAAAAGCGCGCGCTGGGGTGTTCTCGCCGGAGAAATCGGCGCTGCGCTGGCGGTCGTCGTCACTTTGTTCAATCCCGAGGTGGTGCAGTACAAGTGGGTCCTCATCCCGCTGATCATCGGCGCCGGAGTCGGCGTCCCACTGGGCATGGTGCATATGACTGCGGTGCCTCAGCGAACCGCATTGAGCCATGCTTTCGGCGCGCTGTCGGCGGCGATGATCGGCATTGCCGAGTATTACGTGGGCACGGCTCCGGTCACGCGGTTTCAAATGGGCGAAATCGCGCTGGAAGTGATTATCGGGTCGCTTACGTTTACCGGCAGCGTGATCGCGGCGGGAAAGCTGCAGGAAATATTGCCGCAGCGGCCCATTGTCTATCGCGGGCAGAATATCGTGAGCCTTTCTGTTCTGGCGGGAGCCCTTGGGCTGGCGGTTGCGCTGGTGGTGAATCCCGCGCACGCGGTGCTGTTTCCGGTGATGGTGATTGTGGCGCTGATTTTCGGCGTGCTGCTGGTTACGCCGATTGGCGGCGCTGACATGCCGACGGTCATCTCGCTGTTGAATTCCTACGCAGGCTTTTCGGCAGCGCTGCTGGGATTTGTTCTGAACAGTAAGGTGCTGGTGGTGGCGGGCGCGCTCGACGGATCTTCGGGCTTCGTTCTGTCGGTGATCATGTGCAAGGCCATGAACCGTTCATTTGCGAACGTGATGTTCGGAGCGTTCGGCCAGGTGCAGGTGTCGGCAGCGGCCGGCAAAGAAGAACGAGTCGTGCGCAGCGCGAGCGCCGAGGATGCCGCGTCGATTCTGGAAGCGGCGAACAGCGTGGTCATCGTGCCCGGTTACGGAATGGCCGTAGCCCAGGCGCAGCACAAGGTGCGCGAACTTTACGATGTGCTCACCAAGAAGGGAGTCAATGTTCGCTTCGCGATCCATCCCGTCGCCGGACGCATGCCGGGGCACATGAATGTGCTGCTGGCCGAGGCCGACATTCCCTACGACCGGCTCATTGAGATGGATGAAATCAACGGCGACTTTCCGCAAACCGACGTAGCTCTCGTGATCGGCGCGAACGATGTGACGAACCCGGCTGCGCGGACTGACGCCGCCAGCCCTATCTATGGCATGCCTATCCTCGACGTGGATAAAGCCCACACTGTGATGGTGATCAAACGCAGCATGAGTCCCGGGTTTGCCGGCATTGATAATCCGCTCTATTACCTCCCGAACACTCTGATGCTCTTCGGGGACGCCAAACAGTTCGTGGGAGCGATCGTTCGCGAACTCAGCGGCGGACACTGAGTTGGAGTTCACCTCCGCCTCACCTCGTCCGATCGTCGGTTACTTATGTAACCATCCGGTACCAGGTAGCCAGTTACCCCAACCGTTGGATCATCAATAATAGATATTCAGTGGGCGGGGTTTGCCCGGGTGGGACCAGTCTCTTCAATCACCTTCAAAGGAAGCTACAGCGGCAGTATGTCTACAGGAGTGCAGAAGGCAGTCGAAGTAGCGCAACAATCACCGGAAGCTTTGGCGCGCCTCGACGTAAAAGTTCTGGCCATGGTCATGGCCCATGCACCCCTGGCTGAAATCCTGGAAGCTTTGTGCACCAACATCGAGAAGCAACACAGCGGGCTGTTGTGCTCGGTTCTCCTGCTGGATGCCGACGGCAAGACCTTGCGCCACGGCGCCGGGCCTTCTCTGCCACGGGAATACACACAGATTATCGATGGCATCCAGATCGGCGCCTGCGCCGGATCTTGTGGCACCGCCGCTTACCGCCGCCAGCCGGTTATCGTTTCGAATATTGCTTCCGACCCACTCTGGGCAGGCTACCGCCATCTGGCTCTTCCCCACGGACTGCGGGCATGCTGGTCGACCCCGATCGCTTCGCAGGATGGCGGCATCCTGGGGACGTTTGCCGTGTACTATCGCGAACCGCGAACGCCCGACGGAGCGCATCTACAACTCATCGCTCACGCTACTCATCTGGCTGCGGTCGCCCTGGAATGGGATCGAGCGCAAGCGGAACTCAAATCGGCGGAGAGCCGGTATCGCACGCTGGTGGAGCGACTGCCGGCTGTCACTTACGTCGCCGAACTCGGGCCGTTAGGCCGCTGGCACTATGTGAGCCCGCAGATTGAGTCGATGCTCGGGTTTTCGGCTGCGGACTGGCTCTCTGATTCCGCGAACTGGTTCAATCGCATCCATGCCGAAGACCGGGAAAGTACCTTGGCGGCCGAAGCGCGCTTTCAAAAAAACCGCGATCTCTATCAGGCCGAATACCGCATGTTTGCCCGCGATGGCAGGGTGCTTTGGTTTCGCGACGAAGCCGTCATGTTGCCTACGGCAGAGGACCAGCCATGCTTGATGCAAGGGGTGATGTATGACATCACGGAGCGGAAACGTCTGGAAGACCAACTTCTGCATTCGCAAAAAATGGAGGCTGTGGGACTTTTGGCAGGAGGAGTGGCTCACGACTTCAACAATCTTCTCATGCTCATTCAGGCTCACAATGAGCGGCTGCGCCGCGGGCTTGCTTCGGACGCTTTGGCGCAAAAAGAATCTCTGGGCATTGAGCATGCGGTGACTCGGGCGGCCAGCCTTACCGGCCGGTTGTTGGCCTTCAGCCGCAAGCAGGTGTTGCAGCCCAAAGTCATGGACTTGAATGGAGTCCTGGCGGAAGTGGCGAAGATGCTGGAGCGGCTGATCGAAAAGAACATTGCCTTGCGCGTGGTGCCGGCTCCGCGGCTTTGGCCGGTCAAGGCTGATCCGGGACAGATGGAACAACTGATCATGAACCTCTCGGTCAACGCCCGGGACGCGATGCCGCAGGGAGGAGAGTTGGTCATTGAGACAAGGAACGCGGAAATAGGCGAAATCCATCCGCGGCTCCGTGATGGCGTGCTCCCGGGACGCTACGTGATGCTGATCGTCAGCGATACCGGCGTGGGAATGGATAGTGAAACGCAAGCCCACATGTTCGAGCCCTTCTTCACCACCAAAGAACCAGGGAAAGGCACCGGGTTGGGGCTGCCCATTGTTTATGGAGTGGTCAAGCAGACTGGCGGTTGGACTCATGTCGATAGCCAGCCGGGAAAAGGCACGACGTTCGAAATCTACCTTCCATCGGCAGAAGAGGCGTGGGCGGAAGAAGCGCGGACCAGGACAGCGCTACAGGTTTCTCAGATACGAGAAGATCTGGCTGCCGCTCCCAAGGGTACGGAGACGATTCTTCTGGTGGAAGATGAGACCGGTATTCGCGAGCTGGCTTGTGAATTTCTTCAGCGTCAAGGCTACAAGGTGCTGCACGGAATGGATGGTGACGAGGCTCTGCGAATTGCGCAGGAACACAAAGACCTGATCCACCTTCTGGTGACCGACATGGCTATGCCCAACGTCGGAGGTAAAGAGTTGGCGGACCGGCTGAGGAAGGTGCGACCGCAAATCAAAGTTCTGTTCATGTCCGGGTATCCCGACCACGAAGCTTTAGGCGGCGCGGAGATCGGCGTGCAAAACGCGGTTCTACAGAAGCCCTTTTCCCTGGATACGCTGGCGCACAAGGTGCGGACACTGCTTGACCAGAAGTAAGTCGCGGACTCAGCGCAGCATGTTATTCTAGTACTACCAGCTGCGTACCGTCTTGGCGGAAATTCCCCGCAGTCCTAAGAAGAGTTACACAACTAATCATGCTTTCAGTCAGTAATGTTTCCATGCGCTACGGCGCCAAAATACTGTTCGACGAGGTCTCCACGGCGTTTACGCCGGGCAAACGTTATGGCCTGACCGGGCCCAATGGCTCTGGCAAGTCGACGTTTATGAAGCTGCTGAGCGGCGAACTGGAGCCGCAAAAAGGCACGGTGGTGCGTCCGCGGAAGCTCGGGGTTTTGAGCCAGGACCAGTTTGCCTTCGACGCCTACACGGCGATCGACACGGTCATCATGGGGAACAAGCGCTTGTGGGCGGCCATGCAGGAGCGTGACGCGATTTACGCCAAGCACGACATGACCGACGAAGACGGCATGAAGCTCGGCGAACTGGAAGGCATTGTCGGAGAAGAAGACGGCTACACCGCCGAGAGCGACGCCGCGATTTTGCTTCAAGGTTTGGACATTCCGGACGAAGCGCATTCCCGCAAGATGAGTGAACTGCAGGGCGGGCAGAAAGTCCGCGTGCTGCTGGCGCAGGCGTTGTTCGGGCATCCGCAGGCGTTGCTTCTGGATGAGCCTACGAACAACCTGGACTTGGACTCGATCCACTGGCTGCAGGGATTTCTGAATGCCTATGACGGCGTTGTGATCGCGATCTCGCACGACCGGCACTTTCTCAACAGCATTTGCACCCACATTGCCGACATCGACTACGAGACCATCATCACCTACACAGGATCGTACGACGAGATGGTTTTGGCCAAGACGCAAGTGCGCTCGCAGATTGAATCGCAGAACGCGCAGCGCGAGAAAAAGATTTCGCAGTTGAACGAGTTTATTGCGCGCTTCTCCGCCGGCACGCGGTCAAGCCAGGTACAGTCGCGGCGCAAGGAAGTGGAACGGCTGCAGGTTACGGAGCTGGCAAAGTCAAATATCCAGCGGCCTTACATCAAGTTCGAGCAGAAGCGGCCTTCGGGCAAGCACATTCTCGAGGTCGAGCACCTGGGCAAGGCTTACGGCGACAAGCAGGTCATTCGCGACTTCACGGCCAGCATCACACGAGGAGAGAGAATCGCATTGATGGGTCGCAACGGGGCGGGGAAGACCACGCTGGTGAATGCGCTGCTGGCGAATTCGCCGACCACTCCGGAAGCGGAGTTGCGCAAGACCAGCGGTTACGACGGCGCGTTCCTTGACTCCGGAAAAGTGGTCTGGGGACACGAAGCCTTGATTGGATATTTCGCCCAGGACCACAGCAGCCTGATCGAAGGCGGCACTACGGTGCTGGAGTGGCTGCATCAATGGAATCCCGCGGCAGTCAGCGAAGAGATTCGCGGCTTGCTGGGGCAGATGTTGTTCGCCCGCGACGAAGCCACGAAATCCACCAACGTGCTTTCCGGCGGCGAGGCGGCGCGGCTGCTTTTCTGCAAGCTCATGCTGCAGAAGCCGAACGTGCTTGTGCTCGATGAACCCACGAACCACCTGGATCTGGAGGCGATCAACGCTTTGAACATCTCCCTGCAGCGGTATCAGGGGACGGTGTTCCTGGTGTCGCACGATCACGACTTGATCGATGAGGTTGCGACTCGTATCTGGCACTTCGAGAGCGATCACAAGATCACCGACTTCAAGGGGACTTACGAGGAGTATCAGGCGGCCGTGGTCGTATAGACGGAAAAGCAGGTTCCTCACCCGGCCTTCGGCCGCTGGTCGGAATGGCAAGCCGTATTAAGGACTATGTGACAGCCGCTGTTGGCCGTCCGTCGAGCGATGCTCGACTGCACCATTCCCGTTGCATGTAAATCAACCAGGTTCTCCTCAGATTTCCACAAGCGTTTGCTGTTGCGTTTACCGCCGCAAGTTACAGATAATGGCGGCGTAACCTTCCTGCGCAGCTTCGGCGGGAGAGGCTGCATAAAGTCGTGTACAGTCGAGCCGATTTACTTAGGATTCTTCACCTCACGCCGCGCCAGTTGGCCAACTGGGAGCGCGCGGAGCTGATCGCTGCCTCTACCACCTACTCTTTTTCCGACCTGCTGAAAGTCAAAAAAGTTCGCGACCTGTGCGCCATGCGGGTACGGCCCGCGGTGATCCGGCAATCGCTTGAGGCCATGCAGAAGGCGGCGTCGGGCATGGGAAATCCTTTGCTCGAGGCTGGGGCTTCGTCCACTAACAAGCATCGCGTGGCATTCCGCCACGAGGGCAAGCTGCTGGAACCGATCGCGGGACAGTTTGTGATGGACTTTGCGGCTCGGGAAAAAGTTGTAACGAGCACGCCGATTCCGGCTCCAGAATCGAGTCCGCAGGAAAACGACGCTGCAGCCTGGTTCGCACGTGGCATTGCCTTTGAAGAGGATCCAGCCACGCAGACCGAGGCACTGGCGGCCTATCAGAAAGTGCTCGAGTTCGAATCCGGCCACGCGCCTGCCCACATTAATCTCGGCACGCTCTACTACAACCGGCAGGATTTTGCACTCGCAGAAAAACACTACCGCGCCGCTCTGCAGGCCGATCCTCGCTATGCTCTCGCCTATTTCGACCTGGGCAACGTTCTAGATGAGACCGGACGTGTGCAAGAGGCTATCCAAACCTACAAGATGGCGATTCAACTCGCTCCCACCTACGCCGACGCGCACTACAACCTCGCGCTCGCGTACGAAAAAACCCGCGAGCCGCGAAAGGCGCTGAAACACTGGCAGGCGTACATCAAGCTCGATACCACCGGACCGTGGTCGGTGCATGCGCGCAATCAGATCCAGCGCATTCTGCAGGCGGATGCGCTGAAGCTGGTGCATTCTCGCCGCAGCTGAGCGATAATTCGTAATCTCCCCTGCGGCGTCATCCTGAGCGGAGCCGTTTTTCAGGCGGAGCGAAGGACCTCCCACACATTGAACGGGCCGGGGCTGGATGAAGAAACAGTTCGCACTCTTGATAGTCATCCTGCTTATTTCATCGGCCTATGCGGTTTATGCCGCCAAGAGTCTTGGACTATGGGGACTAGCGTTCTTCATCTTCGTATGGGTATCTGTATTCTTATGGGCCAGATCGCGAAAAAAATCTTAGAATTTCAAACCAGCCCACGGCGGCGGGCTGAATGCCTCACAGCCACCTCAGTGCTAAACTAGTTCGTCTGCATTCCTCCGCGAAGGTGTTCGTATGCCCGAGACGACCCTGCAAGCTCTTGTTCCCACGCCGCTGACCACCCTAACCGAAGACGAAATCCTCTTCCGCGACAACATTCGCCAGTTTGCCGACGAGAGACTTCGTCCTCTGGTGAAGGAGATGGACGAGAAAGGCATCTTCGACAAGGATCTCATCCACCAATTCTTCCAGCTCGGGCTGATGGGGATCGAAATCCCGGAGCAATACGGCGGAGGCGGCGCCAAATTCTTTGAAGCGATCCTAGCTGTCGAGGAACTGTCGCGCGTCGATGCATCCGCCGGCGTGGTGGTCGACGTACAGAACACGCTGGTCAACAATGCCTTGCTGCGATGGGGTAATGCTGAGCAGAAGAAGCGCTATCTGCCGAAGATGGCGTCAGAGGTCGTCGGCGCTTACGCGTTGAGCGAGGCTGGTTCTGGCTCTGACGCTTTTGCCCTGCAGACCCGCGCCGAACTGAAAGGCAGCGATTACGTTCTTAACGGGCGCAAGCTGTGGATTACCAACAGCAAAGAGGCCGGTTTGTTCGTCCTGTTCGCGACCATCGACTCCGCCGCGGGATACAAGGGCATCACCGCATTCTTAATAGAAAAGAACTTTCCGGGATTCAGCGTGGGCAAGAAAGAAGACAAGCTGGGCATTCGCGCTTCTTCGACTTGCGAACTGATTCTCGAAGACTGCCGCGTGCCGAAAGAAAACGTGCTGGGCGAAACCGGCAAAGGTTACAAGATTGCGATCGAAACTCTAAACGAGGGCCGCATCGGCATTGGCGCGCAGATGATCGGTCTGGCCCGCGGGGCCTGGGAGTTTGCCGCGAAGTACACCCTGGAGCGCAAGGCATTCGGGAAGGCCATTGCGGAGTTTCAGGGCATCCAGTTTCAGATTGCGCAAATGGCGACTGAGATCGAAGCCGCCCGCCTCATGGTCTACAACGCGGCCCGCATGAAGGATGCTGGCGTGAACTTCGTGAAGGAAGCGGCGATGACCAAGCTTTTCGCCTCGCAAGTAGCCGAGCGCGTGACTTCGCTGGCCATCGAAATCTACGGCGGCTACGGGTTTACCAAGGATTATCCCGTCGAGAAATACTGGCGCGATGCCAAGATCGGCAAGATTTACGAAGGCACGTCCAACATGCAGCTGGCGACCATCGCCAAGCTTTTGTTGGCTGGAAAATAAGAGCGACAGATAGGCTCAGTACAGAGCCATCTCGCTCGGAAACCCGCGTCTGGCGGTCGTTTCGGGCCCATAAACCCTATCCGGTAACGGTTACCCTGCTCATTATATGCATTCAATTGCACTTTGGGCGGGCAACATGCAGTGGGGAAATCAGTCTAAACCAAGTGGATTCAATCTCTTCCGGCCGCTCGTGTCATTGGCTGACAAGCTGCAATCTCCTCTATGCCTGCCTTTGTGAGGCCAGGCCGGGGTGCTACCTTGACTACTTTGTTCGGTTCCACAGCGGTGATGCCGATCACAGTTCCGAACGCGGTTCCAAAAAAGAAACGAACCCTTGTGCCGTTGCTCACCGTGGTGTTCCTGCTTTCCTACGGTCTGATGACCATGCTGATTGTCGAACAAGGTTCGGTCATTCAATCGCAACGCAATCTCATCAAGATCCTGATGAGCGACAGCGCAGAACTGTGGAGCATGAAAGGCAAGGCCATCGCCGATCAGCAAACGGCCCGGACGAAAGGTCAGGGCCATGCGCCAGCTCCCTCAGTTCAGACTCCGTCCAGCCAGACTCCGTCGACCCAGGCTCCCTCAACCGAGGCGGCGCCGCAGCTCCATGCCCAAGGCCATACCGGCAGGATCGGGAAGCCCCAACCTCTGCATCCTCCTGTACCCGCTGCGGATTTGATAGATCAACGTCGTGTTTTGCGAACGATTTAGTGCCCAGGTAAGAAGTAGAGTGTCCCGGAAGCGTTTTGGAAGATTTGGCAACGATGAAGGTTCTGACCCTAGCCCTGATGTTTAGTCTGACTGGTGCCAACCCAACGCCGCCCGTGCGCCGCCCATCCGGCCACCTGGAGCAGCATTCAAAGGGTGGACGCTGGTACTTTGCCGCCAACGGTCACGCGGTGTACTGCTACGGACCGGTGATGACCCTGCCCCAGGCAAACGGCGACCTGCAAAAGGTCGCCACCTTCTGCCGCGACGGCAAAACTGTCGTGCCTCTGAAAGATTAATCCCACCACATCGAGAAGTGTCCGGCCCTGGTACCATAATCTGAAGTCGTGAGTGGTGTCGGCGTCGACGAGGTCTGTTATGCGCAGAGGACGCGAAGAGTGGCTGCAAGACATTGACGCACGGCAACGGAACAGTGTATTTCCAGATGCTGTCCAAAACGAGGGAAGATTTTGGCGCAATCTCGCGAGCGGGAAACAGAAACTCACGATCGTGCAGATCATTGGAATTGCCCTAATGTTCCTTACGGTGATCGCCATCTTCTGGAGCGACGCGGCCTGGAAGTTCCGCTTCGCGGCATCGGGATCTATATTTGACCGGCTCGTTCCAGTTTTCGCTGACTGGGCCATCATATTGGGAGTGTTTGTGGTCTTCTTTCTCGTTCTGCGTTGGAGAGTCCGTCGAGCATTGCTTTCCTCAAAAGACCAAGATCGTCCCCGCTAACCACTCTTTCGCATCGCCTTGTAGACTGAAAAGGCATGCCAGAACTTCCCGAGGTTGAAACCATCGCCCGCGGACTCGCCCAGCGCGTCACCGGCGAGGTCATCGAATCAGTCTGGCTCGGCCAGAAGCCGGAGCCGCTGAAGTCTCCGGCGCGGGAAATCGCCGCTGCACTCGAGCACAGCCGCATCTCTACCGTGCGGCGCATGGGAAAGCATATCGTCTTCGACCTCGAGCCGAACAGCGTCCGTCGAGAAAAAGGCGGCTCCGCACAAGCCCAGTGGATCGTCCACCTGGGCATGACCGGACGCTTGCAGGTCTGTGAGCCGCAGGCGGAAATTCTCAAGCACACGCACGCGATTCTGAAGCTGAAGTCAGGCAGGGAACTGCGCTTTGTCGATCCCCGCCGCTTTGGACGCTTGAGCGTCGCCGGCGCCGGCGGCTTCGAGGCGGGGGGCATAGAGCCGCTGGAAGCCGATCTCGATAGCTTCCTCCGATTGTTTCGTGGCCGCAAAACTCCCATCAAGAGCGCGTTGCTGAATCAGAAACTGCTGCGCGGCGTGGGCAACATTTATGCCGATGAATCTCTGTTCCGCGCCGGGATTCGCCCCCGCCACCGCGCCTCGACCATCACGCGGGACCAGATGGCTAAACTGCTCGCGTCAGTGAAGGAAGTTCTTCAGGAAGCGATTGCCCTCGGCGGCTCGTCCATCTCCGATTATGTAGACGCCGATGGCGAAGCAGGATTTTTCCAATTGCAGCATCGCGTCTACGGCCGCGAAGGCGAGCCCTGCCTGGTCTGCAAGACGCCCGTCAAACGCATCGTGATCGCCGGCCGCAGCGGCCACTACTGCCCGAAGTGCCAGAAGTGAGTATGAAGACGCTCCGCTGCAGTTCTGATAGTCTTCTCCTCCATGCCTGATTTCTCTATTGGAGTCGACCTTGGCGGCACCAACTTGCGCGTAGCGGCCGTGAGCGCCTCCGGTGAGCTGCTAGAAAAGGTGACGCTCGGCACCAAACTCGCCCTGGGCCGCAATCATGTCATCGACGAAATGTGTAATGGCATTCAACGTCTATCGGGCAAGTACAAAGCGACAGGAGAATTCCTGGGCGCTGGCATCGGCGTTCCCGGCCTCGTCGACTTACAAACCGGAATGATGCGGAAGGCGGCCAACCTTCCGGGCTGGGAAGACTATCCGGCACGTGCCGAAATCGAGCGCCGCTTGGGAGCGCGGGTGGTGCTCGAAAACGACGCCCGCGTTGCTGCTCTCGGCGAGCAGTGGCTGGGCGCGGCCCGCGGCGTTGCGAATATGGCGGTGCTCACCTTGGGAACCGGCATCGGCGGCGGCATCGTTCTCGGAGGGAAAGTCTGGCACGGCATGAACGGCATGGCCGGCGAATTCGGACATGTTACGGTCGAGCCGGAAGGCTATCCCTGTGGCTGCGGCAACCGGGGATGCGCTGAGCGGTATGCCTCAGCCAGCGCCCTCGTTCGCATGGCTCGGGAAGCGGTCGCCGGCGGTCAGGCACCGTCGCTGGCCAAAGCCGCATCAGCGGATGCAGAGTTCGGTGCGAAGTCGATCTATAACCTCGCGATCGAGGGAGACGAGCCAGCCCGCTATATCTTCCGCAGTTTCGGACGCTACCTTGGCATCCTCCTCGCCGACTTGGTCAACGTTTTGAATCTTGAGATGTATGTGATCGGCGGGGGCGCGTCGAGTGCGTGGGATGTTTTCGCCCCGGCCATGTTCGAAGAGCTGCGTGAGCGCTCGATCGTCTATGCGGCTACAGCTCCGGTCGACTCGTCGAGCGCTAACTCTTCAGGGAACAAAGACGACGTATCGACGAAAAACAAAGGACCGATTGAACGAAAAACCATCGTCACTCGGGCTCTGCTGGGAAGCGATGCGGGATTGTACGGAGCTGCGCGAATCTCGATGCTGGCCGGTTAATGCATCGCAGCCTGGACAACCCGCCGCGCCGCCTGCAATAAAACGCGGTTCTGTTCGGGCGTTCCAATCGTTACGCGAATGCAATTCGGCGCTCCCCAATGCCCCAGCGGACGCACCGCCACTCCCTGATCCTGCAAACGATTTGCGAGAGGTGCGGCCTCTTCCCCGAGATCACAAAACAGGAAATTCGCCGCGGTCGGTACTACCCGATAGCCCAGCGCCGACAGTCCCTCGCTGAGCACCCGTGACTGCTGGGCGTTGTTTTCCACCACGCGCTGAATGTGGAGGTAGTCGTCGAGCGCCGCCGCGGCCGCTACTTGCGCCACCGACGAAACCGAAAACGTATTGCGCATGCGCGCGCAATATCCCAGCAATTCCGCAGGGCCGAAACCATAGCCCACACGCAGGCCGGCAAGGCCGTGAGCTTTCGAAAAGGTTCGCAGTACCACGACGCTCGCTCCCTGGCGCACATATTCCAGCGAGTTGGAATACTTAATCTTCCACAGCGTCGCGAAATGCAGGGCGAATTCGTAGTAAGCCTCATCAAGAATCGCGACTATGTGCCCGGGAAGCCGCGTCAGAAAGCGCTCGACCACGTCAGCTTCGAGCATCGTGCCCGTAGGATTGTTTGGATTCGCCAGGAATACGATGCGCGTGTTCGAATCGATCGCGGCGAGAATTGCCTCGAGATCGAAGCTGTCATCGCGCATGGGCACTTCGACCAGACGCGCGCCCGCCGCTTGCACGGCCATCGAATAAACAATGAAAGAGCGTTCGCTGGTCACCGCATTCAGCCCGGGCGCGAGCAGAGTTTGGCAGAGCAGACTCAGCATGCCGGTCGAGCCTGCGGTTACCAGCACCTGCTCCGGCGGCAGCCCGTGATGGGCGGCCAGTTTCAGGCGCAGTGGGCCGCAATCGTCGTCGGGATAGGAGTTCGCTGTGCCCAGTGTACTCTTCATGGCATCGAGGGCGCGCGCCGAGGGTCCAAAAGGATTTTCGTTGGAATCGAGTCTGATCAGCCGGGACCGGCGCTCCAGCATCGCTGGCGTCGAACTAGGAAGGGTCGCGGTTCCCAGGTTGCGGGCGGGCTTGGAGACGATATCAAAAAAACGGCTCATGCTTCGCCGCTCATCATGACACGGAAGTCTTTGTCCCCGCCACGGGTTTATTGCAGATCGTGCGCAGGCGATCGACTTCCTGCAAGGTCAGGGCGCGGAATTGCCCGGGCGGAACATCGAGGGTGAGCGGTCCATAGCGGACGCGCTTAATCTTCTCCACATGGTGCCCGACCTTTTCAAACATGCGCCGGATCTCACGATTACGGCCTTCGATTAAGGTGACTTCGTACCACGGATTCGCGGCTTCCTTAATCAGGCGAATTGCCGCCGGCGCGGTCCGCACGCGGCGGCCATCTTCGGTGGCAATCGAAACGCCTCCGCGTAATTTCTCCAGCGCTTCGTTGCTCGGAATGCCCGCAACCTTCACCACGTATGTCTTCGGCACCTGCGACGCGGCTTTCATCAACTTGTTCGCCAGCGCGCCGTCATTGGTTAGGAGCAGCAGGCCTTCGCTCGCGTAATCCAGCCTTCCCACCGGATACACGCGTTTTTTCACGCCGCGAATCAGCTGCATCACCGTTGGCCGGTTTTCCGGGTCGCTTACGGTGGTGACGTAGCCTTTCGGTTTATTCAGCAGCAAATAGATATGCTGCTGAGCACCCTGCAGCAACTTGCCATCCACGCGAATGTGATCGGTCTCCGGGTCCGCCTTGCTGCCCAGTTCCGTTACTACGGTTCCGTTCACCTTCACGTGGCCGGCGCTGATTAGCTCCTCGGCCTTGCGCCGGGACGCAATGCCAGCAGCAGCAATGATTTTTTGCAGGCGTTCAGCAGGCATGTATGAAGAACTATTCTTTCTGAGCGGCGGACTCCGTGATCTCTTCCGCCGGAGGAGAATCCGTATCTTGCGCTTCGGCCGCGTCTTCCGCCGAAATCAACTCTCCCTGAAACGATTCCGCCACCAGCTTCTCGAACTCTTCCATGCTCGGCAGTTCGTTCACGTCCTTCAATCCGAAGCGCATGAGGAATTCTTTGGTCGTCTTGTATAGAATGGGACGCCCAATCACTTGCTTGCGGCCCGCAGTGGTGATCAGTTTGCGATCGAGCAGGGTAGCAATCACGCCGCCTGAATCCACGCCGCGAATTTCGTTTATCTCCGGTACCGTGGCTGGTTGCTTATAGGCAATCACGGCCAGCGTCTCCAGAGCCGGCAGCGAAAGCCGCACCGGAGGCTTCAAGCTCTTGGCGAAGCTGCGCACCATCTCGTGCTGCTCGGGCTTGGTCGATATGCGATAGCCGCCCGCTACTTGGCGAATCTCGATGCCGTGTTCGGGACCGCCGTAGTCGGCAACCAGTTCTTCCAACGACGCGCGCACTCGCGATTTCACCTCAGCGTCATCCGCGGCGCCCTCGGCAATTGCCGACTCTTTGACGAGCTGGACCATCTGGTCGACAGTGATCGGTGTCTCGGCCGCATAAACGATCGCTTCGAGTTGGGCTTTAAGACTCATGTATCGTTCACTTCAATGACTACACCACTCGGGAATTCAGGCCCAGGGTGGTGAAATGCCTCGGGCTGGCCTCTAGTTTCACGGCAACCTCTGGCAATTCCCTTTGCAAGGCAGAAATAACTTCGTCGGCCTGGTCCTCTGAAACATATTCGGCAAACCGCACGGTCCTCCAACCCACCTTACACTGCAGTCCATACTCATCGCCCTCGCCCTTAACGTGCGGCTCAAGAGCGGTGCAATCCTCGATGCGGTATTCCCTTACTCTTTCCCATCCAAGAATATCCTTGCGAATTCTTATGCCCTTAGCATCGAACTCGACCACCTCCGAGCCCGAAAGTTGGTAAAACCAGGCTACGACAGCCCCACCAATCACCCAAGCGAACAGAACCTTGAGCATCACTGCCATGGTTGCCCAGTACCGTAAAGCATACCCGCCAAATACGATAAGGAACACAGCCTCGAACAACATCCACAGCCAGTGTGGTCTGGGGCTAACGGTTACGCGCAAAACGCCGGAGGCAGCAACCATGTCAACCTTCGCTCCTCGTCCGCCTAACTTCATTGAGAGTGCTGCCTCACTACCTCCAATCATCGCGCACTGCTGCCTGCTCGTTCATGATCGCGTCGAACCCAACATGTTTGCGAACTGCAATCTCGCCGAACATCTGATCCTGCCGCACCTGAATCGCCTGCAGCCGCACCATCTCGAGCAACGCCAGAAACATACACACCAGCGCCTGCCGTGAGGGCACGCGCATCAGAAGCTGCTTCAGTCGTATCGGCCTTGATTCCAGTTCTAGCCGCCGGCGAAGATAATCGATCATCTGGCCCACCGTGACCGATTCCTCGTCCACGTTGATTACCGGCCGGGTTCGCACCCGCTCCAGAATTTGCTGGAAGGTCTTGACCAGGTCGATCACATCCGCAGCCATCTCCGGCTCCGTGCCTTCTGCGTCGACGAACTCTTTCAGCGACGGATTGCTGAGCACCGCATCTTCGATCTGCTGCTTTTGCAAAAGCATTTGCGCTGCCGACTTAAACTTTTCGTGCTCCAGCAGCCGGTTTACCAATTCGGTGCGCGGATCTTCCAACTCTTCTGCCTTGGCTGACGGATCCCGCGGCAGCAGCATCTTCGACTTGATGTGAATTAGCACCGCGGCCATGTAAATGAAATCGGCCGCAACATTCACATCCAGCTCGCGAATCTTTTCCACGTAAGCCAGGTACTGTGCCGTAATGCGGGCGATGGGAATGTCGTAGATGTCAATATCTTGCTTGCGGATCAGATCGAGCAGCAAATCCAGCGGCCCTTCGTAAACGTCGCTCACCGAGACCGCGAAAGGAGAATCACTTTCTTCTTTATCTACTGCTCGCGAATCTGATTGTTTAGTCGATATCGGGTGCGCATCTGCAACGAGCACATGCGAGACGGACTCCGGCGCGTTCTCCGCGGACGTAATAATTCCGTGCTCCACTCGGCTTTCCATCGTTCCAGCCTAAAGCCTACTTCGCATCATCCGCCGCCGGCGGCTCATACGCAAGTGACATTCCCATGGCGCCGCGCACACCGTCCATGGTCTCAGCGGCAACCTTGCGCGCACGTTCGCTGCCAGCCTCCAGAATATCCCAAGCCAGCCGCGGATTCTCCTCAAATTTCTTGCGCCGCTGCTGCATCGGATTCAGCAATCGCACCAGCCCATCGGCCGCCCAGCCCTTGCACTCGATGCAGCCAATGCCCGCGGAGCGGCAGCCGATGTTCACTTCGTCCATAGTTGCGCGGTCGCTGAAAATCTTGTGCAGATCGCCCACCGGGCACACATCGGGATTTCCCGGGTCGGATCGCCGTACGCGCGCCGGATCCGTCACCATCGTCTTCAGCTTCTGCCTCACTACTGGCTCTGGGTCGGTCAGCAGAATGGTGTTGCCGTATGACTTCGACATTTTGCGTCCGTCAGTGCCCGGCAGCTTCGGCGCGGGCGTGAGCAGGGACTGCGGCTCGGGGAAAACATCTCCGCGCTTTCCGTAAAATCCGTTAAACCGCCGCGCAATCTCCCGTGTGAGTTCCACGTGCGCAACCTGATCTTCGCCGACCGGCACTACATCCGCCTTGTACATCAAAATATCCGCGGCCTGCAACACGGGGTAGCCCAGAAACCCGTACGTCCCCAGGTCTTTGTCGCGGATGTTTTCCCGCTGCTCCTTGTAGGTCGGTACCCGCTCCAGCCAGCCCAGCGGCGTGATCATCGAAAGCAGCAGGTGCAGCTCAGCGTGCGCCGGAACATGGGATTGAATGAACAGCACGGACTTCTCCGGGTCGAGGCCCGCCGCCAGCCAGTCCAGCGCGACTTCCAGCGAATTCTCTTTCACGCGGGAGGTGTCAGCATAGTCGGTGGTGAGCGCGTGCCAGTCGACCACGCAGAAAAAACATTGATACTGATCCTGCATGCGGACCCAGTTCTCGAGCGCGCCCACGTAATTTCCCAAGTGCAGTTTTCCGGTTGGGCGCATGCCGCTGAGCACGTGCTTCCGCAAGTTGGTCGAAGGTGTCATCGGTTTTTCAACGAGTCGCAGAAGTAGAAATCAAGAGGCACAACGGCGCCACAACGCCCAAATTCGCAGCTTGCAGCATCATGCGAGGGTACATCGATACTATCACGCAGGCCGCGGATTTCGGAGTGAAAGCAGAATCCCGCTCTTGCAATGCTTTATAATTCGCGCTCTACTCCGAGGCGCCGGATCGAACTCGTCGGCATGTCAAATCTAGCCCGCAAACTCCGCCTCACCGACTATTTCACACTGGCCTGGGGCAGCATGGTCGGCGTCGGCTGGCTGGTGGTCATGGACGACTGGCTTTTGCGCGGCGGCTCCCTGGGCGCTGTGCTCGGCTTCGCCATCGGCGGCGCGCTGCTGTTCCCCATCGGCTGGGTTTATGGCCAGCTCGTGGCTGCCATGCCTGATGCTGCGGGCGAGATCGCCTACACCGCAGCGGCCTTTTCCCGGCCGATCAGTTTCTCCACCGGATGGATGATGATGCTCGCCTACTTCATTGTCTGCCCGTGGGAAGCCGTAGCCGTCGGCCGCATCGCTGGTTACATCATTCCGTCGCTCGATTCGATCGAAATCTACCGCGTCGCCGGACGCCCGGTTTATCTCCCGCACCTGATCGTCGGTCTCGGCCTCACGGCGCTGCTCACCACGCTGAACTATCGCGGCGTCCGCCTCAGCGCCACCTTCCAGAACTGGACGTCGTTCGGCACCCTCGCCCTGTTTATCATTTTTGTCGCGGTCGGCGTGAGCCAGGGTTCGCCGCACCACTTGCCTCCGCTCTTCACTCATACGCTCTTGGTTTCCGTCCTGCTGGTGTTGCAGATCGTTCCGTATTTCATGACCGGATTCGAATCCGTAAGCAAGGCTGCCGAAGAATCCACACCCGAATTTCGCGGGCGGGGATTTCTGCAGGCCATCTGGATGGCCATTCTGGTTGGCATTCTTTTCTACGCAGTCATCATCGCCGCAGTAGCGTTCGTCGCTCCCTGGCATGAATTGACCTACGAGAAGTTCATGACCGCCGTAGCTTTCCAGCGCGCTGTCGGCTCGCGCTGGATCGTCAACATAATCCTGGCGGCGGCATTGCTCTCGCTGTTCAAGTGCTTCAACGGAAATTTCATAGCCGCCAGCCGCCTGTTGTTTGCCTTGGGACGCCGCGGCCTCGTCGATCCTCGAGCCGGCCGGATCCATCCCCAACATCAAACGCCGTCAATCGCGGTTCTCTGCATCGGGTTGGTCACAGCCGCTTGTATGCTCCTGGGTGACGCGATTCTTGTTCCGATCACCGAGGTTGGCTCGGTAGCCTGCGCTATAGGATGGGCCGCCACCTGTGCTGCCTATCTCTCTATGGGGCGCTCGGGAAAGTTGCCCGGCCACTCGATTCTGTCGCCGGTCGAATGGGCGGTCGCTGGTTTTGGATTACTAGTAGCCATCGCGATGATGTTGATGAAGGTCGTCCCGGCAATCCCCGGCCATTTCAGCGTGTACGAATGGCTGGCGCTGGGAATTTGGATTCTTCTCGGTGCGATCGCAAGGCGTCGCGCGCACCCAGTTTCGTAAAACCAGTTTCGTAGAACCAGTTTCGTAGAAAAGGAAAACCGATGAAGCTTCATACCGCGCATCTCATAGCCGCGATCGCTCTTTCGCTCGCCGCATCGTCGTCATTGCCCGCGCAATCGCCAGCCGCTTTCGACCTGGTCATCACCAACGGTCACATTATCGACGGCACCGGTTCGCCTTGGTATTCCGGCGACGTTGGCATCCGCGATGGCAAAGTTGCTGCCATCGGCAACCTTACAGCCGCGTCCCGCAAGCGCACCATCGATGCGGCCGGCAAAGTTGTCGCTCCCGGCTTCATTGACATGCTCGGCCAATCCGAACTCTCCATCCTCGTCGAACCGCGCCTGCCTTCGAAAATTTATCAGGGCATCACGACCGAAATTACAGGCGAAGGCGGCTCCATCGCACCGCTCAACGACGCCATCGTTCAACTCGATCGAGCCGGCTACGACCATTACAAAATCACTCCCGACTGGCGAACCTTCCGCCAATATTTTGCGCGCCTCGAGAAACAAGGCATGGGAATCAACCTGGCCAGCTACGTTGGTGCCACGCAGGTCCGCCGCATGGTGCTCGGCGACGATGACAAACAACCGACGCCCGAACAACTCGAGCAAATGAAGGCCCTGGTGCGCCAAGCCATGAGAGACGGCGCGGTCGGCGTTTCCACCGCGCTCGAATACGCCCCCGCTCCTTATGCGAAAACTGAAGAACTGATCGCGCTCGCCGCCGAGGGCGGGAAATTCGGCGGTATCTACTCCACGCACATGCGCAACGAAAGCGATTCCGTGCTCGAGTCCATCGATGAAGCCCTGCGCATTGGCCGCGAAGCCCACGTGCCCTTGGAAATCTGGCACATAAAAGTCGCAGGGAAAAATAACTGGGGAAGGATGCCCGAAGTCGTAGCCAAAATAAATGCTGCGCGCGCCGCCGGCGCCGACGTTACTGCCGACACTTACGCATATACCGCCTGGTTCAATTCATTTTCGGCCTTCATTCCCGCGTGGGCGCACGACGGCGGTGACGCAAAAATGGTTGAGCGCCTGAAAGATCCTGTCACTCGCGAACGCATACGCAAAGACATGCTCACACCTTCCAAAAATTGGGATAACGAATGGCAGGAAATCCCGGGACCCGATGCCATCATGATCGGCGTGGTGCAGAATCCCAAGCTTCTTCCTCTGCAAGGCAAGCGCCTCTCCGAGATTGCGAAATTATGGAACAAAGATCCAATGGACGCCCTGTTCGATTTCCTCATCGAAGATCCCGACTCCGACGTGGCCGTCTTCGGCATGTCGCAGCCCGACGTCACGCTCGCGCTCCAGCAGCCTTGGGTTGCCATCGATAACGATTCTTCCGGGACTTCGCCGGAAGGCATTCTGGGCCAGGAGCATCCGCATCCTCGCGCCTACGGAACGTTTCCGCGCATCCTGCGCAAGTACGTCCGCGAAGAAAAAGCATTGACGCTCCAAGACGCCATTCGCAAATTCTCCGCCTTGCCGGCCCAGCGCATGCGCCTTACCGATCGCGGTGTTCTCAAGGCCGGCATGTGGGCCGACGTTGTCATCTTTGATCCGGCGACCGTGCGCGATTTGGCGACGTTCGACAATCCAAATCAGCTTTCCGAAGGGATGGAGTATGTTCTCGTGAACGGCGTGCCCGTCATCGACCAAGGAAAAATGACGGGAGCCCTGCCGGGGAAAGTTCTGCGGGGCGCGGGGTACGTGCCATAACGAGAAGTGGAGCAAGCCTATGGTTTCAGCCGCGCCTGGGTTACGGGAGTGGTCAACGCAACGCGCGGTTCCGCTAAATTACCTGTGATGCTATAAACCAACGAACCCGCGCGAGACGCCGTTAAATCTGTGCTTCGCGCCAGCTTCAGGTCCAGGACTCGCCCCAACGAAGCGGTGCCGCCGATTTCATAAGTTCCGCCAGTCGAAACCAGCTTCCCATTCTCAATCTGGATCTCCCCGTCCCGCAGGAGCGCCCGCCCTTTCCAACGCGCTACATGCAGCGGCCCCTCATCGGTCGCGACTGAGATGTGCGGCAAGACACCATCCCGCATATCGAACTGCAGTTCACCTTCAGCTGATTCCCAGAATGCAGCCGAATCCTTGCCCGACGCCGTGAGCTGATAAGTCCCTTCAGCAGTTCCTGAAATCCACGGGTCATGCATCGCACTGGCGATCTGCCCGAGGGAAATCCCCGTCAGAGTTCCGGTCCCGGTGTAGACCGAAGACACGGCCGCAAAATCAACCTGCCAATCGCCGCGATGAATTCCGCCCAGCAAATCTGCACGCAAATCCGAAATCTTCAGCCTCGCGCGTTCCAGGTCAAGTGACGCGGAAACCCGGTCCGCAAAAAGGTTGTGAATTTGCAAACGTCCGATGCTTACTTTCCCAGATGCCCGCAGGTTTTCCAGAAACGTTGGTGCCGGGGGTCCCTCAGACGTAAGCACTTGGTACCACCGGCGCTGGTCCGGTCGCGAACTCAACCACTTTGCCAGATCGCGCAACCCGATCTCTTTGCTGTTCAAATTGAAACGCACCAGGCATGCCCCCGCCATTCCACAACCGCGCGGCAAAGCCATCGATCCCGTCCAGTGCGCATCTGCGGCCTGCGCGTTCAAGTTCTCTACCCGCGCTTCGCCGGGCAAAAGCTGCAGTTCCGCCGAAGAGATTTCAACCGGTCCACTTAAGCCTCGCACTGCAGCGCGCACGTTGTGCAGTTGCGCCGTCCCGGTCACTTGCGGCAAAGAAAAGCCGGAGGAACTGCCAGAAATGTTTCCCGCCCACGATCCGGCGATCTGTAACTTCATCTCAGCCGCGCCCTCGACGCTGGCGCTGACTGCCGGAAGGCCCAACAGGCTGGCCAATCGCAAAGTGTGCGCCACTTCTCCGTCTCCGACGATCACCAAGCCGTAACCCAAGCGCGCGACCCAGCCAAGCGTTTGCGCTGGCAAGGGACGTCCCAGCGAGACCGGGAAAGGGCCGAATGCAACGTGCAACTCGTCCGGAGCCGGCAACCCATCAACGTCCAGCAGGCGAGCCAACTTACCCGGAGTAGCGGCCCGAACGGGTGACCGTCCCGAGCTCAGCATAAAGGGTATGCTCCCCGCAGCGAATTCCACTTTCGTGATAGCCGATCGCAGACGAAGGCTGGTAATCTCGCCGCGGCCCTGAAACTCGGGTCCTCGTGGCGATGCTCCTTCTTCCTTCACAGTGAAATTACCCTCTACATTTCCCGCGGACACCAGGTCCGGCGGCAGGTTTTTCTTGGCGCGCCGAGCGAGTTGCGCTACCGCGCTCATGGGAACGCTTTCGAGCTTCATCGCCAGATCGATCCGATGTACTCCGGGCAGGCCGGCATCGCCGTGTAGCGAGATTGTGCCGTCACCCACCGGCGCGTTGCAGGAAATCTGACGCAGCATCCCTTCCACGGAGCTATATCGGCCGTCGCAGTGCGCTGCCAGGCGCAATCCTTCGCTGCTCGAAATGTCGTAACGGCGGAAATCTTTTATTGACCCATCAAGTGCGACCCGCATCGCCGCCGGGATGCCACTTAAAGTCGCATCCAACCGGACTTCTCCGCGCCAACCCTTATCATTTCCTGATACCAGCTTCGTGAGTTGTCCCAATTGCGCGCGGTCCCACTCCAGGCTGAATTGCAGTGGCGTTTCACGCAGGCTTCCAGCCCGCCGCCAGGTTCCGTCCATCCGCAACAGGCCGGCGTCATTCAAACTCGTATCGGTGCGCAGCGGTTCCGCTTTCAGCCGCGCTCCCCAGGTATCTTCTGATTCCTGCCACAAGGCAAAGTCCGCATTTAGCAGCGCGTAAGGCTTTTTTTCCTGCCCTGCTTTGAAATTGATGCGCCCCGAACTGGCTTCAATGTAGGGAAAGCCGGGGCGCGCTTCCATCTTCGATTTCGCCGTCGGCGCCAGAGGCGTTTGCTCCGTGCGTTCGAGCAGGGCTCGCCAATTCCAGCGGCCGTCCGCCAGGCGCACTAGATTCAGGCTAGGCTCGGTCAGTTCCAGCCGGGAGATATCCAATCGTCCACGTGCCAGCGAGGTCAGCCGCACCACGGCCGTCACTTCGGGAGCTCGCAGCATGGGTTCCGCGCCGAAAGCCGGGTCTTCATCGATGACCAGGTTTTCCAGGTCAAACCCCGGCTGGGGCAGAAATCGAAGGTGGACCGAGCCAATCTCGACTGGACGCGCCACCGCGCGGCTGAGCGAATTTGCAATGCGAACCTTCAGGCGTGCAGCGCCGGGACGCACCAGGAACAAACCCAGCAGCATCACCGCCGCTGTGGTCACCACCCGCCGCCTGGAAGAGAGAAGCTTCACCGTACGACTTTCAGTGTTCGCCCCCACCGCGTGTCATCGAAGAAGTGCAACACCACATGCGCCAGAAATCCCAACCGGTCCGCTATTCCCGTCTTGGTGTATTGGTCGGCCGGAGTTTCAAATGACCAGTAGATAAACATGGGACGCCCAATAATATTTGCCTGTGGAATGAAGCCCCAGTAGCGGCTGTCGAGGCTCACGCCCCGGTGATCGCCCATGGCGAAGTAGTGCCCGGGGGGTACCACCAAATCTCCGCCTTCGATGTGCGAAGGAAGGTCCACAATCCAGTTTGGATAAACTCCATTCTCGTCCGACGGAGGTACGGCAGGGAACTCGTTGCGGTAGGAATCGTTGGGATTGTCCGCATCGTGATCTATGTAGGGCTCGTTCAGCGCCTCGCCATTTCGGTACACCACACCGTTGCGCAGATGGATGCGATCTCCCGGCACGCCGATGATCCGCTTGACCACATAAAGCCCGGCATCATGCGGATCAGGGTGCAGAAATACCACGATATCGCCGCGCCGCACCGCGCGATAGGGAATTAACGGTCCGACCCACGAGGTCTTCGGCGCAAATACGATGCGGTTCACAAACACGTGGTCGCCGATCAGCAGCGTGTTCTCCATTGAACTGGAGGGGATCTCAAACGCCTGCACCACAAATGTGATGATGAACAATCCGGTCACCAGCACGGCGGCCAGCGACGCCAGAAACTCCACCGGAGTCTCGCTGGGTTTCTCTTCGACCTGGTTCTGCTCTTTATTATCTTTTTTAGCCAATGTGCTCAATCCATCCAGTCTTGTTTTCCAGTTCTCTGCAGCGTAGCGAATCGGCGGCCCTAATTCACCAGCCTCAGCGTGCGGTGCCACCGCGTAATCTCAAAAATGTGCGTTACCACGTAGGCGAAGTGGTAAAGTTTCGCACTCACCGAAGACGGCGCCGTTCCATCGCCCTCAGCCCCTTGCACCGACCAGTAGATCACCAGCGGGCGGCCAATGATATTGGCCCGCGGCACAAATCCCCAGTATCGGCTGTCAGAGCTATTGTCGCGATTGTCCCCCATCACAAAATAATGCCCCTCGGGAACAATCAATTGTCCGTCCTCGACCAGTTTTCGCAACTGCAGCCACCACTCCGGAGTGGGGCCCGACATCACATCCAGCCGCGGAAAATTGTCCCGGAACACGTCGTCTGACGGCCGGCTGAAGTGCGCGTAAGGCTCCTTCAACGGCACTCCATCGACCAGCACTTGTTTGTTGACCAGCCGCACACGGTCGCCCGGCAAACCAATTACCCGTTTCACGAAATGCTGCGCCGGATCTACCGGATAGTGAAACACCACAATGTCGCCGCGCTGCACGCGGCGGTAGGGCATAAAATAATCTCCCACGCTGCCTCCGCCATAGGTCAGCTTGTTCACCAGCAGGTAATCGCCCACCAGCAGCGTGTTCTCCATCGACGGAGAAGGAATCTGGAACGCTTGGACGATGAATGTGATCACGAACACTGCGATCACCACCGTTCCCAGCAGCGATTGTATCGAGCTGGTCACGTCCGCTCCAGCCGCCCACACCGTTCCTCGATCGCCGGAGAAACCATTAGCCGCAGGCTGAACGCCGGGAGACTGATCCTCCTGAGACTGATCCTCCTGAGACTGATCCTCGTGAGGACGATCCGCCGGAGAATGACCTTCGAAAGAATGACCGGCTGCCGAGGGCTCGTCCCCGCCGCGTTCGTTGGGAGAAAGTTCGCTCGAAGAGACTCCGCCCGAAGCAGGTTCGGTTGCAAAATTTTCGTCTGGGGGATTCATGCACTCACTTATCCAGCGTCTCTACTTATCTGCGGAGGTCGAACCCCGCGCCTGCCTGGCTCCCGACGATTGCGGTCGCGAAGCCAGATAGGACAGCAACTGCCGCGCCGCATCCTGCTCCGCCGTCTTCTTCGTTGTACCTTGCGCTCGTCCCACAAATTCCGCGCGGCCTTCTGGATTCTTATTGTTCAGACGGACTTCCACCGTAAACGTCTTGCTGTGCTCCGGTCCCGCTTCCTGCACGAGTACATACGAAGGCTGCGCCATCCCCAGTCCCTGCAAAGTTTCCTGCAGTGCCGACTTGAAGTCGGTCATGGGCAGCGTCCCGCCCTCGCGCTCCATGCGCTCGAGTTCGGGAGCCAGAATTTCCCGAACGATGAATTCGCGGGCAGGTTCCATTCCGCCATCCAGGTAGATTGCCGCCAGAACCGCCTCCAGCGCGTCGACCAGCAGAGCCGTTTTGCTGCGGCCACCGCTCTTCTCCTCGCCGCGGCCCAGGCGCAGATAGTGTCCAAGCTCCAGTCGCTGCGCTACCCGGATCAGATGCCGCTCGCTCACCACATGGGCGCGCAATTTTGAGAGTTCACCCTCGCGAAACTGCGGAAAGCGCTGGAATAACTCCTCGCTGGTTACCAGCGCCAGAATCGCGTCTCCCAGAAATTCCAGCTGTTCGTTGTCGTTGACCCTATACTTGCTCTCCCCAGCCTGTTGCGACTCCTGCTCGCGCGCCTGCGAGCTGTGGGTTAGGGCCTGCTCGATCACCGACCGGCGGTGGAAGTGGTAGTTTAACGCCGTCTCCAGCGCGGTGATTTCCCGTTCTTTCATGATTGCATCGCCGGAGATCCGGAATCAATTCTTCGGAGGCGGAGTGCTGCCTCCGCCAGTCAACTGAGTCAAGCGATCTTTCTCATCACGCGCAGCCTTGCCCGCGGGAGTGCCTTCCTTGGTCATGCTCACCGCCTGATTGGCGTACTTCATGGCTTCGGGATACTTACTTTGCATATCCAAGGCCACCGAGAGCCGGAACACTGCTATCGGATCCGGCTCCTGCGGGAATGCATCAATGGACTTCTTCAAATTCCCTTCCGCATCCGCCCAAGCTTTGGCGTTGAAATCAAGCGTCCCGAGAATCGCATAGGCCTCCGAACGCACATATCCCTTGAATGCGTTCAGTTGCTCCGCTGGGTAGGCCGAGGGAACGTCGGTATCCACGGTGACCAGTGCGCGCTGGGCATCTTTTCGGGCTTCCGCCAGGCGCTGATCCTTGTCCAGGTCAGTATCCCGCGTGCGCTCCACGATTACTTGCGACACGGTCAGCAACGCCTCCGGATCATCGGCGTCGTAGGACAAGATTTTCTGTGCCATCTCCATCATCTTGTCGAGATTGTTGGCCTGCTGGTACCGGTGCATCACCTGGGTATAGAGCAGTTGCCGCAATTCGCTGTCCGGAAACTTTGTAGCGAAATCGTTGGCGGCCTTCTCCTGCGCGACCGGGTCCGTCAATGCTACCGCCGCGTTGTATGCGGCAAACTCTTCTTGCGTCTTGGCCATCGGCTTGCGCTTGCCCGTCGGCGCTTCTGCTTGTCCGGCCGCTTGTCCTGTCGCTTGTCCCGCCGGCGGGTTCTGCGCCGCGGGCTTGCCATTGCTCTGTCCAAAAACGTTGGGCGCGAAACCCCAGACTGCTATTCCCAGCACTGCGGTAACGATCGCTGCTCGCTTCATGCTTTCTCCTTGGCTTGTGACGCCTGATTCAAACTCGCCCGCTTCCAACTTCTGCAACTTCAGTCCACCGGTCGCATTGTAACCGTACTCGAATTGTAACCGCGAGGCCCATCCTACTGCGGTTTCGCCGGAGGCTCATACGCCTGTTGCAACCCGCGCTCTGCCGCTGCCTTGATCTCGGGCAGTCCTGCCCCCGCGTTCAACGCTGCCCGGTACTCCTGCAACGCGGCCTCACGGTCCTCTTTCATATCCAGAATCCTTCCCAAATACACATGCGACCATCCCACCACCTTGGGATCCTGCGTCGCCGCAATCGCCTTCTGGAAATTATCCTGCGCCCCATCCCGGTTCCGGGTGGCCACCGCAACTTCCGCCAGGATGAACAATGCCCGGCCCTGGTCGCCGATCTTCTTATCGAGCGCCTGCTGCGCCAGCTCCTGCGCTCCTTTGGGATCGCCAGCCGCCAGCCGCTTTTCCGCCGTTATCAGCATCCGCCGATCTTCCGGACGCGACAGTTGCACCAGTTCCGGCGACGTCGCGCTGGCAAATTGCACCGCCGCCGCGGCTTTCTGTTCCTTGCCGAGGTCCACGTTCGCTAGAAAGTCACCGTAGGCTCCTCGAATGCCTGTGGGATCTTTCTCAAACGCCACTACGGCGTCGTAAAAATATTTCGTCAGAATGTATCCCTGCTTCACCGCATCGTCGACGGCCTGCGCCCGCATGGCTTCCTGCGCCGGCTGCTTGCCTCCGGTAGTACGAATCTCGATCGCACGTATCAAGCACTCCGTAACCAGCAGCGAAATATCGGTCTTGAAGCTGTCTTCGAGCGGTGCGCGCTTTACCGACTGCAGCAACGGTTCCAGCCGCTTGATGGAACTGTAGTGCTTCTCCGCCAGCGGATCCAACTCGTAATGCAAGAACGTGTGCCGGATCTGCTCCATCTTCAGCGCCTGCGGAGCCTGGCCCGAAGCCGTGATCGGTGAGGGGAAGACGACCACGTAGTAATCCATCCCGTAGTTTCGCGCATCCGTCTCGTTCGGCGAGCCCATGAAGTCCAAATAAATCGTGAACCTTCGCCCGAGATATTGCGACGAAGGCAGTTTTAAATAGATCTCGGTATCGAACACCATCTTTTGCAGCGGCTCGTGGTAGCGCCTCATGGCCGCCGCGTAATCGTTGCGGTGCCGTTCCCAGATCGAATGCAACCCAGCCTTCTCGTAAAAGGGTTCCAACAGTTTTCCGAAAAGCGCAATGGCGGATGCATCGGGAGGCAGGTCCTCCTCCTTGGTTCGCGGCAGAAAATGCGGCGGCCCGTCCACATACAATGCCAGTGAGAGGTATTGCGACAGGTTGCGGTTCGGATCGCTCGACGCCATGTGGCCCTGGTAGAACTCGCACAGCGCCGTCCGCGCCGCCTCGGCATCCGGCGAATTCAACAAATTCTTTTGTAGCTCGGCCCGTACCGTGCTCCGGACGGGGTCTGAGAGGGTCAGATCCTGGTCATAGCCACACGTGTTAAGTGCGGCCAGCATGGAAAAAATCGTTTCGTTGCTGTCCAGCGTGATCAGAGACTGACTCTGCGGAACCTGATTCTGCGGCGCCCGATTCTGCGGAGTCTGGTTCGCCGGAACCTGGCCCGGCTGGGCCTGAGTTGGTGCTGGCGGTTTCCGCGGAACCTCTTCCTCGGAAGAAGACTGATCCTTGGAAGACGACTGCCCCTGGGAAGACGACTGGTCCGGTGCAGGCGGCTGTCCTTGCGGAGCCGGGCTCTGGGGAGCCGGTTTTTGCGGAAGCGGAACCGGATCCTGCGCGACGCACAACGGCGCCAGCAGCCCCAGCAGGGCCGCGAACCACAAACTGCGCAATCGCAGACTCAGGAAACCCTCCACAGGATTAGCGGTGTGCCGAGCGGAGAACACCCTCAAGTGTAAGGACTTCGGAGCGGAGGGTCAAACCCAGAAAGGGTAGGATGTGGCAACGGGAAAAACGGCTCCACCCCTCTCCGAGAGGACCTTGGGGACGTGGGGGCGTGCGGGCGCGAGGGGCGGGGGAAGCGGGCGTGGGACAGGGTTCGTGCGGTAGTATGTTGGATTCCGACAGTCAACGGTGTTTGCCAGTTTCCTGTTAGGAACTCTCGCCGAATTGATCTAGAATCGTAGGCAGAGCCGCATGGTCGATGCAGAGAAAATGACGGACTTAGCATCAGAGCAATTAGCTGCGATTTCTCGCCTGTTTTCATCGGGCGTCATTCGCGAAATGGCTCGAAGAGGGAAATCACCGCTTTTCGCTAGGCTGGCGAACCAATCGCTCTTGCTCTGTTCGCTCGCGGCATCCGAGCGCGTATCTAGCCTTTTTGAGGCTGCATTCTCATTGCTAAAACGCGTGGGATACAGGCACGAGTACATCTACAAGGCTGCTCTGACACACAAGATTCTTCTGGGGAGGTATTCTCTCCACACGGCGTCGATGCTAAACGAGTTCCGAGTGGGCGAATGTAAGGCTGATCTTGCAATTTTGAACGGCACCGCAACTGTTTACGAGGTGAAATCCGAGCGTGACTCCTTGAGCAGACTTGAGCGCCAAGTAAATGCATACGCCAAAGTCTTCGCGCAGGTTTATGTCATCGCGGCCGAAAATCACATCGACGCGCTGATTGGCTCCCTGCCCGGAGATGTTGGAATTTTGCGTCTAAGTAACCGCCACCAAATTTCGACATTGCGAGAGGCCGTTGATCGGCCGGAGCGTACCTCTCCTGCAGCGATCTTCGACTCGATCCGGACGGAAGAAGCACGCATGATACTTCTGGCTCACGGAGTTTCGATTCCGATCGTACCGAACACAGCTTTGAATTCTGTCCTCCGGGAGCTGTTCGTCAAACTCGACGCTCACAAAGCCCACTGCGGTATGGTGCAAGTGCTAAAAAAGACGCGGAACCTGATGCCACTTTCAGAATTAGTCGCCCAGCTTCCACAATCACTTCAAACAGCTGCGTTATCGGTTCCACTCCGGAAGATCGATCACGCACGTCTCGTCTCTGCGGTAAACACCCGGTTGGAAGAAGCAATGGCTTGGGCGTAGCGAATGTACCATCCCTACCTTCGCGGCAAACAATATGAGCTAATAACAATAAGGGAACTAGCTCCGCTTCTTAAGACAGCAGGCTTTCGTCCGATTATCGAGCCAGTGAGAGAAGCATTGACTGGGTTGCACAAAGCGCTTGATGCAGTCGTGGAGGCGGATGGTCGCGCAGTCGTAATTGTGAATCCGCATCACGGCGACCTGTCTGGCGCGGGAAAACCGCTGACAGAGTTGTTGAAAGGTAAGTTCTTGGACTTGCCTGGTATTTCAGCTGGGATCCTCCTCAAGCAAAACATGAACATAGATGAAGTTATGGCGTGCTACGAAGCGCATGCCGCGCACACACCTGTATTCGTTCACGCTGGCTTCAGTGAAGCCAAGATCTTGGCCGAGAAATTGGGAGAACTCACGAAGGATCAGTGTCATGTCTTTTTTGATCGGTTCTGCGGAAAGTTATATCAAAAACACTTTAAGGGTGCGCACCGGGTTCTGCTGAAGGATGGTTTTCAAAGAAGGAGGAACAGAGATTATGAGCCGGTCGAACCCTTCTCGGACCTTCACGCTACCTTTTCGGACGAAGGAATGGATGGCTTTGGTGATTTCTTGATAGTAGGCGATGATTATAGCGAGGGAGGTGGTCCCGCGTACGCGGTCGCGATCCATCTAACGTTTATCGACCCTGAACAAGACGACTCGATGCAGATATATCACTTTAAGTCGGAGCGGCAGGACACCCCAAAGGACCCAGCGGGCAAATTCGCGGAAGCGCTTTCCGAAATGATGGATACCCTAAACGCTTCGGGGTCAAATGTACTTGAGACGAGTGCCGTCAAAGAGTTCCGAATGCTGCACAAACAAGGACACTTCCCCGGACTGGGCTATGTTAAGAAATTGTCGATGAATCACCACATCGAGACGCTGGCCGACTATTTCCACTCGGCGGCATAGCCTGCTATGAACTGTTGCGCAGAGTGTTTTGGCGACCGAGGTCTTCGCAATAGCATTATCCCCTTACGTTCGACCGAAACAGGACGATGTCCATGCTGCAGTTCGGAAAACGTCGCAGTGTTAGCCGCCACTCAACTAACCGAATATTTCGAACTTCTGATAAGCGCTTACCAAAGAGATGCGGGAGGAAAGCTTCTGATTCAATGGTTCCGCGAGGATTGGAGCATGTTCCAGCACGCGCGCATGGACGATCTCCGAGTCCAGGGCCTACTCTCTGAAATCCTGGGCGATAAGGAGATTGTTCGGCACACGTTCTCACCCGCAAGCGATTTCGAAGCAGATCGGCTGAGTGAGTGGGAAAAACTGCGCGACGAACTTATGTATCATAACCGCTTTTTCCCCGAAGCCAATATCGATCTGGAGCGACTCGAACTTCTGTTGTCCCCCCTCACTTTAGACGCTAATGAAGTTCCCGGCCTATGGTATCGCGCGCGAATTCAGACTGGCGAAATCCCGTTCCTCGTGGCCGAAATGGGAGCTCCTCCAAAAAGAATTGCGGCTCATGGCCGGGCGAATCCAGCCGGTATTCCTTATCTTTACCTTGGGTCGACGCAAGCCACTGCGATTTCGGAAATTCGACCGCACACAGGCGAAATGACGTGTGTCGCTGACTTTAGAACGCCTAACAACTTAAAATTGGTCGATCTGCGGTATCCAAGAAAAACGGTTTCACCTTTCTTGTTGGAAGACGCTGCGGCTGTGGGCAGAATGAGGAATGATCTTCCATTCCTAGAACGCCTCGGTGACGAGTTGACGAGGCCTGTTGTGCCACAGGCTGCAGCAATTGATTACACGCCGAGCCAATACCTTTGTGAATTTATTAAGAAGTGTGGATATCAGGGAGTCATTTATCGGAGTTCGGTAAGCGACGGGATGAACTTAGCTCTCTTTGACCCTGCATTGGCACAATCCGGCACGGTGACGCAGTACAGAGTTACGCGCGTATCGGTCGATGTGGCGGCCGCCGCTGGGGGGTAGCGTACTGTATTAAGCCAGATCCGTTAACAGCGGTCACCGCGTCGATGAGTGTAAACTCCTGTGGCTGTATATGCGGCTCGGCATCGCAGCGAGTGGTTGGCGAAGATTCCCGAACCCGGAGTTCGTCTCCGGGCCGAACGCTTCTACCAGCAGCTGGATTTGCTGCAGCCCCAGCGTCAAGCGGCGCGCTGCGAGTTCGTGGCGGAGAGCCACAAGCATTCTGCCGTGAAGCTATTGCGCCAGATTCCTTCCATCGGTCCGATCCGCGCCGCTTTGCTGGTCGCGTTGCTACAAACGCCACACCGTTTTCGCACCAAGCGACAGCTCTGGGCGTACAGCGGGTTCGCCGTTGAAACTCACGACAGCGGCGAGTACCGCTATGTTCGTGGCAAGGTGGTTCGCAACCGGGAGCGCATCCGCGTTCGAGGGCTGAATGGCAACTACAATCGCGATCTCAAGAATCTGTTCAAAAGCACCGTGATCTCGGCCAGCACCCGGCCGGGACCACTCCGCGATTTCTACCTAGGCCTTCTCGCGAAAGGGATGCGGCCCACCATGGCACGTCTGACTCTGGCCAGGAAGATCGCGGCCATTACGCTAACCATTTGGAAGAAAGGGGTGGACTTCGATGCCAATCAATTAGATCAGCAAGCAGCTTGAGCATCTCGGGAAAGTCGGTTTCCCATCTCTGGTGATTCGCCAGCGGTGGTCGATCGGGTTCTGGAGACGCTCGATTCGAGGGCGAGTATCCGTCAATGAGTTGGGCCGCGTCTGCCTCGGCAGCGAGTCACCCATTTACACGCTATGCCCCCTCGGATAATCAGAAATAGCGATAGGCCGCGAGCCTCGGATAGAACCATGATTACCACTCAAATCTCGCTTGCAAAGTCTCTTAGACTCGATTGGCATGGTCGCCGCCGGGCACAGAGCCACAGCAAGGACAAACCGTTCCGAGCAAAACCCTGAGCGATCGGGGGCACTCACATTTACAGTGGGCTGGAGATCAAGACCTCGCACTCCGGTCGAGGCAGAAGTTTTTTCTTGACATCCCTTTTTATAGAACTCATTGACCGTCCGCCGACACCCCCACGAGTTCCGCCAGCTTCAGCCAATGTCTCTGATGCGGTCGGCGTCGGCCCGCACGGATGGCAACGGAATAAGTGACAGAAACACCTAGCGCCGACATGATGACCGGGTTTGCGACGCCCGCCAGCAACGGCTGAATTTTGTGCGTGTAGACTTCCTCGTCGAGCCAAGGCGGGAGGCTCGACGGCCGCCATTCTTTCTTCGCGATGGCGTGCTGCCGCTGTGTCTGCGCCCGACGCGCCTTCGGACCGGGAGCTTGGCTAGCCACGCGTCCGATCTTGGCAATCTCCACAATTCGCTCGCGAGCTGTCATAGCGTCACACTCGGAACAATGGCTTCGTCCAAACGAGATCGATGTCCCGCAAACGCGACAAATACTCTCCGGCTGTGGTGCGGGTTTGGTCGGTGGAAATGATGGATGCCCCGTCGCTTCGCGCTTGTTGCGCTGCGTAAGGCGTGTCGCGATCAGCTTGGACGTTGAAGTTGGTTTTGACACGGAATTCCAAATCTCCTGCGCAACATATTCCGCGATCGGGGCCACTAATCTGCGCCACGTGTCCGAAGTCTCGCAGAGCTTGATTGCCAACGCTGAAGAAATGCGGCAGTTCCCATTGCGATCCTCCCAAAAGTCCGATTTACGAAGGGGCTCGCTCTGAAGCCAGTTCAAGACGAACGCGTCAACTCCGCCCGGCCTGCAAACTTCCATCAAATCGCAGGCGAGTGAGTCTCTGTTGGGCGTGTCCATGTGGAGAAAGCCCTGCCCCACGTCTAAGCCCATGGCAGTCGCGGCTAGTCTGGCTTCTGCCTCTAGCAGCGAGTAGACGAAATTTAACAAGGCGTTACTGGGTGAGGCCGCTAGCCGTGGACTGTGTGTAATGGGAGAGATTCGCGACCCAAACTTTTTCCAGTGGCCAGGAACGAGCTTTTCATCATTGCGGGGCCAGAGGATTGGAATATCCGCCCACGAATGCCAATACAATTTGGCGGCCTGTGCCTCAATGAGCGTGACCCTCTCAACGCTCTCGGTGCTCGGTAGAGTGCTTCTGAATCGAGCAATTGCGTCCGCCGTCGAAGGATCGTGCAGCATGTCGCGCACTAGTAACTCCTGCCCGGCGAGTTTCTGCGAGATGAGTTCTTTAGAAATCTTGAGCGCCGTCCCGTTGCCGAGTGCGAGCGCTTGCGCCCTGCGGAGTTTGGAATCCGACGGAGTGACCGGGCCGGTGACGACGAGCACCTTGCCTCTGCGATCAAGCATCAAGAATGATGCGCCAGCGTCAGAGATCCAGCGGAGCGCCTCAAGGGTGACAAAACCGTCGCTCCCGATTAGCACTAATCTTTTCAGACCATGATTCACGCGGGGTAGGCGGATCGTTCGGCGCTCGTCTGCGATTCCGTCGTGCAGAAGCAGATGACCGGCCTCGACTTTGATGCGAATTCCCCATCCATTCAAAACGAGGACGCCCGATTTGCGGATGGAGTGCGAGTGCGATAGGTTTGGCGAAGCCGTCATGGAGCTCATATCTCCTCAGCGGTCAGGGCTGTTTGCCTGCTCTAACAGGTGGGCAGCCCGCTTAACTTAAGTTTTCTATATTCTATTACTTACAAGCGCATCCGACAATGCGAAACTGTGCGCAGGAATGTGGATAAAAGCAAACTGTGGAAAACTGATGAATACTTTGGCTCGCCTGGGGCATCGAAGTTAGTAGCCTCTTTGCGCGAGTAGGGAGGACTATAGGACAGGTGAGAACCGGTCCCGAAGTGCAGTGCGGATGAATGTTACGTCCATGTAGTTACCACGACGAGTAGACCACGCCATTCCGCGCAACACCAGCCGGAGAAACATCGTGGCGAGGACGCGAAAGAACTGGTAGGGCGGCTGAGACTCCAATATTTGCACTAGTCCCGAGCAAAAGTTCAAGGGCAAGATGACAATTTTTCCTTCGGGAGAAGTGTCAAATGCCTGCCCTTCGAGTCGCCAATGCCGTCGCGCCAACCCAACCAACCGTAAGCGACAAGGTACTCCTCACCCGTGAGGAGTGTGCCGACATTCTCCGAATCCATATTCGGACCCTCGATGCGCTGCTCAAGGACGGAATTCTCCGTTTTAAGAGGGTAGGTAAACCACTCCGTGGCCGCGTCCTCGTACCGCGTGTAGAAATCGAGCGATTCCTTCAGGTGGACCAACCTGCCAAACGGCGGGTGAGGTGACCTATGGCGCAGAAAAAGCTGCACTGGATCGCCTCAAAGGGCTACCGCGCACCTCGTCCATCCTCTTTAACCGAGGGACAACTAAAGACGCGCGCCGATGTACTGGCTGCTCACTCTGATATGTTGCGCGACCGCAACCTGACGGCATCCCAAGCCGCTTGGGATAACGGCGTCACGATCCGAGATTTCTGGAAATACATACCCAGAGCATTCACCAGGAACTCAAGTGGACGTATTCGCGCTATAGCAGACCGCTACGTGAGAAGGCTGGAGATTCCCGGACGCGATGGTCCCGTCTTAGTCACCGTCAGAGGGTCCAAAGCTAAAGGTCAACTTGCACGATTCCGCAATGATGTCTTCAGCTTTCTCGGTGGGGATCGTTCTGCGCTTGATAAATGGAAAGGCGTAACGATCCAGGGTCATGAGTTGCTGACGGACCCCCACATTATTCGAACGCTGGGCGAGCAAGGCAATCTCCCTGAACATTTCGGCAGCGAGCAAGTTGTTCCGTACTCCGGCGGGGCCGCATGAGACGGTGCAATCTCTGTGGCACTACTCATGAGGTAACCCAACATCATGTCGGGGGACAACGTTTCATTGCGTGGTTCACGATGAGTCTCTGCGCCAAATGCCAAGTAATTTTCCACGCAAGACAACGTGCCGCTGGGATCAATTTGCGTTTCACTCCGGACGCCAGGATCAGATTGATTCGCGCATTGAAGATGACAGTACTCTTCATGTGGTTACTGCTCGACATGCTGGAAAGTGAAATTGGCTCGGAGATCAATGAAGCTAAGGCACTGCGTCAAGAATCTAACTCCGAGGATGGGAAATGATTGAGACACACGATCTCTTCTTACGTGCGCTTGCGGTACCTATAGAGAAAAAGAAAAAGAAGAAAACCGCCAACACCGAGGACGATAACAATGTGCTGGACGAACCAACATGGCCGGATACAGTCCTGGCGTTCGATAGTGAGAGCCGGGTCACCGTAGACCAATCGCTCACGCTTAGCGTATGGCAGCGTTGCAGGCTGGTCGGGGGCGTGTATGAAGTAATCGAAGAGGGCATATTTCATGCCGGCGATCTGCCTGAAAGAGATTGCAAAGTCCTCAGAGCATATATGGAGACTGCGGTCTCCGATGTGCCAACCTTTCCACCTCGTTTTCCCCTCTACTCGCGTTCGCAGTTCATGAAAAAGGTATTTTGGCCCGCCCTTAAGAAAAACAGTTCGATGGTTGTGGGTTTTAATCTCGGATACGATCTTTCCCGAATTGCCCTCGACTGGAAAGAAGGAAACAAAGGTGAATGGTCGCTCGTGCTGATGAAGTATGCCGATGGCAACGAGAACTGCAACTATCCACGCGTCCTGATAACACCTATTGATAGCAAGAAACAGATAATCAAGCTATGGCGACCGTGGAAAAAGAATCAACACGAGTGGAAAGACTTAGGCAAAAAGATCCATTTCCTCGATCTTCGGACTTTGCTCTGGGCGCTTTACAACAAATCGCACTCGCTTCGGTCCGCCTGTGACAACAAACGCGGCCCCTTCAAAGAGCAGAACCTACCGCCAAAAGATGACCATGATCCCACTGGGGAAGTAACGCCAGATGAAATTGAGCACTGCCGGCAGGATGTCCGCTGCACTGTAGCACTCCTGAACGCTTGTAAGTTGGAATTCGATAAGCACTCCGATATCGATCTGAAGCCGTGGAATGCATACTCACCCGCGAGTATCGCCAAAGCTTACCTCGCGGCAATGGGCATAAAAAGGCCCTCTGTTAAGTTCAAAGCGCCGGACAAAAAGTTGGCCTCTTGGATTCAGTCCTATTTTGGCGGGCGTTCGGAGTGCCGAATACGTCACGAGGTTGTTCCCGTAGTTCCGGTAGATTTCACCTCCGAGTATCCTTCTTGCTGCGCAAACATGGGCCTATTCAAATTTCTCACCGCTAAAAGTTTGAAGTTTGTCGATGACACAGCAAACATACGGCAGTTTGTCGCGAATATCACTCACGAACAGTGTTTTAGGCGTGATACATGGCACGATCTGAACTTTGTGGCCCGCTTAATCCCTGACGGAGACATCCTGCCCGTCAGGACTGTTTACGACGGCGTAAGCCATAATATCGGCAACAATTATTTATCTTCGAATCCTTCCCACCCAGAAGCCATTTATGTTGCAGGGCCCGATCTTGTCGCTGCAGTGATCCAGCAACCGGGAAAGATTCCCAACATTCAACAAGCATTCAGGATCGTCCCCTGTGGCAAGCAGCCTGGAATGCGAGCCGTAAAACTTCGGGGAAAGGTTCTGATCGACCCTAACGATGATTCTGCTGACCTATTCACGAAAATCATTGAGGAGCGTAAACGCAATAAGAATGATCCCGATCTCTACTATTGGCTCAAGATTCTCGCCAATTCGATTTACGGATTTTTCGTGGAACTCATTCCGGAGCACTTCAAACAACCGAAAAAAGTGATGGTGTTTTCTGGCGATGAGAGCTTTCCTGATTCCTCAAGAGTGATTGAAAGGCGAGGAAAATGGTTTGCGCCGTACTTGGCAACGCTCATCACATCCGCTGGAAGGCTCCTCTTGGCCATGCTGGAGGTGGAAGTGAAACGAGCAAGGGGCGCGTATCTATACTGCGATACCGACAGTCTAGCAGTTGTCGCATCGAAAAAAGGAGGCCCACTCCGCATTCCCGGAGCGCAAGGCGGGCGTATTTTGACCTGCGATGAGGTTGACGCAATCACCGCTAAATTCCAGGCACTCAATCCATACGATCCCGATACGGTGCCGGACCTGCTGAATCTCACGGACGACAATTACGTGTGCAAATGTTCGCATGAACTTAACGAGCATGACGACGCCGGAGTTTGTGAGGTGCATCGATGCCGCTGCATGGCAAGGAAAAAAGTGCGGCGGCAGCAACTGTGGGGGATGGGCGTAGCCGCCAAACGATACGCTCTGTTTGAAAAACTACTCGCCAACAACGGGAAACTTGTCGATATTAGAATTGTCAATCCGAAAGCGCACGGCATCGGCTTCCTCTATCCGCCGAAAGACAATCCCAAGAATTGGAAAAATGACGCGCCACTGTGGGTTTTCGAGATGTGGGACTACATCGTGCGGGGATTTCTGGGATTACCGCGCAAACTACCCGCTTGGGCTTCGCGTCAACAAATGATGCGTTTCTCCGTATCCACTTGGAACGTCCTTAAGATGCTGGGCATGTGGGAGAGCGCACGTCCTAACAATTTCATGTTCATGGTAATGACCTCCGAGACATTTTCGTTTGACTTTGACTTTGACAATAAACCAAGCAAAAAGCCAATGGTAATCGTGCCGTTTTCGAGCAAACAAGATGAGTGGAACAAACTCGTAGGGATTGATATTCACAACAAGAACCGGCGCGGGACATACCGGCGTTATCCGCTGGGCGATCCCTATTTCCACCCATTCACCTACGGGCACATGATGGAGGAATACACCCGGCACCCTGAGGCTAAGAGCCTGGGCTCGGATGGGAAGCCCTGCACAGCAGAAACTCGCGGGTTGCTGCAACGGGCGCACATTACCGCAGGACAAGTCCGCTATATCGACAAAGAGACCAGCTCAATGTGGGCGCATAACGACGATCTCAGCGTGATAACAGATAACGATGAAGTCGGATTTAGGGTCGTCGAGTACGGGAAAAGCCGCAAAATTGCGCTTCTCGACTCATTGAAATGTGAGATCCAGAGAACTAAATTACAACGCGAATTGCGACGCAGAGGAATTGGGCAGCACACGATTGAAAAAGCGCTGCACGCACATATACGCGTAAATACCTACAAGAAAATCGTCGCCGCAATTGCAGAATTCAAAGAGGAAAAACAGAAACCAGAGAAATTCTGAATCACCATTTACGACTGAGCAAGCTATCGGATCAATCTATGCAAGCCCATCGCTAAGGCAGCGACAACGAGCGCCACGGCTGCCAGGACGAACCGCGTCGGACCGACCAGCGCGGTGCGGCTTGCGAAAGACTCAGAGGACTCGGAAGGGGACGTTGCTCGACAGCGTTCCGCCGGGTGTAACTACCCGCACCGTGCCCGTGGTGGCATTACCGGGGACAGTGGCCTGAATCTCAGTCGGCGACACGACAGTGAACACTGCGGTCTTGCCATTGAAGGTGACGCTGGTCGCGCCCGTCAGATTCGTCCCCAGGATTAGCACTTGGGTATGCGTGTAAGCGCCAGCAGGTACGGTCTTCACGAAAGGAGCAAGCCCCATCGACAACTGGAACACAGTGCCGTAGAGGTGCTGTCCGACGAAGCCGTTGGTCGTCCCGTAAATATTTCCATCGGTTCCCTGTACCAAAGCGGCGGCAGGGTTCATCCCGTCCGTCTTGTCGAAGCTATGCAGTGTGGTGAGCGTGCCATCGGGCGTTACCTGAAAGATGCTGCCGCAATTGTTGCCACTGCAGGCGCCTTTGTAACCGATCCCTGAGGTCGTCCCGTAAAAATTTCCGTCGGTAGCCTGGATCAGCGCGGTGAGGGGATTTCCACCGTCTGTGCCATCAAAGGTGTGAAGAGTGGTCAGCGCACCCGCAGGCGTCATTTTGAAGATCGTGCCGCAATAATATGGCGATGTATACAGGGCCGGGCAGGCCAAGTCCCCTCCATTCTCGGTCGTTCCGTAGAAGTTCCCGTCGGTGCCCAAGGTCAGTCCGCCCATGGGGTCAGTACCATCCGTGAGTAAATTGAATTGGTGGAGAATGTTTAGAGCGCCTTCGGTACCGATTTTGAAGACAACCCCAGCATATGCTGGGCCGCCACCACTAGTTGTTGTACCGTAGAGGACTCCGTTGTTGGCCTGCACCAGCTGAGCCGCAGGGAAAATTCCATCGGCGCATTTTGCTAAATTGCAAAAGTTGTATAAGACAGTCAGAGTGCCGCTTGGGCTGATTTTGAATACCGTGCCGCAGCCAGGGTAGTCCTCACACTTCTTCGTGGGCGAGCCGCCGTAGGGCGCTGTCCCGTAAAAATTTCCGTCGATCGTGTCTTGCATTAGGGGCGGGAAAATAGGCATAGAAGTGCCGCTGCCGCCCAGGCCGGAGGAGTTGCTGTAGAGGGTTGAGAACGCGCCTTCGGGAGTAATCGCGTAGACCGTGGTATGCGGAGACTCGTAGCCCATCGTCACGCCGTAAAGGTTCCCGTTTGCAGCTAGTATTAGTCCGGCCTGTGGCCACGATCCGTCAGTGCCCACAAACTCATGCACGGTTGTGAACGTGCCTGCCGGAGTGATCTTGAAAACCGTCCCGCAGCCGTTGTAACAGATTTCTCTGCCGCCCTCCCATGTCGTGCCGTAGAAGTTGCCATCAAGTCCCTGGACAAGAGCCCCGTAGGGAAAGCTGCCGTCGCTGTTTTCAAAAGTGTGCAGAGTAGTGAAGGTTTGCGCCTGCGAGGCAATCCCTGTCGCCCACCACAGCGCGAATATCAACCATGCCGTCTTCCATCTGCAAGCCATAAAAACATTCCTCTCACGATTCGAAAAACATAGCCCTACGCTATATAGCATAGGCGCGAGGGAACGTGGCGTCAACGGGAAGGATTTTGCATCATCAATACGCAGCAATGGGCATTGCGAGAGCGAAAATTTAACGCTCATACCGGAACGTCCGCACAAGTCCTAAGTTAGGTCAATTTTCGCTCCATATCTTCATCTTCGTTCAGTGTTGCCGGGGCATTACAAAATTAAGAACACAACCGATTTCTTACAAATCACTCCTCGTAACTATGGTAGTGTGATTCGAACCTTCGGACTGTAACTGTGGACGAAGAGGGAGGTGCTATATATGGGACCTCAGGTACATGAGACGCTTGCTGCGCAATGGGATTCAAACTATAAATCACAATATAAGATCAAGAGGTTTTTTGTCTTCTTGTTTAGCCTAGCCGTTTGCCTTCTCACTAACGCATTAGCCCAAACAGCTGCAGGGGACCTAGAGATAAGTGGTCCCCGGCCCTGGATTGACGTTACCGCCCCGAATTGTGGCTCCTCGGCGACACTCTGTGGCGCAGATCCTGCAGGTGTGAATCCTTCTGCGACTGCAATCTCAAATGCTTTGGGCGTTTGTGGGGGCGGAACAGTCTTTTTGCCTCCTGGGACGTATAAGCAGGATCTGGTGATTACCGCGAATTCTCCCTGCACCCTTTTGGGTCTCGGTCCTTTGGGCGGAGTACACATCGTCAAGAGCGTCGGCACTACAAGCTCATTCCCCAGCAACAATGGGTCGTTTGTCATTACCAGTTCGCAATTCACATTGAAAAATATCGAGTATGACGGAAACAACGGCAGCTTCAGCGGCCCATGCATCACAGTGACCAGCCCGAGCGCTACGCCGCCCCAGATTTCCGACATCGTGATTGAGGATAATTACATTCACAACTGCGACGGGCAATCAATTACGCTGACCTCCGGGCTTAGCTACACTTACTCCGGCCCGCTGCGCACGCATATCCGACGCAACCGCATTGTTGGCGGCGCTAGCGAACAGCCGATTCTGATCCAAGGCTCCGTCAACGATATCGACATCATCGACAACTTTATTGACGGAACCAACTGCACCAGCTGCGGCAGCACACTCGGGACGATCAATGCAGAAGCGCAGGGTGTGGGTGCGATTTCCTGTCCCGCGAACGGCCTCAGCACCGGCGCGTGCATCACGAACCTACGGATCAAGCACAACAAGATCTACTGCACAACGGCATGGTGTATTCAAGCAGGCAGCTTCGGCGGCAACCAGATGACCGGTCTGCAGATCGAAGACAACGATCTGGAACTGTTTCAATCGACGACGCAGGGATTCGTATCCGTCGTAGCCGCGGGCGCCCAGATAACCGGTAATACGATGAACAATCACTACACCGATCTCGGCTACAACCACACGTTCTTCGCAATCGAAAATGCCGAGTCGACCGGAACGGTGATTACAAATAACATCTGCTACTGCGAAAACTCAGGTGCGGGGGGATTCCTAACGATAGACGGCGGCAAAGATGTGATCGCAACCGGAAACCACGTCTACGGCTTCGGTGAAGCTTCGGGCATCGGGATTACGATGGACAACAGCACTTTGGTGCCCGCAACGATCGCGACGATCGCGGAGACAGGCTATGTCGTCACGGTCACCATGTCGGGAACCTTCCCCACTCAGATACAGCCAGGGGTCGCGGTTGCTATTTGCACGAACGCCACAATCACCGCAATGGCCTGTCAGTCATCCGCCGGTACCGCCTACGGTCCGACAACCGTCATCAACCAGAATTACTCCCGAAGCTCAAAGACGTTTTCTTATCTCAGTCCTACTACTGGACTTTCTTGCTCGTCTTTGTGCGGCGGCGTTGCTCTCGCTACAGTGTACAACCGAGTGAGCCAGAACACGATTCAGATGCCGCTCGGAAATGCGCTCACGGCGTCGATCTACGCATTGCAGTACCGAAACGTCACAGACGCCAGCTACATCTACGGCAACACCTTTCAAGGGAACACCGTTTCTGGTTCAACGAATGCGTCCGGGGAAACCTGCCTTGCCCAAGGCAGCACGATCGCGGTCATCGATAACAACTCTTTCGAAGAGAACACATGCGTCGATGTGGCGAATGGGTTCAACCGCAACACGACCGGCACGAACACGCGGCTAATCAAAAACCTCTTTATCAATGTTGGAACGGTTCTGACCGGTTCCACCATGCCAGCGAAGAACGAGTTCATCGACTGGGCTGCGCCGACAGTGGGCGCGACAATTACGGGGTGTGGCACGATCACGGTTACTGGTAATGGTTTTGCCGGGAGCTTCGCGGCCGGACAAACCGCCTGCGCACCGGTCATCTCTCCGGGCGTGACCGCCACAAACGGCTATAAATGCTCCGTAATCGACCAGAGCAACACCGGCAACGCCTTCGTTCAGTCGGGAAGCAACTCGACGAGTTGCACATTCACGTCGGTGACCGTAACCTCTGGCGACACGCTTCTGTATTCGGTTCAACCGTACTAGTCGCAGAACCGATACCGGAACGCCCACACCGCTCCAGCTGACTTCGCGAACGTGAAGTGAAGGCCGGAGATATCCGAACACCGAGGAATGTTCGCCTATCCAGTTCACTCCGAAGGAAGAGAACGACGCCAATCGCAAAATGCCACAGATGAAGCAGGGGGCCGGGGAGCGCGCGGTGGGCGGGCGGGGAGCGGAAGGTCTCTCCGGGAGGACCTTGAGGGACGCGGGGGCGGGGATGCAGGGCAACGGACATCCGTGGATAGTAACGGAGCATACTAACCGTAGTTCACGAAAGAGGGGTGGAGCCGTTTTTCCCGTTGCCACATCCTACCCGTCAAACCCAGAAAGGGCATGGCCGGGGGGCGTCCGCCACCATTCCACTGATCGAGGTGGATTTCCTGCTGAATGACCTTGCTCGCCTTCGTCGGGCTAATAGGTAAAGCCACCGGTCAGAGTACCGCTTACCCCAGCGGGATTCGCCACGACCACATTGACGGCACCCGCCGCGTGCGCGGGCGTGGTACAGGTGATGGAAGTCGCGCTCACGACGGTCACGTTGGTCGCGGCTACTCCTCCAATCTTGACCGTGGCCCCAGCGGCGAAATAGTTGCCGGTGATGGTCACCGCCGTCCCGCCCGTGGTCGGACCCGAATTGGGGGAAATGGAAGCGAGTGTTGGAACCGGCGGAGTTCGGAACGCGACCATTTGCATGATCCAACGACTGCTCGACTGCAGATTCACAGTCGCGCCGTAGGTGCCGGCCACATTGACGATGCGATCTTCGGCCATATTGAGGTCGGGCGTAGTAAGGCGGTTGTTGAAGTTGTTCCCAGGGTTGAGCGTGTTCGTCCGCATCATGTCGGCGGCGAAAATCAATTCGTTCGCCGCCGTGGTGGTGGCCGTACCGCTGTTGGCGACGGTGCTGTTTCCAGTGGCTCCCGCGCTGACGTCTAGCAGTCCGGCAGTCTTATATTCCGCGATGCGGATATCCGGGTAAGAAGCCGGTTGGTTGAAGGTCACTGTAACCGTGTTGGATCCGCCATCGATGTTGGTCGCGTAATAAATCGCCTGCGATACGAAATTCGCGCTGTTATTGCCATTGCTCAGTTGGGGCGCAGCAATGGAGTAGACGTTGCCGACGCTGTCGACGACCGATTGAATCGTGGACGTAATATCCTTCCAGCCCACCACGACTATGTTCAGGTGGCCCTTCGTTTGGGGATTGGGGAAGCTTACGGCGGCCGACGCTACAGCCGATTGGGGAGTGATTGAGTTCGCCTGGATGAAATTAATTCCGGTGGCCGAGGGCGGGTTTAACCCGTAGGCCAGTAACTGTCCCGAGAAGGTGCCCACGTAAACTTTCCCATTGGCGATGGTGGGAGGATTGAACTTGGCATAGTTACCCACGCCATCCCGGGCCGCGTTCTGCTGGCTGTCCCAGAGTTCGTTGCTCAGGTTTGTGGCGTCAAAGGCGCGCACGATGCCGCCCACAGTGTGTTGGCCGGAATCGCCGGAGAGCGAACTCGCTGCCCATATGATCCCTGTGCCTGCCGTACTGCCGTCGGCGGAAACTGACAGTGGAACGGTATTCGAATTTCCTCCCGGGCTCATAATGCTGCTTTCGGAGACGGGAGTAGTCACAAACTTTGCGCCCGTGAACTGGTAGGCTTTCAGGTAATCGCCCGGGCCCCAGACATAGAGCGACGGTCCATTGTTGGGGCTGCTCCAGTAAACCGGGGCTCCGACAAAAGCCCATGGATTGGCCGTCGCCTGGAACTCCTGCACATCACCGTCGAGCGTGGGCGAGAACTCGCCCATGCCGCTGAGGCTGATCAGCCGCATTCTCTCGTCCTTGCCGATGTTCGCAATCATGTCTGTGCCAGGCAAAGCGATGGGGCCGCCGGCGCCTATGTCCGCGTCGCGGGCCTCGAGCGCGGCTTCGTTCCAGGGAGTGAAATAATCGGAGACTGTCAGTCCGGACGCGGTACTGAGCTTCACGATGCTGTCGCCGTAGTCGGTGCCGCCGGTGTTGGCGTCGAAAGTGCCGTTGCCGCTGGCGAAGTAAATGTTCCCGGAGTTGTCGGCGAGCATGCCTTGGCCGCCACCCCAGATCCCGCCCGATGAGCCGTTGGGCGTGTCATTAAAGATAGCCGATTGTTGCAGCGTCAGGGCATCGTAGCCAAAGATCCAACCATGCCAGGGGATGGTCTCGCAGTTGGAACCAAAGGCAGCGTAGACCACGCCATTCGCCAGCAGCAGACCCGGCCGGTTGTACTGCTGGAGAGGCTGAAAGGGTACTGAACCGTTGCTGCTGGCGTCTCCCGTGCCCGGCACGGATCCCGAAATCTCGACTGGTCCGCCAAATTTCTCGGCCCCGCTGATCAGGTCGAGGGCGTGCAGCTTGAAGTGGTAGCCCAGGGTGTCCTTGGTATCGGCCACCACATACAGAGTCTTTCCCGTGGGGTCGATCACTGGAGTACTGGTGATGCCCACCTGCGGAGTAATGGAGACGCAACTGGCGGCGATGTCGGTGCTGGGCATGGGTGTGCCCAGGTTCACCTGCCATAGGGGTGCGGAGGCAAGAGGGTTATCGGCATCGAAGGCATAAACGCTATTGTTTTGCGTGGTGACGTACACCACGTTGCGCACACCGCCCTTAATCGTCAAGGCGGGGATATACAAGACCTGCCCGTAAATCTGACCATCGACCGTGCGAAAAAAGAGCTTTCCGAAGCTGTTCACGTTCACGTTGGAGGTGTTAAGGATGGTCTCGCTCAGGTTCTGGCCCGTGCGGCCGTTGTCGTTGTGCTGCGTCGTCACGGGAACCTGAGCACTTACCTGGAGGCAAACCGCCAACAATATCCCACATATGCGGAGAGTGCTTATTTTGCTCATGACCCTGGGTTCCATAGGAAGGAAATTACGATCTCTCGCCGCGGGGGGCAGTGGGTAACGCGGTTCAAATGCTCAGGAAGTATAGGAGCGGACTACCCTCGGATAGAATGGCCCTTTGGTGCCATGCCAGCCCGAAGCTGAGAACAGAAAGCAAAGCCGGCGGGTGCCGATATGGCCGGATAACTAAAGACTTCGAGTTTCTCGCGTTCCTTGCGAGAGGTAGGACTTTCTTAGGCTGCTCGAAATCTTCGACTCGTTCTACCCCCGCACGCTGATCCTCGAGAACGACAGCACGGCCCGCGACGAGATCGGCCGTCCCATGGACATCGCCGGACGGAACGTCGTAAAGATCAGCATCCGCTTCACCTGCGGCAGCAGTTCCTGAGATTCGCCGGAATCGGAGAGGATTTTGTAATCGTCTACCCGCCCGCGCGAATCCACGTAGGCTTCAATTACCAGCGAATCCGTATTCATTGCGCTCAGCGTCGTACCAAAGGCGCTCTGCTGCAGTTCAGGTCCGGTGTTCAGCACGAGCGGCACATCTTGATTATTTGCCTGTACCTCTCCCGGCATCGCCAGGATGGCAGTCACCAAACCAAAAATCAGCACAGCGCAGACCAGACCGGCCGTGGCCGGCACCATAAATGCGTTCACCGCATTTTCCACCCGCATGCGCAGGCCTTCGAATCGCGGGCGTCGTCCCTCCGCCGCCTCGCGCGAAATAGCCAGCCGCAGCTTCAGCCCCAGGTCCGCCGGCTGCTGCACACGCCTCACGCTCACCAGCAACTGTTGCGTCTGCCGCAGCAGACGGTACTCGAGCGCACAGGTAGAACATCCCTCTAGATGCGCCTGCAACCCCTGCATCTCGGTCCCCGTCACCGCTCCATCCAGATACGGCGACAACAATCGCTTCACATCCGCGCATTTCATGGTCCACTTCGGCGAAACGGATTTCATGGCCACATACCTCATGGCATCACCTCGACTCTTCTTCCCCCTCCCGCAACCTGGTTCTGCAAACTTTGGTTCTGCAAACTTTGGGACCGCAAACTCGTCTCTTCTTCTTTATCCGGCGCAGTCAGTCCCCATTCTCCACCAACCTCGCGCACGTACGGCGCCAGCCGCTGCTTCAAGGCCTGCCGTCCCCGCGTGATTCTCGATTTCACCGTTCCCAGCGAAATCTGCAGAACCTCCGCGATTTCTTCATAGGACATTTCTTCCAGATCGCGCAGAATCAGCGCCGTCCGGTAAGGCTCTGCGACCTGCCGCAACTCCGCATCCACCCGCTTCTGCACTTCCCGGTGCGCCACGCTGTCGAACGGCGAATCGTTGCGGTCGGTCAGCGCGTTTTGCATCGCCGTATTTTGCAGCGATCCATCCCCGTTCGCCAGTCCGTCCGACTCCACCGGTTCGATTGAAGTTTCGTGCGCTTTATGCCGAAACCACCACCGCTTCCGGTTCGCCGCTTCATGCAAGGCAATCCGGTAAATCCAGGTCTTCAAACTCGATTCGCCGTGGAAGCTCTTCATCCCGCGGAACACTTTCAGGAAAACATCCTGCGTAGTATCGGCCGCGTCCGCTGGATCGCTCACCATGCGGTACACCAAGCCGTACACCGGCCGTTGAAATTCACCAATCAGCCACGCGTAGGCCTCTTCCGATCCGGCCTTCAGGTCCGCGACAATCGTCGCTTCCTGCGCCCGTGCTCCGATTGCGCTTGCCAGATCTCCCAAGGTGGTCACTCCTGTTTACTTCGCCTGCTGCATCTCCAAAGAATGATTATAGAATTTCCCACCTCATCCCAGACCGAAAAATCGCTCGCCGCCCCTGCTTTGCAGATTAGAGGTCACCGCCGCATGTTACCGGCGCACACGCTTATTCACATAGACTCCGCCCAGCGATTCCAGGTTCCCGCCTGTAAGTGGTTTATTTACAGAGGTCTAACTAGTCGTGGTCTTTATCTCCCGAGGCTGCCGGCTTTTTCCTTCCTCCACGTCGATTTCGCTGCGACCCTTGGACCGGCTTGCCAGGGGGATTGAAGTAAGCATCGCTAAACGCGACGTCGCCCTGAAAACTCTTGATGCTGTCGCGATAGCGTTGACTGGAAATCGTGGTCCGGATCTCGGCTTTCGCCTCTTCCAGCGTCAAGGTGTGTTTGCTGATCATTTTGTAAATGAAGTGGGCGCCGCCCGGGTCGGAGAATACTTCGGAAACTTCTCCCGGCTTCAGGTCCATCACCGCCTCGTGCTGGGGAGGCAGCGCATCGCGGCGCACCTTCTCCATCTTCGTATTGGACCTGGTGTGCGGAATTCCAGCTTCCGTGTAGGCTTCGACTTGCAGCTTGTCAGGATCTTCCCCACTAACCGCCCGGGCTCGTAGATCGGCCGCGAGTTTCGCCATCGTGCCCTCATCAGCTTTGGTTTGCGCGTCTTCAGGTTCCCCGTGCGCGACTTCGCCTTCCTTCGCGCGAGGGACAAAAATCCGCGCGAGAGTAGCTTCCTCATAAGAGGCCTCATTCTTTTTGTAATAGTCCGCGAGATCGGCGTCGGTGATGTCGTTAGCCTCGGCCTGCAGAGCGCGGCTCAGATCCTGGGAAAGCAGTTGCATGCGCGCATAGCGCATCTCTTCTTCGAACGCGGGCGTTTTATCAAGGCCGCGTTTTTCCGCAGCCGCAGCCATTTTCAGATTGCGCGCATAAGCGTTGGCTACATTGAGCCGAAGCGGCAGGGACATGCCCGGCTGCAGCGCCTCGCAGAGCTTTTCAAATTGCGCCCGAGTGAGCACGGTTTTGCAGGCCGCGCCGTTCTGCGTCGGATCAGCGCAGAAATCATTCACAGTAATCACCGCATCGTCGGGCCCGACCGCGACCACGGGCGCGTCGCCACCTGCGGGAACCGTAGCGGACGGCGCACCTTGACCGTTGATCAGGCCGGCGAGCAGGAGAGACACGAGTCCTACGAAGCACGGGAAACGCATGGTTCAGTATCCCCGGTGCGGGTATTGTCGGGCAAATAAAACGGGCACGCAGCCAGACTGCGTGCCCCGCTTAAGCCCACTAGTGAGCCTACCGGTCATTGCTCATAGGCTCCCATGTTGATTTGCCCGTCGGCATTTACCCGCGGATTGCCATTGAAGTCCACTGTGCCGAAGTCGGCCGAACCTAGACTGGCGTTGCCCGTGTTCTCGGCCGGGGAAGTGGTGGGAATGTCAAAATTCGGTTTCGGTGAGCAGGCGGTGATCGGCGTCGGCGGCCCACTCTCTTTTGTGGAGGTGCAAGTGGGTACAGTCAGGTAGTCGGGGTTGGCAAACACCGAATTCGCATCCTGCCCGGTCTTCGACTGGTAGGAAGCGAACGACGAATAGCTTTTTCCGTTCAGCTCGAAGGTCGTGGTCGAGCTGGTGGTGTAGAAATCGTTGTAATTCGAAGTTACTCCACTGCCCGACACGTAGCCGTACATGAATAGACCCTCGCCACCGGTATAGACAATGTTGTTTTCGAACACAATGCCGGTTGCCCGGTACTGGATCTGGAATTCGCCGCTGCCGGTCTTCTGCGTGTCATTGTCGTAAAGGCTGTTGTTCACAATGGTGATATCGGTGCTTCCGCCCGTTCCAGTCTTGGCATATCCGCCCACGGAAACCCCGCACGAATTCGCCGCATATATCAGGTTGTTGCGGATGATCACGTTGCTCGAGACTTCGCCCGAGGTTTCACTGGCGGCTTCGATATTCAGATCGTTGCCGTAAAGTGTGTTGCGCTCGAACGTCACCTCCGTGCAGCCGTCGCAGTACAGGCCATCCTCATCGTAGGAATTACCTTCCCCTGGATTCTTGAAGGCGCTGTTGTTGTAGATGAGGTTGCCGTAGACATCTCCGTTTTTCGCCTGATCGTAGCCCGTGGGACCGACTCCCTCGAAGCCAATCGCATCCATGCCAATGTTGTCATTGTCATAAATGGTGTTGTTCGATACGACAAAGTTCTGCACGTTGCCGTTGTAAGTAGTTGTCTCGCTCTCCCCGGTCAAGCATCCGGTGACCGTATTGCCGCTCACGGTCACGCTCAGAGGCGTGGAACTGGTGCCGAAAACCCCGATCCCATAGGCGTTTCCGTTCTTCCCCGCCGTAGTCTGGATGTTCTTCACTGTGTTGTTCAGTATGTTGATCCCGCTTCCGCTGCCTGCAATTAGAATTCCGGCAGGAACGTCCGCCTTTTTCGAAGTCGTGTAGTTTTGGATGGTGAACCCTTCGATGGTCAGATAGCTCACGCCGCTCGTAGCGCCGATCATGAACAAGCCTTGCGTGTTGCAACACAGGAAGCCGTTGCTGGTTTCGAAACTAGGCGTAGTGCAGCAGGCCACGCTCGTCCCGTCCACAATAGCCACGCCCTGTCCGTTGAAGACGATTGGAGCCGAGGACGTTCCCGAGTTGGCGAACAACACGCTCTCACTGTAGGTTCCAGCTCCCACGTAGACGGTGCTGCCCGCCGTCGCTTCGAGCGCCGCATGGCCGATAGTGAGCCAGGGCGCGCTCGCACTGCCGCTGTTGGAGTCGCTGCCGTTCTTGGCAACGTAGTACACCGAGGCCTGTGCGCAGCAACAAAGCACGAGGCAGCTGGAGACGAAAAGAAACAGAGCGCGAATCGACTCACGCTTCAGCATGAGTTGCGCATTGCCACGAAAGCGATTGGTCATTGCAAGCCTCCTGTTGGATTCTCTGACTTTTTCCCTCGAAAATCGGACCCTCCCCGTGGAACTGCGATTGGGAGTTACGAACGATTATTTTTACTTTCGTTTACTGAGATCTGTCAAGGAAAAAGAAACAAATAGAAGGTCGGAAGGGCAAGAGGCCCGATCCGGGAATGAGGATGTTCTCGAAGGTGACTGTGCCCGGTGAGCCGGTTGGATTTAGCTGCCGAATGGAGCCTACGCCGTGGTGGTTCGCGTGCGTTCGGGAAGTTTCTGAAGAATCTCTTGCACTGCTGCCAATAGCTTCTCTGATCCTTTATCCAAATCGAGAACGGACTTTTCCAAGAACGCGATGGCTCCATCTCCCTGCAACCGGGCTGCATTTTTCTGAGACAGGCCCGTCATCACCACCACCGGGATCGCCATGGTCGCAGGGTCTTTCTTCAACGCGAGCAGCACATCCCGGCCGCTTATCTTCGGCAGTAATATGTCCATCAGAATCAGATCCGGTAACTCCTCCCGCGCCATGCGCAAAGCTTTTTCCCCGTCGGTCGCGCTGCTCACCGTGTAGCCGGCACGGGCCAGCGCGCGCTCCGCCGTCAGTCTCAGAAACTTGCTGTCGTCCACTAACAGAATCTTGGTCATCGCCCTCAACCCTTCCGCTTCTCGCTCCTTAGATACTGGTTCTATCGGCAGATTCGGAAATCGGATAAAAACAGAAGGGCCGCACCAAACATTCACAAAGTGAGAGTTGTCTAAGAAACTGGAACACAGACAGGAAAGTGCGTCTGGGCGCCGCATGTCGTGGCCGAATCCCGCCAAGCTATTGGCGTGCTCGGTGCCAGGGTGTACCATCCACCTGTCTTTTACAGAGCGACTGCGGTCAGCGGCCTAATCGTTAACGAAATTTTCGCGCAACTTAGGATCCCGAGGAGGCACCATGCCGCACAGTCGGGAAGTCCCCATCCCGCGCCGTGTGCTCGAGGCGCTCATCGCCCTCTCCCTATTTCTGCCATTGTGCGCGATTCCCGCGCTCGCCCAAAAGACGGAACAAAAAGATAGCAGCCCTCCCAAATACGACCTCCATACCGAGACGAAAGCTAAAGGTGTAGTGGACGAAATAAATCTTCTGCCTTTTGGGTCCAGGAAAGATTTCGTTGAACTCGTCCTCAAGAGCGGAGACGACAAGATCCGCGTTTACCTCTGCCCCAAACCTTTTCAGGACGAGATGGGAATCACCTTCGCCAAGGGCGATGAGATTGCTGTGACCGGTTCCAAAATCAAGCAGGACGCGTCGGACATAATCCTCGTGCGCGAACTCGTAAAAGGCACCGACACTCTGATGTTCCGTGACGACAAAGGCAACCCAGTATGGGATTCGCGCACCGGCAAATGACGTCGGGAGTTCTTTGAAACGCGCCTTTCCGTTCCATGCAGCGATTTCTTTGGCCCCACTAGTCGCTAATCTAGTCGCTAATAAAGATCTTCTTGTTCTTTACCACCGTACCGGCTTCGCCAAACCAGATTGTGCAGCGAACGTTATGCTCTTCGAACGTCCAGCTATTACTTTCCCGCTCTTTCTCGCCCAGCCGAAGGTTACGGTCTTGCGCGAGCTTTGAAACGCCATCTTTCGTCATCCCGGAAGAGATTCCGTCGCACACGGACTGGGTACTCACGCTGATATGCTCCGCGGACTGAGCGTCTTCTTTCCTTTCGAGAACCGGCGCCGTGGAAACCGCCGCGCCGCCGAGCTTTCTGCGCCATAATTCACGCCCGTCAGCGGTGAGTGCGCGAACGTAGGCAGCATCAGGACACGACTCCTCGTCATAAATGTCGGGTCCGTTTGCGGTTGGCACCGCTTGGGTCATTTTCATGCTCTTGCATCCGGGTAGATGATTGACAGACCACATAATCGTTCCCGCGGGCAAAGCGCCGGTACGAATCTCGATGCTGGCTTCAGACGACTCCCCATCGGCGGAAGCAGTCAGAACCACCATCGAGGATGGCTCTTCCGCCTGCAGGGTCGCTTCATCGCCAGCTACCGTAAGCTTGGCAGCTGGTCCGGGAGAAACGGTCCAGCGAACATCATGCCGCAAGCGTCCGTCCCTGCCTACAGCGCGGAACGTACGTGTCTCGCCTACCAAGATAGTGGCCTTCGTGGGCACTACGGAAAGCGCGGGCGCGTCTTGCGCCGCCACCACTCGCCCGGTCCTGCCTATGCCGCACACGAGAAGTGCCAGAACGGCAGCGCCCGTCATTTTCCGCATTCGTTTTATATCCCTCGTGTTCCAACTTCAGGCTACGTCCAGCCGGGAAACTAGAAAAGTTACCTTGGGGAGCCGATTTTCTCGCCGGTCCCAACTGCTCTCGCATTTCGTTGACTGCATCGGGCCGCGTCCGTAAGATGAAGCAGCAAAAACCCAGGCTTCTGGGGTGATCGGCTACATCGATCGACTAAACACTGATCTACTAACGTTAAAGTAATGATCGGCCAAACCATTTCTCACTACCGCATCATCGAGAAGCTCGGCGGCGGTGGCATGGGAGTGGTTTATAAGGCCGAGGACACACGGCTGCATCGCTTCGTCGCTCTGAAATTCCTTCCCGACGAAGTCGCCCGCGATCCCCAGGCGCTAAGCCGTTTTCAGCGCGAGGCGCAGGCCGCTTCGGCTCTGAATCATCCCAACATCTGTACGATCTACGATATCGGCGAGCAGGACGGCCAAGCCTTCATCGCCATGGAGTTTCTGGATGGCGTAACCCTGAAGCACCGCATCGCCGGCCGTCCCATGGAGGCGAGCCAGATTCTTTCCCTGGCTATCGAAATTGCCGATGCCCTCGACGCGGCTCACGCCAAAGGCATTGTTCACCGCGACATCAAGCCCGCCAACATTTTTGTCACCGAACGCGGTCATGCCAAGATTCTCGACTTCGGACTAGCGAAGGTCACGCTCGCCGGCAGTTCCACCAGCCAGATCGCCGCGCTGAACACCGCGACCGGAACCGTTGACGAGCAACTGACCAACCCGGGAACGGCCGTCGGAACCATTTCCTACATGTCCCCCGAGCAAGCCAAAGGCAAAGAACTCGATCCCCGTACCGATCTCTTTTCCTTCGGCGCAGTGCTCTACGAAATGGCGACCGGCACGCTGCCTTTCCGCGGAGAAAGCTCAGCCACGATCTTCGAAGCGATTCTCAACCGCGCTCCAGCTCCCGCCATCCGTATAAATCCCGATCTGCCGCCCAAGCTCGAAGACATCATCAACAAAGCTCTGGAGAAAGATCGCGACCTGCGCTACCAGCACGCCTCCGACATGCGCACCGACTTGCAACGGCTGAAGCGTGACACTGATTCCAGCCGCCAGATCCCGGCGGCCAGCATTGACTCTGCAATCTCCGCCTCAGTTGCCGCCCAGCCCGCGCATACCTCCAGCAGCTCCGCCGTAGTCGCCGTCGCTAAGCAGCACAAGCTAGGACTCGGCATCACAAGTCTGGTTGCAATTCTTCTGGTGGGCGCGGCTTCCTACGGCGTCTACGCGTTCCTCTCGCGCTCGAAGCCAGCTCCGTTCCAGAACTTTTCCGTCAGCAAAATAACCCAGACCGGCAAAGCCACGCTCGTTGCCATCTCGCCCGACGGTAAATACGTCCTCAACGTGATGAACGACAACGGCCAGCAGAGCCTGTGGCTGCGCAACATTCCCACCGGCAGCAACACCCAAGTCGTGGCTCCTGCGCAGGTGGGTTATCAGGGTCTGCGGTTTTCTCCGGACGGCAATTACTTATATTTCGGTCGGACGGAAGTCGGCAGCCGCTCCCTGAAATACCTGTATCGCGCGCCGGTGCTCGGTGGCACTCCGGAGAAGCTGGTCACGGACATCGATTCAAACATAAGCTTCTCTCCCGACGGCAAGAAGTTCGTCTACATGCTGGCCAACAATCCGAAGGTCGGCGAGGTCCGTTTGATCATCCGCTCGCTCGAAGGAAGCGAAGAAAAAACCCTGGCCACAAGCCCCGTCAGCGAGCAGCAATTCGATCCCGCCTGGTCGCCAGACGGCAAAACCATCGTCAGCGCGGTTTCTCAGCCGGGGGACAAGCTCTCTGGCCTGGTTGCGATCGATGTCGAAAGCGGCAAGCAAAACTTGTTCGTGACCACGAATGATATGTACTTCCAAAAGCCAGTCTGGCTGCCCGACGGTAGTGGCTTGCTGGTTTTGGGCGCCGGTCCTTATTTCACCCAGGTGCAGATCGTTTTTGTTTCATTTCCTTCGGGCAAAATCTCAGCGGTTACGCGCGACGCCAACTCTTATGTCGACCTCAGTGTAGCCGCCGACGGCCGCTCTCTGGCAACCGTCCTCAGCCAGACTCACCTCACTCCTTACGTTATGCCCGATGGCGCCAGCAGTTCCCAGGCCAAGCAATTAACTACGGGCTCGCCGGTCACCAGTGTCTCCTGGACCCGTGACGGCCAGCTTGTGACTTCAGCCGGGGCCAACGGTCTTACCCTTCTCAATTCCGAGTCCGGTGCTAAAACGCCGTTCCTCTCGCAGCTTCGTTTCGCAAATTTTGCCCACGCCTGCTCCGACGGACACGTTGTCTTCTCAGCCGAGCCTGAGGGAAAAATCCAAAACAACGTCTGGGTAGCAGACGCCGATGGTGCGAACTCCAGAAAACTCACCGGCGGAAAATTCGACTACCTTCCCATCTGTACGCAAGATGCCAAAACCGTAATCTACGAAGACGCCGACGGAAAGCTGGAGGAGGTTCCGTTGCAAGGCGGCGCTTCGCAAAAAATGGGTGAACTCGCGGTTTTCAGCCGCTTCACGGTGTCTCCCGATGGCAAGCTCGTGGCCTTTGTTACCTTTCGCCTCGGTGATCCCAAAGAAAAGCTGGCCTTGCTGTCTCTCGATTCCAGCCAGCCTCCGCGGTTCCTGGAATTCGAACGACCCCGAGCGGAGTCCCTCGTGGCTTTCGGCGATGGGCCAGTCTCCTTCACCCGTGACGGCAAAAGTGTTGTCTACCCCGTGCGCGACGGCGATGTCGATAATCTCTGGCTCCAGAATCTCGACGGTTCGCCGGGAAAACAAATCACCGATTTCAAGTCGGAACTGATCCGCGACTTCGATTGGTCCTTCGACGGCAAACAACTCGCCGTCATCCGCGGCCATCGCGACTCCGACGTAGTCCTCTTCCGCAATTCCGAGAAGTAACGTCTTACGCCGCAGTCCCAGCTAACGGCAGCCAGACTTGAAACCGCGTCTCACCCGGCTTCGAAGTAACCTGAATATTCCCCCGGTGCTTTCTCACAATCCGCTGCACTGTGTCCAAGCCGAGCCCAGTGCCTTCCCCCACTCCTTTGGTAGTGAAAAACGGTTCGAAGATGTGGGGCTGCACCTCCTCGGGAATTCCCGGACCGTTATCGGTAATCTCAACCACGGCACAGCCGTCCTCACTGTAGGTTCGGACGCGCAGCTCGCCCTTTCCATGCATGGCGTCAATCGCATTGTCAATAATATTGGTCCACACCTGATTAAGTTCGCTGCCAAATGAATTCACCAGCAGCGGAACGCCTTTGTAATCACGCTGCACCGCGACTCCCTGCTTCAGCTTGTGATTCAGAATGGTAAGCGTAGTTTCCAGGCTCTTCACCACATCCACGTTTAAAACCGGCGCCTGGTCCATGTGCGTGTATTCCTTGATGGCGCCCACCAGGTCCGATATCCGCGAAGTGCTGCTCTCGATTTCGTGCAGCAGACTGGCGATCTCAACCGATGCGGCGATACGAACCAGCGCAGCTCGAGCCGTCTCCGCATCGAGGATCGCAAACAGCGATTCAACCGTTTCCGGCTTGACGTTCCGGCGCGCCAACCCTGCCGCCAGCATCCACAAGTCGTTCTGTCCATGGCTGCGCAACAAAGAATCGATCTGGTCTTCCAGGTCGCTGATGGTCAGCGCATCCGGCGGAACTACATCCGGCACTGTGAACGAAATTTCCAGTTTTTCGATTTCCGATTTTTGTGCGGCAGAAAGATCGCGCCTTCCCAGCTCGAGACTCGCATCCCTGATCTTCTTTAGAATCTCGCGCAGCTGGCTGGCCGCGCGTTTCGCAGCCGACGCGGGATTATTGAGTTCATGCGCCAGTCCCGCCGAAAGCTTTCCCAAAGAAGCCAACCGGTCGCGCTGTTGCTCGAGCCGCGTGGTCTCACGAATCCGGTCCGACATCAGGCCCACCAGTCGCTGGGTCAGCACCGGCATTTTTTGTATAAGTTCCGGAAACTTCGACTTCGAAAATCGCAACGCAAGCCCGTCCGTCATGGCTCGCCCGCTCACCGTAAAGTGCGTCATTCTCGAAAAAGGCAGCACTCCAGTAACGTCGCCCGGCTGGAGTTCGAAAACAAAGGTTTCGCCCGCACGCTCCCCCCGCCATTGACCTCTTCCCTCAAGAATCACAAACATCGCGTCCGCCGGATCCCCCTGCCGCGAATAAACATCACCCGCCTTGATGTTCATTTCCTGCGATTGGCTGAGGAACCAGTTAAGTTGATCATCCGGCAAATCAGCGAATACGGGTACGCGCCGCAATTGTGATTTCTCGACCATTTAGACCTTGCTCAAGTATTGATGAATGAACTGCACCCCAACCGATCCTTCACCTACTCCGGAAGCCACGCGTTTTATCGAACCATGCCGCACATCGCCGACGGCAAAGATGCCGGGAACATTGGTCTCGAGCAGAAACGGATCGCGGTCCGGCACCCATCCCTTCGGACGTTGCCCCTCCCGCATCAGGTCAGGACCCGTCAACACGAAACCGCGCTCATCGCGCTCCACAATGTCGAGCCAATCTGTCCGTGGCAGCGCTCCAATAAAAATAAACATTGCGCTCGCCGGCACCCGCTCAGTCTTGCCGGTATCGGAGCACAGTACAGAAATCTCTTCCAGATGCGTTTCGCCGTGTGCTTCAGCCAGGCTCGCATGCGTCCAAAGCTGAATGTTAGGCGTTTCCTTAATCTGGTCGATCAGGTATTGCGACATCGTGCTCGAGAGCGATTCGCCGCGCACCAGAATAATTACCCGCTCCGCATATTTCGCAAAGTTCATCGCTGCCTGACCCGCGGAGTTTGCCCCGCCCACCACATAGACGATCTCACCCTTGCAAGACAAAGCCTCAGTAGCGCCGCCGCCGTAATAAATTCCAGCGCCCTGCAATCGGTCGACACCTGGAGCTTCCAATCGCCTCCACTGCACTCCAGTCGCAATCATCAGCGCATGACAGGAGATCTCATTTCCATCCGCCATCTTGATGATCCTGTAAGGTCCCTCTGCTCTGACGCCAACCACCTCCTGCGCCAGAATTTCCACTCCGAAGCGCTCCGCCTGCACCACCGCCCGCCGCGCCAGATCTGCGCCGCTAAGGCCGGTTGGAAATCCCAGATAGTTCTCGATGCGCGAACTCATCCCCGCCTGGCCGCCGGGCGCTTCCCGTTCAATCATCACCGTATGCAAACCTTCGGAGGCTCCATAAACCGCCGCAGCCAATCCGGCCGGACCGCCTCCCACAATCGCCAGATCGTAGAAGTCGGTTTGAGCGCGCGTGCGCAACCCGACTTTCTGCGCGACTTCCGCAGGCACTCCTTCAAGCAGCTTCGTCCCATCGGGAAACAGCACCACGGGCAGATTCGCCGCCTCCGGCCCCAAAGCTTCCAGCAGTTGCTTGGTTTCCGGATCATTGGCCGAAAGCTCCACATCCGTCCACTGATAAGGAACGCGGTTGCGCGCCAGAAAGTCCCGCAACTCATACGATCTCGGCGACCAGCGCGTGCCCAGCACCCGAATTCCCTGAAACGTCGGACGGTACGAAGCCTGCCAGTCATCAAGCAAATCATCGAGCTGCGGATACAAGTGCTCCGCCGGAGGATCCCACGGCTTGAGAAAAAAGAAATTGACGCTGGCCTGATTGATGGCGCTGATCGCGGCGTTAGTGTCGGCATAAGCAGTCAGCAACGCGCGCTTCGCGCTGGGGAAGATTTCCATTGCCTGTTGCAGAAATTCCACTCCATCCATTCGCGGCATGCGCTGGTCGGCCAGCAGCAAAGCCACGCTGTCATTGCGCACCTTCAACTGCTTCAACAGGTCAAGCGCTCCCTCGGGCGAATCGCTTCCGATTACTCGGTACTCCCCGCCGTAGTGCGACCGCAAATCGCGCTCGATCGCCCGCAACACATCGGAGTCGTCATCCACGCTCAGCAAAATTGGTTTCGCCATGCTCGGTCCCGATCCCAGGAAAAGTGCCAGGCAATTTCCCGGCAAGGAGATAAAAAAGATGATGCCACACCCGGCATTCACCGGTCGAAGTTGCCCATGTGAAATTAGTTAGATACCGAAAGTTGACATTCGGTCGCGCAATTCGTTGATGGCCCTCCAGCCGCATAACATGGAGCAGTCATGCCACTGCGAAAGCATAGGAATGAACCGCAACAGCGAACATACCGCAGTCTGGCGCGAGCATGGTTATCATGACTTACCCGCTGGTCGCCCGCCGTCTGGGGACGATCCCGCATGTGGATGAATCGCATTCGATCGCTTTCCGAGTAGCAACATGATCAGCCCGAAGACCAGCAATACCGCCCCCCAAGCCAGATTCACGTTGAGGCCAAGCGAGCGCTGGTAAATAACTTTGCCCCCGAAAGCGCCAAATCCCACCAGCAATAAGCCAATCACGCTGAATAGCAAACCGATCGGCAAACGAATATCCAGCCCCATTGCAGCTCCTACCAGAAAATAATGTTGAGTATCAACGCCAACACGAGGACGACAATCGCTAATGCTTCCGGCCTCTTGTACCACGGTAAATGATCTTCGGAAGTCCGCGGGGTCAAAGAATAGACGAGTCCAACGAGTTCCTCCTCTTTGCGAGGCTGGGTTACCAGACTGATTAGAATGGTGGCCACCATACAAACAGACCACGCCCAGATCGCCGTCCAGAAGTTCTGGGCCATTTCGCTGGGATAAACGTGGACAGTCGCGAGCCAACCACCTTTGATCCCAGCGACCGCTCCCAGGGGGAGTGTCAAGCCGTGGTGAATGGCCGCCGCGACCGTACCCGATAGTAATCCTCCGAACGCGGCGTGCCCGGTTGTGCGCTTCCAGAACATCCCCAGCAAAAATGTGGCGAACAGCGGAGCATTCACAAAGGCGAACACGAGTTGAAGAAAATCCATGATGTTGTTGAAGCGGGTGGCGGCGTAGGCGGCCGCAACCGAAAGTGCAATTCCAAACACAGTCGCCATTCGACCTACCCACAGATAGTGCTGATCGCTTGCGCCTCTGTGGATGTAGGCCTGGTAAATGTCGTAGGTCCAGACGGTGTTGAATGCGGTCACGTTACCCGCCATGCCCGACATGAAGCTGGCGAGCAGCGCTGTTATGCCCAAGCCTAACAACCCAGTCGGAAGGTAATGCACGAGCATATTGGGCACAGCGAGATCGTAGTCAAGCAGAGGCTTACCGTTTGCGTCCAGCATCGGCTGCCCGGTGGTTTCATTAATCTTCGGAGGAATGAGGCCGCGGCCAGCTATGGTCATCTCGCCCTGCATTGCGTCTACACCGCGCGCACTCGGTAGAAGACCGGGTCGTTGAGTGGGGAGCGAGATCGCAATTAGTCCCGGAAGGACGACGAGGAACGGAAACACCATCTTCGGAATGGCGGCGATTAATGGCGTGCGGCGGGCTGCACTCATGGATTCTGCGGCCATCGCACGCTGCACGACCAGAAAATCCGTGCACCAATAACCAAAGGAGGAAACAAAGCCCAGTCCCATCACCAGACCAAACCACTCAACGCCGAGCGGGTTGGTGTGGGGGTTGCTCATGCCTTGCCAGGAGTGCGTGTAGGCTGTGGGAAGTTGTTGCTTGATTCCGCTCCATCCTCCGACATCTTTCAGACCCAAAAGAACCAGAGGCAGAAAGCCGGCCACGATCAGAAAAAATTGGAGCACCTCGTTATATATTGCGCTGACCAGTCCCCCGAGCAAGATATAGGCCAGCACGACGATCGCCGAGATGATTATGCTGATGTGAAAACCTGCCGACAAGGGTAGTCCCATTCTCCTGAGAGGAGAATCGAGAATATGCAGCGTCTGCATGAGTTTCGCCATGGCGTACACCGAAATGCCAGACGAAAAAATCGTCATCGTGGCAAAAGAGATGGCGTTGAGCCCGCGGGTCTTTTCATCAAAGCGCAGCCGCAGGTATTCCGGCACCGAGCGCGCCCGCGATCCGTAATAGAACGGCATCATGAAGATGCCGACGAATACCATCGCGGGAATCGCGCCGATCCAATAGAAGTGGCTGGTGGCGATGCCGTACTTGGCGCCGGACGCCCCCATGCCGATAACTTCCTGCGCTCCCAGGTTGGCCGAGATGAAAGCCAGGCCGCAAACCCACGCCGGCATCGACCGTCCCGCAAGAAAAAAGTCGGTGCTGGTCTTCATGTAGCGTTTCAGCGCTACACCAATCCCAAGAACAAAGACGGAATACACCGCCATAATCACCCAGTCAATGCTGGTTAGCCTCATTCTTGAATCTCCCCAACGTGATGATCGGTCGCTGTCGGAGCATAGACGCCCCGCAGTCTAGCGGGTTGAGGTGTCGTGCAGTTCGATTTGTCATCCTGCGCAAGCGTTCTTGGCGGGCGAAGGATCCGGGCGAGTCGCGCGACGTGTCGTGTTCTTTGCGACACAATAATCGCGCGTTTGGCCCGCTTCCTTACCAAACTGCACCACTACTCGGGTTGATGCCCCCTTGACAAACATAATGATCGAAGACTAGAAGATTTAAAAGCCGCTCGACTCTCGGACAAGCGTGGGGATCATTTCAATGCCACAGTCGCGTAGAGATTTTTTCAAAACCGCAACGGTCGGCGCCGTCGGCGCTACTATCTTTGGCTTCGATCTTCAGCCCGCCTACGCACAACTCAAAGAGTTAAAGATTGCGCGTGCTGCGGAAACCCGCTCGACGTGTCCCTATTGCGCAGTGGGCTGCGGCGTTCTCATCTACACCATCGGCGACCGGGCAAAGAACGTCACGCCGCAGGTGATCCACGTCGAAGGCGATCCCGATCATCCCACCAACCGCGGAACTCTGTGCCCCAAGGGCTCTTCCCTCGAACAGGACATGCTGAATCCGCGGCGGCTCACCAAGCCGCAAGTTCGGCGCCCAGGCGGGACGGAATGGGAGGATATTTCCTGGGACGACGCGCTGAATGAGATTGCGGGCTGGACCAAGAAAACCCGCGATAACTCCTTCGTCGAGAAAGACGCGCAAGGCCGCACCGTGAATCGCTGCGAAGGCATCTCGTTCATCGGCGGCTGCACCGACACCAATGAATTCAATTTTCTGGCCGTCAAGGCCATGAGGGGGTTGGGCTTGGTTTATTTAGAAAACCAAGCCCGTGTTTGACACGGCCCCACGGTCTCAAGTTTGGGACCAACATTCGGACGCGGGGCCATGACCAATGGCTGGATCGACATCAAGAACACCGACATGATGTTGATCATGGGCGGCAATCCAGCCGAGAACCATCCCTGCGGTTTCAAGTGGGCGATGGAGGCCAAGCGAAACCGCAACGCCAAGCTGATCTCCGTTGACCCTCGATTCACCCGAACCTCGTCCACCGCAGATCTCTTCTGCCAGATCCGAGCCGGCACCGATATCGCGTTCCTCGGCGGCTTGATCCGCTACGCCATCGAGAACAACCGCGTCGCGAAAGAATATCTCGTCAACTACACCAACGCAGCCTTCATCGTGAAGGAGGGTTTCAAACTCCCCGAAGACGGCTTGTACTCCGGATTTAATGCGGCGTCGGGAAGCTACGACAAGACCACGTGGAATTATGAGGAAGGCGGAGACTTCAGCGGCAAAACCAACACCGCCGCTTCTGCGCACGCAACCCCTGCGCCTTCGCACCCGGCGACACCCGCGCCACCGCCCGCATTGCCCCCGAATGTCGCCTACGACCTCACGCTTCAGCATCCCCGCTGCGTCTTCCAATTGATGAAGCAGCAGTATTCCCGCTACACCCCTGAAGCCGTCGAGCGCATCACGGGCATTCCAAAGGAACAGTACCTGAAGGCCGTCGATTTATTCACTTCCATCCGCAAAGATGGCGACATGAAGAAAGTCGCAACCATCATCTACGCCGTCGGATGGACGCAGCACACGTTCGGAACGCAAATCATTCGTACTGCCGCCATGATTCAACTCTTGCTCGGTAACGTCGGCAGAGCAGGCGGTGGCGTGAACGCCCTTCGCGGCCATTCGAATATCCAGGGCGCTACGGATATGGCCGGCCTTTTCGATTCGATTCCTGGCTACCTGAAAGCGCCAGTTCCCGACGACAAGGATTTGGCCACTTTTTTGAAACGCACGACGCCAACAGCGTCAAAACCCTCGCCCTGGAATTCAATGAACTACTATGCGAACACCCCGAAATTCATGGTGTCGCTGCTCAAGTCGTTCTACGGAGACGCTGCTAAAAAGGAAAACGATTTTGCCTTCGATTACCTGCCCAAATTCGATCGCGATTATTCATGGACCCATATCTGGGACGACATGTACAACGACAAGGTCAAGGGCATGTTCGCCTTCGGAATGAACGGCGTAATGATCGGTCCGGACACGACGAAGAACATCAATGCACTGAAGAAGGCCGACTGGTTGGTGGTCGGCGAAATTTATCCCGATGAGACCAGCGAATTCTGGAGAGCGCCGGGCATTACAACGGAAGAACAAAAGAAGATCAACACCACGGTCTATCGCCTGCCCTGCGCGGGTTTTGCCGAAAAAGACGGCAGCATGACCAACTCTGCGCGCTGGGTCACCTGGAAATATGCCGCGGTTCCACCTCCGGGACAAGCCCGCCTCGACCAGGACATCGTCGCCCAGATTTTCTTGCGAGTTCGCGACCTGTACAAAAAAGAGGGTGGAAAATTCCCTGATCCCATTCTGAATCTGAGTTGGGCATATGCAGACTCCGCTCATCCTCCACTTTCACAGGTAGCCATGGAGCTCAACGGCAAGGCTCTCGCCGACCTGAAGGACGAGACGACAGGCCAGGTGATCAAGGCCGGCCAGCAGTTGCCCGGATTTGCCTGGTTGAAAGACGACGGCACAACCATGTGCGGCAATTGGATTTATTCCGGCATGTGGACCGAGGCCGGATCGCAAGTCCAGCGGCGCGGCACAGAAGATCCATCCGGAATGGGCGTTTACCCCAACTGGGCGTGGTCGTGGCCGGCCAACCGGCGCGTGCTTTACAATCGCGCGTCCTGCAATCCCGATGGCAAGCCGTGGGACCCGGATCGCAAGCAGGTCTGGTGGAATGAAGCGGCAGGTAAGTGGGTTGGCAACGACGTGCCCGACTTCAAGCCCGACTCCCATCCCAAAGACCATTTGGGCCCCTTCATCATGAATCCCGAAGGCATCGGGCGACTATTCGCCCCGATCGGCGTGATCGCAGACGGTCCGTTCCCCGAACACTATGAACCGATCGAAAGCCCAATCAAGAATCCGTTTCACCCCGAGCAGTCGAACAATCCGCTGGTCAAGAAGTTCAAGACGCCATACGACCTGTTCGGATCGCCCGAGGAGTACAGCATCGTCTGCACCACTTACCGGCTCACCGAGCAATATCATTACTGGACGAAAAATAACCCCATGAACGTCCAACTGATCCCGGAACCGTTCGTGGAAATTCCGGTGGAACTGGCCGACGAAAAAGGAATTCGTGGAACGGACAAGATCAAGGTTATCAGTGCGCGCGGAACCTATATCGCGAAGGCCTTTGTCACTCGCCGGCTGAAACCGATGATGATCGACGGCAAGAAGGTGTATCAGATCGGTTTGCCCATCCACCAGGGTTTCCGCGGCATTGATGAAGATGAAGGAAGGAATGCGCGAACGCCGGCAAATTTGCTGACTCCTACTGTCACCGATCCGAATGCCCACACTCCTGAATCCAAAGGCTTCTTAGTGAAAGTTGAGAAGGCATAGGGAACGACCATGAGCCAGGCCGCAACAGAGCTGATCCGAATCTCCGGTCACGCCGGACCCGTCCCCGGCAAAGGTCTGAACCGTGAATTCCAGGTCTGCAAGCTGGTCGACACGACCACTTGCATTGGCTGCAAAGCCTGCGAAGTCGCTTGCCTCGAATGGAACGGTTACACCTTCACCGAAACCACCTTCGATAACACCTACCAGACGATGCCGGAGACGGCATGGAATTACTGGAACCTGATCAAGTTCAACGAGCACGAACGCGCCGACGGCACCATGATGCTGCTCATGCGCAAAGACCAGTGCATGCATTGCGCCGATCCGGGCTGCCTCGCGGCCTGCCCGGCCGACGCCGCCATCGTGCAGTATGCCAACGGCATCGTCGATTTCCAGGAGGCCAATTGCATCGGTTGCGGCTATTGCATGACCGGCTGCCCGTTCAATATTCCGAAATTCGATCCGCCATCGCGGAAAGTTTTCAAGTGCACCTTGTGCAACGACCGCGTCTCAGTGGGCCTGGAACCAGCCTGCATCAAGGCCTGCCCCACGGGCTGCCTGCATTTTGGGGTGAAGTCGGAGATGAAGGAACTTGCGGAGACTCGCGCCGCGCAGCTGCGCCAAAATTCCGGATTCGAGGATGCCGGAGTTTACGATCCGCCCGGGGTAGGCGGCACCAACGTGATCTATGTTTTGCACGATGTCAAGAATCCTGAGTTATACGGCGGCCTTCCGAAAGATCCGCGCATCCCTCTATCGGTGCGCCTGTGGAAGCATCCGCTGAAATGGATTGGCAACTTCGGCATTATCTTCGGCGTCGTCGGTGTCTTCATTCACTACTTGCGATTCGGCCCTAAGGTCGTAAAAGAAGACGAGCAGGAGTCTCACGGAGGAACCCAATGAGCCGCGAACCTTATCTCCTTCCCAATGGACGCGTGCTGCGCTATTCGTTCCACGAGCGGCTCGTGCACTGGTTGACGGGCGTCTCCTACGTATACCTTCTGCTGACCGGCCTCGCCTTCTGGAGCCCCTGGCTCTTTTGGATCGCCGTCATCCTCGGTGGGGCAACTATTTCGCGCGAGTTGCATTCCTGGTTCGGCCTCGTCTTCATCGTCGGGGTCGCGCTGATGTACCGCATGTGGCACCGGCAGATGAAAGAAACGCCTTCGGACAAGGCTTGGTGGGCCGCCATCGGGCATTACATTCGCAACGAAGACGATCAGGTCCCCTCCGCCGACCGCTTCAACCCAGGCCAGAAGTTTCTGTTCTGGGGTTTCTTCTGGAATGGCATCCTCCTTCTGCTTACCGGCCTGATTCTGTGGCTCCCGCAATACATTCCCTGGAACCTGCGTTTCCTGCGGCTCGCCGCCGTGTTCATACATCCCGTGTGCGCGCTCGCCACCATTGCGCTTTTTATCATTCACGTCTATATGGGCACTGCAATGGAGCGCGGCGCTTTCGGCTCCGTCATTCGCGGTGACGTATCCCGCGCCTGGGCCGACCAGCACCACCACACCTGGTATGAGCAGATCCTTCGCGACTCGGCTGCGCGAAAGTGACCGTGACAGTGACAGCGACCGATGCGAAGTGGGATCGCCGCATTCGCCGCGCCAACGAACTAGCCTCCTCTTACCCGTTCTCCGCCGAGGGCCTGCATTACTACGCCCATCTTGCAACGTTCCAGAAGGGCATTTACGGCGAAATCGAGAAAGCTCTGGCGGATTCGCCGAAGATTTCCTCCGATCGCCCGCTGCGAGACGAATTGGATTTTTTTCTCCTGCTCCCCAAGTTCCCCGGATTTCTCTCGGTGATTCAGCAGATCGCGCCTGCGCCCCTTGCCCAGGCCGCCGCCACGTTAGCGGCCAAGGGATCAGCCGCATGGCAGCGCGCGATTGAAGACTTCTGGTACGGAGACGCAGATTTAACTGCGGGCGAGGATGATGCCGAAGCCGCAGGCGAACAACTCGAATCCAACGATCACGCCGCTGCAACTCATTCCGATCGAGTGCTCGCCTGGATTTTTCTTCAGCCCTACGCCGAATATCTGGCCGATCATCGCGAGATCGAGATTCTCGATGGAACTCCATCGACATGCCCGCTCTGTGGCGGCAAGCCTGCCGTCGGCGTATTGCGCGCGGAAGGCGATGGCGCAAAAAAATCCCTGATCTGCATGCTCTGTGCCCATGAATGGCTTTTCCGAAGAATCTATTGTCCGGCCTGCGGAGAAGAACGAGAACCGCAGATGGCCTATTATTCGGCGCCTGAGATTGCGCACGTCCGCGTGGACGTCTGCGACACCTGCCACACTTATCTGAAAAGCATCGACTTGACGAAAACAGGACTCGCAGTCGCCGTTGTTGATGAACTGGCCACCATACCTTTGGATCTATGGGCGCGCGAACACGGCTACCAGAAACTGCAAATCAACCTGTTGGGAACCTGACCAGCAACGAGATCACTCAGCAATGCCCACTGCATAACCCAAGTCGCCATCAGCACCGTGGTGCGCATTTCCAAAGCCAGCGGCCCTCATCTCAGCTTCCACTTCGTCGCTCGTGAACCAACGAACAAATCGGGCATAGCTGATGCGGTCCCCCACTTCCAACGGTTCCTTCCTCCCGCGCAAAAGAAAACGGCAAACCCTTGCCGTCCGGTGGACGAGAACATCTTCGCGTGAACCAATCTGCCGAGCAAAAAACGAAATCAACAGCGGAGAACCCGGCAGAGCGCGCTCACTCAGAGCCTGCAGAAACGCAACTCTGCGCGCCTTCGTGGGAATGTGCGTATATACGGTCCAGCCCACAACCAGCCCGTCGTAAATCCGTGGGCCTTGCGGAACTCTGTCCGGCTCGCAAAGGGTCACGTACTTCGTTTCGCCCAGCCGGTCGAAAATCTGTTCGCTGGCGCGCACCAGCGGCACACTGCACTCGAATCCTTCTGCGTCGAACCCAGCCTTGCGCAGAGCCAGAACCTCCCGGCCTCCACCTGCGCCTGCAACTAAGATGCGCGACCCCGGCCGAAAGAACTGGTCCAGAGCAGACTTTTCCCAGCCGAAAAAGCCGCCCAGATTATGCTCGCTCGATGCGTAGTACTTAGATCGATCAAAATGCTCCGCTGTGACCGCGTTGAGTTCGTCAGCGCCCAGGCAACCCAGCCAAAAACCCTCGTGCATCGCAATCACAAATCGGACGAAGCGATTCAACCAGCGATCCGCCACATCAAAGTGCTTCACCCTCGGTCGTCGCACCGGCCGAATGTTCCCTTCGATCGCCCCGTTTTTTTTTGTCGCTGGAACTTCCGCGTTAGAGCTTTCCATCGGAAACTATCGCTACCGGTATAGGATAATACCGGCATTGGTTCTCTAAGCCTTTGTGAGCAGGGAGCGGACCAGATTTTCCCAGCCGCCGCACACCGCAATTCGCTGGCCGGGAATCGCCATAGGCGGCGCGAGAATTCCACAGCCCCACCCTAACTCCGCAACGGCGAATTGTGGCAATATATTTGCTCATTAAGAGGTATCCCCCATGTTCCCGGTTCGCGTAATTCTCTGGACGGCAGCGATGGCATATACCGGATTCATTCTGACCAACCAGGGGTTGCGAACGTTCAACAGCCTCTCCGTCACAGAAGCATTCCTCGGAGCTCTAGAAGGGTTTTTCCTTGCCGTCATGTTCACTCTGCGAGAGAGGCGGCGGCCAAGACCTGCCTTCATCGCGCAGTCCATCGCACAAATCTTCCCGGAGTGGGGCACATCCCGCGAAAACCGCGACTCCCATCCGAAGCTAAAGCGTTGATTCCAACAGGCAGGCTGCGTCCGCGCTGACCGTGCTCAATCGGCCCGCGTGAACCAAGAGCCCAGTCGACGACGTTCCCCATTTCCATTCATTGAGGGCCGGTGACTGCTAACGTCTGTTCTCAACCGTTGCTTCGTCGAGCCGCGGGGTCCAGGAGAACTCGGCCTTGCGCCAAGTTCGCAGGTTCACCGCGTAGAGTACGATACAAAATAGGTTCGCAGGAATCAGGCCCAGTTGTCCCGTTCTCAGCCCGATGACGCAAATGATCAGGCTGTTGACCGCCGCTAACACCCAACCCGTCCAGCATCTTCGCCCTATCAGAATCGTCGAAAGAACAGTAAGCACACAAGACAAGCAGTCAAGCCGCCACACCAGCGAAAGCACTTCTAATCTCATGTCCTCTATCTTCCCTCGGAAGCGAGAGCCTCGTTCCGAGATCGAGAAGATCAGACGTAACCTTGGTAACTCAAGCTTTCCCGTGAAGCAGTCTATTCCCTGCATCCCCCGAGTGAATTTCAGGTCGCCCACCCCCGCATGGGCAATTTCCAACTGGCGATGAATGCCTATTAGGCTGATTGACCTCTTTAGCTCCGCTATTTACCTTGTCGAGACAGATACGTCGTCCGTACTCGCTCCGAGCGTTGTAGGTAGAAATACCAGAGCGCCACAAACAGTATCGGATTAAGGAGGTGCCCCCGTCCCATCTCAGCGAAGCTACCGGGCTGATTGGGATGGAAGATGAATATCCAGGAAACCCAGACCAAAAAATACGCGATGTGTGCGCCCATATAGGTCAAAAGGTAGTGCTTCGCGAAGCTCACGGCACCCGGTCTCACAAGCCAGAGCTTCAGGCCTGCAAAGAAGCTGAAGACTGCTATCGGGATAAAAAGAACAGGAAAGATGATGAAGATGGGAAGCACGCGAACCGGAATGTGGGGGTTCATGAGGGTCGGAATCGTGTGCGAGAAAATGTGATAGAGGCTGGTTGCGGGGGACACCCAGGTGAGCACGAAACAAAGCAGCAGGAGCCATCCACCGACGCCAACCTTTTCGGTGAAATTTACGCGGTAGTACGTACCTTTAGGATCTCCGCGTTGTCCGCTTCCCCAATCCGGCCGCAGAACATAGAAGGTTTCCATCTGCTCCTTCCAGTCTTTCCAGTCCGTAAGCTCTATAACCGTCAGGCGCCGCTGGGGTTTGAAGCCGAGGACGTTGTCAAGTGATGAACCCAACTCCGGTTGTTCCGCCCCTTCGCTAAACCCAATCACCAAGTAGCCGCGCGCTGAGGCTACCTGTGCCGCAACTGACCAAAACTCATCTGCCAATGGCACCCGCCCACCCCGTGCTTGCGTTTTGCCGAGAAAAGTCGGCGCGGCAAATCCAGAACAAAAGCGATCAAGCCCAACCGATCATGCGGCTGAAATCTTAGGGCTGGAGCTAGGCCAAGTCAATGAACGAAGAAGGCATCACCACCCGCGAAAGGTGTTTCGCCAAGTTTATGGAATCTGGCTAGCCAGGAACTCCGGCCGAGGGACATGTGAACGAGGAGTAGGAATTTCACGTCCCCTATGGCTTTCCTTCGCAAATCGTTGACTGCCTCGGGCCACGTCCGTAAGATGAAGCGACCCGAAAACCTCGACCAGAGGGATGATCGACCAAAAGATGATCGACCGAAGAACGATCTCTGAAAGAAATATAGACCAAGGCGTGATCGACGAAGAATGATCCACCGAAAATGATCGGCCAAACCATCTCGCACTACCGCATCATCGAAAAGCTCGGCGGCGGAGGCATGGGCGTCGTCTACAAAGCCGAAGACACGCGCCTTCATCGCTTCGTCGCCCTCAAGTTCCTTCCTGATTCCGTAGCCCGCGATCCGCAAGCCCTCGCCCGTTTTCAGCGCGAAGCTCAGGCCGCGTCTGCGCTGAACCACCCCAACATTTGCACCATTCACGACATCGGCGAAGAAGATGGCCAGGCCTTCATCGCCATGGAGTTTCTAGACGGCGAGACCCTGAAGCACCTCATCGGCGTTCGACCTCTCGAGTTGGACACCTTGCTTTCCCTCGCCATCCAGATCGCCGACGCGCTCGATGCCGCTCACGCCAAAGGCATCGTGCACCGCGACATCAAGCCCGCCAATATTTTCGTGACCGAACGCGGCAACGCCAAGGTCCTGGATTTCGGCCTCGCCAAAGTAGCCGCATCGCCCGCCACGGGACAAAATGAAGCCACGCGAACCCAGGCGATCGAACAGCACCTAACCAGTCCGGGCACCGCGGTTGGCACCGCCGCATACATGTCGCCCGAGCAAGCGCGCGGCCGCGACCTCGATATCCGCACCGACCTGTTCTCCTTCGGCGCAGTCCTCTACGAGATGGCCACCGCCCAGTTGCCCTTCCGCGGCGCCACCACCACCGACTTGTTCGATTCCATCCTCCACAAAGCGCCCGCGCCCGCCGCGCGCCTGAATCCCGATCTCCCACCCAAGCTCGAAGAAATCATCACCAAGGCGTTGGAGAAAGATCGCGAACTCCGCTATCAAGTCGCAGCGGAGATGCGCGCCGACCTGAAACGCCTGAAGCGCGAAATAGAATCGAGCAAATCAGGAATCCCGGTCGCCGTCGACGACTCCAGCCGCCCCGCAACCGGCGCCGCGCCCGCAAGCTCAGCTGCATCGAGCAGCAAACAGCAGTCAGCAGTTTCTTCCAGTCAAATCTCTTCAGCCACCCCACCACTCGCCCGCTGGAAGTTCTTACTCCCCGCTGCAGGTGTCGTCGTCGCGCTAATCGCTGCGGGCCTCTATTGGCGCTCGCGTCCCACCACCCCCGTCGCTACACCTGCGACCCTCACCGAAAAAGACACCGTAGTCCTCGCCGACTTCGACAACAAAACTGCGGACTCCGTCTTCGACGACGCCCTCAAGCAAGCTCTCGCCGTGCAACTCGGACAGTCCCCCTTCATCAACATTCTCTCCGATCGTAAGGTCGGCGAGACTCTGCGCCTCATGGGCAGTCAACCCAGCACTCGCATCACTCCCGAAGTTGCCAAGGAACTCTGCGTACGCACCGGCAGCAAGGCCATCGTGCTCGGTTCCATTTCAAATCTTGGCGGCCAGTACGTGATCGGAATAAACGCCGTAGGCTGCAGCAATGGCGACAGTCTCGCCGAGGAACAAGTCGAGGCCACCGGCAAGCCCGACGTGCTGAAGGCATTAGATAAAGCCGCCGCCAGCCTGCGTACCAAGCTCGGAGAATCGCTCGCCTCGGTGCAAAAGTTCGATGTGCCCGTCGAAGCCACCACTCCCTCGCTCGAAGCCCTCAAAGCCTACAGCATGGGCATCACCACCGGACGCACCAAGGGCGACGCCGAAGCCATCCCCTTCATGAAGCGCGCCATCGAACTCGACCCCAACTTCGCCATGGCTTATGTTGGCCTAGCGGTCGAGTACGCGAATCTCGGCCGCGCCAGCCTCGCCGCCGAGAATGCCAAGAAGGCTTACGACCTACGCGATCGCGTCAGCGAGCGCGAGCGCTACCGCATCTCCGCGTTCTATTTCCAATACGTCACCGGAGAAGTTGAAAAGGCCACCGAAGCCTACGAACTCTGGGCAAAAAGCTATCCCAACGACCCCATCCCTCACGGCAATCTTGGTTTCATCTACTCCGCTCTCGGCCAGTATGACAAGTCGATCGTTGAAACCCAGGCCCAGCAGCGCTTGGAAGGCTCGATTGTCGGCTACGGAAACCTCGCCGGCACCTACATCAACCTCGATCGCCTGCAGGAAGCCCGCCAGACTCTCGCCGAAGCCCAGCAGAAAAACTTCGACGGCTTCGTCATTCGCGGCGATCTGTATTCCCTGGCATTTCTCTCCGGGGATGCCGCGGGCATGGAACGTCAGGTCGCATGGGCCGCAGGCCGCCCCGGCGAGGAAGACCAACTCCTCAGCAACCATGCCGACACTCAGGCTTACTACGGCCGCCTGGAACAAGCCCGTGACCTGGCCCGCCGCGCCGCCGATTCCGCCGTCCGCGCCGACGCCAAAGAAACCGGTGCCCAGTGGATCGCCTTTCAAGCGCTCCGCGAGGCCGAAATGGGCAACGTCGCCGCCGCCCGGCAAGACATCACGCGGGCGTTAGCCCTGGCTCCCGGCCGCGACGTGAAAGTAGTAGCCGCCGTCGCCCTTGCCCGCACCGGCGAAACTTCTCAATCCCGATCCATCTTCGAATCCCTGCAAAAGTCAGAACCCAGCAACACTTATTTAAAAGTCTATTGGTTTCCCGTGATCGAGGCCTCCATCGACATGGCAGAACACGCACCCGACCGCGCCGTCATCGCCCTCGAACCCTCTCAGCCCTACGAACTAGGAGCACCTCCGCCCGGCATTTCCATGTATCCACCCTACATTCGCGGCCTCGCGTATCTTGCGCAAAAGAACGGCCCCGCAGCCGCCGCGGAATTTCAGAAGTTCCTCGATCATCCCGGAGTCATCCAGAACTTCCTGTTAGGCTCCCTCGCGCGCCTCCAGCTAGGTCGCGCCTACGTCATCTCCGGCAACCCCGCCAAAGCCAAAGCCGCCTACCAGGATTTCTTAACTCTCTGGAAAAACGCCGACCCCGGCATCCCCATCCTCACCGAAGCCAAAGCGGAATACGCAAAACTGCAGTAGGGGGCGCCTTTGTTCGGTAAAGACTCCAAACGGATCACCCACCCCAGCCCCACGCCAACTCCATCAACTTCGTTGACTTGCCTGTTTCGCAGACGTAGCATTCTGCTGCAATGATCGGCCAGACCATCTCGCACTATCGCATAGTCGAAAAACTTGGCGGTGGAGGGATGGGTGTCGTCTACAAAGCCGAAGACGTGAAGCTGCATCGCTTCGTCGCCCTGAAATTCCTGCCCGATGAAGTCGCCAAGGACGCGCAAGCTCTGGCCCGCTTCCAGCGCGAGGCACAAGCCGCGTCTGCCCTGAACCACCCCAACATCTGCATGGTCTTCGAGATTGACGAGCGCGAAGGTCAGCACTTCATCGCCATGGAGTATCTCGACGGCCTCACGCTCAAGCACCGCATCGCCGGTCGTCCACTGGAAACGGAATTGATTCTCTCGTTAGCCATCGAAATCGCCGACGCCCTCGATGCCGCACACGCCGAGGGGATTGTTCATCGCGACATTAAGCCGGCCAACATTTTCGTGACCAAACGAGGCCATGCCAAGATTCTGGATTTCGGATTGGCGAAGGTCAGTCTGGCGAGCACTTCTTCGAGCAACGTGGCTTCCCTCAACACCGCAACGGGTTCGGTGGACGCGGATCATTTGACCAGTCCCGGGTCGACGCTCGGAACCGTCGCCTATATGTCACCGGAGCAAGCCAAGGGGAAAGAACTGGATCCCCGCACCGACCTGTTTTCCTTCGGCGCGGTTCTATACGAAATGGCAACGGGAGCGTTGCCCTTCCATGGAGACACCTCTGCCCTCATATTCAAGGCAATCCTCGATTCTGATCCGCCACCTGCGATTCGTTTCAATCGCGAGGTTTCGCCCGAACTTGAAAGGATCATCAACAAAGCTTTGGAGAAAGACCGCAATCTGCGCTATCAGGGCGCGGCGGAAATGCGAGCCGACCTGCAACGCCTTAAGCGGGATACCGAGACAGGAAGGGCCAGAGCAGCCAGTTCCGGTACCGTGGTGGCCGCACAGGAAAGCGGCTCTCAGCCTGCAGCGCAGCTTCCGTCGCCTCCATCGGGTTCCGCTGCTGTGCCCGCTCCATCTTCGTCATCGAGCGCAGTGAAGATTGCACAAGCTCCTGTCGCGGGCAGAAAACTCTGGAAGATTTTGCTTCCCGCCACTGTGATTCTTGTCGCAGCGGCAATCGCGGCAGCGTTCTACTTCCGCTCACGCTCCACCAAGCACGCAGCTGCACTCACCGAGAAGGATACCGTGGTTCTCGCCGACTTCGACAACAGCACGGGCGATCCGGTCTTCGATGACACGCTCAAGACGGCGCTCAGTGTTTCTCTGAACCAGTCCCCCTTTTTGAATGTGCTGTCCGAAAACAAAGTAGGGGCGACGCTAAAGCTGATGACGCGCCCCGCCGAAACCAAGCTCACCCCTCAGGTTGCGAGAGAAGTTTGTCAGCGCGCTGGAAGCAAGGCATACATTGCCGGATCGATTGCCAGTCTGGGCAGCCAATACGTGCTGGGATTAGAAGTGGTGAATTGCCAGAGCGGAGACGCGCTGGCTCAGGAACAGGCAACGGCGGCAGGCAAAGAGAAAGTTCTGGACGCGCTGGGCCAGGCAGCATCCAGACTGCGCGGCGAGTTGGGCGAGTCGCTGGCAACCGTGCAGAAACTCGATGTACCACTGCGGGAAGCGACGACGTCTTCGCTCGAAGCCCTGAAAGCCTACACCATGGCCGCGACCACTTCGCGGGAAAAAGGAGACGCTCCGGCAATTCCGTTTTTCAAGCGGGCGATCGAGCTCGACCCCAGCTTTCCTATGGCATACGCGCGACTAGCGGACGCGTACGTCGACCTCGGTCAACCGTCTCTGGCGCTGGAATATGCCACTAAGGCCTACCAATTGCACGACCGCGTCAGCGAAAGGGAGAAACTGGCTATTTCCGCGAGTTATTTTGGTGCGACCGGGGAAATCGAAAAGGAAGCCCAGACCTACGAACTGTGGGAAGCAACCTATCCGCGCGATGCTCATCGCACTAACTTAGCCAACGACTATGTCCATATGGGGCAATGGGACAAGGCTCTTCCAGAATATCAGAAAAGTGTACGCCCACCGGAGGAGGGCAGTGTCTTCGGCTATGCGGATCTGGCGGTCGTCTACATGAACCTGAACCGGCTGGAAGAAGCGAAGGGCACCATCGATGAGGCTCTGGTACGCAACTTGGATGGAGGATTTCTGCGCCAGATCATATACCTCCTTGCTTTTCTGCAGGGGGATGCCGTCCGGATGGAGCAGCAAGTGGCTTGGGCTGCCGGCAAACCCGGAGATGAAGACTTGCTGCTCTCGGCACAGTCTGATACTGAGGCTTACTACGGACGGATGAGCAAGGCGCGGGATTTCTCCCGGCGCTCGGTGAACTCGGCAGTCCGCGCCGACTCCAAAGAGACCGCAGCATTGTGGCAGGTCAATGCCGCGCTGCGCGAGGCCGAGTTGGGCAACGCCGTCTCCGCAAAGCAGGGGGTCATGGTGGCTTTGGCGCTGTCCAGCGGGCGGGATGTGAAGGTGGCAACAGCCCTAGCCCTGGCCCGGATCGGTGAGGCTCCGCGAGCCAAGGCCCTGGCCGAAGAGCTAGAGAAGAAATACCCGGCGAATACCATGCTGAAGCTCTACTGGCTGCCGACCCTCAACGCTGCAATCGAAATCAGCCGGCGCAATTCATCGCAGGCGATTACGGATTTGGAAGCCGCCGCTCCTTACGAACTGGGCGACGCCGAAGCGGTCATCAACTACCTGTATCCCGCGTATGTGCGGGGACAAGCATACCTGTTGGCGCACAACGGCACTGCGGCGGCGGCCGAGTTCCAGAAGTTGCTGGATCACAGGGGCATCGTGGGGAACTTTGTGACCGGATCGCTGGCGCATCTTCAAATCGGCCGGGCCTATGCAATGGCGGGTGATACAGCGAAGGCGAAGGGAGCGTACCAGGATTTTCTCGCCCTCTGGAAAGGTGCCGACCCCGACATCCCCATCCTGAAAGAAGCCAAAGCCGAGTACGCCAAGCTGCAGTAAAACGCGCGGCGATCTTCCAACCGTTGCTCGGCCCAGTTGGACAAAATTGTCAACTGGCGTATCAGGCGTTTTCACTCATTGAGAACGGCCCGTGAGCTAGATTCGAGCTTAGTGCCCACTTTCCGCCGACTTCACAATCCATCAGCCGCGCTCAGCAGCGCCGCCACCGAAGCCGTCAACACCGCCCGCGCTTCCGCCGCATCCTCGGGCAGGATCGCCTTTTCGATCAGCAGCATCGCCGCCCCATGCACCACCATCCGTAGAGCCATCACCACCCGCTCGTGATCGCCGGAAGCTCCACCCAGCCGTTCCGCCACCTTCTGCCGCATCACGTCCCGCACCGGCAACACCGTAGGCTTGAACCCGGCGCGCAGCGAACGCGCCGAATAAAACAGTTCATATTCTTTCTGAAAAAATAGTGCGTACTCCCGGGGATGGCTCACCGCATAATCCAGATACCGCTCGCACCCTTCCTCCGGAGAAGAAATACCCTCCAACTGCGCCGCAATCTCCCACCGGATCCGCTGCAGCAGCCCGCGCAGTATGTCATCCCGGTCGCGAAACCGCCGGTACACCGCCGGCGTGTTCGTGCCCGCCGCCCGCGCCACAGTCCGCATGGTCAGCGCCTTCTCCCCTCCCTTCTTCCACAACTTCTGCGCTGCATCCAGAATCTTGTCTTCCAAATCAGGGTCAGCTCGCCGCGGCACAGGTTCTCCTCCCCGAGGGAATGAAATGTCGAAGATTATGTATACACCGTAAACATAACAATGTACAGGAAATATCAGCCCCGCTCCCCCGTCCCGTTACCACCGGTTATTTTCTCAAGAATTATGTTGACAGCGTTAACATAACGATGTATAAAGTATGCATAGCCGGGCCCCCTCTGCGGTAGCCAAGAGCTTTCAGCAGTAAGAGCTTTCAGGAGTAGACGAAGATGTATTCGTGGGATAACCCGGACGATAGACTTTCTATCGCCCAGATGAATTCAGAGCTCCAGCACGCCCAGCTGGAGCTCCTAAGCGCCCATTGCGCAACCCACCAGTTGCGGCTGCGGTTTTCTACGGAGGATTTGGCGCGGTTTGGGCAGCGCGACATTCTTCGCAAGTCGGTGCAGTCGGCGGCGGCGCTGAGCGAATTTTATTCGGCCATTGAAAAGAAAATTCCGGCCATCGAGGCCGGCCCTGAGGCTGCGCCCCAGGTCACCGAAGAGCAGATCGCGGAAGCGGTGAAGCGCGTTTCCGCTTACTTCAAGGAGCAGCGCGAGCACTATCTTGCATCCGCCGTGCCGCTTAGCAATCACGAGAAGGCGTTGATGTGGCCGTTCTTTTCCGCCGCCTTGCTCGACCGGGTGAGGATTGTCGAACTTCGCGGAGCGCGTATTCCGAATCCTTCTTTTTATGAGGAATACAAGGCCCTGGGGTTCGTGAACCTGCCCGAGGTTACGCATATGCACTCGCTCACCTTTCTCGACGTAATCGTGTTCAACGAGAAAATGACGGAGCGCGCGTTGTTCCACGGCCTCGTGCATGCCGTCCAGTTCGATGCTCTCGGGATCGAGCGCTACAGCGACATCTTCGTGCGCAGTTTTGTGCGGACCAAGCTTCATTTCTCAGTGCCGCTCGAAGCGCACGCGTTTGCACTGGAGTCGAAGTTTGCCGGTACGCCTACCAGCCGGTTTTCTGTCGAAGATAAAGTCCGGCTGTGGATCGACCAGGGCCGCTACTAGCGGCATTGTGTTTTGAGATGTCCGGAGGGGAGTTCTCTTCGGATGCGCGGGCCTCCCCCGTCGCGGTCTCCGGGACGACGCAAGCCGTCCCGGGGACCTATAAAGGTTATTTGTCCCCCAACGCTGGACGGGGACGGCACGAGCCGTCCCCGTTTTGTTTACTGCCGCCTGCCAACTCCTGATTCGATCTCGCCTAGAAACGTTGTGATATAAAGGGCAACCAGGCAGTTGCATATTGCGGCGGGTTGAGTTAATATGCAACCCAGAGGTTGCCTAACATGAACGACCGCATTGAGAAGCGCATCGAACTCAAAGCGCCGGTTGCGCGGGTGTGGCGCGCGCTCACCGATTACCGCGAGTTTGGCGAGTGGTTTCGCGTGAAGCTGGACGGGCCATTTGTACCGGGACAGATTTCGCGCGGCCGCATCACTCATCCAGGCTATGAACACATCAAGTGGGAAGCGACGGTGCAGAAGATGGAGCCCGAGCGGCTTTTTTCTTTCACCTGGGCGCATCCCAAATCCCTCGAAAAAGCGGACTACCCCGCGGACTGCTCGAACGAACCGACCACGCTCGTCGAATTCCGGCTGGAGAAAACCGCTAGCGGCACGTTGCTGGTGCTGACCGAATCGGGCTTCGACGAGCTTCCCGGCGACCGGCGTCTGGAATCGTTCCGAAGAAACGATGGCGGCTGGACCGAACAGATGGAGAACATCGAAAAATATGTCACACAAAAGCCGTAACCGCGCGGCCTTCAAACGGCCGCGTGCGGCCGTATTTGCCGCGCTCGGCGACGAAATGCGGCTGGCGCTGGTGGCCAAGCTCTGTGCCGGGCAGCCTCGCTCGATCTCTCAGTTGACGGAGGGTTCGAGGCTGACCCGGCAGGCGGTCACCAAACATCTTCGAGTGCTCGAGAGCGCGGGAATTGTGCGCAGCAATCATCGGGGCCGCGAAACCCGCTTCGAATTCGATCCGCAGCCCATTGAAGGAATGAAGCAATACCTCGACTTCGTTTCCCAGCAGTGGGATCAGGCGCTGGGCAGGCTGAAGGCGATGGTTGAAAAGTGACCACGTGAAAATCTTGCTCGGCGCAAGCCTCGATTCGCGGAACGACCCCGGGCGTTTCTCCGCGCAGCAGATGCCAGGCTTCTTTGTAGGCGTCGTATTTCGAGGCCTTGGAGTTCGGATTCAGTCCCAGGCTCGACATCCCGCGCACCGTCTTCTCCGGGAGTATGTACCAGACATCTTCGGGAACTACGAACGCGGCGACGAAATCGAAGGAATCTTTCTTATAGGGCTTGCGGCAGGTTTTCAGGGTGCAGTTGTACCACAGGCCCTTTTTATATGTCGTCGACTTCACTTGCACGCGGAAAATTCGGGTGCCTTTGTGGTGAACCAGGAAGTCGTACTCGCGCGGGTCGCCAAAGGGTCTGGCCGGGCGCAATCCCTCCTGCATGGCGCGTACGGCGAAACAGAGTTCCGCCCACACCCCGCGATCTTTCGTGTTCTTGATTCTCGTCCAACGGCGTTTTTTCACGCACCAATCCTCGTTTCCTGCTTGGTTGCCGAATTGTCGAAACTTGCCCGAATGAAAAACGCGGCCAGTGGTGGCCGCGCTATTTTTGGAACATAGTCCACTCTTACATGCTCTTTAGGGGACGTAAAGTCTACTAAAGTGGACGTCCACTTTAGTGGGTACTCGCAAGCCTGCGGCGATTCGGGGAGAACTCCCTGAGACGTCAGAGATGCCAGCGGCAGTGCAGGGGTCCTTCGACTGCGCACGACCGTCCTATCGGACGATCATGCTTCGCTCAGGATGACAGGGCTTAGGACAGCAGATTCCTCCTGTCTCGCTTCGCTCGCGCGTGGGAATGACAAGGGGTTTGGGTGGGCTTATGCAAAAGCCAAGCGGGGCGGCGCAAGCCGCCCCGCTTCTGTTCATACTTCTGCCGTCTTACGCGGCGCTGAAGCGCCGCTCTTCCACAGGTTCCTCTACGTTCCCTCGCTCCAGCCCGCCAGATACTCTTCCTGCTCCGGAGTGAGCCGGTCGATCTTGATTCCCATGGATTCGAGCTTTAGCTTGGCTACGCGCTTGTCGAGTTCGTCGGGAACCTTGTAGACCTTTTTGTCGAGGGTCTTGAAATTCTTGACCATGTACTCGACGGAGAGGGCCTGATCGGCGAAGCTCATATCCATTACCGAGGCGGGATGGCCCTCGGCGGCGGCGAGGTTGATTAGGCGGCCTTCGCCGAGGAGGTTGATCTTGCGGCCGTCCTTCAAAGAGTATTCGTCGACGAAGGTGCGGGTGGTGCGCTTCGAGGACGACATATTTTCGAGCGCCGGGATGTCGATCTCGACGTTGAAGTGGCCGGAGTTCGAAATAATGGCTCCGTCTTTCATCAGCGCGAAATGTTCTTTGGTGAGCACGCTCTTGTTGCCGGTGACGGTGCAGAACACGTCGCCGATCTTGGCGGCTTCGGGCATGGACATGACGCGGAAGCCATCCATGACGGCTTCGAGAGCCTTGGTGGGATCGACTTCGGTGATGATGACTTCGGCGCCGTTGCCACGGGCGCGGCTGGCAAGTCCGCGGCCGCACCAGCCGTAGCCGGCCACTACAAACTTTGATCCAGCGAGTAGAAAGTTAGTGGCGCGGATGATGCCGTCGATGGTCGATTGTCCGGTGCCGTAGCGGTTATCAAACAAGTGCTTGGTGTCGGCGTCATTCACGGCGACGATGGGATATTTCAGCACGCCTTCCTTCGCCATGGCGTGCAGGCGGATTACGCCGGTGGTGGTTTCCTCGGTGCCTCCGATCACGCCTTCGAGCGCGTCGGTGCGCTTGGTGTGGAGAATGGTGACGAGGTCGGCGCCGTCGTCCATGGTGATGTGCGGCTTGTGATCGATGGCGGCGAGGATGTGGTTGTAATACGTGTCGTTGTCTTCACCTTTGATGGCGTAGACGGGAATGCTCTGATCGCGGACAAGGCTGGCCGAGACGTCATCTTGCGTGGAGAGTGGATTCGACGCGCAGAGAACTACATCGGCGCCGCCGTCGCGCAGGCAGATGGCGAGGTTCGCGGTTTCTGCGGTGACGTGCAGGCAGGCGGAGATGCGAATGCCTTTGAGGGGCTGGTTCTTGATGAATTCTTTGCGAATAATTTGCAGCACCTTCATGGACTGGTTCGCCCATTCGATGCGCTTCTTGCCCAGTTCGGCCAGTTCCAGGCTCTTGATGTCGCTGCTCACTTGTGCTGCTGATGACATACGCCTCCTGTGGCGCTTTCCTGCTGAAAATTTTGTTTGGTTACCTGGGTTACTCTGTTTCGATTCGCTCGTTTGATTGCTTGCTGCTTTTTCAGAATACACGAACCGGGGGAAAGATCAGCATGCCTAAATACTCTTCGGGGAGTGGCACTTTCGGACTAGTTCCCCGGCTGAACTTTGGTTAGCCGTTCCGCTGGCTCAGGCTAAATTCTTATTTGCGAACTGCTTGCGGCGCATGGTGGCCTATGCCTGCATCGCTCGCCAGCTTCGCCGCTTTGTCGGTTGCTTCCCAGGCGAAGTCGGGATCGTTGCGTCCGAAGTGGCCGTAGGCTGCCGTCTTCTTATAGATGGGGCGGCGCAGATCGAGCGACTCAATGATGCCGCGCGGAGTTAGCTTGAAGTGGGCGCGAATTAAATCGGGGATGATCGCGGGATCGACTTTTTCGGTGCCGAAGGTATCCACGCGGACGCTTACGGGATCAGCTACGCCGATGGCGTAGGCGAGCTGCACTTCGCAGCGGTCGGCGAGTTTTGCGGCGACAATGTTTTTGGCGATGTGGCGCGCCATGTAAGCTGCGGAGCGGTCGACCTTGGTCGGATCTTTGCCGCTGAAAGCGCCGCCGCCGTGACGTCCCATGCCGCCGTAGGTGTCGACGATAATCTTGCGGCCGGTAAGGCCGGTGTCGCCCATGGGGCCGCCGATGACGAAACGTCCCGTGGGATTGATGTGGTACTTGGTGTCTTCATCGAGCAGGTGCGCGGGAATCACGGCCTGGATCACGTGCTTCAGAATGCCGGCGCGCAGTTCGTCGTTGCTGACGGTCTCGGCGTGCTGGGTGGAAATCACAACGGCATCGACGCGCCGGACCTTGCCTGCGGAATCATATTCAACTGTTACCTGGGATTTTCCATCGGGACGAAGGAAGGGAAGAGTTCCATTCTTGCGAACTTGCGAGAGCCGCATGGTCAGCTTGTGCGCGAGCGAGATGGGAGTGGGCATAAGATCCTCATTCTCGTTGCATGCATAACCAAACATCATGCCCTGGTCGCCGGCGCCGCCGGTGTCTACGCCCATGGCGATGTCGCCGGATTGTTTGTTGATGCTGGAGATTACGGCGCAGGTGTTGCAGTCGAAACCGTAGACGGCGTTGTCGTAGCCGATGGCGCCGACGGTGCCGCGGACCACGTTCTGGAAATCGACGTAGGCTTTGGTGGTGATTTCTCCGGCGATGACGACGAGGCCGGTGGCGGTAAGGGTTTCGCAGGCTACGCGGCTGGCGGTGTCTTCGGCCAGGCAGGCGTCGAGGATGGCATCGGAAATCTGGTCGGCGATCTTATCGGGATGGCCTTCGGTCACGGATTCGGAAGTAAATAAAATGCGGTTCTTTGTTGCTGCGGCTGCTGCCAAGATTTGTTCTCCTTAGGATTGCTTCAGACTCTATTTCTGGCGATGCCGGAGGGTGCTGTTGGCAGTCGCAAACACTGCTTCAGGACTGTGCACAAAAATGCTAACAGAGGGTCGCGGATGGCGCAATGGGTTTGGCGCTAAAGGCCGTGGGATGAATTCAATAGCGGAATTGGCATGGTGGATGGATGGATTGGGGCGGCGAGCAGATTCCGGCATGTGACACGAAAGAGGATGCTGCTACGCGGCCGACCATTCTCACGATGCCCACTGCGTGGGGAGAATTCCCTGAGGCAGCATGAGAGGCACCGGCAGTAATGGGGGTCCTTCGACTTCGGAACCGCTTCGCTGGGCGAAGCAGTTCCTTCGCTCAGGATGACAGAGGTAATAACACGCTGAGACCGGTCACTTCTTGCGCATCCAGACGCGCCAGGTGAGCGGGCCGGCTTCCTTATTTGTTAGGGGTCTGCCCGCCAGCTTGAGGGTGAGTTTGATCTGACCGTGATGGTAGCCTTCGTGCCAGATCATGTGCTGGAGCATGAGGATCGGGTGGTCGTAGTGAAGATTCATTTCCCGGCCTGCCTGCACCTTGCTCTTCACTGCGTCCCGAACGGCCCGGGCGCTGTCGTTCAGCATCTGCGCCATGCGATTGCGGTCACGCTCGTCCGCCCACTCTTCCTCGGGCAGAACTTTCTTGGGCAGATCTGGGGCGAACTCGGGAGCGTCTTCGGAGAGGAACACAAGCCGCACGTAATGCATATGTGCGAACATCTGCGCGATGGAAGGACTGCCCTGCATGGCGCTGATCTCGAGCGTGTCTTCGGGGAGGGCGCGGAGCAGGTTGACGAGTATGGTGTTGTTGCGGTCCCAGGAATCGAGCAGGACTTCGAGCAGGTTTTGATCTGGTGCTTCCGGCATCATCACACTCCCGTTTCAGATTTCGGAAATTGTAACGAATTTTTTGCGCGGCGAACTCTTGCGCTGACCCCACTCGAGGCAAAACCCGGCTTGAGTGGGCTACCCGTCGGCAGCCCGCTTCCCGGTCAAGCTTTAGACTCGCTCGGGTGTAGAATGCTGGACGTTTCCACGCCACGAGGAAGTCTGGGCCAATGGATTTCCGATTCGAGATCGACCGAGGGAACAAAATCCTGCTGGTGCGGGTTGAGGGGCGGTTGACGGACGAAGTGCTGGCGGAGATTTACCAGCGGGTTCGGACGCACACGCGCGCGCTGGATATTGTGGCGGGGATCGTCGACTTCTCAGCCGTTACGGATTGGGCGCTATCCTCGGCATTTTTGCAGGAGCTGGCAAAGCGGGAACCGGCGATGGCGGATGCGGCGCGGCGCCGACTGATCCTCGTCGCCCCGGCCGCGGTGGGATTCGGTCTGGCGCGCATGTTCCAGATGCTGGGAGAATCTACGCGGCCGCTGCTGGAAGTGATGCGCACGCGGGAGGAGGCGCTGGCGGCGCTGGGCGCTGAAGCGGCGCAGTTCGAAGCTTTGGAGTGAGCGGCGGTTGCGGCGTGAGTCTGCGCAGTTTGGCTCACGGGCGCTGGCCCTGCTTCGGATTTTCCCGGGGCAGGCTCAGTTGAGATAGCGCCCCGGCAAACGTGGGCCAGCGACGTATGCGACGGATGAACATGGAAGCGAGGTCCGTGGTGCCCAGCTTTGCGAAACCGGCAAAGCTGGGGCAGCCTCGGTTCGGGTGGCGCTCGGCAAGCTTGGGCTGGCCCGCCTGCAAGATCTCCGATTTCTAGCGAGCTGTGGCGGTGGCTGGGGTGGGCGGGAGGACGCGAAAGCCGGTGGGATCGAAGACGTAGGTTTTAACTTCGCCTTCGTTGCCCTGGGCGGGAATTTCCTTGCCGTTCAACTCGAAGCTGATGCCGGCGGCGTTTCCTGCCTTGACTATGACTTGTCCGGTGGCGCGAACCGAGGCGTGCGCGGGCGCGATCAGGGTTTCATGGGCTACGGGTTTGCCGTCGGCTGTGATGGAGACCCAGCTGGTTTCGTCGGCGCGGATCAGCACGCTGAAGGTGTTGGGCGAGGCGACTGGAGCGGCAGGGGCGGTGCTCTCTTCGGCCGCGAGATTGACCGGGGATGAGTTTGTGGGAGGCGTGGTGGCGGCGCTGCTGCCGGAGTCTGTGGAGATTGTTCCTGGAGAAAGTTTCGCTGACGATGATCTTTCAGCGAGCAACTTTTTTTCTACTTTCAGCGAGGCGGCAGCGCTGGGCGACTGTTTCGAATGCGACGCTGGCGCCGGGACTGGGGCAGCGGGCGGAGCTTGATTGGAAGCCAGTGCGGGCGATGGCGCGGGTGTGGGCTCGCGGTGACGGCGAGAATTCCAGAGCGCAAGGGTGAGGGTGACGAGCAACAATGCGACGGCGAGTTTGCCCCACGGAATTTCGGCTGTTGCGGAATCGGGTGATCCGGAAAGATCTTGATGGCCAGGAACTCCGTTGCGCCAATCTTCATCACGACGAGCTTCATCGCGACCATCTTCGTTGCGACGATCTTCTTTACGACGAAACTGCTTGCGCCGATCCGGGGTGAGAAGCTGGCCGGCGTGGTTGCCGGGATGATCGTGAACTGGAGGATGGTGGTCAACGTCGGGCGAGATGGAGTGCTCCTGGATTTGATTCTCGCGCGACTGATTCCCTCGCACAGCGGCCAGGTAATCGGCTATGGCTTCTTCCTCGTTAAGCCCGACCTGGCGGGCGTAGGCGCGGACAAAACCTTTGTTGAAGACGCCGCCCGGGAGTTGGTCGAAGTGCTCATCTTCGAGGGCGCGTAGCATGCGGGTGCTAATTTTGGTGGTGTAGGAGATGGCATCGAGCTCGATGCCTTGCTGCTCGCGCTGCTTGCGAAGTTTTTCTCCAAATACACCCAAGGCCGGCTCCGGCGGGCTAGATTTCCGTCCGCATCCTGATGGAATAATCATAGGCGAAGGCGGGGGACGATGCCAGAAGAGGGTGAGGGCGCGATGTTACTGTCGAGTGCGAAAGTACCTCAGGGGCCAAAGCCCCGATCAAATTGGGAGCTTTTAACGCAGGCCTGAAGGCCTGCTCCACCCACTTGGGGCGGCTCCATCCGCCTGGAGGCCTGATGCACAGGGCCCTGCTCCGCTTGCCCGGCTGCTGAACTGGCGGGAGGGTTGTTTACTTTCCCTTCACTTCCCGGACTCCATCTGCAGCCTCTCCCGCTGAAGTAGCTTCTCATAGGCGGCGCGGTCGGGCTTGACCCATTCGTCCAGCCAGTCCAGCACATTGTGATACCAGAAGATGTCATCGGCGGGCTTGAGCACCCAGTGATTTTCGTCCTCGAAGAGCAGCAGTTTCGAGGGGATGTGCATGGCCTGCAGGACCTGGAACATGGCATAGCCTTCACTGGGATCGACGCGGTAGTCGTGCTCTCCGTGGATGATGAGCATGGGCGTCTTGAAGTTTTTGGCGAAAGTGGAGGGCGCCTGATCGATCAGCGGTTGCTGGTTTCCCCAGGGCGAGCCCTTGAACTCCGGCTGGACCCCGCCCGCAAGGTCGGAGGAATAGAACATGGTGATGATGTCAAACAGGCCATCGTGGCAGACGAGGGCGCGGAAGCGGTCGGTGTGACCCTCCACCCAATTCGCCATGTAGCCGCCGTAGCTGCCGCCCGCGGCTGCCAGGCGCGTGGTGTCGACATAGGGCCAGGTGAGCGCGGTGTCGACGGCCTTCATTTGATCTTCGTAGGGCGCGCCGCCCCACTGGCCTTTGATGGCGTCCATGAACTTGATGCCGAAGCCGGACGAGCCGTGGAAGTTCGGCATGATCACGACGTAGCCGGCGGCGGCAAACAGTTGCGGATTCCAGCGGTAGTGGAAAAGATTGGTCCAGGAATTTTCCGGTCCGCCGTGCATCAGCAACAGCAGCGGATATTTTTTGTTGGGGTCGAAGTTCGGCGGCTTCACTTCCCAGGACTGGATATTTTCGCCGTTCCAGCCGCGGAAGGTGAAGCTGGAAAATTCGCCGAATTCGATGTCCTGTAACACCTGAGCGTTCATCTGAGTGAGAGGCGTGGGCGATGCGGCGCTGGCGCCGAAATTGAGCCGGAAGATATCCGCGGGGTGGGAGAAATCTGTTTTGGTGAAGATGAGGAATGTGCCGTCGCGGGAGACTTCTGCTCCGTCGACCGCGCCGGTGGTTTCCAGCGGCGTTAACTTCAAGGTATCGAGGTCGAGGCGGGCCAGCGGCTGTTGGCCGCGGTCTTCGAAAGTTATGTAGAGACTCTTGCTGTCGGGCGCCCACACGTAGGAGCCGACGGAGCGATCGGTGGCTTCGAAAATGTTTTTGTGCTCGCCGGTCTTGCGGTCGTAAAGGAAAAGACGGGTGAGGTCGGTCTCCTGCATGGGACGCAGCGTGGCGCTGTAGGCGATGTAGCGGCCGTCGGGAGAATAGAGCGGAGTGCTGTCGGTGGATTTGTTGGTGGTGATGGCTTTGGGCGCGCCTCCGTCGACCGGGATCACGAACAGGTCGCTGTTGCCGGTTAGCGCTTCATTCTCGACGTAGCGGGAGAAACAGATCTCGCGGCTATCGGGAGAAAACGCAACTTCCTCGCTGCCACTCTCGGTCCAGATGGGGGAATCGACATCGCCGGGTGTGATGTCTTTGGCCGCGCCTCCTTCGGCGGACATAACGAAGATGTGATTGCGCATGCCATCGACCCAGGTATCCCATCGGCGGAACGGGATATCGGTAATCACGCGGACCTTCACTGGATTCTCGGCGCGCTGCTTCGCCATTTTCTCGTTGCATGCCATGTCGGTGCAGGAGGGGAAGACGGTGGCAGTGATGGCGATGGTTTTGCCGTCGGGAGACAGGAAGAATGAGTCAACGCCGGTGGGAACATTCGTTATTTGTTTGGCTTCGCCACCTTCGACCGGCAGGCGGAAGATTTGCCGCTTGTTCTCGACGCGGTTGCTGACGAAATAAAGGTAGCGGCCGTCGGGCGACCAGCGTTGGTCGCCGTTGACACCCTGGTCGGCGAAGGTGATTTGCTGGGGATCGCCTCCGGTGGCCGGGACTCTCCAGATATTGGTGACCGTCTTGTTCTTCTCGACGTTACTGCGCACGACGGTGAAGGCGATCCATTTTCCGTCGGGTGACACGCGAGGGTTGCCGACGCGCGCCAGGCGCTGCATGTCTTCGACATGGAAGGGATGGGCAGCCCAGGCCGTAAGCGTGCATGACAACAGCGCAAGTGAAACAAGCAGAGCCTTCATGATGTCCTCGCAATTTTATTGAGATTTCTTCTCGAGTTGGATGGTGAGGTCGGCCTTGCAGGTTTTGGCGGGGTCGACGAACGCGGTGCCTTCGCGGCTGCCTTCGGAGGCGCGGAAGAACAGGCCTTGCTTGGTGCGGTCGGGAAGTCCGATGAACCGGGCCTGGCCGCTGGCGCTAGTGCCGATTTGCAGGTCCAGTTTGCGGAGGTACATGAATCCGTAGCCGATGTGGACACTGATGTTGGCGGCGTAGACTGGCGCGCCGGCATTATCGATGACCTTGAAGTCGGCGGAACAGGGGCCGATGCCGCCATCGATGACGGGAACGGTTTTGGAGTCGGCGGGAGCGGGGTTCTGGGTTTGTGCCGCGGAAAAGGATACGGCCATTAGAAGGAACGCGCAGAGAGCGATTTTTAGGGGCGTAATGGTTGGCATTGTATTGTTAAGAATACTCCCATGGCTTTGGAGGCGGTAGAGTGAGCGAGGACAGACCTGCAAGCTGTGGAAAGCGCATCCTGACCGGGACGCCTCGTTGCGCTCGGTCGGACGGCCGAGGCGGCCATCCCCACGGGCTGCGCTTGGCTGGACCCTTCGACTTCGCTTCCGGGCGGGCTCCTAAGGTGGCCGTCCCCACGGGTGCGCTAAGCTTCGGGTGGGATTGGCTTTAGGGGTTCCGGTTACCAACGTTCATTGCCCCGGCGGCGGTGCGCTCCTATAATTTTTGGAACTGTCACTCCGTCCAGCTCAAGATCAGGGAATTTAGCGTCAGGAAATCAGCATCAGGAAAGCCAGATCAGTAAACAAGGATCAGAGAATCAGGCATGCCCGAGGCCACCGGCACACAATTGACGCGCCATAGCCAGGAGATGACCATCTTCCACGACGTGGCGAAGGCGCTTACGTCGTCGCTGGACCTCGACTCGATTCTGCAGACCATCATGGAAAAGATGGCGGAATATTTCCGTCCTGATACCTGGTCGCTGCTGATGGTGGACGAGCAGCACAATGAACTCTACTTTGCGATTGCGGTGGGCGACGCCGCCGAAGCGCTGAAGAATGTTCGTCTGAAGGTGGGCGAAGGGATTGCCGGCTGGGTAGCGAAACACGGCGAACAGGTGGTGTCGGCGGACGTGGAAAGCGATCCGCGGTTCGCCAAGCGGGTCGATGAGACTACGCAGTGGGAAACACATTCGGTGATTTGCGTGCCGCTGCGGTCGCGGCTGCGGGTGCTGGGCGTGATCCAGTTGGTGAATGTGGATATGGCGCAGTTCAACGAGCCGGAAGTTTTCTTTCTGCAGGCGCTTTGCGACTATGCCGCCATCGCCATTGAGAATGCGCGCTGGGTGGAAAAGATCCAGGAACTGACGATCACCGACGACTGCACCGGGCTTTACAACGCGCGGCACCTTTATAAGACGCTGGAGACTGAGGTCTACCGGTCGTCGCGTTTCGGCTACGAGTTCAGCGTGCTGTTTATCGATCTTGACCATTTCAAGTCGGTCAACGACACGCACGGACATTTGATTGGCAGCAAGCTGCTGGCGGAGATTGGTTATCTGGTGAAGGCGCAACTGCGGTTGATTGACTTTGCCTATCGTTATGGTGGCGACGAATTTGTGGTGTTGTTGCCGCAGACGGGAAAAGATCAGGCGCTGGTGGTGGCGAAACGGTTGCGCGACGCGCTGCGGGCCAGCAGCTTTTGCCGCGACGAAGGCCTGAATTTAAATGTGAGGGCTTCGATTGGGCTGGCGACTTATCCGCACGATGCGCGCGATGCGCATGACATCATCCGTCAGGCCGACGAGATGATGTATCTGGTGAAGAACACTACTCGCGACAATATTGGGATTGCGCAGCGCGGAGTGATGAAGTGACATTGAGTCGTTGAGCGATCGGGTCATTGAGTGATCTAAAACCTGCCGAGGAACGGCGCTGCGTGTCGGGTTAGGGTTCGCAACCGGCGTCAATGAGTGAAATCGGGATATTACGCCAGCTAATGTTCACGGAAACTCAGCTAAAAGCTTTTGGCGAATTTCATCTCGATACAACACTTCAACCGCAGCAATTCTATCGGCCTGTACGTCAAGTATCAGCATCCCTACCTGTGGCTCAAGAGCTACGTTCCGATGCGTTGGGCCGTATGTTCCAACAGGCTTCGGTAACACGTAAAACATGCCGCAGAAATCATCGCCGCAACGGCAACGATCGACGAGGGTCAAGTCCGGCACCTGTTCTGCTAACTTGGATTCGCCACGCGCTGCCAGCAGTTGCTGAAGCTCCCCTGCCAGTTCCGGGAAGATCACCACAAGGCGCTTTGGTTCGCTTGCCGTCATCGAATCGCCAGTATAACTGTTGAAAGCAGGCGATAGCACTCATTGAGAATTGCCCGGCCGGAAGGAGCCGACGTGGAGTTCCGCCATATGCTCTGCCGCCCGGTTTCTGTGCGAATTAGGCACTAAAGGCGACATCATTTGATGCTATAATCAGTGCCTGGAGCTTTTTATGAGAACAACCCTTGCGCTAGATGACGATCTGGTACGCATCGCCCAGGAGTTCACTGGGGTAGAAGAGAAGACAGCACTGGTTCGAGAAGCTCTCAAGGCTCTTATCGAGCGCGAGAGCGCGCGCAGGCTGGCGTTGCTGGGAGGCTCGATGCCCAAATTGAAAGAGATTCCACGCCGCAGGCGGCCAAATTGATTCTCGCAGATACGTCGATTTGGATCGACCATCTTCGTTCCGAAAACAGGGAAATGCGCAAGCATCTTGAGCAAGGGAACATACTGATCCATCCGTTCGTTATTGCGGAACTTGCGCTTGGATCTTTGCGGCGGCGTATGGAAACTCTTGCGCTGCTGGACTTGTTGCCGCAGGTGCAAATGCCTAACCTGGCCGAGGTGCGGCTTATGATTGAGGCTCGCCGTTTATACAGCATGGGAATCGGTCTGATCGACGCGCACCTGATAGCGTCTGTCTTTGTCAATTCGCCAACCGTTTTGTGGACGCGAGACAAACCACTCCGCAAGGTCGCCGAAAATCTCGGCATTCACGCCAAAATGAATTGAGTGATTGAAGAAGGACTTCCAATCGCACAATCACCCAATCGCTCAATTGCTCAATTTTTTCTCCGGCTCGGCGGGCTTCGCGTCTGGCTTCCATGGATTTGCGTTCGCGGGCGCTGTGGGGTTTACGTTGAAGTCCCAGACGTAGAGGTTCATGCCTTCGTTGCCCTTCGTTTCAATCAGGACGTACTCGCCGGGGGCCAGGTCTTCGGTGGGAGTTAGTTTGAGCCAGCCACCGCTTACCCGGTCGATGGTGGTCTTGACGAAATTCTGGTCCTGACTGATCTTGCCGTTGGGCGCGCGCTTCAGTTCGCCGACGATGCGCTTGCCGCTTTTTGTCTTGGCGCGGACGATGTGGAAGCGATCAAAGGGAACCAGCGGCTGCTCGCGCTGCTGCGGCTGCTCCGGGCCCTGCCGCTCGGACCCTTGCTGCTCGGGGCGGGGAGCATCGAGACTGGGCTGGGACAATTGCGCCGATGAGGTTTGACCGCTGGGCGGTGCGGAGTCATCCTCGACATTAATGTAGATCGAGGGCACAGCGACGTGCGCGTGCACGGCGGCATGCTCGCCTTCGATTTCAACACTCTGCTTGGCGCCGGCCATGGGAATGATTCCGCGCAGAAGGTTTGCCTTGGTGTCGCGGTTGATGTCTCCCTCACTCTGCTGCAGTTCGTCCAGTTGCGGCTGGCCTTGAAAGTTATCGAGCAGGAAGACGCCGGAATAATCCGGCAGGCGCAAACCGGGGGCTACTTGCGGAAGGTGGGAGAGTTCGGCCTCGGCGGCATTTTCCTTGTCGATTTCTTTGTCGATCGCAGCGGCTTCGGGGATGGCGGAAGCGGCGCGGTCTTTCTCGTACTTTTCGGTGGCCGGCCAGTCCACTAGCGCGGAGGGAAGTTCTTCCCACTCGTCGCGTTCCGCGCTCTTGTAGCGCACGCGGTCACCTTTGATCTCATAGGTGGTGACCAGTTGGTAGGTGCCGTCTTTGAGGATGAGGCGGCGTGCCAGCTGCTGGGCGTGGGTTTGGGCGCCAGGAGCAAGGACTAAGGCGAGGACGAACAAGAGCAGGGAGGTTCGACGGGACATAGGATGATCTAATTATCGTCCCAGCGGGGTACTCTTCGCCAACGGTGTGATCCGGCTCTGAGTTAAAAGCCCCACTTCTCGCGCACAGAACGCGCGAGAAATGGGGCACCCAGCTTGAGTCCGGACATGTACGCCTACTTCTCCTTCTTGCTTATCTTTTCTTTTTGCGCTGCCATCTCGACGCTGCCGGGTTTCGCTGGGCCGTTACGGTCGACCAGCCTGGCGAAGTCCTCGGCCTTGAAGGGATACTCGCGCGCTGACTCTTGCCCGGTTGGTTTCGAGGTGATATCCACCCGGCGGTTGTAGGCCAGCACGATCGTTTGTATTTTCTCGAGCGCCTTATGCCGGTCTTCCGGGCTCAGGCTGGCATCCTGTTCCACCTGTTGCTTCACTTGATCGACGCTCAGGTTCTGCTCCTTGCCAAAAGCCTGTGTCTCAATTTTGTCTTCGGGAACTCCTTGTTCCACGAGGAATTTCTTGGCCAGCGCGGCACGCCGTTCAGAGAGCGGCTGGTTGTAAGCTTCAGGCCCGCGCTTGTCGGCGTGTCCGGAGAGCACCAGGTGAGCATCGGGTTCATCCGCCAGGTATTGAGTGAAGGCGGTCGCAATGGCTTTCAGAGTCTCCTTTTCACTGGGCAGGAGAGCGTTTTCTGACTTGAGCGACCGCGGCCGGTCGGTTGGGAAATAAACGCTGCGCGCGAGTTTGATCTCGGGTTGAACAATCGAGCCCGTGATGTGCAGAGTGGCGGTCTTCGTTTCAGATCCGCCGCAGCCGTTGGTAGCGTTCAGTGTGTAGGTAACGTTTTCATCGACGGTGCCCGGATCGGTTTTCTTCGGAGTGATCTGCAAAGTGCGGCTGCCGGTGGGATCGACTGTCCCCCCATCGATCGAAACGGTTGTGGCGTTCTTCGCGGTCCAGTTCAGTGCCGTGCTGTCGTCGACGACGACTTTGTCGCCGACCTTCTTATAGTGAACTTCGGCCGGCGCAAGGTCGAGATTGGCCTGGACGGCTGTGTTCACGTTGACGGTGGCGGTGGAAGTGACGGTGCCGCCGGGCCCCGTCGCGGTCAGGTTATAGGTGGTGTTCTGCGTGGGCTTGACGGATTCCTGACCCGAAGTTGCGACTGGCCCAACCGGGGTGATTTCGACGCGAGGCGCGTCCGTCGAGGTCCAATTGATTTGTGAAGCATCTCCGCAATTGACCTGCGCCGCAGTCACCGATAACTGTGCCGTGGGCTTGGCAACCGCGACGGTCGCACTCGCCGTGCCTACGGTGAAGCGCGGAATGGAGCTCAGTTTCTCTCCGCGGGACCAGGGAACCGTTTTGCGGACGCCCTTCGGAATGTCGATTACAACGCGCTGGTTGGCAGGGACGTCAACCGAACCCGACCAAGCTTCCTTGTCACTATTACTGGACAGAACCGTAACCTGATACGTGCCGGGTGGAACCACGAGTTCTTGCTTCCAGATCCAGTCGTTATTGAACTCGTCGACATGCCCAACAAAGTAGTCCGGAGTCTTCCCGTTCAGCAGCACCGCATCGCGAGGAGGTCCGCCAATCGAAATGGCGCCGAAGGGGCCGGAAACAGTTCCGCTGACTGGGGTCAGTGTGACGTCGAGAGGGGTGTCTTTGCCCGCGGTGATGGTGACGGTTTGGGTTGACGGAGTATAGCCGTAGTTGGCCAGCTCAATTTTGTGTTCGCCCGGGCTGAGGCTCAGGGAGTGGTGTTCGCTGGCTTCGCTGATGGCGCGGCCATCCACGAAGATGTAGGCCTGTTTGGGAGTGACATGAAGGACGAGTTTACCGTCCTGAGCGAAGCTTGAGGTTCCACCCGCCAGCAGGAGCAGAGCGGCGGATAGAGCGAAACGGGATAGCAGGGTGTGAACTTTCATAGCGGTCTCCTTATCCCGAGATTAGATCTGGGCACGATTCGAAAGAGGAGGTGATCCGAATCCTCTCTACGACGGAGTCCATTGATGCTGGCGGGTTTGGTGCGTTTCGCCCGCGTTCGATCCCGGGTTACTTCTGCGGACGGCAAGGATTATAACGCCAAAACAGCGTAGAAATAAGGGGTTGGCGTTCAGGAACCTGCCACACGGAAGCGGCAGCTTGTAGAATTATGGCGTTCTCTATATTCTGTTGCACGCGCGACGCCACCGACTCCAGACGCAATGAACCCTAAATCTATCCTTGGTTGTTACACACTGTTTGCGCTACTCGGGAGTACGGCTGCCTTCGGTCAGACTTCTGCGACGCCGGCACAAGCCAGCCCGCAATATTCGGTGCAGGGAACGGTTGCCTCCGCGGCATCGCCGCAAGGAGAGCCGGTTTCTTACACGTCGGTGACCCAGGTAAACGGACTGCTGGCGCAGCTAGAGGCGACGTCAAAGAGCACGCAGGACGACCTTACGAGGCTGCGCATCGAGCGCTGGAAGACTGACAGTTCCTCCAAGAGGCAAGCGCTGGGGAACGTGGAATCCATCCAGCGCAATCTGCAGAATGCATTGCCGGAAATGATCGGGCAATTGCGCAATTCTCCGGAAGACCTACCCGCGACGTTCAAGCTGTACCGGAATCTGGACGCGCTCTACGATGTGCTGGGAAGCGTGGTGGAGTCGGCCGGAGCGTTCGGACCGAAGGACGACTTCCAGGGTCTGGCGAATGATCTCACCAGCTTTGAGGGCACACGCAAGCAGATTGCAGAGCGTTTGGAGAACCTGGCGGCGTCGAAAGAGCAGGAGATTGTGCGCCTGCGCGCAGAGTTGAAAACCGCGCAGGCAGCAGTTCCGGCCGCGCTTCCGAAGAAAATCATAGTCGACGACACCGAGCCGGTGAAAAAGCCGGTGGCGAAGAGGAAGAGGCCGGTCGCGAAGAAACCGGCGACGCCGAGTACAACGCCGCCCGCGCAGACTCCTCCGCCGCAGCCTAAGCCGCAGTAGGCTCGTTGGACCCGCGGGCTCATCCCGAATCTGTTAACCTTCCTTCCGCATCAAGATTTCATCTGAGAACGATTTCGTCTGAGAACGATATCGTCTGAGAACCTGGCATGAACCATCACGGCAGCATTGTCGCGGCTATCTTCGGCGTCGTGATCATCGGCGTCGTGCTTTTGGATGCGTTCGAGACCGTGGTGCTGCCGAGGAGGGTGACCCGGCATTTCAAGCTGACCGCATGGTTTTACCGCCGCACCTGGATTCCGTGGAGAGGCATTGCCCGCCGCATCCGGACGTTTTCCCGGCAACAGAGTTTTCTGGGATACTTCGGCCCGCTATCGCTCATTACACTTCTGGTGTTCTGGGCCACGAGCCTGATTCTGGGCTTCGCTTTGGTGCAATATGGCATCGGCGAGCATGAACAACTGAGTGGCGAGCCGATCACGTTTGGCAGGCTGGTCTACCACAGCGGACAGACCTTTTTTACGCTCGGTTACGGTGACATTCTGCCGACGTCGAGGGCGGCGCGCGCGCTTTCAGTGATCGAAGCGGGCATGGGCTTCGCGTTTCTGGGAGTAGTGATCGGCTATCTCCCAGTGGTGTACGGTTCGTTTTCCCGGCGTGAGATTCAGATCTCGATGCTGGACGCGCGAGCCGGATCTCCTCCCACTGCCAGCGAGTTACTGGTGCGGCTGGCCGGGAGTTCGGAGATCGACCAGACGGTACTCGATGGATGCCTCCGCGACTGGGAACGCTGGTCCGGCGAGTTGCTGGAAAGCCATATTTCTTACCCGGTATTGAGTTTCTTTCGGTCGCAGCACAGCAACCAGTCGTGGCTGGGAGCGCTGCAAACCATGCTGGACGTGACTTCGCTGTTGATCACCGGCATTGACGGAATTCATCCCGGGCAGGCGAAGCTGACGTTTGCGATGGCTCGTCATGCGGCGGTGGACCTGGCGCAGGTGGTGAATGCCCGCTACGATCCGCTCGCGCCGGAACGCCTCACTGACGCGGAACTTGACATCCTGCGAGAAACCCTGGCGGCTGCGGGATTGAAACTGCGAGGGGGAGATGACGCGCGGCAGAAGCTGAACAAATTGCGGTCGATGTACGAACCCTACGTGCACTCGATAGCGCGGAATCTGATGGTGACTCTGCCGCCGTGGCAGCTTCCGGCGAAGAGTAGAGACAACTGGCAGGCGGGGCCGTGGGACCGGGTGATCCAGGCCAAGGGTCTGGCTGTGCTGGGGCAAAAGCCGGTCACGCCTCTGGGCAACGAGGACCATTTCTAGAAATTTGGCAATTGGGTAATTACCAAATTACAAAATTGCCCAATCACTGCTAGGATCGCGTTTTCATGAAACATATTGGCGAGAACGTGGTGCGCATTGAAGCCGAAGCGCTGCGCGCGCTCGCCGACCGCATCGGCGGGCCGATGGCCATTGCGTTTCAGCGCGCGGTCGACTTGATGTTTTCCTGTGCGGGACGCGTCGTGGTCACGGGGATGGGAAAGAGCGGGCTGATTGCGCGCAAGATTGCGGCCACGCTGAGTTCGACCGGGACTCCGGCGTTGTACCTGCATCCCGTGGAGGCGCTGCACGGCGATTTGGGGATGGTGGTTCGCGGAGATGTAGTTCTGGCGCTGTCTGCTTCCGGAGAGACGGAGGAGATTCTCGCGCTGCTGGCCACGATCAAGCGGCTGCGGGTCCCGCTGATTGCGATGACCGGGGATGAGATTTCTGGGACGACCGCATCGGGTGGTAAGGAAAAGTCAAAGTCAAAGGCAGCGGGCAGGAGTGCCCGCTCCACACCGGCATTGCCCACACACGCGTCCACGTTGGCTTCGGCGGCAGACGTGGCGCTCGATTGCTCGATTGCCGAGGAGGCTTGCGCGCTGGGTTTGGCGCCTACGGCTTCAACCACGACAATGCTAGCGCTGGGCGACGCGCTCGCGGTTACGCTCAGCGAGAAGCGCGGATTCAGGGAAGAAGATTTTGCCAACCTGCATCCGGGAGGGAAGTTAGGCAAGAGACTGGCGCGAGTGGAATCATTGATGCACTCGGGCGAGGCACTGCCCAGAGTTTTTCCGAACACGAAGATGCCGGACGTGATCTATGAGATGTCGCGCAAGAAGCTGGGCGTGACGGCGGTGGTGGAAGGCGAACGGCTGGTGGGCATCATCAGCGACGGCGATCTGCGCCGGTTGCTCGAGAAGCGCGGGAAAGACGTGCTTGATCTGACCGCGGGCGATTGCATGACGAAGAATCCGCGGACGATTGGAGGCGGAGAATTTGCCGCGACCGCGCTGGCTCTGATGGAAGAGAAAAAGATTACCTCGCTGATGGTGGTCGACAGAGGCGGGAAACTGGACGGGATCGTGCACCTGCACGACCTATGGAGCACGGAATTAGTGTAGCGCCGGTAGGCGCCGGGACGGCGGCGCTACAATCATCTTATGTATCACTACGACCCTAATACGGCGCTGGAAGAATTGACCGAAGACGCAACCCTGCCGAACCCGGTGCACGTGCGCGACATGCTGCTGCGCAAAAAGCTCACTGCCGACAAGTCGCTGGAGATGAACCGGTTGTTCGTCGAGTATCAGAAGTTTTTCGGGGAAACGCAGAAACTGGGGAAAGAGATTCTGCGGCGGCTGACTTCTTAAACGAATGCTGAGTTGCGAGTACCCAGTGCTCGAGTTAAACCCCGGGGAGTGTTTCTGCTTACGCGGCCCATTTCGCGCCATCATTTACAATAAACGATTCCCTGAGGGATGATCGGGTGTCCTGCACTCGGTACTCGCAACTCGGTACCAGGTACTAAAACTTTATGCATCGATGGTCAGAACTCTTCATTCCTACACTGCGTGAGGCCCCGGCCGACGCGGAAGTGGCCAGCCACAAGTTTCTGGTGCGGGCGGGCTACATTCGGCAGCTGGCGGCGGGCATTTACTCGTACCTTTTTCTGGGCAACCGGTCGTTCAACAAAATTATCGGCATCGTTCGCGAGGAGATGGACAGGATCGGCCAGGAGTTCTTTCTGCCCGCCCTTCATCCTCGGGAAATTTGGGAAGCCAGTGGTCGATGGACTCTCATGGGCGACAATTTGTTTCGGCTGAAAGACCGCAAAGGCGCCGACCTTGCCCTCGGCATGACCGAAGAAGAAGTGACGACCTCGATTGCCATGAAAGAACTGCGCAGTTACAAACAGTTGCCGCAGATCTGGTACCAGATCGCTCCGAAGTTTCGCGACGAGCCGCGGCCGAAGTCCGGGTTGCTGCGAGTGCGACAGTTCATGATGAAGGACTCGTACTCGTTTGATATCGACGCGGCCGGCCTGGATGTTTCCTACAAAAAGCATTACGACACTTACTGCCGCATTTTCGACCGCTGTGGATTGAAGTACATGGTGGTGGAGGCGGATTCGGGAGCGATGGGCGGCAAAGAGTCGCACGAGTTCATGGTGCGCACTCCGGCCGGTGAAGATCAGATTGTGAGCTGCAACGGCTGCAACTACGCCGCGAACATGGAGAAAGCTACGTCGAAGCTGGAGGCAGTTGAAGATCTGAAGCCCGAAGGCGATGGAAGTCCGCTCCCGGTGCACACTCCGGGGCAGAAAACGATTGAAGATGTGGCGCGGTTTCTGGGAGTCTCGCCGAAGAACAAGATCAAGACGCTGGCTTACATGACGGACGAGCCAGTGTCCGATAAGTTGGCGCCGAATAAGAAAGACGAGAAGACCCAGACGAAATCACGGCCGATTGTGGTGCTGATGCGCGGCGATCATCAGCTCAATGAAGCGAAGTTCAACGCTACCGTGGGGGTCGCTACGCGGCCTATGGAGGAAAGCGAAATCAAAGCATTGTTCAGCTCGCCGGCGGGATATTTGGGGCCGGTGGGAATTGACTGGTCCAAGGATTTGAAAAAAGATGCGATGCTGCCGGTGCTGCTGGTCGACAAGGCTCTCGAAGGCCGCGCGAATCTGATCGGCGGCGCCAATAAAGAGGACTATCACCTGAAGAATCTCACGCCGGGGAAGGATTTTCATCCTACGGCGTATGCCGATCTGCGCGCGGTTACGGCGGGCGAAGCTTGTCCGAATTGCGGAAAGGCGCTGCGCATCGATACCGCGGTCGAGATCGGCCACATTTTCAAGCTGGGTTACCGCTATTCGGAGGCGATGGGCGCCCGCGTGCTCGATAAGAACGGCAAGGAAGTTACTCCGATCATGGGCAGTTATGGCATTGGGATCGAGCGCATTCTCACGGCCGCGGTCGAGCAGAGTAACGACGAGAATGGATTCTGGCTTCACCCCTCCATCGCGCCGTTTGAAATTGTGGTTACTCCCGTCAACGTGAAGGACGAGAGCCTGCTGAAGGCGGCGGTCGAGCTGGGAACTCGCCTGGAATCTGCCGGCTTTGACGTGATCCTCGACGACCGCGACGAACGGCCCGGGGTGAAGTTCAAGGATGCAGATCTGGTCGGAATCCCCTTTAGAATCACAGTCGGAAAGAAGGTTACCGAAGGTACTGTGGAAGTGGTTCTGCGCTCGACTCGCGAAGTGCGCGATGTTACGATCGCCAAGGTAGTGGAATATTTTCAAGGAGTGCTGCCAGCCAGGACTTGAAAGTTGCGTCGCTGGCGGGCGGCGCAGTTTCAAGACTATGGGAACCTTTAAAGCGCTGGTTGGATTTGCGGCAGTGGTTTTGGTGGTGATCGGGTTGTTCCAGGTGCTTCCGCCCATCATGGCAAATTTCAGCTTTCAGGACGACCTCAGGCAGGTCGCGATGATGGCCGGGGCGAATCCGCAGAAAACGGACGATGACGTTCGCAACGATGTACTGCGCAAGGCTAAGGAACACGACCTCCCGATCTCTGAGAAGCAGGTGACAGTGCAGCGCATCCTCACCCCCGGCCTGATGGCAGTTTACGTTGCCGCAGATTACACCGTACCCATCAACTTGCCCGGCTATTCGTTTGAACTCCACTTCAATCCATCGAGCGAAAACAAGTAGCACTTAGCGGCGGTAGTTAGTGGCGGCATAACTGGGAGTAGAATCGCCGCCGGCTGCTGACTGTGGCCTGTCTTATCCCTCTCTTTCCGGATCGTCAAGTGTTACTCCTAGCCTAAAGGCACACTTATCCTTTGCCTTACGCTGCTCTCAGGCGCTGCACTCTACCTTAAAGGTGGCGTCACGCTGTTGGTCCTCCGGAGTGCCGACCTGAATCCTGCACAGGCGATGCGCTTATCCTGAACCATCTGCGATAGATGATGTAATCGTCAGTCCCAGCGCGCTGCGCGGTCACGGCCGGCTCGAGTCGTGATGGCGGGTGAGGCTGCAAAAGAAAAAGCTGCGCGGCCGGCGGCCGCGCAGCTTGAGAGGATACCTCAGAATAGATTGCCGGAACCTACGTCAGGTCGGGCCCGGTCTGCAGGGGGAGCAGACGCGAACCTCAAAACTTTAAGTTCTACGACGGGCCGCAGGTGCCGTCCGGAGCGTTGCCCGCTGCCGAACCCACGCCGATCGCGACCGGCTGCGAGACCATGCCGTTATAAGTTGCCGTAACTTGATAGTATCCGGTGTATTCCCAGTTATATTGCGGCGGCGTCGGCAGCGCGAGAGGGTTGCCGGACTCAAGATCGACCCAGGTGCACATAGCCGCAACAGCCGTCATCAGTCCCGTTGAATTAATGGGCACAGTGGTCGGACCATAAGCCGGCAACGCGGCCCCGCACACATTTGGAGGTTGGAGTCCGCTGGATTGGCAGCCTACCGGCATAACTGTGTAGGTGACCGAGTTAGTGACGGGGACAGTTTTGCCGCTGTGGTAGACCGTCATCGTCTGCAGCTGCAGCGTGCCATCGATTCCCGCAAGGTTGAAAAATCCGCCACTCGATGAGCCGGTAGACGTGATCTCGATCGACTGAACATAATCCGAAGTGCCGCATCCGGTTGAGATGAGCGACAAGGCAACGAGCAATGCGGCCAGAATGTTTGAGCGTTTCACGTGAGAGAATCCTCCTGACAAAAATCCCCGCTGATTCCAATCCGAATGTTGTCAGCTTCTAATAATGGAGGCAAGAGAAATGTGTGGTTACCATGCAAACCATTGGTCACGTCCAATAGTCACAGCGAGGTTGTTTTCGCGCGCTCCGGAAGAATTTATCTTCATACTTTAAGATGGAATAAGTGCAGCTCGCATGCAGTCGGATAAGAAGTATTTACCGATGAAACCCCAAGCCCCTCGCCCCTTTGCGAAGTTTCCAGGTCCCTTGTGGGGATCAACTTCGGCCCGAGTTTAAATCCGAACGACAAAATATCTCTCGGAGAAATTATTGAGGGCGGCTTCCAATCTTAGAGACGGCATAGAACTCCGGGCTCAGTGTCAGGTTCCTCGCCGTCGATTAGTACCCACAATTCTCACTCGAGGGCCAGTGACATTCGTAACGTTGCCACTAAGTTACCTTCCACCTACTATCGCAATTAGGTTAAGAGCTTTATCACGCGTTTGCCGCTGATCCTTTGCAGCCAGCGTGTCCGCAACCAGTGAAGCTTAGGTGGAGGCAGTTCATGAAGATGCAAGTTCGAGTGCTACTCAGTTTGCTGGTGGCGCTGGCATTGATGTTCCTGGCTGGTTGCGGCGGCTCCTACAACTGCGCCGTCACCTTCGGCAGTTCGAGCTGCACCCCCTCGGGCTCGGGGCTTGGCGGAGGCGGCACTGGCGGCACAGGTGGCGGCGGCGGTGGCGGCGGCGGGGCGACAGCATTTGCTTATGCCGTGGACCAAATCGGCGGCACGACGACGGGCACCATGGATGGCTATGAGCTGAACGCCGGCGCAGGGACGTTTGTACCGATCTCGGGCTTCAACGCGCCGTTGATTCCACCCACCGATCCGAGCCTCGGAGTGGTGGTGGCGCAGGAGCAGTTTCTCTACACCGCGTTTTCCTCGACGGGGCAAATTTATGGATGGTCGGTCGATAAGACCTCTGGAGCGCTGACCGCAATCACCGGCAGTCCCTACAGCGTGTCCTATCTTGGATCTGTCGGCGTCAGCGGATTCAATCAACTCAGCATGATCACCAATCCCGCAGGTACGCTCTTGTTCGTCGCCGATGCGGGTGATGATGAAATATGGGTCTATGAGATAGCGCCGCCCACCAGCACAACGCCGGGCGCTCTGACGCTTGCTCCGAATTCTCCGTTTTCTACCGGCACATTCCAGCCCTGGAACCTGACCACCGACGGCCTGGGAAAATACCTGTACGCGACCTCAATCACTGCCGACCACCAGGGCCTCAGCGTGGCGGGATACAGCATCGGAACCGGGGCCAGTGAAGGTACTCTGACGCCGGTGAACGGCAGCCCATTCGCGTATCCCATGTGGGCAGTGCAAGGCGACCCGACCGGAACCTTTCTGATCGGGATTACGGGCAAGTCTGTGGCCGCCGGCGTGACCGCCGATGACAAGAATCTCTACGTTTTTTACATTGAACAAAGTGGGACGGCTCCGGGCTCGATACAGCCGGTAGCCAACTCGCCCTTTGCTACGACGTATGCGCCGTTCAATATCGCAGTCCAGCCGGTCGCAGCCAACGGAGACTTTGTCTACTCGTTCAGCGTCAACGACAGCGGCGCAGCCTACAATCCCGTGGAGGGCTATTTGCTAAACACCACCACGGGCGCATTGACTGCCATTACCCCCGGTTCGCCGTTCAGCGGCGTAACCTTTGCGCTGTTCGGTCAGTTCGACCAGAGCGGCGATTATTTATTTTCTTACGGAGATTCCGCCACTCCCCAGCTTGCGGTGATGGACGACGCCGCCGGCACGGGTGTGCTTACGGAACCGGTCCAGCCGACCCCGCTGGTGACTCCCGGCTACTGGGCGGTGACCGATCCGCAATAATCGATTCCGGTTCCGATGGTGCAGCGGAATCAGCACGCTACACTGTTAACAGCTTAGAGACCCGCATGAACTGCGGGTCTCTTTTTGTTGGTGCGCGGGGCGGTACAATGGAGGCATCGCATCCTGACATTGCCGTGGCACAAAACGGGGGCAGGGAAGCGGCAAAGGGTGAGCCGAAGGCAAACCTTTTGGCGCATCCCATTCCCTGGGAAGCACGTCTGACCAGCAGGCAGTCTTATCAGCGGGCGTTGAGTAACCGTGGCCATTAAGATCAAAATCCCGGGAAAAGGAAGTCGCGCAGGCAACGGCGGCCCGGCCCAGCGCAGACTGTCGCGCGATCCGGTGATCCGAGCCGCGATCGTAATCTTCCTGGTGGCGGCGATCGGCCTGGGCGGATTGTTTTGTTACTACTACATCAAGTACGACCGCATCATTGCGCAACGCTTCCGCAGCCCGGTGTTCGGAAATTCCGCCAAGATCTATGCTTTGCCGCGCACGGTGCGCGACGGCGACAAAATAGACGCCAGGGAAATCGCTGCGCAGCTGCTCCGCGCGGGCTATTCCGAGAAAGACGGGCAATCGCCGCTCGGCACCTTCCACCTTGTGAGCGACGGCATCGAGATCACTCCGGGGCCGGAGAGCTACCACAGTCCGGAAGCGGCGCATATCTCGATTGCGGACGGACAGGTGGATAAGATCGTCAGCCGGGGCAACGAGCTCTCCGCCTACGAACTGGAACCGCAGCTGGTGACTGCGTTGTTCGATTCCGAACAGCGCTCCAAGCGCGAGGTCGTGAAGTACTCGGACATTCCCAAAGTAATGGTCGATGCGGTGCTGGCGATCGAAGACCGGCGATTCTTCGAGCACAGCGGGGTGAACTTCATCCGCATGTTCGAAGCGGGCTGGATCGATCTGACGCGGCAACGCCACGAGCAGGGCGGTTCAACCATCACCATGCAGCTCTCCCGCGGTTTCTTCCTGACGCCGGAAAAAACCGTGCGCCGCAAGCTCACCGAGATGCTGATTGCCGAGTTGATGGAGCAGAAGTTCAGCAAGCAGCAAATTTTTGAGTTCTATGGCAACTGGGTAAACCTGGGCCAGCGCGGATCGTTCGCCATCAGCGGCTTTGCCGAGGCGTCACAAGCTTATTTCAACAAGGATTTGAAAGACATCACGTTGCCCGAGGCGGCGCTGCTGGCGGGACTTATTCAGGGACCGAGCCGGTTGTCGCCGTACCGCCATCTGGAGCGCGCCACCGAGCGGCGCAACCTGGTGCTCGATTCCATGGTCGAGACGCATGCCATCACTCGCGAGCAGGCGGAAAAAGCCAAGGCCACCGCGGTGAAGCTGGCTCCCTTGAATGTGGAGGCGGCCGACGCTCCGTATTTCGTCGACATGGTGCGCGACACCCTGATCAACAAGTTCAGTGAGCACGAGCTGAACGATCAGTCTTACCGCATTTATACGACGCTCGATCCCGATCTGCAGAAGGCCGCGGCGCAGTCGGTCGAGATGGGCATGAAGCTGGTGGATGAGCAAGTCACAAAGCTGCGCACCAAGCGCGTGAAGGTGGGCAAGAAAATCGAAACGACGGTGGCGCCGGGCCCGCAGGCCCAGGTCGCGATGGTCGTGCTTGATCCTCACACCGGCGCGGTGCTGGCCTTGGTGGGAGGGCGCGATTACGGTTTCAGCCAGCTGAATCACGCTTTGGCGAAGCGGCCCACCGGCTCCATCTTCAAGCCCTTCGTTTATGCCGCGGCCATGAACACCGCGCTCGACGGCTCAACCAATGTGATCACGCCGGCTTCCACGGTGACCGATGCACCCACCAGCTTCGCCTATGGCGACCAGATCTACGAGCCGCGCAACTATAAAGAGGAGTACCACGGCGACGTCACCCTGCGCTATGCGCTGGCCATGTCGCTGAATAACGCCACCGTCAAAGTTGCGGAAGAGGTCGGGTACGACAAAGTGGCGGACCTGGCACGCTCGGCGGGAATTACTTCCGTGAAGGCTACGCCGGCCATGGCTCTGGGATCGTACGAGGCCGCTCCGCTCGACATGGCGGGAGCCTACACGTCGTTCGCCAACAACGGCGACCGGCTTTCGCCAATTCTTGTGAACTCCGTGCGCAACGCCCGGGGCGACGTGGTGGCGAACTTCAAGACCGACCAGCGCCAGGTGCTCGATCCGCGCATTGCCTACGTCATGACCAGCATGTTGGAGGGCGTGATCAACAATGGCCTCGGCTACACGGCGGTCCGCCTGCACGGATTCACCCTTCCCGCAGCAGGGAAGACGGGAACCTCGCATGATGGCTGGTTCGCAGGCTACACCTCGAATTTATTGTGCATCGTGTGGGTCGGCTATGACGACTATAGCGACATTCGGCTTACCGGCGCGCAGACCGCCGGGCCCATGTGGACTGAGTTCATGAAGAAGGCGGCGGCGCTGCCGCAGTATGCCGACATGAAAGAATTCGCGCAGCCCACCGGCGTGGTCGACGTGGAACTGGACAAGGCCACGAACCGCCTAGCTACCTCTTCCTGTCCGGACGATTATGAAGCGGCCTTCGTCGCGGGTACGGAGCCGCGCGAGACTTGCGATCAACAGGCCGGGGTGACTGGATTCCTCTCCCGCTTCTTCGGTGGCGCCCAGAAGCCGTTGCCGCCTCCGAACTCAGCAAACGGACAAGACCAGCAGAACGGCGACGCACAAAAGAAGAAGGGCTTCTTCGGCAAGATCGCAGGCATCTTCAAAGACGACAAGTCGCCAACGCCGCCCAAGCCGCCGGATACCACACAGACCACACCGCACTGATCCTGACAAGCTGATCCTCGTAAGATTGTCATCCTGAGCGGAGTTTGTCGCGCGCAAAGCGCGCGACAAACGGAGTCGAAGGGTCCCCATTGCGCCGGCAGCATCCGAGGGCATATATACATTTTCACGCAGAGATTCCACAGCCCCATGTGACATCCAACCTTGCGCCGACTGTCGAAGTTGCGCGATCATGACGGAGGAGAACGGCTATGGACGGCCCGACCGGACCACCCCCAACTCCTTTGTTCTCAAGATTTTGACCCCTAAGCTCTTTGACATCAAGATTTTGCAGGCACTTTTTGCAGAACCCGCGACCCGCAGGACTTTCGGAGGTGTTGGGGGGAGGGGGGTACCCGGTTTCAGCTCCTAACTAAACAAAACACTCTGCTCTGGGGAGGCCGCCCGAAACTTTATTTGGGTAGGAAATCAACAGTCTCCTAATATGGGGCTCGCGGACTCAAATTTCTTCGCCGCCAGGCGAAAAGTGTGGCAGAATGGCCGCGTGGGAGTTGGTCGCCTTGGGGGTGTGTATGTCCTACCGAAAGGCCTGCCTGGTTCTTCTTCTTGTTGTAATCCCTTTCACAGCCGCACAGGCGCAAGTTTCTCAGGAGCAGGTGCAGATCGCCCCGCCCTTGATTCGCGCCATCGATCCTCCGGCTCCGGACGCAACCGCGGCCGCTCTGGAGCAACAAGGCGACGCCTTGCACGCCGCGAAGCTTTATTTGGACGCGCTGGATTATTATCGCGCAGCTTTGCTGAAGTCTCCCAATAACGCCCCGGTGCTGAATAAAATGTGCCGCAGCGAACTGCTGATGAACCGCTGGAAGGATGCCCGCAAGACCTGCGAGCGGGCGATCAAGGCGAATCGCACGTTTGCCGAAGCCTACGGCAATCTGGCTGTCGCCTATTACGGAGACCGAAAGTATGGCGCTGCCATCAAGCAGTGCCACAAAGCTATCGCCATCGATGATACGTCCGCGGCGTTTTTCAACAATCTGGGGGCTGCTTATTTTGCCGAGAAAAAGTTCGAGCCCGCGGTGGCCGCCTATCAGCACGCCCTGCAACTCGACCCTGGAGTGTTTGAACGAAGTTCACGCGCCGGCATTGAGGCGCAACTGGCGGGCCCGGAAGATCGCGCCCGCTTCGACTACACGGTCGCGAAGCTGTACGCCAAGATGGGATTCTCCGACCAATCGCTCGAATACCTGAAGAAGGCGATGGAGGACGGCTATAAGGATATGAAGAATGTATACAAGGACGAAGAGTTTGCGACATTGCGGAAAAATCCGCGCTTCGTCGAAATCATGGCCTCGAAGACAGCCGCGATTCCGGATTAGTACAGCGATCGAAAGTCCGTTGTGTCGCGGAACGCCTTTCCTACAGGATTGTCCGCCAACGTCTACAGCATCTACCCGATTGATCGTGATAAAGATCGCTCCAACTTTGCGAAAATTACAAACTTTTACAAAATTAGACGGAACTTGGCCGGGTTCTAGGGTTTAATCAATCAAATACTCCTGAAAACAACAGGGTGAGTAAGGAGAAACGGTAGCCCATCGGATGCTGACCCGAGCACGCCCCAAGCAAGCATCCGGTGGGTTTTTTGTTTCTGCACTTTCAACCGCCAGCACTAACGCGAAACGCTCTTTATTTCTTCGCGGCTAGCGCGGCATCCAAGTCCTCGGCGGCCTTGCTGATGCCGCCTGCGATATTCTCCACCACTTGCGCGACCATGGGAATCTGAGCGTCGGCTTCCTTCCATTTCTTTTCGTCCATGTATTCGCGGACCGCGGCGATGGGTTTCGCGCCGTATCCGGTGTAAGCGCCAGGAGCATAAATCTGATTCTTGAACCAGGGACGCTCAGGCAAACCTTTCTCATTCAGGAACAGGCGCGAGATGCCAAGCAGATCGGCGTTCACCGCATTGAGAGCTTGCGGAGAAATCGTCGCTCCGCTCCTCTTGAACTTGGCTAGAGCCTTGGAGTAATCATCCGCGCTCTTCTTCAGTAATTCGATGGAATTCTTCAGGGGAGCGAAGTTCATGAACGGCGGAACGATTTCGGCCGGAGGCGGAACGTAGGTTTTGTGCGGATCGGAAGTCGCGGTGAATACTCCCTCCTTAAGTTCGAGATTGCGCTCGGTGAATTCGTCTTGCTTTTCCTTCAAGAGCTTTTCCAGTTCGGTTTCATACTTGGCGATGGCCTCAGCCTGCGGAGTGTAGTCGTAGGGAAGCAGATCGGCATCGGCAATGCGCATCATCGCGCTGCCCGCAGTCTGGGCTAACGCGCGTCCGTAGGCGAAATCTGTATCAGCGAAGTGCGTATACCAATAGAAGTCGTCATAAATAGAATGGTATTGAGTGCCGTCGTCCTCGCCGCCGAAGCCAATGTCCAGCGCGGAAATGCCTGCGTGGTCTTGAAAAGCGGTGTAGTCTGATCCATCGCCGAGCGCCCAGACCTCCAGATCGGTACGCTTGCGAATCTGGCCGCGCTCCTCCGCATCTTTGGCTTTCAGGATAGCGCGCAAATGGGCTCGCTCCCGCACCGAGATATTCTTCTCGGGATCGTTGATGTCGTCAGCGACGGCGCTGATCACGGCCTGCAGATCCTGCGTTCCGCCGGCGAAGAGAAAGCCGCGGCCGTTGCCATCGGTGTTGAGGTAAGAGACGGTGTGCTTGCGCAGTTCGTCGAGGTGCGTCTCAACCCATTCCGTGGAGCCGAGCAAGCCTGGTTCTTCGCCGTCCCATGCGCAGTAGATGATGGTGCGCTTGGGCGACCAGCCTTGCTTGTGCAGTTCGCCGAGCATGCGAGCTTCTTCGAGCTCGGGAGACATGCCTGCGAGGGGATCGTCGGCGCCGTTCACCCAGGCATCGTGATGGTTTCCGCGAATCACCCATTCATCGGGAGTGCTCGAGCCTCGCAAGGTCGCGATTACGTCGTTAACGGGTTTGGTGTCCCAGTTCGACATGACTTTGAGATGAACGCGCGCGGGGCCGGGACCGACGTGATAGGTGATGGGCAGCGCTCCCCGCCAGTTTTCCGGTGCTACAGGACCGTGCAAGGCCGAGAGAAAGGGCAGCGCATCGGCATAGGAGATTGGGAGCACGGGGATTTTTGTGATCGTCTTCGCATCCTTGATGGCGAGCCGCTTTGCGCCGGGAACTGCGCCAACGCCCGGAGTCAGAGGATCACCGGGATAATCCGTGTCCATGACGCTGCCGCGCTGCACGCCTTCGCGCGGACGCCAGCCGCCTTCGGGATAATCTTCGCCGTGGAAATAACCATCACCCTTGGGATCGGAATAGATGATGCAGCCGATCGCGCCGTGCTCGCCAGCGACTTTGGGCTTGATGCCGCGCCAGCCTTCGCCGTAACGCGCAATCACGATCGCTCCTTTGACGGAAACGCCGAGGCGGTCGAGCTGTTCGTAGTCGTCGCGGTTGCCGTAATTCACGTATACCAGCGGCGCGGTTACGTCGCCGTCGATGGAATAGGCGTTGTAGGTGGGAAGTTGTTCGGAAGTCTGATTCGAAGTTGGATCGATGGCGAGAACTGGTTCCTGCAGCTTGGCGCGGAACTTTGTAGGCTCGATGAGTTCGAGCACGCGCTCTTTCGGCGTGGGGAATAATACGTCGAAGGTTTCGATGTGGGCGTCGAATCCCCATTCCTTGAAGCGGGCGAGCATCCACTCGGCGTTGTCCTTGTCGTAAGGCGAGCCGACGTGGTGAGGACGCGCGCTGAGCCGCCGATCATTCTCGCGGACGTTGGCTGCGACGATGCCTTCCTGAAATTTCTTTTCCCAGTCGCGCTCGGCGCTGGAGGTTTGCGCGGTGTAGCCGAGAAGCTGCGCGGAGGCGGCGGACGAGGCCGCCATTTCCGAAGAAGTTTGGGCTGCTGTGAATTGCGTGAAGGCGAAGAGTAGTACGTAGCAGGTCAGCGAGCGCAACGTGGTCAAGTTGGTTCTCCTGGGTTCGGGGATGGACGGAGAATTCTAACACCGTGGGTTCCCAAAAGCCTTATCGAGCGGACGCGGAGAGTAGTTTGTGCTGCTGCCGCGCCGGTCAGCCGTGAGGCGAATGTTTTGCGAAAGCGAGCATGATAGAATATTTCGGTTGTGACCTCTTTTCCTTCCTCTCTCGCTTGGGCTCATCCTCTCGTTGCGGAGTGGTTTGTGCAGCGGTTTGGCACGCCCACAGAGCCGCAGGAGCAGGGATGGCCTCACATTCTGGCGGGGCGGACTACGTTGATTTCCGCGCCTACCGGGTCGGGCAAGACGCTGGCTGCGTTTCTGGCGTGCATCGACCGGCTGGTGCGCAAGGCGTTGGCGGGGGATCTGGCTGATCGAACCGAAGTCCTCTATGTTTCGCCGCTGAAGGCGCTGGGTAACGATATCCAGAAAAATCTGGAAGTGCCGCTGGGGGAAATCCTCGCCATGGCCGGGGAGCGCGGCTTGCTGATGCCGGAAATTCGCACTGCGGTGCGGACCGGCGACACGCTGATGCCAGAGCGGCGCGCCATGTTGAAACGGCCGCCGCACATTCTGGTGACTACGCCGGAGTCACTCTACATTTTGCTGACCGCGGATAAGAGCCGCGCGATTCTGCGCGATGTCGAGACCGTGATCGTGGATGAGATTCATGCTGTGGCCGACGACAAGCGTGGGGCTCATTTGACTTTGTCGCTGGAACGGCTGGACGCCCTGACTCGCAAGCCGCCGGTGCGGATCGGGCTTTCTGCTACGCAGAAGCCGATTGAAGAAGTTGCGCATTTTCTGACGGGATGCAGAACCTCAGCGGCTAAAGCCGACTCCGATAGCTCGGCCCATACGGCACGACTGAAGTCGTGCCCTTCCCGAGCCGAATCTGAGTCCGACTTCTCGTCGCTAGGTTCCGATCCCGTCATCGTCAACATTGGGCACAAGCGGACGCTTGATCTCGCCGTCGAAGTTCCTTCTATGCCTTTGGGGCCGGTGGCTTCGAACGAGATGTGGGACGAGGTGTACAACCGGCTGGTGACGCTGGTCGAGCAGCACCGGTCGACGCTGGTGTTTGTGAATACGCGGAGGATGGCGGAGCGCGTGGCGCACAATCTCGGCGAGCGCATTGGGGAAGAGAATGTGGCGGCGCATCACGGCAGTCTCTCGCGCAAGCTGCGGCTGGCGGCGGAAAAGAAATTGAAAGAAGGCCAGGTGCGGGTGCTGGTGGCGACTGCGTCGCTCGAACTGGGCATTGATGTGGGAACGGTGGATCTGGTGGTGCAGATCAATTCTCCGCGGGCGATTGCGGTTACGCTGCAGCGCGTGGGACGGTCGGGACACTGGCGTGGAGCGGTGCCGAAGGGACGGCTTTTCTGTACGACGCGCGACGATTTGCTGGAGTGCGCGGCTTTGGTGCGGGCGATTCGGCACGGAGACCTGGACCGGTTGATGATTCCGGAAGCGCCGCTGGACGTGCTGGCGCAGCAGATTGTGGCGGCTTGCGCTGCGGGGACAAAGGCGGCTGCGCCTCGATTGCGGGAGCGAGCCCAGGATGGGCTCGCGACAGCCGGCGAGGACGCCGGCGCTACAAGTTCCACGGCCGGCGATGCCGATGCCGGCGACGGCTGGAGTGAGGCTGATTTATTTGCGATGGTGCGGCGGGCGTATCCGTATCGCAACCTGGAGCGTGGGACCTTCGATGCGATTCTGGAGATGCTGAGCGAGGGAATTGCCTCGCGGCGCGGGCGTTATGGCGCGTACCTGCACCGCGATCGAGTGAACGGCAAGCTGCGAGCTAGGCGCGGGGCGCGGCTGGCGGCGATCACCAGCGGAGGAGCGATTCCAGATAACTCTCTTTACGCAGTGGTCGCGGAGCCTGATGGAATTGTTGTGGGAACGGTGGATGAAGATTTTGCCGTGGAAAGCAATCGCGGCGACATCATGCTGTTGGGCAATACGTCGTGGATGATCCGGCGCATCGAAACTAACGCCGGGCGGGTGCTGGTGCAGGATGCGCATGGCGCGCCGCCTAGCGTTCCTTTCTGGCGGGGGGAAGCGCCGGCGCGAACTCAGGAACTTTCGGAGCACATTGGAACTCTGCGGGAAAAAATCAGCGAGATGTTGCCGCACACTTCTCCCGTCGGATTTTCGGCTACGCAGCCGGAAGTTGCGCGCGCGGTTGGCTGGCTCAAAGAAGAGTGCGGACTGGATGATTCCGGGGCGGAACAGGCGATTGAATACATTCTGCAGGGGCGAGCGGTGCTGGGCGCGGTGCCCACACAGACGACTGTAATTGCGGAGCGCTTCTTCGATGAAGGCGGCGGGATGCAGTTGGTGATCCACGCGCCGTTTGGAGGGCGCATCAACAAGGCCTGGGGCCTGGCACTGCGCAAGCGTTTCTGTGTTGGGTTCAACTTCGAGTTGCAGGCTGCGGCTACCGACAACGGGTTGAACATCGCACTGGCCGAGCAGCACAGCTTTCCGCTGGCAGACGTTTTTAATTTTCTGCAGGCGGCGACGGTGCAGCCGATTTTGGAGCAGGCGGCGCTGGATTCTCCGATTTTTGCCACACGTTGGCGCTGGGACGCGAACCGAGCTTTGGCTCTGTTGCGTTTTCAAAATGGAAAGAAAGTTCCGCCGCAGATTCAGCGCATGCGCTCCGATGATCTGCTGGCTTCGGTTTTTCCCGACGCAGCGGCTTGCTTCGAAAATATTCAGGGTGAGCGGCAGATTCCAGATCATCCGCTGGTGAATGAGGTAATGAAGGATGTGCTCACTGAGGCGATGGATATTGATGGGCTGAAGTCTGTGCTGAGCGGGCTGGCGGATGGACAGATTCGTTGTATCGCGGTCGATACGCCGGTGCCATCGCAATTTTCGCATGAGATTCTGAATGCGAATCCGTATGCGTTTCTTGACGACGCACCGCTTGAGGAGCGGCGGGCACGCGCGGTGCAGATGCGACGGATGCTGCCGGAATCGGTGCTCGAAGAAGTGGGCGGGCTGGATCCGGCGGCGATTGCGCAGGTGCGGGAGGAAGCTTGGCCGGATGTGCGCGATGCGGATGAGCTGCACGATGTACTGCATACGCTGGTGGCGCTGCCGGAAGATCGAGCTGCGCTCGACCGGACAGCCGAGGGCGGCTGTCCCCACATGAGCAGCGGCGACTGGGATGGTTATTTCGAGAGACTGACTAAAGAAGGACGGGCCGGAATCGCTACCATCGCCGCGGGCGAGACGCCCCTTCGGCAAGCTCAGGGCGGGCTCGCTGGACAGCCGGCGGGACGCCGGCGCTACTGGGTTGCTGCTGAGCGCGCTAAGACATTTTCGGCGTTGTTCCCTGAGGCGCGATTTGAGAATGCGTTGGCGGAAGTCGAGACGACGGCGCCTTCGCGCGACGATGCTTTGCTTACGATGGTTACGGGATGGATGTCGCATTTGGGGCCGATTACCGCGGCACAACTTGGAGAGACTTTAGGGATCGGCGCTTCTGAGATCTCGAATGCTTTGCTTCGCATGGAGGCTAGCGGGACTGTTCTTCGGGGAAACTTTAGTGGCACTGTCCAGCGGGCGGGGGCGCCCGCTCCACATGAGTTATCACATGAGCACGAGACGGAATGGTGCGAGCGGCGGTTGCTGGCTCGCATACATCGGTTGACGGTTGCCACGCTGCGCAAACAGATCGAGCCGGTTACGGCAGCGCAATTCATGCAGTGGCTGCTGCGCTGGCAGCACGTGGCGGCGGGGACGCAGGTTGCGGGCGAGCGGGGCACGCAGGAGGTGCTGCGGCAACTGCAGGGGTTTGAGATTCCGGCGAATGCCTGGGAGCGGCAGGTGCTGGCGCGGCGAATTGTGGATTACGATCCCAAATGGCTTGACCAGCTTTGCCTGACTGGGGCGGTGGGTTGGGGACGGTTGTCGCCGCATCCGGCGACGCTTGATTCGAACACGGGTCGCGGATCGGAGGCGGGCGTGGCTTCTCGGCGGCGGGTGATTCCTACCAGCGTTGCGCCGATTACATTTTTCGTCCGCGAAGATTCTGACTGGATGACGCCACGGCATCCGGGCGCGGAACCGGGCGACAATAATGGCCTGAGCCATGTCGCGCAGAAGGTGCTGGATTTTCTGCGGCAGCGGGGCGCGTCGTTTTTTACCGACATCGTGCGCGGCACCGATAAGTTGAAAGCGGAGATCGAGACTGCGCTTTGGGAGTTGGTGGCGGCGGGGCTGGTTACCGCCGACGGCTTCGACAATCTGCGTTCACTGATTGATCCCAAAAGGCGGGCGGGGCAGGGTAGCGGGCGCACCACGCGTCCGCGGCATAACGCTGGACGCTGGGCTCTGCTTCACACAGGTGAAGTTGTTGAGCGGCCACGGCAAGTAGAAGCAGCGTGCTGGATGTTATTGCGGCGTTACGGAATCGTAGTGCGGGACGTGCTGGCACGAGAAGCGAACCTGCCGCCGTGGCGCGAACTGTTGGCAGGCTTCCGCCGGTTGGAGGATCGGGGCGAGATTCGGGGCGGGCGATTTGTGGATGGATTCTTGGGCGAACAATTTGCCTTGCCGGTTGCGGTGGAATCGGTGCGAGCGATGCGAAAGCTTGAGCCCACGCCGGGAATGATTACGCTGTCGGCTGCGGATCCGCTGAATCTGGTGGGGATTCTGGTTCCGGGCGAGCGCGTGCCGGCAATTTCCGGAAACAGCGTTACCTTTCGCGACGGGGCCGTGGTGCCGATACCCGGCGTTGTTGCGGCAGGGGATGAAGCTGTCGCCAGTTGAGGATTCTGGCCTACAAAAAACCAGGGATCCGATGAGGGGGCCCTTCGGATCCCTGATTTGCGCCATCTCGACAAGGAATACTGCAAAAGCGCTTCCCCCATCGCTTTTTGCCGAGCAGTAGCGCAGCATCCGGAGTGCATGCTGTGTGCCAATTGTGTCCGCCGTGGCAAAGATTATCGGCATCTCGCCAACATGCTGTTGGCAAAGCGCTTAATGATTGATTGCGGCCGGAGGCACACTCGCCCTTAAGCCGCGGCCGGTTCCAGACGCTATCCGATTGGATAGCGATTCCTATCTGTTCGGATAACGGAAAAACTTCGATTCGGGAATGAATTTGGGGCGGAAGTGTGATAAGAAGGGCGCGAGGTGAGGCGCTTGCATCCCCGACTTCTAGCGGTTTCGGGACCCTTGAAAGACTCGACGATTCCTCTGTCCGAGGGAGAAATCACGATTGGGCGAGAGGCGTCGAATGGAATCGCGATCAGCGACCCCTCGGTCTCTCGAAAACATTGTCTGCTGAGCGGGCAGGACGGAAGATTCCTGGTGCGCGACCTCGACAGCCGCAACGGAACCCTGGTGAACGGCACCGGCGTCGAAGAGCAATGGCTGCAACATGGAGACGAGATCGCAGCCGGCGACTCATCGTTTGTGTTTCTGATTGAAGACGAAGAAGTGACGCCGGCGGACGGCCGAGTGGAGTTCGAGGAGGCGCAGTATACGGCGGAGACCACCGTCCTCAATCCCCGGGACGTGATTTATCTGCAGCCGGACAGGTTGCTGCACGAGCTGCCCGCGAGTTCACGCCTGGCCCGGAATCTGAACGCGCTGCTTAAGATCAGCCGGATCGTGCATGCAATTCGCGATCTCAACGAGCTGCAAGGCCAGCTTCTGGACTTGGTATTTGAAATTGTCCCCGCGAGCCGGGGCGCGATTTTGCTGACGGACAAGGAAGGCCAGCAATTCAATTCCACGTTCGGGCGCATGCGGCAACCGATGCAGGCACAATCGGTGAAGGTGAGCCGCACGATTGCGCGTCAGGTACTGGAGCAGGGGATAGGCATTCTGGGCAGCGACGTTCCTGGCAGCGAGGGGCTGCGGGAGATCGAGAGCCTGGCGGCGTCCCAGGTGCACTCATTGCTGTGCGTGCCCCTGACCGTGTTTGAGCAAATAATCGGGTGCATTTATCTCGACAGCGACAGTCCAAGGAACCGTCTCAACGAAGAGCATTTGCAACTGGTGACGGCGATCGCAGGCATCTCCGCAGTAGCGCTGGATAATGTCCGCCGCTTGCACTGGCTGGAGCAGGAAAATGCGCGCCTCACGGTGGAGATCAGCCAGGAACGAAGCCTGGTTGGAGAAGGCGAGCGCATGAGAGAGGTTTATCAATTCCTCAAACGCGCAGCGCCCACCGATTCGACAGTGTTGATCGAGGGCGAGAGCGGAACCGGCAAGGAGCTGGCGGCGCGGGCCTTGCACCGCAACAGTCACCGCGCGAACAAGCCGTTTATGGCCATTAATTGCTCGGCGATTCCTGAGACGCTTCTGGAAAGCGATCTGTTCGGCCACGAGCGTGGAGCTTTCACCGGGGCCGCTTCGCTAAAGAAGGGCCGGCTCGAAGTAGCCGACGGCGGGGTAGTGTTTCTCGACGAAATCGGAGAACTGGCTCCCACCTTGCAGGTCAAGCTGCTGCGCGTGCTGCAGGAACGTGAGTTCGAACGAGTCGGCGGAATCCAGCCCATTAAAGTGGATATCCGGCTGATCGCGGCGACCAACTGCAATTTGGAGCAGGCCGTGCGCGACGGTAATTTCCGTCAGGATTTGTATTACCGCCTGGCAGTGTTGAAGATCACGATGCCTGCGCTGCGGGACCGGAAGGAAGATATTCCCATGTTGGTGCGCCATTTCGTGCAGAAGCATGCGAAGCGCTGCAAGGTGAAGGCGCTCCCGATTTCCCGTGAAGCGCTGGCTCGCATGAAGAGCTATGACTGGCCCGGCAACGTCCGGGAATTGGAGAACGCTATCGAGCGGGCTCTGGTGCTGGCGTCTTCCGATGTGATCCTGCCGGAGGATTTGCCGGAATCGCTGCTGGAACGGCCTCCACTGCCGGAGATGATCGAAGCAAAATATCACTTGGCGGTGAAGGAATTGAAGAAGCAACTGATTCTTGACGCCGTGGAACAGACGCAAGGCAGCTATGCCGATGCGGCTCGCATTCTGGGGGTGCATCCTAATTATCTGCACCGGTTAATCCGCAACCTGGAGTTAAAAGAGATTCTGAAGGAGGCGCTGCAGGATATTCCGGAACGCGGATCGAGTGGACTTTCGGGCGGGAATGGTAAGGCTAACAGCAATTAGCCTTTAGCGATCTAGCGTTGCGGACGGCAGATGAGGATTACCGCGAATTGCTAATTGCTACCTGCGGCAATCGCAAACGCATCAGGCTCGCGGGGTCGAGATAGGTTCCTTGCCAGCGCACCGCGACATGGAGATGCGGGCCCGTGGCGCGGCCGGTGCCGCCGCTCAGTCCCACGATCTCACCGCGCTTTACATGATCCCCTTCCTTCACTTTGAATTCCGAAAGATGCAGGTAGAGCGTAAGCAGTCCCTGGCCGTGATCGAGCACGACGAAGTTGCCCTCGAAATAAAGTGGCCGTGCCAGTAGCACCGTGCCGTCATTCATGGCGGCGACTGGAGTGCCACTGGGGACGCGGAAGTCCAGGCCGAAGTGCGTACTCTGCGTCTTGCCGTTGAAGACGCGCTCGGCCCCGAAGACGTCAGAAATTTCAGCTTCGGCTGGCGCGGTGAATTGTCCGGACCACTCGCGTTCTGGAGTAACGCGGTTCAGATAGTCCTTCTTCACCTCCACGCCTTCTTCAATTTGTTTCTGCTGCTCCGGGCTGGGCGCGGTGAATTTGCTTTCAACGTTGAGCTTGACTTCGGTCTTAGGATACTTGCCGCGGGCGACGGCGAACTTGCGCGCGAAAGAGATCTTCCTACCCGGCATTTTTCCAGGTGTTGTTTCGCCGGTCAGTTCGATGGGATAAGTTCCGGGAACAGTTTCCAGGCTGACGCCCGCCAGCGCGAACCAGGTCTTACTTGCGGGATCAAAGCTGAAGGAAAGTTCGTGTCCCAGCCAGGTGCCGCTCAGTGATTCCAACCGCGCCGGGGATTTCACTTGAAACAATACCGGACCGCCATTGACCAGCCGCGTGGGTTGCGCGTGAACAGTCCAGGTGGCGCCAGCGGCGGGAGGGACTGAGTTGAATAATAACCACGGCAAGAGAACGAGCGCGAATGTAACGCGCAAGAAGGGGAGAGTCGATGGCCGGTTCACAGAACTAGCCTAGCATTCCTTTATGCTTGGTTAAGTTGTTTTGTCGGCAAGCTTCAAGCAAGATCCAGAAACTCGCTCCGTTCAGTTCCCAAGGGGAATTTGGTGGACCTGGTCGGGATCGAACCGACGACCTCTTCCATGCCATGGAAGCGCGCTCCCAGCTGCGCCACAGGCCCACGATTGAAGACAAAAAGCCGAAAGCCCGATAAATCGGGGTTGAGGAAAGTACTTCCGGGGGAAGTGCTCAAATCATTTTCGCCCACATTACTGGGATAGTCAACGCGCGCGGATTCTTCTGTTTGTTTCCACAGGCATGTTCTGGCATAATTGATCGTGCACCCCACCTGCACAATTTTTCAAACACAATTTAGAGCGAGGAACAGATGCCAGCGAAGTACATCTTTGTAACAGGCGGAGTTGTGTCTTCCCTGGGCAAGGGATTGGCGGCGGCCTCTATCGGCTGCCTGCTGGAAAGCCGCGGGCTGAAGGTCAACCTGATGAAGTTTGATCCTTATCTCAACGTCGACCCGGGAACGATGTCGCCGTTTCAGCACGGCGAAGTATTCGTAACCGATGACGGTGCCGAAACCGATCTCGACCTTGGTCATTACGAGCGCTTCACTCACGCCAAACTTTCTCGCGACAACAACTGGACCACGGGCCGCCTCTACGAGCAGATCATCGCGAAGGAGCGTCGCGGGGATTATCTGGGCAAGACGGTGCAGGTGATTCCGCACGTCACAAATGAAATCAAGGCGGCAATGAAGAAGGTGGCGCAGGACGTGGATGTGGCGATCGTAGAAATCGGCGGCACGGTGGGAGACATTGAGTCGCTGCCGTTTATGGAAGCGATCCGCCAGATGCGCCAGGAACTGGGGCGCGACGATACGTTGTTCGTCCACGTGACGCTGGTGCCGTTCATCGCAGCTGCGCAGGAACTGAAAACGAAACCCACGCAACACTCGGTGAAGGAACTGCTGAGCATTGGAATTCAACCTGACATTTTGCTTTGCCGTACCGACCGATTTCTCGCCAAAGAGTTGAAGTCAAAGATTGCGCTGTTCTGCAACGTGCAGGAAGAAGCCGTGATCACCGCTAAGGACGTGGCTTCGGTGTATGAAGTGCCGTTGGTGTTCGCCAACGAAGGCGTGGACACGCTGGCCCTCAAATATCTGCGGATGGAAGCGAAGGATCGCGATCTTTCCAAGTGGGAAGACATTGTGCACCGCGTCTATAACCCGAAGGACACGGTTACGATCGGGATCGTCGGCAAGTATGTCGAGTATGAAGATTCCTATAAATCGCTGAAGGAGGCGCTGGTGCATGGAGCGCTCGCGCACAACCTGAAACTTCAGTTGAACTGGATTGAGGCCGAGGGTCTCGAGACGAGCGACCAGAGCAGCATCGACGCGCAGCTAGAAGGTTATGACGGGCTGCTGGTTCCCGGCGGTTTCGGCAAGCGCGGGATTGAAGGCATGCTGATCGCGATTCGCTATGCTCGCGAGAATAAGGTTCCGTACTTTGGCATTTGCCTGGGAATGCAGACCGCTTGCGTGGAGTTTGCCCGCAACGTAGTGGGATTGGCGGATGCGAATTCGAGCGAGTTCGATCAGGCGACTCCGCATCGGGTGATCTACAAGCTGCGCGAGTTACGCGGCGTGGAAGAACTTGGCGGCACCATGCGTTTGGGTGCGTGGACTTGCAAGATTGAACCGGGCACACTGGCCCACAAGATCTATGGCAAGCTTGAAATCAGCGAGCGTCATCGCCATCGCTACGAATTCAATCGCGAATACGAGGAGCCCATGGTGGCCGCGGGACTGCGAATTTCAGGCTCGACGCCGGACGGTACTTACGTCGAGATGATCGAACTGTCGGACCATCCGCATTTCATCGGATGCCAGTTTCATCCCGAGTTCAAATCGAAGCCGCTGGAGCCGCATCCTTTATTCAGCACATTTATTGCAGCGGCGTATGAGCACGGCTCGAAGCGGCGGGCGCAGAAAGAAACGGCAGCGGTTGAAATGTTTCATCGCCCGGAGAAAGTGACGCGCAGATAGGCAAGACGATTTACCGCCGAGATCGCCGAGTCCGCCGAGAAAGGCAATAGCGATCTTGGGTTTCCCGAGTTTTATCTCGGCGTTCTCTGCGTGCTCGGCGGTGAAAGGTTTTCGCTCTTGATTTCTTCCTTCCAAGTCGGCGATGTGCACATCGGCTCAGGCAATCTCTTTCTCATTGCCGGCCCCTGCGCGATCGAGAGTGAAGAGCACGCCATTCGCATGGCCGAGATCATCAAGGGTGTGACCCGGGCGCTCGGCTTTCCCTTCATCTTCAAAGCTAGCTACGACAAGGCCAATCGCACTTCGATTCGCAGCTATCGCGGCCCGGGAATCAAGGAAGGTCTGCGCATTCTGAGAAAGATCAAGAATGACCTTCAGTTGCCAGTGCTGACTGACGTTCACGAAGTGGCGGATGTGGCCAAGGTTGCGGAAGTCGTCGACGTGCTGCAGATTCCTGCGTTTCTGTGCCGGCAAACCGATCTCGTTGTAGCGGCGGCGCTCAGCGGACGCGCCGTGAACATTAAGAAAGGACAATTCGTTTCGCCTTGGGACATGCGGCACGCGGTCGAGAAGTGCCGCCAGGCAGGCAACTCGCAAGTCTTTCTCACGGAGCGCGGCACCAGCTTCGGTTATAACAACCTGGTGGTCGACATGCGCTCGCTCTCGATCATGCGCAAGTTTGCGCCGGTAGTTTTCGACGCGACGCATTCCGTCCAACTGCCCTCTGCTCAAGCCGACGATGGAAACTCTGCGGTCGCCGTTAGTGGTGGCCAGCCTGAGTTCATCCCGGTGCTGGCGCGTGCCGCAGTCGCCGCTGGCGTGGATGGCGTCTTTCTGGAAGTGCACGACAGACCCAAAGAGGCGAAGTCCGACGGAGCCAATGCGCTGGAGTCCACCAAGCTGCGCGAGGTGTTGAAGGAATTGCTCGCGGTGAGGAAAGCGCTGGATGTGGCGCGGGCCACGCCCTAGTCCTCTATTTTCTTTCTCCGTGGTAAATTTGAATCTCCCGCATGAAGGAAATTGCCAGCTGGGCTTTGAACATTGCCACGATGCGCGGCGCGAGCTATGCCGATGCGCGCATTGTCAACCAGAGAAGCCGCGCACTCACTACGAAGAACGGCAAGGTCGGAAGCGCGTCTGACGCCGAGTCCGCCGGCATGAGCGTGCGCGTGCTTGCCGACGGCGCGTGGGGATTCGCCGCCTCCGAAGATCTGTCGCGCACTGGGGTTGAAGCTACCGCAGCCCGCGCGGTTGAAATTGCCCGCGCGTCGGCGCAAGTCAAGCAGAGGGATGTCCTCCTCGCTCCCGAAAAACGCGTCACTGCGGAGTGGACCACGCCGCATGTGATCGATCCATTCTCGATTTCTGTGGAGCAGAACATTGCACTGTTGCTGAATATCGACTCCGAACTGCGTGCCGTTGCCGGCATTACTCTTGCCGAAAGCAATCTTAACTTCAATCGCGAGGAGCAATGGTTCGTATCGTCGGAGGGGACCGATATTCATCAGACGAAATATTCGGCAGGTGCGGGTTACGCAGCGTACGCCTTTGCGAACAACGAGATTCAGAAACGGTCTTATCCGAATTCTTACGGGGGTCAATGGCAGAACAAGGGCTATGAACTGATCGATGAGCTGAAGCTGGTCGAGAACGCGCGCCGCATCGCGGAAGAGGCGGTCGCGCTGCATCGCGCGGAGCAATGTCCTGAAGGTACGTTCGACATCATTCTCGATAGTTCTCAGCTCGGGCTGCAGATTCATGAATCGATCGGGCATCCCATCGAGCTTGATCGCGTGCTGGGCATGGAGGCGAATTTCGCGGGCACTTCATTCCTCACGCTCGACAAATTGCGCACACTACGCTACGGCAGTGAGATGGTGAATGTGGTCGCGGATGCGCGCCGGGAGCACGGTCCGGGCCTGGGAACTTTTGGTTTCGACGACGAGGGAGTTCCGGCGCAGTGCACGCCGATCATTACCAATGGATTGTTCACCGGCTACCTCAGCTCGCGCGAGACGGCCCACACTATTGGTGAGAATCGCTCCGGCGGAACGCTGCGCGCAGAAGGCTGGAACCGGTTACCGATGATTCGCATGACCAATATCAGCCTCTTGCCCGGTGTAAAGCCGCTGACACTCGAACAACTGATCGCCTCGACCGATCACGGCATCCTGATGCAGACCAATCGTTCGTGGTCGATTGACGACCGCCGCTACAACTTTCAATTCGGCTGCGAGATTGGCTGGGAGATCAAGCACGGCAAACGGGTGCGCATGGTAAAGAACCCGTCGTACTCCGGCATTACGACTGAGTTCTGGAATTCTCTGGACGCGATCTGCTCCCGTGATGAGTGGACGCTCTGGGGCACGCCGAATTGCGGCAAAGGACAGCCGCAACAGGTGATGGGCACGGGACACGGGGCAGCGCCTTCGAGGTTCAGGCAGATCAAGGTTGGGAGCGCTTACAAAGGAAGCTAGTTCAAAAGCGTTCACCACAGAGACGCAGAGACACGGAGAAGAAACAAAGCCAGTCTGAATGTTCACCAGAGAACAAGCCGCTGAGATCTTCGATCGCATTAAGAAATTCTCGTCTGCTGATGAAACTGAAGTGTTGATCTCTGGCGGCCGATTCGCCCTCACGCGATTTGCCAATAACACGATTCATCAAAACGTTGAAGACGAGAACCATACGATCTCCGTGCGCACAGCGTTTGGCGGGCGGACAGCTCGCGCCTCCACAAACAAATTTGACGACGAGAGCTTGCGCCGGGTGGTTGAATCTTCGGAGGCTCTGGCGAAGGTGCAACATCCTGATCCGGATCTTTTGCGCATGCCTGACTCGACCGAAGCTGCGGGCGGCGCGAGCGGAAGTGTCCAAGCCAAGCAACCTCCGTCACGCTACTTCGAGCAAACAGCAGCCATCACTCCCCAGCTACGCGCCGCCGCCGTGAAGAAGATCGTCGAGGCGGCGCAAAAGCACAAACTTACCACCGCAGGTATTTTTTCCAGTTCTGAATCGGTCGAGGGTATATTCAATTCGCGCGGCTTGAACGACTGGCACTCGCAAACTTTGGCCGAGGTTTCCATCACCATGCTGGGCGCCGACTCCTCCGGTTGGCAGAAGGCCAACTCGCCCGATGTGGCCAAGCTCGACCCGCTTGCTCTGGCGGAGATTGCAGCTCAGAAGGCGCTCGAGTCCTCACATCCAGCGGAGATTCCAGCAGGGAAGTACACCGTGATCCTTGAGCCGGCGGCCGTACTTGATATTGTCGGCTTCATGTTCTGGGATTACTCCGGTACGGCGCTTCTCGACGAGCGCTCGTTCCTCAATGGCCGCATCGGCAGCCAGCTCTTCGGAGAGAACATCACGATCTGGGATGACGTCACCCATCCTCTGCAAACCGGCTCTCCCTTTGACGGCGAAGGCGTGCGGCGGTTGACTTTGCCGCTGGTTGAGAACGGAGTCGTGAAGCGAGTCGTCTATGCCCGCGGAACGGCTGCGCGCATGAAGAATTCGGAATTCAAAGACAAAGTTGGACCGATCGCAGCCACGGGCCACGGATTTGCGCTGCCCAACGAAATCGGCGAGATGCCGCTCAACATCGTGTTTGCCGCTCCGCAGAGTCCGCAAACTCTTGATCAGATGATTGCCTCCACCGAGCGTGGCGTGCTGGTCACCCGGCTGTGGTACATCCGCGAAGTCGATCCCTACGAGAAGATCGTCACCGGCATGACCCGCGACGGCACCTTCCTCGTGGAAAACGGGAAAGTGCAACGCGGCCTGCGCAACTTCCGCTTCAACCAGAGTTTGATCCATATGCTCTCCGGGGTCGAAGCCATGAGTGTGCCCGTTCGGTCCTGCGGTGAAGAGTCGTTCGACATGGTTGTGCCCGCCATGAAAGTCCGCGATTTCAATTTCACGGAAGTGACCAAGTTCTAGAGCTCACTGGCATTGGGTATCTGGCAGCGTCTAAAGCCCAGCGCACAAAGCAGTCGGGCCGATCCTGCCCCTGTACACTCGTCCACAGCCCTAGTTATCCTCGGTAAAATCCTTCTAATTCGCTCATCTGCAAGCAGTTAGCACCCTTTTGTTCCATGACTTCGGTAACTTTGCACACCTGATTCCTGGGTGTAGGCTGCCCATAAGTTCCGCAAAAATCCGGATGCGCCCAGCGGCTTCAGCGCACTGGAAAAAGGCTGGTTAGAAACCGTGTCCGACGAAGCGGCAGAGGAGCAACTGACGGTGGACCCGCAGTCACAGCAAACTGCGATTAAGCACTATGCCTCCATGCAGAGTGCTCCGCGGTTTCCGCTGCATCTGCCGGTCGAGGTGAACTCGGCGGGCGGCGCGTGTTCCGCGGAGACGCAAAATATCTCGGCCAACGGCGTGCTGTTCGCGATGGATCGCGACGTCCCGGTCGGTTCGGTGGTGGACTTCACAATTCTGCTTCCGGGAGAGGTTGTGGGTTCCCGTCGCGACGTGCAGATTGATTGCCATGGCCGCGTGGTTCGCAGCTTCGAAGACCAGGGCCGGCGCGGCGTGGGCGTAGTGATTGACGAATACCATTTCGAGCGCGCATAGGTGCAAAGAAACTGATGGCGACTACCTCAGTCAGCGTGGGAGAAAATAACGGCGTTCCCGAGAATACTGGCACCGGCCAGTTCATTCGCGTGATCCTGGCCGATACCCAGGCTATTTTCCGCGCCGGGCTGCGCAAAATCTTCGCGCTCGAAGACGACATTCGCGTGGTGGGGCAGGCCGAGACTTTGCCTCAGACGCAATCTGCTGTGACCAAGTTTTCCGCCGACATCCTGATTTTTGAGTCCGCACTGGCGCCGAATCCCGTCGAAGCGGTGACGGAACTCCTGCGCCAGGCGCCGCAACTGAAGATCGTGGTGGTCACGCCCGCTTCCGACGAACAACTCACTCTTGAACTCTTCCGCCGCGGAGCACATGGCATCCTCTCGCGCGAAGTGGAGCCGGAGATCCTGGTCGATTGCTTGCGCAAAGTTGCTGCCGGCGAACCATGGCTTGAGACTCAGGCCATTCATTGGGTGATGGAAGCGTACCGCGGACACAACTTGCGGCCCTCTGGAGCTCGCCCGAAAGTTCAGCTCACGCCCAAGGAGACGCTGATCGTCTCTTGCGTCACGCAGGGCATGAAGAACAAAGAAATCGCAGTTCGCGTGGGGACGACCGAACAGGTCGTAAAGAACTACTTGCGCAAGGTGTATGACAAGCTGGGCGTCGCCGACCGGCTAGAACTCGCGCTCTATTGCCTGAGCCATCACGTAGTCGATGGGGTCAAGCCGCCTCCGATTCCCGCAACCGTTCCTCAGAATGGCGATGGAGTCAACGGCGCCGCTGCCGCAGCGGCCGCGGGTGCTGCTACTTCGAGTACGGCTGCGAAGCCCGCGAATTCAGACGCTTCCAACCACACCCCGCGGCCGAAGATCTCTTAGGTTTTTCCGTTTTATATCCAGCCTCATTGGTCCCGGCGCCCGCTTCCCACAATGCTGCCGATTTGCTCTGGCGCGGGTCTGACCATAGAATGAAGCAAAGCTGAGTCGGCGATAATTTTCAGCTGACTGGACGTGCTGCGATGGCCTCCCGGAGAGCTATTGTCGCGCGCAAATGTTCGCCGGAGAGATGGCCGAGTGGCTGAAGGCGCACGCTTGGAAAGCGTGTTTACTCGAAAGGGTAACGTGGGTTCGAATCCCACTCTCTCCGCCAGTTCTTCAAATCGCAGCCAAACATGCGGGTGCCGCGAACTGGTTACTATTTTTGATCGGTTTCAGTTACTAAAAATCGTGAGAGTTCCCTGATTCGCGGTATTTGGATTCAAGGGAATCTCATGGCAAACCGCACCGCTACCCGTCCCGCTGGATCAAAATTTCTAAGGACGTTACACTTCAAGGGAGCGCTTCCTTAGTTCTAGAAGCAAATCGATTGTGCGAGGCAGCCAGGAGTGGTCAGCAGCCGGCCGCGGATATCGGATCGATGCCACTCCTAGAGCACGGAGGTCCGCGTCGAATAGAGCATCCAGCATTCTCTCTTTAGGCAATCCTGAGTTCGAGGGCAGTAAGGTGTAGTGAAAGCGTCCTCCAACCCGCGAATGTGCTTCGAAGCAGCCGCCTGAGATTCGGATCGGTCATCGAGGTCCCCACGAATAGGCACGTTGAGCCGATGAGGAAGGACGACTGATGCAGATTAGACCATGAGTATGGCACATCCAGCTGATGGTGGTAATCGTCCTCTGCCAGGACAATCCCTGTACTCGGACCGCCTCCACGCTGGAGCACAAAGCCGGCATCGGAGCAAATGCGACTGTGGTGGCGTTCCGGAATATCTGCGAGCCCACGCTTAGTCGCAAGCCTGGAGCTTTGTCAAACACGGACTCCGATCATCAGTCCTGTGGGTCCGGGCAAAGGCAGTCGGCACACATCCGAGAAGCCTGCACTTTGCAGCCACTGCGTATACTCGGGCTCGCTGTAGCTGCTTCCTGCCTGCGTCCCAACCAGCATGTTTAATGAGAACAGAGCACCGACCCGAGGAGCTGTCTTGCTCGGCTCGAGAATAAAGTCCAACACGACCACCTGGCCCCGCAGAGCCAACGCGTCACGGATTCGATGGAATAGTCTCCGGTTCTCGCCGGCGGAAAACATATGACAGATGGCAGAGACGAGAATCAGGTCGTAGTTCTTCCCCAGTGGATCACGCAGCATGTCGCCCGTGCGCGTGGTGATGCGGTCCATGAGGCCGGCTTTCCGAATGTATTCCCGGGTCAACCCGACCACGTCGCCCTGCTCCAGGATCTCGCATTCTAGCTCGGGTATCGCCCTCGCAAAAGCAATCGAGTACGCTCCTGATCCGCCGCCCAAATCCAACATACGCCTGATTCCGCTGGCTGCGACTGCCTTCACCACGGCGGCGGCCCGCTCCTTGGCATTCCGGTCCATGGCGGCAATGAATGCTGTCAACCAGTTTTCATCGGCTGCCTGTTTCTCGACAGATGTTCCGCCCCGCAAACATTCCGTCAGCGTGGACCAACGATGCCACAGGTGGGCGGTGTGCATCAGGGCTGGGCGAGCATCATCGCGCGAGTCTCCCGAGAAGAAACGCGCACTCACCGGAGTCTGAAAGAAAGTTTTATCCCTTTTCTCCAGGAGTTTCAGACTGACCACCGCATTCAGCAGCGCCTCGGTGGCTCGCGAATCGGCATGAATCTTTTCGGCAACCTCCTCGGCGGTAGCGCCGGCGCCGACGGCGGTAAATACATCCAGTTCAAGCGCGGTGAGAACCGTCCGGCTGGGCATGAAGCCTCGAATCATTTCGTTGAGATCGTCGGGCAGGGTGCCAGCTTCGTCTCTGGCTTTCAGCATCGCCCGGTAGCGGCCACGGTGCTCCGTTGCCTCCGCCTTCATCGCCTGTAAATCGCTCCACGCCAGTCGCGACATAACCTCGCCTGACCGCAAATGGGAATTCACAATTTCTGGGACGTCTTCCTCTTTGACTTTGTGATACCAGATTCCTTCCGGATAGATGATCACGATCGGTCCGTCATCGCACATGCCAAGGCAACCGCAGGTGGTGACCTGAACTTCGTGGTCCAGTCCCTGAGTGATCAATTCGCGCTCCAAGGCCTGCAAGACTCGCAACGACCTGTTCCCGGGACAAGAAGTAACACCCTCTGGTTTGTCCTGTGTACAGATGAAGACATGGTGACGAAACGGCTCCATACGCATTCTCCTGCGGGCGGCCAAGGACGAATTTCGACCTGTCCCGATGGAAGTAACTTCACAGTCTGGCACCCCGCGGGCCTCACCTGCGGTGATGCACGTCACGGAGCGTGTGTCATCCGCATCACCGGGAGTTCGCACGAGGCTTCTTGGGTCGCCGATTGATCGCCGAAAACGGGTTTGAGAAATCCGGCCCCGGAGCAGCCGTGGCGTCGGCTACTCGATCGATGGCCAACGGCCCTCGGAAAGAACTGTAGTTGCTTCTGTGAGCACCGGTCCGGCGCCAACGTTTTCGTCCCGTGGCCGCTCGTCAGTTTTAGTCGTGTCGGTTGTCACAGATCGCGATTGCTATTAATGTTTGTATTGATAAATGGAGAGCGTTGTGTGCCTTGCAATACCAGGGAAAATCCTTGAAATTCAAGAACTGGGTGCTTTGCGTTCGGCCCGCGTGCAGTTCGGCGGGATCGTGCGCCAGGTATCCTTGAACTTTGTCCCCGAGGCTGGTTTGGGCGACTATGTCATGGTCCACGTGGGCTTCGCCATAAGCCGGGTGGACTCGTTCGAAGCCGAGCACACATACAAGCTGCTGGAAGAAATGGGAGCGCTGGAAGCGGAGCTGCCGCCCACGGAATCATAACAGCGTGTGATCTTTATCGCCGATTGGCGGGTTCGCCGCTGTTAGAGTTTAGCTTTGGGGTCGTCCGCTGTAGGTTTCACGCTGAGTTTCGCAACATGAAATATCTCGACGAATACCGTGACGAGCGCATTGCGCGGGCCCTAGCGGCTGAGATCGCCCGATGTACAACCCGGCCGTGGGTGCTGATGGAGATCTGTGGCGGCCAAACCCACACAATAATGCGCTACGGCATCGACGAACTGCTGCCACGTGGTATCGAACTCGTGCATGGCCCGGGATGTCCCGTGTGCGTCACGCCGCTTGAAACTGTGGACAAGGCGATCGAGATCGCCTTGCAGCCGGATGCCACCCTGGTTTCCTATGGAGACATGCTGCGCGTGCCTGGATCGCGCTTAGATTTGCTGCGGGCCAAGGCCCAGGGCGCGGATGTTCGCGTCGCGTACTCCCCTACCGAGGCGGTGAAGATCGCTCGCTCGAATCTTGACCGTAAGGTCGTGTTCCTTGCAATTGGTTTCGAGACCACAGCTCCCGCGAATGCGCTGGCTGCATGGGAAGCCAAGCGTGAAGGTCTCAGTAACTTTTCCATGCTGGTTTCGCAGGTGCTGGTTCCGCCGGCGATCCGCGCCTTGATGGTTTCTCAGACCAACCGGGTGCAGGGTTTCATAGCACCTGGTCACGTCTGCACTGTTGTGGGATGCAAGGAGTATGAAAACCTGGTTCATGATTTTCGAATACCGATTGTAGTCGGGGGATTTGAACCGGTTGATATCTTGGAAGCAATCCTTATGCTGGTGCGGCAACTCGAAGCGGGAGAAGCGAAGCTGGAAAATCAATATGTGAGATCGGTGAGCTACCAGGGGAACCTGCTGGCACAGCAGGCCATGGCCGAAGTGTTCGAAGTGGCAGACCAGAAATGGCGCGGGATCGGCCTAATCCCGCGCAGTGGGTTGCGATTGCGAGACGAGTACGCCGCTTATGACGCCGACCGATTATTTGACTTGGGCCAGCTTACTGTAGACGAGCCCGCCGAGTGCATCAGTGCGCAGGTTCTGCAAGGATTGAAGAAGCCGACCGATTGTCCCGCGTTTGGTATGCGGTGTACGCCCGAAAATCCTTTGGGAGCACCAATGGTTTCCACGGAAGGGGCATGTGCGGCTTACTACCACTATCGGCGTCATGCGGTTGCGAGCTAGGAGGGTGCGTGTCAACAAAAACCGGAGTCGAAATGAAGCTCGGCCTCAGTTGCCCCGTGCCGCTCGCTCCCGAAGACACGATCCTTCTCGGTCACGGGAGCGGCGGCAAGCTGAGCGCCGAGTTGATTCGCGACATCTTTCTGCCTGCGTTTCAGAATCCGGTGCTGGCTCGTTTGGACGATCAAGCGATCGTGAGTGTGAATGGCTTGCGTCTGGCCATCACTACGGATTCCTTCGTCGTAAAGCCACTGTTCTTTCCCGGCGGCGACATCGGCTCGCTCGCGGTTCATGGTACGGTGAACGACTTGGCAATGGGGGGCGCAAGGCCGCTGTTTTTGAGCGCCGCCTTCATTATCGAAGAAGGATTCTCGATGGAGGAACTCCGGCGCGTGGTGAACTCGCTAAAGCGAGCGGCGGCGGAAGCGGGCGTGCAGGTTGTCACTGGGGATACCAAGGTCGTCGAAAAAGGTAAGGGCGACGGACTCTTCATCAACACGACTGGAATTGGAATTGTGCCGGAGGGAGTCGATTTTTCCGCCGACCGCGCCCGTCCCGGCGATAAGGTGCTGCTGAGCGGTTCGATCGGCGATCACGGCATCGCGATTCTGGCGCAACGCGAGGGGCTGGAATTCGAGACTCAACTCCGGAGCGACAGCGCTGCCTTGCACACGCTGGTGGCGGAAATGCTTGGCGTGACTTCCAACAGAAGTCAAGACATTCGCTGCATGCGCGACCCGACGCGCGGCGGTGTCTCCAGCACACTGAACGAGATCGCGCAACGGTCGCGGGTTGGGATCGAACTGGAAGAAGGTTCTCTTCCAATCCACGAAGAGGTTCGAGGCGCATGCGAGTTGTTGGGGCTCGATCCTTTGTATGTTGCCAACGAGGGTAAACTTATCGCAATCGTGGCGCCTGAGGCCGCCAGCACGGTTCTGCAGGCGATGAAACGCCATCCACTGGGAGCGGAGGCACAGATGGTTGGCGTGATAAAGAAAGAGCACGCTGGACTGGTAACGACGCGAACGACCCTCGGCACCACCCGCATCGTGGACATGCTGTCAGGCGATCAATTGCCTCGCATCTGCTAAGGAAATATGCACGAAATGGGAATCGCGAATTCGGTGCTGGAAGCAGTGAGAACCGAGATGGTCCGTTATCCGGAAATGTATCCGCGCCGAGTTGGCGTACGACTTGGCGAATTAGCGGCCATTGACCAGGATGCATTCCGCTTCTGTTTTGAAGCGATGGTTCTCCATACCGATCTGGAGTCGCTTCAACTTGAGATCGAAGTTTGTCCCAGGCGCCATCGTTGTCAGATCTGCGGACGTGACTTCGTGGTGCGGAACTACGATTCTCGTTGTCCGCAATGCGCCAGCCTGGAAACCACATTCATCAGTGGCGATGAGTTGGAATTGGCCTACCTGGAGGTGGAAGAGTATGGACCGAGTACCGCTGGAGCGAAAAGTACTCAGTGAGAACGACCGCATCGCGGCTGAGTTGCGCGCACGGTTTCAGGAGCACGGCATCTTGTGCCTGAACTTCGTTAGTTCTCCCGGTTCCGGCAAAACCAGTCTTTTGGAGCGCACTCTGGAGGCTTTGCCGCGGCAGGATCGCGTGGCCGTGCTGACAGGAGATATTCAGACCGAAAACGATGCGAACAGGTTGAAGCGGTTTCAGTTCCCGGTAAAGCAAATCACCACGGGCGGCACTTGCCACCTGGATGCACGCATGATCGAACGTCACTTGGCTGATTGGAACCTCGAAGACCTCGACCTTCTGCTGATTGAAAACATAGGGAACCTGGTTTGTCCCGCCAGCTATGACCTCGGTGAAGCTGCCAAGATCGTGGTGCTTAGTGTTACGGAAGGCGAAGATAAGCCCTTGAAGTATCCTTCCATATTCTTCAAGTCCGACTTGCTCGTGTTGAACAAAATTGATCTGCTCCCCTACGTTCCGTTTGAGATCAACGAGGCGGTGGACAATGCCCGTAAGGTGCATCCGGGTATGGAGGTTGTGAAAGTATCCTGCCTTGCGGGCAACGGGTTGCATGAGTGGATGACGTGGCTGGCGCATCGGCGCCAGTTACACAAATCGCTTCTGCAGGAGACTGTGAGCTGATGATGTATGGATGTTCGGCGCCAGATCGAAGTTTCCGGGATTGTGCAGGGAGTTGGATTCCGGCCCTACGTCTATCGGCTGGCCACCGGCCGGCACCTTCGAGGCACGATCCGCAATACATCCGCCGGGGTCACCATCGAAATCCAGGGCTCCGAGGAAACCGTCCAAGATTTCGTTGAGCACCTGCCCGCCGAAGTGCCGCCGTTGGCACGGATCACAAGCTTTGCCGTCCACGACATGCCGTGTAAGGGCGATCAGGACTTCCGCATTGTTCATAGCCACCAGGGAGAAGAGGTTCGCACGCTCATTTCCCCGGATATCGCGACATGTGGGGACTGCCTGCGTGAACTGTTTGACCCGAATAACCGGCGTTATCGCTATCCATTCATCAACTGCACCAACTGCGGGCCCCGCTTCACCGTCGTTCGCGATATTCCATACGACCGGCCGAGCACGTCGATGGCGGTGTTTCCCATGTGCCCGGCATGCCTTGCAGAATACGAGAACCCGCTGGACCGTCGCTTTCACGCCCAGCCGAACGCCTGCTGGAAGTGCGGACCGCGAGCGCAACTCTGGGATAAGTTCGGAAAGCGGATCGAGTGCCAAGATCCGATCGGCGAAGCGGTCTCTGGGCTGCAGTCCGGATTAGTCGTGGCGGTCAAGGGACTGGGCGGATTTCATCTGGCCGTCGATGCGACGAACCGCGCCGCGGTAACTCTGTTGCGCCTGCGGAAGCTCCGCGTGGAGAAGCCGTTTGCTGTGATGCTCCCGGATTTGCGCGCTGCCAGCGAGATTTGCGAATTGGACGATGCGGCACGGATGGTTCTGGAGTCGATGCAGCGGCCGATCGTTCTGCTCCCGAAGAAAAACCCCAGCCCGATTCCCGACGAGGTTGCGCCCTTCAATCTCTACCTGGGAGTTTTTCTACCGTACACACCGCTTCATTACCTGCTGCTCCAGGAAGGCGGGTTCAAAGCCTTGGTGATGACGAGCGGCAACCTGAGCGAGGAACCAATCGCGATTGATAATCGAGAAGCGATTCGTCGGCTGAACGGTCTCGCCGACTACTTCCTGGTGCATAACCGGGACATCCTGTTGCGCTGCGATGATTCTGTAGTGCGAATTGCCTGTGGCGTTGCGCGGCACCTGCGGCGTTCGCGCGGTTTTGTCCCGGTACCGGTTTTCCTGAAAGACGATCAGCCCTCGGTGCTAGCCGTCGGAGGCGAACTAAAAAACACTATCTGCCTCACCATAGGAAAGCACGCCTTCTTAAGCCAGCACATTGGAGATTTGGAGAACGTAGAAGGTTATAGTTTCTTCCACGAAGCTATCCGGCATCTCGAGCGGATACTCGAGATCCGGCCGGAGATCATCGCCTACGACCTTCATCCCGACTACTTCTCCACGAAATGGGCGCTGCAACAGAGTGGCGCGAAATTGGCTGGCGTGCAGCACCACCATGCGCACATCGCAAGCTGCATGGCGGAGAATCACCTCGACGACCGCGTCATCGGATTCGCTTTGGATGGAACTGGCTACGGCACCGACGGACATATCTGGGGCGGAGAAGTGCTCATCGCCGGGTATAAAGACTTCGAACGCGCCGCTCATTTTCAATATGTTCCCCTGCCCGGGGGAGAAGCAGCGATCCGCGAGCCATGGCGGATGGCCATAAGCTACATGGCGCATCATTTCGGGCGTGAGTTTCTGAAGCCGGTGTTTCTGAAACCCGACATCCCATTCGTGCGCCGAATCAATCGTCCGAAGCTGGACACTCTCCTGCGCATGATAGAACAGGGCGTGAATTCACCTCTTACGTCCAGTTGCGGGCGTCTGTTCGATGCTGTGGCCGCGTTGATCGGGATTCGTGAAGAAGTCAATTACGAGGCCCAGGCAGCGATTGAACTGGAGATGATCATCTCGGCATCGGAGGACGAAACTGGATATCCTCTGGAATTGGTGCCGGACGGTGATGGCTGGATCATCGGCACGCGGTCCTTATTTGAAGCGCTGCTGGAAGATCTCGGTCGGAATCTTCCTGCGGCAGTAATCAGCCGGCGTTTCCACGACGGGTTGGTCGAGGGGTTCGTCCAGTTGGCAGTGCTGCTGCGAAAGAAAACCGCTCTCCACCGTGTGTGCCTCAGTGGCGGAACCTTTCACAATATCTACCTGTCGCAACGGCTCGGAGCACGGCTGTCGCAAACTGGATTTGAGGTGTTCATGCAGAAGGAAGTGCCATCCGGGGATGGCGGCTTGAGTCTGGGACAGGCCTTGGTAGCGGCAGCACGACTTCACGCATAGGGACGCCCGGTTGCCGTGCCTACCGCTCAGCCAGCAATCATGAATCCCAGCTTGCCATCCGTGCTAATTTGGTGAGGCGTGCCGCTTTCGTGGCGTACACTTAGTCTTGGTGGTTCGGGAGTTGAACGAGTGGCTACGCAGGCACCGGCGCTTCTGACGCTTGAACAGCTTGAAAGGCTCGTTCCGGCCCTACACAGTCGTGGTTATCAGGTTGTTGGACCAACTGTGCGTGACGGAGCGATTGTTTATGACGTTGTCGAGAAGCTCTCCGATCTCCCGGTGGGCTGGACGGACGAACAGGAAGCTGGACGCTATCGCTTGCGGCGGCGCAACGATGAGGCGCTGTTCGGCTATGTCGTCGGTCCTCAAAGCTGGAAGAAATACCTGCACCCTGCCGAAGTTCGTCTGCTGACCGCGGAGCGTAGCGGCCATACCTTTCGCATCTTGAACAATGAACCGGCTTCACCGCGGCGTGCCTTCCTGGGTGTTCGAGCGTGTGAACTGGCCGCGATCGCCGTGCAGGACCGCGTTCTGCAGGATGATCGATTTCGAGACGCCATCTATGCCGCACGCCGCGATGGAATCTTCATCGTGGCCGTGAATTGCACGCAAGCGGCACCTACTTGTTTTTGCACATCCATGGGCACAGGACCTCGCGCGCGGGGAGCCTACGATCTGGCTCTCACCGAACTGATCGGTCCGGGTAGGCATGAATTTGTGATCGAGGTGGGTAGCGACGCTGGGGCAGCGGTCTTGGCAGAATTGGTGCCGGCTTCGTCTGCCGCATCGGAAGCCGTATGCCAGGAGGCGGAAGCTGCGGTACAGCGCGCCGCTTCCCAGATTCAGCGCCGCATGGACACAACCGGCATTCGGGACTTGCTCTACAGCAACTTCGATCATCCCCGCTGGGACAATGTCGCTCAGCGTTGCCTCACTTGCGCCAACTGCACCATGGTGTGTCCCACTTGTTTCTGCACGACCGTTGAAGATGTTAGTGATGTGACCGCCACGCACGCCGAGCGCTGGCGCAAATGGGACTCCTGTTTCACGCAGAATTTCTCCTACATTCATGGCGGTAGTGTCCGCAGCTCCGCCAAGTCACGGTACCGGCAGTGGATGACCCACAAGCTAGCTTCCTGGATTGACCAGTTTGGCAGCTCGGGCTGTGTGGGCTGCGGCCGTTGCATTACATGGTGCCCCGTGGGTATTGATATCACAGAGGAGGTCCGGGCCATTCGGGAGTCACCGGCCTCCTCTTCGGTAGTTTCTTCGAAGGAAAGCAGCAGCCATGGAAACTCTTGAACGCATCATCGCCGCCCATCCTTTCTTCACCGGTCTCGAGTCGTATTACTCAAACCTGCTGACCGGGTGCGCCTCCAACACGCGCTTCGACGCAGGCACCTACATCTTTAAGGAGGGTGAGGAGGCCAACGAGTTCTATCTGATCCGCTCCGGCAAAGTTGCATTGGAGATCTTTGCGCCCCAGCGCAAGCCGATCATGTTGGCTACCCTGGGCGAGGGGGAGATTCTGGGTTGGTCGTGGTTGTTGCCGCCTTACCTGTGGAGGTTTCACGCGCACGCCGTAGAATCGACGCGTGCGATAGCCCTTGACGGCAAGTGTTTGCGAACGAAGTGCGAGCAGAACCACGATCTCGGTTATGAGATGTTGAAACGCTTTGCCCAGATCATGGAGCAGCGGTTGGAGGCGACCCGCTTCCAGTTGCTCGATGTTTACGCAGTCGGACGATGACGATGGCCACAGCAGCTACTAACGATCCCATGCTTCCGCAGCCGCATTCCGTGCGGGAGGTAATGAAGGAGACTTCCGATACCTTTACTCTGACGTTGGAAGCGCCGAGCGGGAACCGGTTCCAGCCGGGCCAATTCAGCATGCTGTGGGTATTTGGCGTCGGCGAGTTGCCAATCTCCATCAGCGGTGACCCGGCGGAGCGCGACCGGCTCGTCTACACCGTGCGCTCCGTCGGTCATGCAACCCAAACGCTGGTAAGTCGTCAAGTAGGCGAAGCGGTTGGGGTTCGTGGTCCGTTTGGGACGGGCTGGCCGGTGGAGAAAGCCCAGGGCCGGGACGTGCTTGTAATCGCGGGTGGAATCGGTTTGGCCCCGCTCCGCCCGGTGATCTACGAGGTTCTGCATAACCGCGAAAAGTATGGGCGGCTGGTGATTCTCTACGGCGCGCGCAGTCCGCGTGACCTGCTCTATCGTAAGGAACTGGCCGCCTGGGCGCGGCAACGCGAAACTCAAGTGCTGGTGACGGTTGATTATGGCGGGTTAAGCTGGCGCGGCAATGTGGGCGTAGTCACAACGCTGTTCAAGTATGTTCGGCTGCAGCCGGCGCATTCTCTGGCCTTCGCCTGCGGACCCGAGATCATGATGCGGTTTGTCGCCCGCGATTTGGAAACTCACGGCCTCGCCCGCGAGAATATCTACCTTTCCATGGAGCGAAACATGAAGTGCGCGGTCGGTTTCTGCGGACACTGTCAGTATGGCCCGCACTTCATTTGCAAGGATGGTCCCATCTTTTCCTACGACCAGATGCGGCCGCTATTGGAGAGGTATGAACTCTAAAGTCAGGCGCAAGCCACGGATCGCAGTCTTCAAGTTTGCTTCTTGCGACGGTTGTCAGTTGAGTTTGCTGGACGCGGAAGATGAACTGCTGGGTGTAGCCGGAGCCCTTGACATTGCCTACTTTCCCGAGGCCTCCTCTTCCATGCTCAAGGGACCTTATGACATTGGATTGGTCGAGGGATCGATTACTACTTACCACGATGCCCAACGCATCCAGGAAGTTCGGCGGCAGTGCAAGACGCTGATCACCATAGGGGCCTGTGCCACTGCCGGTGGCATCCAGGCCCTACGAAACTGGAAGGATGTGGATGAATTTATTCGCATCGTGTACGCCACCCCGAAATACATCAATACGCTGAAGCTCTCCACACCCATCGCTGAACATGTGCCTGTGGATTTTGAACTGCGCGGCTGTCCTATCAACAAGCACCAGCTTATCGAGCTGATTTCGGCAACTCTGGCCGGACGTAAACCGAACGTCCCCACGTATAGCGTCTGTATGGAGTGCAAGCGCAAAGGCAACGTCTGCATTGCGGTGGCGCAAGGCGTCGCGTGCCTGGGACCTGTGACCCAAGCGGGTTGCGGCGCGCTGTGCCCGAGCTTTGACCGTGGTTGTTACGGCTGCTACGGCCCCATGGAGAGCCCCAATACGGAATCGCTGAGCAATCAGCTCCACATTCTGGGCCAGAACAACGCGGAGATCACTCGTGCCTTCCGCAGCTTCAATGCCTGGGCCTGGCAGTTCCGAAAAGCGGGTGAAGAGAGTGAGCGCACGTGAGCAAGCCACAACCTAGAACGATCAAGGTCGATGTTTTGGCGCGTGTCGAGGGCGAAGGTGCTCTCTACGTCAAGCTCAAGGGCGACCAGGTTCAGGACGTGAAGCTAAAGATCTACGAACCGCCTCGGTTTTTCGAGGCCTTTCTCCGGGGCAGGCACTTCTCCGAGCTCCCCGACATTGTGGCCCGCATCTGCGGAATTTGCCCCATCGCCTATCAGATGAGCGCGGTCCACGCCATCGAGCGTGCTCTCGGTGTCGGGATCGATCCGTCCGTGCGACTCCTGCGGCGGTTGTTCTACTGTGGAGAATGGATTGAAAGCCACACGCTTCACGTCTACATGCTGCACGCGCCGGATTTCCTCGGCTATCCCGATGCCATCGCGATGGCGCGTGACCATCCATCGATCGTGCGGCAGGGCCTGCGCCTGAAAAAAGCGGGAAACCGGATCGTGGCTTTGATGGGTGGCCGGGAGATTCATCCGGTTTCGGCTGCTGTCGGGGGCTTTTACAAGGTGCCCTCCAAGAGCTCACTCAAAGACTTGGTGGACGAACTGAAATGGGCTCTCGATGCGTCGCTGGCCACAGCCCGCTGGGTCTCGGGTTTCGACTTTCCTGACTTCGAACAGGATTACGAGTTTGTTTCCCTGTCCCACCCGGAAGAGTATCCATTCAATGAAGGCCGGATCGTATCCAATCGTGGGCTTAATATTGATGCCTCTGAGTATGAGGAGAATTTCACGGAGCAGCACGTGCAGCATTCAAATGCGCTGTATTCCGTGCTGCGTGGCCGCGGTTCCTACATGGTCGGCCCTATGGCCCGCCTTAACCTGAACTTCGACAAACTGCCGGATGTGGCGAAACAGGTAGCCCGCGATTGTGGACTGCAGGTTCCTTGCAGCAATCCATTCCGCAGTATCGTGGTGAGGGCGATTGAGTTGGTGTTTGCCTGCCACGAGGCACTGCGCGTGATTGGCGAATACGAGCCACCTCCCGCACCTCGCGCAGAAACACGCGCACGGGCATCAACCGGGCAGGCCGCCACGGAAGCGCCGCGGGGACTTCTCTATCATCGCTACGAGCTCGACCAGGACGGGCTTATCGCTTCTGCAAAAATTGTTCCTCCAACATCGCAGAATCAGAAACGCATCGAAGAGGATCTGTGGCACTTTGTTAGCCAGGTGGCCACCCGTCCGTCCGAAGAGATCACCTGGAAGTGTGAGCAGGCGGTGCGCAACTACGATCCCTGCATTTCTTGCGCGACCCATTTCCTCCGCCTGCATCTGGAGCGGGACTAAACGTGGCCCTTCGCATCATGCCTATTCGCATTATCGGCTGTGGCAACTTCGATCGTGGGGACGACGCGGCTGGTCTCCTTGTCGCGCGCCGCCTCCGTGCGTTCGTCGTCGAACACCTCGGCGTCGAAATCCCCGGTCTTGAAATCACAGAGCAGAGCGGCGAGAGCTTCTCTTTGATGGATTGCTGGACCGGCTTCGAGCAGGTCGTTCTCGTGGATGCCACTGCTCCCCACGGAACACCCGGTCAAGTTCGAGTATGGAACGCCCACACCGACCGGCTGTCGGAAGATGTCTTCCCGTGCTCCACGCATGCTTTCGGCCTGCGCGAAGCCGTGGAATTAGGCCAGGTCATGAAGCGTTTGCCGCAGACCCTGCTGATTTACGGCATTGAGGGCAAACGGTTTTTCTTAGGTGCGCCACGCTCCCCGGAAGTCGAGCGCGCGGTCGTATCCGTGGCGGAGCGACTCATGAGGCGGGTTTCGGCCTCATTGTTCCAAACTCCACAAAGACTTCCGCGAGAGATTATCGGTTGATCTGAGAGGGTGGTGAAACTTCTGTTTTCAGAGCAGCTCATGTAATCTGCTAGATTCGAAGCCAGCGCGTAGGTGCGATGATTCTTGGTTATCATTTACGCCTGCGTATGTGGACTTCTAGGGTTTTCACGGACCATCCTCGATTGTTGAATAACGACAAAGAACCCCTGCTTTTGCTGGGGGTTGCGTAGACCACTTCTTGAAACCTGGTGCCTACGCGGCCCTCGGGATGTTGTCTGGAACCGGCGGCTGTCTCCTCAAAGACATTGCCCTTGCTAGTTGCGCGTTTGAGCGGAAGGCGAGGAATTAACACCCGAGTCGAGGACGGTTTTCGGTAATTGCCCTGTACGTGAAAACCCATACCCAGAATCTGCGAAGTCAATACCAGCAAAACCAACGAGTACAAATTTGATAAGGCAAACTCTGTCGAGTCTAGGCCTTCTGCAGAATGGAGGACCTTGAAACTGAAGATTGCCGAACGTTTACCAACTTAACGGCTTCATGTGCGATGTGTTCGGCGCTGACTTCGAATGCTTTGATCAGTTCCCATGGAGCGCCTGATTCACCGAACCGGTCGTGTACGCCGATGGCTCCGGTGATTACCGGCACTCGGTAGAGTTCTCGTGATCGGGTGATGATTCCGCTGACGCGCCATGCTAACGCACCTATCTGATGTTCTTCCGCCGTGATGATCATGCCTGTCTCTTTTGCCGCCCGGATTACAGCGTCCTCGTCCATTGGTTTCAGCGTGTGCATGTTGATGACGCGTGTCTCCCAACCGAATTCCTGTTGCAATATGTAAGCTGCCCGCATTGCTTCGGGGACCATTGGCCCGCAAGCGATGATCGTCAGATCCTCCGATTCGTTCTCGTAGTCCGCAGCCAGACAGGTTTCGAAGGCTTCCACAAACCTGTCGGTGATGTGCCTGAGCCGAATCACGTTTGCTTTACCGAAGACAAACGGAGTTTCTTCCTTGGTGACGATTGGCGTAGCTTCCCGCGCAAAGCGGATATACTTGGGCCCGAAGTATTGCAGCAGGAGATAGCTGGTGGCCTTCCTCGTTTCAATCGCATCACACGGCACGACCACTGACATGTTGGGCAGGCCGCACATTGCGAATAAATCCTCAAGCGCCTGATGGGTTGCGCCATCTTGCCCAACCGAGACGCCTCCATGTGCCCCCGCAATCAGGACGTTGAAATTGCCGTAGCAGATCGAGGTCCGGATCTGATCCAGGTTTCTTGCGGCTGCGAACGTTGCATACGTACCGAGGACCGGGAGCTTGCCTTCTTTGGCCAACCCTGCCGCCGCCGCCGTTGCGGACTGCTCCGCGATTCCCATAGTGATCCAGCGTTTCTTGCGCTCCGGCTTGCCAGCGTAAAAATCGCTGAGTGTGATCGAACTTGAAATGTCGAGGCCGAGGCAGACCACACGTTCGTCCTCGCCAAGTTTCGCGAGCGCCTGGCCGAATCCCTTCCGCGTCGGCTCCATCTGTGCGTTCATCACAATCAGGCTGTTCCACCAGTAATCGCGGCTGAAGTGCGGTAGCTTTTCGTTGAGTGCATGAGTCGCCTGGTGCTGATAGTTCTCGGCATGCTCCAACAAGCTCGCATAGGGAACTTTTTCTGCCAGTCCAAGCTCCCGCAAGCCCTTGATCATCTCCTCGTGGTTGGGAGCTTTTCCATGCCAACCGGCTACGTTCTCCATGAAGCTGACGCCCTTGCCCTTGACCGTTTTCGCCAGAACCACCAGCGGCCTGCCCGTACCGTGGATACTGGCCGACAAAGCTTTCACAAGTTGATCCATGTCGTGCCCGTCAATTTGCATGACATCCCAGCCGAAGCTCTTGTATTTCTGCTCCAGCGGATCGATGTTCATGACTTCAGCGACTGGGCCATCAATCTGAAGCCCATTGCAGTCGACGATGCCGATCAGATTGTCCAGCTTGTGGTGCGCCGCTTCCATCGCTGCTTCCCAAATCTGCCCCTCCTGCTGTTCGCCATCGCCCATGACGCAGAACGTGCGGTAGTTCTGCTGGTTAAGTTTTCCGGCCAACGCCACTCCTACGGCGATGCTTAACCCTTGGCCCAGCGAGCCGGTCGATACTTCCACACCGCGGAGCTTGAGCCAGTGTGGATGCCCTTGAAATGACGAGCCAAGTTTCCGCAGGGTGGCAACATCTTCCAGTTTGCAGAATCCAGCGAAAGCGAGACTGAGGTAGAGGCTCGGAGCTTTGTGTCCCGCCGACCAAATAACTCGGTCCCTCTGGGGCCAATCCGGATTTTCTGGATCGTGATTCGCCACTTTGAGATAAAGAGCCGCGGCAATGTCCATGATCGAAAGGGTGCCTCCGGCGTGGCCTGACCCGGCCGCGCACAGTGCCACCAAGTCGTAACCGCGCATCCGATTGGCGGCTTCGATCAGCTCCTCAATTGAATAATCGCGGACTATCTTTCCGGTTACGGAGTCGAGAAGCGCCATGGCGTCCTCCTGAAAGCATCATTAGGTTCGGTGGAGCGGCATCCGGCAAATGCCCGGTCACTCCAACACAAAAATGTTTTTTCGCGCACACATTTTTTTCAGAATCTTCGGCCATACGCTCACGCTGACTTCGCCCAGATGAGCTTTCCGTAGCAACAGCATCAGGGTCCGTGACTGCCCGATTCCTCCGCCAATCGAGAGAGGAATTTCGTCGGCCAGAATCGCGCGATGATAGGGCAGCTTGAGAAAATCGAGCTGGTTCGACATTTTCAGCTGCTGCTTCAAAGTCTCCGCAGTGACACGAATACCCATCGAGCTCAGCTCGTGGCGGCGCTGCGTGACCTGATTCCATACCAGAATGTCGCCGTTCAGGCCATGCGTGTTCTTGCCCGTCTGGTTGCGGGTTTCCGTAGCCCAGTCGTCGTAATCAGCAGCGCGCATTTCGTGAGGGTAGCCATCTTCGAGCGGCCAGCCGATGCCGATGATGAAAACGGCGGGATATTTCTTTAACACCTCGGTCTCGCGTTCTTTGCGCGGCATATCCGGATACATGTCGAGGATCTCCTCGGCGTGCAGAAACATGAGCTTTTCGGGGAGCTCGGAATAGCGAGGATCTTTGAGCTGCGGAAACAGCGACTGCGCAAGCTTCTCGGCATCAACCAGAACCTTCCAGATCCCGCTGACAATCGACTTGAGAAAATCCAAGTTGCGCTGCTCGTCGGTAATGACCCGCTCCCAATCCCACTGATCGACGTAGGCCGAGTGATCGTGATCGAGAAAATAATCCTTACGCACGGCGCGCATATCGGTGCAGATGCCCTCGCCAGGTTTGCAATCGAATTGTTTCAGCGCCACGCGTTTCCATTTGGTCGCGGCCTGCACTACCTGCGCGTCGATAGGATGCGCATCACGATCATTTGAAATATGGAACTGGACAGGAGTTCGCGAACCGTCGCGGTCGAGCATGTCATTGACGCCGCTCTCCACGTCAACGATGAGCGGAACCTCGGCCATCATCAGGTTGAGTTGCTTACAGAGGTTGTCCTCGATATAACGCTTGACTTGAAAAATGGCTCGCTGGGTCTCTTTCGGTGAGAGCGGGGAAGCGTAACCTTTGGGCAGAATGTTTTCCAGTTCTCTATAATCTCCGATGCCCGGCCCGGCCAGATCGGCCCTTTTATCCTCAACAAGCGTGGTCATGGGATTCTCCTCGCAGGTGCAGTCATTCGCCGCGAACAATCGCTAATTGACATTAGAGTACGAGGGCTGATTCTGGTCTGTGCGGAAGGTCACAATGTTCAGTGAGGCGACCGGCTGTCTGTCAGCCCCCTTCAATGCCGCTGAATCACTTTCGCGATTCGCTCAAAGGCCCAGTCAATCTCCTCACGGCGGATGATCAGCGGTGGTGCGATGCGGATTACTCGGTCATGCGTTTCCTTGCACAGGATTCCTTCCTCCTTAAGCGCCTCGCAGTAGGGGCGCGCTGGGCTGCGAAGCTCGATGCCGATCCACAAGCCTTTGCCGCGTACATCTTTCAAATCTGAGCTGCGCAGCGTCTGCAACAGAGTCAGGAAATAAGCGCCTAGCTCGGCCGAGCGTTCCACCATCTTTTCCTCGATGAGGACACGCAGTGCAGTCCGCGCGATAGCGCAACCCATGGGATTTCCGCCGAACGTGCTGCCGTGGTCGCCCGGTTTGTACACTCCAAGAATTTCTTGAGACGCCAAAACCGCCGAGACCGGATAAAACCCGCCGGCGAGCGCTTTGCCAATAATCAACACATCAGGTGTAACTGCTTCGTGCATGTAGGCAAAGAGCTTCCCGGTTCGTCCCAGACCGGACTGAATTTCATCCACCATCAACAGAACGTTACGCTGTCGGCAGATGTTCGCCGCTTCCCGAAGAAATCCTTCGGGCGGAATGACGATTCCAGCCTCGCCCTGAATGGGCTCTACCAGAAAAGCACAAGTGTCGGGGGTAATTGCTTCGCGGAGGGCATGAGCATCTCCGAATGGAATGACTTTGAACCCTGGAGTGAAGGGGCCGAAGCCATCGCGATATTGTTCGTCGCTGGAAAAGCTTATGACAGTGACGGTGCGGCCGTGGAAATTATTGGCGCAGACAATGATCTCGGCTTTGTCCTTGGGAATGCCCTTAATCTTGGAACCCCACTTGCGAGCGGTTTTAATGGCCGTTTCGACGGCCTCCGCACCTGAGTTCATCGGAAGCACCATGTCGAAGCCAGTCAAGTCGTGGAGTTCCTTACAAAGAAGAGGGAGTTGCTCGTTGCGGAAAGCGCGTGAGGTCAGGGTGACTTTTCGGGCCTGCTCCTCAAGAGTCCGCAGAATCTTGGGGTGACAATGTCCTTGATTCACCGCGGAATACGCCGCCAGGCAATCGAGGTAACGTTTGCCTTCGACGTCATACACCCACACGCCTTCCGCACGCTCGATCACCACGTCGAGCGGACGATAGTTGTGAGCTCCATATCGGTTTTCGAGTTCGACGAAGTCCTGAGTGTGTAAGGGTTGCTCTATGAGTTGCGTTGTCATAAGTTCCTCTTCGCGTTTTGTCTTAATTTCTTCCACCGCAGCTTTCTTCCCAGGTATTCCGTACTGACCGCGCCTACTCCAACAGCATGGTCAACAGTGCCATCCGCACATAGAGCCCATTTCTGGCCTGGCGGAAATACATAGCTCGGGGATCGGCATCGACTGACTTGTCTAACTCGACGGTGCGGGGCAACGGATGAAGAATCAGCGCGTCTGGCTTCATGCGCTGCACAACTTTCGAATCAATTGCATAACGCTTGAGGCCGTTCACGTCCCGAACTCGCTCGGGCCGAATTCGAGTTTGGTAAACCACATCGACTTCGCCAATCACCCGGTCAATGTCGGCCTCCAGTTCATAGCGGACGTTATGCTCATCGAGATAAGCCAGGATGTCCGGTTTCATCTGGAGCTGCGGAGGACTGACGAAGTACATCTTTACCCGATCAAACTTGGCCAGCAGATATGCCAGCGATCGCGCCGTACGCCCTTTGTCCAATTCCCCAATGATGGCCACGCTCAGGCCATCCAGCGGCCGCTGCCGGTAAATGGTGTAGAGGTCGAGCAAGGCCTGGGTGGGATGCTGGCCACCATTTCCATCGCCCGCATTGATCACTGGCACGGGGGAGACTTCCGCGGCACGCCGCGCACCGTGATCTTCGGGATGCCGGATAACGATCACGTCCGAATAACTGCCGACGATTCGGATGGAGTCCTCCACCTGTTCACCTTCGACCTCCGAAGAAAACGCACCCGCATGTTCCGTGGACAAGATCCTGCCGCCCAGGCGATGCATGGCAGCCTCGAACGAGAGTCGTGTGCGGGTAGAAGGCGCATAGAAAAGTGTTGCCATGATGCGGTTCTGGTAATCCAGAGAGCCTCCGCGCGCCACCACGTGTTCCATCCCTCGCGTCCGGTCGAATAACTCCATGAGCAGGGGAACGGTGAATTGCTGGGACTCGACGACATGTCTCAACATCACGCCGTCTCGCAGGGCCGATTCCGAAGCAGGAAACGGGACCAGCTTACGAGGGGTGATAGTCGGCTGTGGCATTCGCGCCCTCCCACCGGTAGTTCGTGTTCGGCATTCAACTCGACTTCCGCACGGTCGTAATCGGGGAACATGTGAGTACCGGCACATCCCACAACCGCCGTGCACAAGTTCTCGCAAGAAGTAATGATGGCTTCCTTGCCGCCTTTGCGCAGAAAGCGCAATACGGATTCGATTTTGGGCCCCATATTGCCGGGTGGAAAGTGACCCGCCCTCGCGTACTCCTCCAACTCAGCCACACCAACGCGATGCAGCGGACGCTGCGTAGGTTTCTTGTAATCCAGGTACACGTAATCGATGTCGGTCGAAATGACAAATAGGGTGACGCCGAGGCGTGAAGCCAGCAACGCGGAGGCGCGATCCTTGTCGATGACAGCCTCGACGCCTTGCAGTCTGCCACTCTTCCAGACCACAGGAATTCCTCCACCTCCGCACGCAATAACCAGGACGCCCTGCCCCACCAGATCTCGAATAACCTCGAGCTCTACAATGTCAATCGGTTCCGGCGACGGAACCACCCGGCGATAGCCGCGGGCCGCGTCCTCCACGATCTCCCATCCAAACAGGCGTGTGCGTTCCTCGGCATCGGCGCGCGAATAGAAAGGACCGATGGGTTTGCGGGGGTGCTTCATTGAAGAATCGTCCGGCGACACCAGGCTTTGAGTCAGAACAGTCGTCACCGGCACGTGCAGACCCGCGTGCTGCAGTTCGGTTTGTAACGATTGCTCAAGAATGTAGCCGATCTCGCCCTGGGTAGAGGCACCACAAACGTCCAGCGGGTGCCCGGGGACCTGGCTCGCTCCTCGCTCCGAGCGTAGAAGCTCTGCCCCGACTTGCGGACCATTACCATGTGTGAGCACGACCCGATAGCCGGCACGGATCAGGCCGACGATCTGCACTGCTGTTCGCTGGGCGTTTGCCCGTTGCTCAGTGATCGTTCCCTTTTCTCCCGCGCGAATCAGGGAATTTCCGCCGACGGCAAGGAGCATGGTTTTCATAAGCAGTTCCAAGCGGCTGTGGCTCGTGCCGAGGGCTGCCACAGGTTCTTGCCAGCTCCCAGCCACGGGCCACTAGCCGCTATCTCTACGCGTGCGCGAACTCTTGCAACTCGACAAGTCCCGGCAATTTGAGGAACTCGCCTTTCATCAACTCCAGCATGATCGCCTTTTGCGAGTGCAACCGGTTTTCCGCCTGCTGATATACCAACGAGCGTGGTGAGTCGATGACGTCGTTGGTGACTTCTTCGCCGCGGTGTGCGGGCAGGCAATGCAGGAAGATGGCATCCCGCTTGGCTCGCCGGAATAGAGTCGTATCCACCTGGTAAGGCAGGAAGACATGCTTCCGCGTCTCCGCTTCGGCCTCTTGCCCCATGCTCGCCCAGACGTCCGTGTAAATCACGTCGGCTCTGGAGGCTGCCTCTTCCGGATCATTAGTCACGGCACAAGTGCCGCCGGTTTCCGCGCCGCGCTCGCGGGCCCACCGCACGGACTCCGCATCGAGTTCATACCCGGGAGGCGTAGCCAGCCAGACATGCGCACCGAGCTGGGCTCCGGCAAACGTCAATGAGCGCGCAACGTTGTTGCCATCACCCACAAACGCAACCTTCAATCCCTCCAGATTGCCTTTCGCCTCCCAAATGGTGAGGTAGTCCGCAATCGCCTGGCAGGGATGACTGTAGTCGGTGAGCCCATTGATGACAGGGATGCTGGCGTATCGCGCCATCTGCACAACGGCCTCATGGGAGAAAGTGCGGATCATGATGCCCTGCACCATGCGATCGAGATTCTTGGCCACGTCGTAGACGGACTCGCGTTTCCCCAGATTGATCTCGGCAGGCGAGAGGTAGAGAGAAAAGCCCCCCAGTTGCTGGATGCCGACATCAAAAGTTACCCGGGTGCGTAACGAAGGCTTCTCGAAGATCATGGCCAGGGTCCGACGCCGGAGAGCCGTGCTATAGGCGGTCGGGTCAGCCTTGACTTGACGCCCAAGAACCAGAAGGTACTGGATCTCCGAGGGCGAGAAATCTCGAATTGAGAGAAAATCTTTGCCATTCATCGTCCTACTCCTGCGAATGCTGGCTCGTGCTCGTGACAGAACTTGGCGAGCAGTTCGGCCAGGCCGGGTTTGCTGAGTTCTTCTACTTCGTAAGTCACGCGGAGGTTCGGCTGGTCAAGTTTGATGACGCGTGAAAGATCAATGGGAGTGGCGATCAGTACGAGATCGCAGGGAGTGCGGCGGATGGTTTCCTCCAGTTCGTGCCTTTGCAATGTGCTGTAACCCATGGCGGGCAACAGGTTCGTCAGGTGCGGATAGCGATCGAAGGTGCCGCGAATCGATCCCACAGCATAAGGCCGCGGGTCCACCAATTCTTCTGCCCCACATTGCCGGGCCGCGACTACACCGGCGCCAAAGGGCATTTCCCCGTGAGTGAGGGTGGGGCCATCTTCGACTACGAGTACGCGCTGGCCTTTCACCAGATACGGCTTGGAAACGGAAACGCGGCAGGCCATCTCAAGAACAACCGCCTTGGGGTTGTTGATCCTTATGTTGTGGTGGACGGTCTCAAGGTCGCGCTGATAGGCCGTGTCGACTTTGTTGATTACGATCACATCCGCACGCCGCAGATTGACTTCACCCGGGAAGTAGGAGAGTTCATGCCCCGCACGGTGCGGATCTGCGACCACGATTTCCAGATCGGAAGCATAGAAAGAAGTGTCGTTATTGCCTCCATCCCACAAAATGACATCCGCTTCCTTCTCGGCCCGCTCGAGAATCTTTTCGTAATCAACTCCCGCATACACTACGGTCCCTTGGCGGATATGCGGTTCGTACTCTTCGCGCTCCTCGATCGTGCATTGCTGAAGGTCGAGATCCTCCATGGTGGCGAAGCGTTGCACAGCCTGCGCCGCAAGGTCTCCGTAAGGCATGGGATGGCGAATGACCACCGGTCTTCGACTCTGCCGGCGCAACTCCGAAGCGACCAGGCGTGAAACCGGGCTCTTCCCGCATCCCGTTCGCACCGCACACACAGAAATCACGGGGACCACGGACTTGAGTTGTGTGCGCCCGGTTCCCAGAAGCCAGAAATCGGCGTCTGCAGCCACCGCTCGGGAAGCGAGATGCATCAGGTTCTGGTGGGAAATGTCGCTATAGGAAAAGACCACCACATCAATCTCGTCTTCGGCGACCAGATTTTCCAGATCGTTCTCTTCGAGAATAGGAATGCCTTCGGGATACAGCACTCCTGCAAGGTCAGGAGGATAGCGGCGACCGGCAATATCAGGAATCTGAGCGGCAGTGAATGCAACCACGTGGTAGTCGGAATTGTCGCGAAATAAAACGTTAAAGTTATGGAAGTCCCTGCCCGCGGCACCAAGGATCAGAACTCTCTTCATGGGACACCTCCAGGGAGGATAGTTTTACTTCATATCTTCTCGCTGCTTGGTTGTCGCGGCTGTATTCCTGGTCACATCTAAGGGTGATTTCTTGGCACAGAAAAGCTGCTATGACGAGGGTCTTACTGGGAGGAATGTTTTGAGAAGGATGTCACGCTAACGCGTGTCCGACATCACGGTTTGCTACCGGGAACGATGCAAGAATTAGGCAGCGAGGGCTTGGTATGTCCAGCAGGCCCAGTCCGGGCAATTCTGCCTTCCTCGAAGAAACTGTCGTCCAGCCACTCGATGCCACGCGTCACGGCGATGCCACCAGAGAAATCGACGCATTCCTGCGCTCCAGAATCGTCGGGCAGGACGCAGCCGTGGATGCAGTCCTGGAACTTTACCAGGTATTTCTAGTGGGCATGTCTCCGCCCGACCGGCCTGTTGGGAACCTGCTGTTTCTCGGGCCGACCGGGTCTGGCAAGACTTATGTGATTGAGGTGCTCGCCGAAGCGCTCTTCGGCAATCCCCACGCTTTCATCAAAGTGGACTGCGCGGAATTTCAGGAACATCACGAAATCGCCAAGCTGATCGGCTCCCCACCCGGCTACATCGGCCACATGCATACCCAGCCGATACTCACCCAGGAGGCCTTGACCCGCTGGCAGACCGAGAAACTCAAACTCACGCTTCTGCTGTTCGATGAAGTCGAAAAGGCCTCCGAGTCGTTGTGGCAACTTATGCTCGGAATCCTAGACAAAGCTACTCTCACGCTCGGCGACAATACGCACGTGGACCTTTCCCAGTGCATCATCTTTATGACATCGAACGTAGGAGCACCAGAAATGAGCCGGCTCGCCGAGGGTGGTCTCGGATTCGTCGTACAGTCGCCCATCGAGGATGCGAACCTGGACAACAAAATCATGCGGACTGCGACGGAGGCGGCTCGTCGAAAGTTCTCGCCAGAGTTCATGAACCGACTGGACAAGGTTGTAGTATTCAAGACGCTTCGTCCGGACCAGCTTCAGCACATTCTTGAACTGGAACTCGCGAAGGTGCAGCAGCGCATCGCCAGCGCCGTCGGACAAAACCATTTCACCTTCTGCTGCACACCCGAGATCAAGCAATGGCTGCTGCGGGAAGGGACCGACCCCAAGTATGGCGCGCGTCACTTGAAGCGCGTGATTGAGAAAAACATTGTTTACGGGCTGGCAAACTTGGTTGCTACCGGCCAGGTCAAAGGCGGGGACCACGTTTCGATCGGCATCAAACCCGATGGCGCGCTCACTTACGTCAAAACCGCATCCACGCCGTCCGAGGAATCAGCTGCTGTTGGGAGCATGCCATGAAGAACATTCTCGTCGTCGATGATAATGAAATCCTCTGCCGCTTGGCGTGTGACATCTTACGTACCGAAGGTTACAGAGCCGTTCCCGCCTCAAATGCAGCCGAAGCGCTGCGCGCCTTCGAAGAGCAGGATTTCGACCTCCTGGTAACGGCCTTTCAGATGCCCGGCATGACCGGCATCGATCTGGCTCGTGCCGTTCGTAACCGCAATCCCGATTTTCCGGTCATAGTTATGACGGCATTCGAGCCTGTAGAGTGCGAGCATGTAACGCTTTGGCTTCCTAAGGAGTACCTCTTCCCCAATCTGTTGGAGAAGATTCGCTATTGCCTCGCTGGAGCCAAAACGGAACTCCAACACAAGGAGTGATTATGGTCATCGCATCCGAGTTGAAAGAAGGAGCCGTAATCCGTATCGACGGACGCATTTACAGAGTGCTCGAAGTGGAGTCGAAGGCGGGGGCCGCGAAATTAGGCGGCGTAGTCAAGACCAAGCTCAGCGATGTAAGGAGTGGCCGAATGTGGGAGCCGCACTTCCGCCCGCAAGAACGGCTCGAAGAGGTCGAACTCGAGCGGCGCACGATGGAGTTCCTGTTCAGCGAGGGAGACACTTGTACGTTCATGAACCCGAGCACCTTTGAGCAAGTCGAGCTGCCGACAGCCATCCTCGGACCAGCTGCACAATTTCTTCAACCTGGCATCGAACTGCCAGTAGAGTTTTTTGCGGAAGAGCCGATCAGCGCCGTCTGTCCCGCCGTAGCCGAAGCCCGCATAAAGCGGACCGCGCCGCCGGCGCACTCGCAACAGGACAGTGCCTGGAAGCAGGCCACGCTGGAAAACGGTCTCTCCATCCAGGTTCCTTTGTTCATTGGGCCGGGCGAAATGGTGCGCGTCGAAGTTAGGACAGGTCGCTATGTCGAACGAGCGCACGCAGAACGAAGGCGAAGCGCGTAAAGATCATCTTCGGAAACCATAAGCAGACCCACGATGCTCGATATTAAAGCGGTTCGTATGGAGCTTCCGCCTGATGCCAACATCATTGTCGGTCAATCGCATTTCATTAAGACAGTAGAAGACCTATACGAGCGGTGGCCACAACTGTGCCGCAAGCCAAGTTTGGCCTAGCGTTCAATGAAAGCTCCGGGGCTTGTCTGACACGGTCAGAAGGAAATGACCAAACGCTTCGGGATGTTGCTGTGCGCAACGCTCAGGAACTCAGTTGCGGCCACACATTTGTGGTGATAGTGCAGAATGCGTACCCCATCTATGTGATGAATGCGATTCGAAATGTACCCGAGGTGTGCTCGATATTCTGCGCGACTGCTAACCCCGTCGAAGTTGTTGTTGCCCAGAGTGAGCAAGGCCGCGGGGGGCTCGGCGTCATCGACGGCAGCTCTCCGAAGGGGATCGAAGGACAGGCGGACATCGCGTGGCGGCGCGATCTTCTCCGCAGGATCGGTTACAAGCGGTAGGTGAAGAAATGAGGCGATTCAATTCTCCGCCACATTTCGACTCAACATTGATTCTTGCCCCAGCCTCTCACGGGCTGAATCGCGCTACAATTTGTCCAGCAGAGAAACCATGGGAGGTTGATCATGCCCGTTTACGACTACGTCTGTAAAGACTGCAATAAGACATTTGAAAAGATCATCACCCTGACCGAGCACGAAAAGGAAGCAATCTCTTGCCCATATTGCGGCAGCAAGAACGTAGAGCAGGAGGCGACTGCATTCTTTGCCGTGACCTCTAGCAAGAGCTGAATATATCGGGGCAAGCGAGCTGCCTTTATTGTTGTCCGAAGTGAATCTGCGCGCCGCGATAGGCGGGGAACAGGTCCAGTTGTGCCTGCTGAATAAAGCAAGACGGCGTGATAGGAGTCACAGGGAATGGTGACCTGGGTCGCAGCCGGGATCTGCAAGACATGTAAAGATTGTGCGTCACTTCGTGGGTTCATGCTGCGATGAGTGACATCACGGTAGAAGTTCGGTCAGCACGCAATCGGCCGCCTCTTCACAGGCGCCGTCATGGAAAACCTCGGATGCATCATCGTTGAGCAACTCTTCCGCAAGAAATTGGACCCTCACTACTTCGATCTGCTAATCAGTTCTACGGGAAATGTTCGCTTCCATGATGGCCATCGCTTTCGGGAAGGCCGCGACGCCGATCAACCTTATCCGCCGTATTTACGCCTGCTGCCAGCCTCAGGCCCAGCGAGCAAAAGGAGATATTAACCATGACAAGCACTCTCACGATCACTGACAGTCGCACGAACCTGACTTACAACCTTCCCATCGAGAACGAAACCGTTCGGGCCATGGACCTGCGTCAGATCAAGACCGGCCCAGAGGACTTCGGACTCATGACCTACGATCCGGCTTTCATGAACACTGCCTCGTGTCGCAGCAGCATTACCTTCATTGATGGCGAACGCGGTATTTTGCGCTATCGCGGCTACCCTATTGAAGTGCTGGCCGAGCACTGCACTTTTCTGGAGGTGGCCTACCTGATTCTCTTCGGGAATCTGCCAAACGAGGTTGAACTCAAGAACTGGGTGAACGATATCACTCATCACACTATGCTCCACGAATCCACGAAGAAGTTCATGGAGGGCTTCCAGCACGATGCCCACCCGATGGCGATGCTCGTAAGCACTGTAGCGGCATTGTCCGCCGTCTATCCGTCAGCGCGAGACATCCAGGATCCCAACAACCGCCTCCTTCAGATCAAGCGCTTGATTGGGAAAATGCCTTCCATCGCGGCAATGTCTTATCGGCACAGTCTGGGTTTGCCCTATATATACCCGGACAATGATCTGAACTATGCCGAAAACTTCATGAACATGCTGTGGAAGATGGTCGAGCCGAAATACGTGGCCAATCCAGTGCTGGCACGTGCGCTTGACATTCTGTTTATTTTGCATGCCGATCACGAGCAGAACTGCAGCGCGAACGTGATGCGCTCCGTGGGCAGCTCGCACGCTGATCCTTACCTTACTACCGCCGCCGCGGCTGCGGCACTGTCGGGGCCACTGCACGGTGGGGCAAATGAAGAAGTCCTGAAAATGCTGGACGAGATCGGCTCAAAGGACAACGTGCCTGCCTACGTCAAGAAGGTCAAGGACGGGCATGGCAAGCTGATGGGCTTTGGCCACCGGGTCTACAAGAACTACGATCCACGCGCCAAGATCATCAAGTGGACGGCCGAGCAGGTGTTTCAGGTCACGGGACGCAATTCGAGGCTGGATATTGCCCTTGAGTTGGAGCGGATTGCGCTAGAGGACGATTATTTCGTCAAGCGCAAACTGTATCCCAACGTGGACTTTTACTCGGGGATTATCTACCAGGCCATGGGCTTCCAACCGGAGATGTTCACGGTGCTGTTTGCCATCCCGCGCACAGTCGGCTGGCTAGCGCAATGGCAGGAGATGTTGGCTGATTCAGAGCAGAAGATTGCACGTCCGCGCCAAATCTACACGGGACACGATGTGCGCAAGTTCTTGCCGACGGCAAAGCGGGCGCCGGTCGCTGCCGCAGCGGTTTAGCGATTGAGTAGATGGTCTTGAGCAAAACCGCGCCAGGTTGAGCGCGCGAAAGCCCGGATCCGAGTCACGTGTAGCCGTACCTCGGCCTCGTAGAGATCATTTGTACTGTATCGTACCGATCTATCGTAAGGGCTCGACTGGATTTGACGCATCGCTGGGCGCAATCACAGCCCAAGGATGTTAACTATTGGCGCCTAAGAACTATAAGTTCCAAGGCATCGGGGGCAAGCGCAGTGGTCAAGTTAAAGCTATTCCCTCTGGCGGATTTCTCCTCCTCCAAGTCGAGATTCTGGGTCTTGCTGATCCGGTAGCGCTTGATGCTGAACGGCGCGACTCCCCAAGGTAAGTTGCGAATGGTCAGTTTGTAGCCGCGATTATCACGATAAATGATGCCGGTGCGCAGCGGCAGGAATTTCACTTTGGACATGTCCGGCATAGGCGGCGCGGTCTTCTGCAATTCCGGAGGCATCGGCATAAGATCGGGCTTGTAATTCGGAGGAATAGCGTAGTTGCTGATCAGAACCTGGACTGTGCTGCCGTCCACAGAGCGGCCGGCAAGAGCAGCCAAACCGAAAGTATCGGTGCCCTCGACGGCAAGGCGTTGCGGCGTGTCCAGCATTTCACCCATCGCTTTGAACGCGTAGGCGGTCTTGTAATACTTGCCGTCGAGATCGAAGAGCCCCATCCACGCCGCATCTCCGCGATAGAAGTGGGCGTGGTCAACGGAGGTGTCCTGAAGATAAGTGAGCACGGCGCCAACGTAGGCGGCGTTGTGTACTCCTCGCAGTTCGGCCTTTTCAGCCTCAGTAAAGTCCGCGCTCAAATTCCACTCGGAGAGAATGCTCTCGGCGTGAGGAAACCCATGAGTGTCGAGAATGGCGCGAATTTCCTTAGCGAGGCGGACTGCGTCGTAAGGGTCAGCGGATCCGTTGGCATACGTATGCCATGAATAAAAATCAAGGGGCACGTGATGCAAGGCGCAATAATCGAGAAGTCCTTCGCGGTAGCCTCCATCGTCGGACGGGAAAGCTTTGCCGTCGCCGCCCACCCTGAGTGTAGAATCGACAGACTTTAATCCGCGCGCGGTCTTCTCATACAGGGCATAAAACTGCTGCGGCGTGCCCGACCAAAATAAGCCATCGGGCTCATTCCAAAATTCCCAATAGCGAATGTGATCGTGGAAGCCGCCATCCCAACCCAGGTTGTAGTGCATGGCAATATGTTTCACCACCTCCGCAAACTTGTTGAAATCTTCTGGAGGATTGACGCTGGCGCCCCAGCTACGGCCAATGCGGTAATAGACTTCCGCGCCGCTAGCGCGAATAGCGTCGATCAGCTTATCGGTCGGAGCAAAATTGTAGCTTGCCGGCTTCTCAGGATCAGCGCTCCCGTCGGGGAAAATGATGGCAGCATTCCCCGCCTTCACGACTCCGGCGCGTTGAGCGCGATCGGGTATGAGCCAGGCGAGTTCTCCATTGCCAAGGACGAACTTGGAGTCGATTTCGGACGGACCCATGGCATCGTGGGTCCTGATCTGATCGACGCGAAGATCCTTGTATTGTTGGACCAGGGTTGGGAGGCCGGCCATCACAGGGCTCGGCGGACCGTTCAAGCCCTGAAATGATCGAATTTGGCCGATCACTTTGCCGGCATCTATTTTTAAGGACCGAAATCCCGAGTTCGGAGCGCCCTGGGCAACAGAAGGCATACAGAGAAGGAGCAGAAGGACGCCGTGATAAGTGAAGGTTCGAAATGCAAGAACTTGCTGGCGCTTGTACTTGTTTTCTGCGCGGTCATCCCTTTTCGTCATTGCTTTCTCCTGATCGTTGCCCTGATGGTTACGCCATCGCGACGGATTTCTCCTCCGTCCAGAACTTGGTGATCTCTTCCAGGGACCGGCCCTTAGTCTCTGGAACTAACCAGCCGACAATAACGATCGTCAACAAAGCTCCGCCACTGAAGCACCAGAAGGTGCCGTCCGATCCCAGATGCTTTTGCATGATGGGAAACAATTGGTTCCCCAAGTATCCAACCAGCCATAGCGCAGTGGTAGCGATGGACATGGCTCGCCCGCGAACCTTGGTGGGATAGATCTCTGAGATGATGACCCAGCAGGCCACGCCATTGCCAAATGCATGGCCAGCGACGAAGCTCATCACAAAAATGAGAATGGCCAACCCGCTGCCGTGGATGTGATAGAACCAGCCAACCAAGGCAAACGAGACAAACTGCAAAGCGGTGCCGGCAAGGATCAGGGTTTTGCGTCCGGCACGGTCCACCAGCCACAGAGCGAACAGAGTGAAAAAAAGATTGATCAGGCTTACCAGCACGGATTGAAAAAATGCATCGCTGGTCGCTGTGCCGGCAGAGCGAAAGATCTCAGGCAGAAAAGAAAACAGCGGTGTGATGCCGCTGATCTGTTGCAGGCCGGCCAGCATGATGCCAAGCAGCAGCGGACGCCGGAAGGTGGTAAACAACTCCGAGATATTGCCTCCTTCGATGGCCAGCGAGGCCTGAATTTCAGCGGCTTCACGCGCGGCTGCTTTGGGGCCGTTGATTTTGGCGAGCACCTGGAGGGCCTGATCGTTGCGGCCCACTTTCATCAGCCAACGCGGACTTTCGACGGCCGGCAAGATCATCAATCCAAACAGAATTGCCGGTACGACTCCGGCGAAAAACATCCAGCGCCAGCCCCTGGATGTATTCCACGCTTCGTCGCCCATGCGCTGAATCAGCATGTTGACGAAGACTGCGGCAAGGATTCCGACCACGATGCCAAGTTGATAAAGAGTCACGCAGCGGCCGCGGACCCGCGTGGGAGCAATCTCCGCGATGTAGTTCGGAGAAATCACAGACGCTGCCCCGATGCCAATTCCCCCAATTAGTCGCCAGAAAACAAACTGATGAAGATCTGAAACAAACATCATTCCTGCAGAAGACAGGGCGAAACAAAAAGCGCAAAGTGCAAGACCTTTTTTCTTGCCGAGATAGTCGGCAACGGCGCCGGCGCCGGCGCAGCCCGCAATGCATCCGATCAGCGCGCAACCTGCGGCCCAGCCGATGCCTGCCGCGTCCAAATGAAACAGCCCGCTCAAGTATCCGATCGCGCCGCTGATTACGATGTTGTCGTAGCCAAATAACAGGCCGCCCAAAGTGGAGACCGTGGCAGCAATCACGAGCGGACTACGGGAGTAGGCCTGACCAGTACCGATCTTCAGACTAGTTGCCTCCGTTCGCGGATGGCTGGTCCGCACTGCGCGGCTGCTGCGATTCGATCATCGCCTTTGCCGCGAGCATGAAACCGAGTGTGTGCGCCATTCCCGCGTGCCAAGGTGCGGAACACGACATCTGCGGAGTGTGATCGGGAATGAGCACGCCGTCAAATCCGTTGCGATGAAGAATCGAGAGAATGCGGATCATATCTACATCGCCTTCGTCGATAAACGTTTCGCGATAATACGGCACCTTTCCCACGACGTTTCGTAGATGGATATAAGCGATCTTGCCCTGCCGGCTGTATCGGTCCACGGCCTCGTAAATGTTGCCTTCGGACATTTCGGCAAGAGTTCCCACGCAGAGCTCGAGGGCGTTGCTGCGGCTGGGAGCGAGATCAATCAATCTCTGATACATGTGCGGCTGATAAACCAGGCGCGGCTGCTGCCGCATCGTCGGCATAGGCGGATCATCAGGATGTGCGGCCAGCCGGACCCCCGACTGCTCAGCAGTGGGGATGACGTCTTCCAGAAATCTTTGCAAGCGTCGCCAGAGTTCTTCATGCGAGATCGATGGCAGAGTGCCCGCGGGCGCGTTGCGCTCATAGATCATGTTCCAGATCATTCCATTCGGAATGGGGATGTCCTCGGCGGGTCCGTCCATCCCGAGCGTGATCGCGTGACCACGCCCCAGCGGAGCGGTCACGCGCCCGCATACGCCGGCCAGGCTGAAGTTGTACCCGAGCACCGGAATACCGGCTTCTCCGAGACGGCGAATAGTCGTCTTCACTTTTTCGATTTGTTGCGTCCGTTGTGGACCGTCGAGGAGAATGTCGTGCCAATGGGCAGGATCGAGATTTTCGATCGCAGCCAGCACGAGTCCAGCCTCTTCAATCTGCCGGCGAAGCGTCTTCAACTCTGGGACTGTCCAAAGCTGATGGGGATCGCCGGCGACTCCCCACGCTTCGTACTTTGAACCGGTCGGCTGATTGTTACGCGGATTGGAGGGGCCCTGATTGAAGTAGTCGACCAGATGGACAACGACGTGGGTGCAACCTGCCTGGCGCGCAAAGTCGTAATATTCTCGCGTCAGCATGTGACGGTAGAGACCCAGGCCGATCTTCATAGGCGATTCCCGATGCCTGCCCCGTAGTCGGGGCTGAGAACTTGTCCGTTGATCTCAGCGGCCAGAGGGGAACACAGAAACACGAAAGCGTCCGCGATGGATTCGGGGCTATTTCTTCTGCCCAGAGAAACCCGCAGTACAAATTCCCGATAGGCCGGATCTTCGTCGAAAACCTTCAGCGAACTCCCCGCCGCGACGTTTCCCGGGGAAACCACATTCACACGAATACCCGTGAGTGCATATTCCAGCGCCAAGCTGCGCGCGAAGTTCTCCAGTGCCGCTTTGGCCGAAGAGTACGAGGGAATCAGAGTATGCGGCATTCGCGCCACATACGAGGATGTAAAAATCAAGTGGCCGGCGATCTTGCTCTCGGTCCAGCGTGCCAGCACCGAACGCGCCAGATAAGTCTGGGCAAAATAATTGAAGCGGAAGATGCGCTCGTAGTCGGCTTCCGAAGTCGTTGCAAAGGGATGCAGTCCGCATCCACCAGCGTGGCCGATCACGGTGTCCATACCCGGAAACTTCTCGAAGGCTGCGCGCACCACGGTGTGAACCTGGTTCGAATCCGTAATATCGGCGGGAAAATAAATATAAGACGAAGACGGAATCTTCCGGTCGTTTAGCGTCGCCAGGGCTTGCTGTTCCGGCTTGATATCCGTGAGACAGAGGCTCGCGCCGCTTTCGGCCAGCCGCCGCACCATGTGCTCCGCAATCGCTCCCAGTGCGCCGGTGATCAAAATTGTTTTGCCGGAAAGATCAATTGTGATCATGGCTCGCCCAGCCTTTCTGGCACGGAAAGCACTTCGCGACCGGATTCGGTCACGAGCACGTTATCCTCGATCCGGGCTCCGCCGCCGCGTTCTGTCACGTATACTCCCGGTTCGATCGTAATTACCATGCCTGGCTCAAGCTTTGCACTCATTCCGGGAGCGATGACAAACCCTGGATCATGGTAGCGAAAGCCCACATGGTGGCCCGTGAGATGAGGAAAGAAATCCGAGAGTCCTTCGGCCGCGATTCTGTCCCTGGCAACGGCGTCGATGTGGCCTGCGGAAACACCAGGGCGGATGGCGTCGATTGCAGCGCTTTGGGCTTCTCTCACGATAGTAAGTATCGATTCAAGTTCCGCCCTGGGCGGACCTACTGGCGCGGTGCGCGTCAGGTCGCTCCAATAACCGTTCACGCAGGTTGCCAGCTCGATCAAAACCAGGTCACCGTTCCTCAGCCGCCGCCCGGTCGAGCGATTGAATCGCCCAGCATCCGCGCTGCAAGGGCCGGATTGCACCATGGCCCATCCGCGGGAGTGAAATATTCCATCGTAGCCGATCTGCCGATAGATTGCCGATTCCACCTCTGCCGCAACCTCGGCCTCCGTCATCTCCGGTTTCAGGTTTTCGGCGAAAGCACGCAATCCAATGTTTGCAACCCGATTCGCTAACCGGATAGCAGCGACTTCATCCCTAGTTTTTCTCAAATAAAGAGCCAGGAAGCTCGCCGAGCGTCGAGCGTCCGGTTCAGCAGTGAACCGGGACAGTTGCGAGGCGAAATCCTCAGGGATGGGAATTTGCTCGGCGGCTTGAATCGGCAGGGAAGCTCTGGAGCCGCTAGGATTCATTCCAACCGCTCCCCGATCGATGCCAGCCTTCCTAAGTTCGTCGCTTACCGCCGACATCAGGACGGAATACGGGTCCGCACATTTCAGATCGCCCCAAGGATATTCCTGAACTCGCAGAGCAGCGGGAATGTGATCTCGCGGTTCAATCTGGGGCACGAAGAGCACCGGCTCCCTGTCCGCGAAGTAAATGAGCAGCGACGCGCCCCAATATGGAAAATATCCTGACAGCATAAGCAGCTCGTCAGGCCGCCACGCGATCCAGGCCAATAAATTACTCAGGTGGAGGAAATTGCGTACCTGTTGCTCGCGGTGTGATGGAGTACGAGTCACAGAGAAGCCCATTTTGCTTTACATGATTCCATATTTCTCGAATGCCTTCACCGCGCTGGTCCCTTCTTCGATTGCTTTTTTCACCAGTTTCTCACCGCGCGCTTTTTCGAGCGCCCGCGTGAATACGTCAACTTCGGCTTCGGCCGGGACCAGCAACACTCCATCAATATCACCGAACAGAATATCTCCCGGCCGCACGCGCACCGCTCCAATTTCAACCGGGATGCGAAAATCGACCACTTTGTAGCGCGGAGCGGAGTCTTGCCCGTAAGAACCGAAACCGAAGGTCGGAAAATTCATCGCGAGGATGGCCTTGGTGTCTCTTACATATCCGTTCAACACTGCACCCGGACTGCCCAATTTGCGGGCGCGCGTGCTCATCAATTCTCCCCACAGCGCGTTTCGCGGTGAGGATCCCGTGTTCACATAAATCTCGTTGGGGTTGAGATCGTCGAGCGCCTCCAGCATCAGGCCAAATGGCTTGTCCATGAGTTGGTTGGCGCTGCCCACAATCTTCTCGGCGAACACATCCACCGCGAGCACGGGCATGGCGCGCCCGAGTACCACCATGTCTTGCCGAAGAGGTTGGATCTGCGGCGGGAGGAACTGGTGCTGGAGGGCGAGTTTGTCCATCACGTCGCCCACAACGCAAGTGAACAGTTCGCGCCGCGCGATAGCGAAAAGTTCGTCGTCGGATTTCCAGAATTTAGCTTCGGTCACCGGAGGCATGCCTCTTTCGCGAGAACTTCTATCTTTGGATTTGACAATGACCTAGCATAAAGCTCAGCGACGAATGCAATGGCTCATGCAAAAAACGGCTCACCCTTGCGAGCATATTTTCGGGCGACCTCTTCATTCAGGGTAATTCCGAGCCCCGGTTTCTCCGGGACAGAAATGTACCCATTCTCAATAATGGGCTTTGACAACCCTCCGACAAGATCATTCCAGAACGGAACATCCGAGGCGTGAAATTCAAGGGCAAGAAAGTTTGGGATGGCAGCGCAAAAGTGAACCGCCGCTAGCGTGCCTACCGGACTGCTGATGTTGTGCGGCGCCACCGGCATGGTATGTGCGTCAGCAAACTGCGCAATCGTTTGAGCGACGGCCAACCCACCGACCTTCTGCAGATCGGGAGTAACAATGCTCAAGGCATGGGACGCGATGATGTCCTCGAAGCCGTCGAAAAGAAACAGATTCTCCCCGGTCGCGATCGGCAAACGTACCTTCGAACTCACTTCCTTCAAGGCCGCAGTATTGTTGGGCGGAACCGGGTCCTCCAGCCACAACAAGCGAAAGGGTTCGAGTTCGCGGGCCACTTTCACGACGTCGCTGGCGTTATAGCGCCAATGACAATCGACCGCGATATCGATGTCCGCACCCATGGCCTCATAAACCGCACCGATCGACGCCACCATGGAGTCGATCGCACGGTTGCTGAGCGCGCGATTGTAGATATCGAGGCCATGCGTGCCCGGCACATCCAAATCAAACTTCAAGGCCGTGAATCCTTCGGCTTTTTTCTTGAGGGCCTGCCGTCGATATTCCTCGGGCGAAGAGGGAGCTTCGTCACCGGCTTCGCCAAAGTAATCTCTCACGGTGTGGGCGGAATCTTTCGGGTCCCATGATGCCGGACGGGAGCGCAGGACTTCGTCCAAACTTTCGAGGGCTGCGCCGCCATGACAATCAGCATAAATGCGAACTCGATCGCGAAACTTTCCGCCCAGCAGGCGGTAAATGGGGACTCCGAGCGATTGTCCGAGAACATCCCAAAGCGCGGCTTCAACGCCACTGATCGCGTTATAGATGATTCCGGCAATTGAGCCGGCCCCGGAGGTGGCAAGCTGTAACTTACGAAACAAGCGATGGATGTCTCGCGGATCCTCGCCGATCAGCAGAGGTTCGAGCGAATGCAAAATCGAGGTGAGACCCGGAGCAAAGAAACACTCGCCGAGACCTCGAATACCGTCGTCGGTCTCAATGCGAACGAATGTCCAATCGAAATTTCCCTCCACGACACCAGTCTTTAGTCTTCGAATCTTCACTCACGATTCCTTCCGCGGCGATTATAACCGCATTGTGGCTGCAGCTAGAGTGTCGCGCACGATAAAGTGCTGAACGAGACGTCTGTAACCAACTCAGGCGCACTGAAACTGCACCTTGCGGAAGCGAAAGACGACCTCTGACCAGCGCCGTTCAGAATCTATCCGGAACGGGCAGAGTCCACGCCTGCTCTGTGGCTCAACTGCCTCACGCCGCGGCAGGCCACAGGCAAGCAAGACGGCCAGAAGTGCTCGATCACGTTTTTCCTTCAAGTGCTGGTGCCGGGAACCCGCCACAGTTTCTGCGACTGTTCGGTGAGCCAGTTTCCTAGCCTTACGCCAATCTTTAACGCCCTTCACTCGCCGGATGCCGGCTGCTAGGTCGGGACTTAGGAGGCCACAATCAGCGGCCTCATAGGCCAGGCGTCGAACGGGTCCTAAGCGAAGATTGATTGTCCCCGGAGCGAGATTTCGCGATTCGAGATGAATTCGATAGCGGAGTACAACGGTCCTGCTGAACGAGAGCCGCGGCTCCCAGCAGCACCACTCCACGAATTCTTCAATGGCGTGCCGGTAACCGCGCGGCGCGTGTGCGGAGGTCAGGATTAACCGCGCCACGATGGTCTGCCGATCTAACCCACTTTGTGGTTAGCCCGTGATCCAGGAGCCATCCGAGAATGGTTTTTGCAACAGTGCGCGGTAGCCCGTAGCAGCGTAGCTCTCGACTTCGCAGTTAGATTGTACTGGCCGCGTGGGCGTCTGGTAACTCGAATTCCCGACCGCAATCGAAACAGACCCGGTAGGTTCGGTGTTTGATCGTAAACACGCGACTTCGGTGACGGTGACGGCACCCAAAAACAAACTGGAAGACGCCCAAGAGCAATTTCATAAATCCTGCGCACGCTGGCGGCGCTCGCAACTTCCATTGGCGTCCAGCCAGTCCAGCAGAGATCGCACGCTGGCCCGAGCCAAAGCAATCGAGCAATCCGCAGCTCCGTAATAGACATTGATCGTGTCGCCATCGGCGTCCATCGTGTATCCGCACGGGAAAACAACATCGTCAACATCGCCGTGGCGTTCGTACGACGCCTCCGGCCCAAAGATCCACGAATCTCCTCGCCGCAGGCATTTTCCCGGATTCTCGAGATCGAAGAGGGCCAAACCCAACCGATACAGACATCCCGAGGGCGTATGACGCACTCCGTGGTAGAAGACGAGCCATCCTCTGGAAGTCTCGATGGGAGGGGGCGATAGCCCAATCTTGTTGGCATCCCACCAGGCGCCGCGGCGAGCTTCGAGCATGAGCCTGTGCCTGCCCCAGTAACGCAGGTCCGGAGAGTAGGAAATCCACATGTGCGATCCAAGCGTTGTCATGGGACGATGAATCAGCGCCCAGCATCCTTCGATTCTCCGAGGGAGCAGCGCGGAGTCCTTATCGTCCGGCGGCATAATTACACCGTAGCGTTCGAAAGTGCGGAAGTCTTTGGTCAGAGCCAGCGACACGCCGGGACCGCCGCGCGAATAAGAGGTATAGGTGACGACGTATTGCTGCAGTTCGGGGACGAATGTGATACGAGGATCCTCGATGCCCCAGATCTCTTCCGGAAAATCCTTCGGGCAGGGCATCAAGGTTGGCTGGTTGTCGATTTGCCATCCATCGATGCCGTTGCGAGAGCGCGCGGCACAAAGATGCGACAAGCCGCGTCGATCCTCCACGCGGCACAGCAGCAGGGTCGTGCCGTCCGCGAGCATCGTTGCGCCAGCATTGAACACGCTATTAATGGGATACGGCCAGTCCTTGCTCGTGAGGATGGGGTTGGCACTATGGCGATGCAGCAATGGCTCGAACGGAGTGCTGAGAAGGCTCACTTGCTTTTCCACGGGTACGGTCATGAAAGGATTTCCTTTGGATCAGGTTCAGGTAGTGAGCGCATTTCGAGGAGCGCCATGAGGAACGATAGGGTTGATTCTGCTCCCTGGTTTTCATTGGCACGGTCGGGATGCAGACCGTCCCGGCAACCGCCGGTAACGGAATCATAGAGGGGCAGTTGCAGATCGTTGTCGCCGAGGAACCAGTTGAAAGCTGACCATGTTTCTTTGCGCCAGCGGCTGTCCCCAGTTACGCGGTAAGCTTGCAGACTCGCGGAGACCGCACCAGCGGCTTCGAGGGGCTGCTGATCGAAACGCGCTTTCTCGCCATTCTGATGGTAGAAGCCTTGGGAACCGATCGGCACAAAGTGGTGGTTGGTTTCGCAGCGTTGTATTTGTGACAGCCAATCGAGCGATTCCAGCCCGGCTGAGATCATGCGGTCGTCCGAAGTGGCCGAACCCACTACCAGCAGAGCCTGAGGCAATCTCGCATTTCCGTAAGCCAGAACGTTCTCGAACCATTTCCAATCCGGCCGCCGGATGGATGCATACATTTCGAGAAGCCGATGGCTAAGAGCGGATCGCACTTTCTGCGCATCGCGATCTCCAGGATACGAATTGAGATATTCCTGGATTCCCAGTAGCGTGTAGGCCCACGCCCGTGGGCTATTGAATTCCAGCACTGCGGGCAGAGCAAACTCGAACAAGCGACCCGCAGCTCCCCTGAATCCTTGATCGTGGGATCGACCAAGAACTGTTCCCAAGCCCCACAGCGCACGCCCATGAGCATCTTCCGAGCCTATAGGCTCGTTCCAGCGGCGATCATAACGCAGAAAATTCTTAAATCGGCTTTTTTCAGGATTAAAGGCATGCTCCAGAAATGACAAATACAGGCCCGGCGAATTCGCGGAGGGATTCATAACCAACGTCTCTTTCATCATCACCGCAAGTATGAGGGCGCGAGCATTGTCATCCGTGGTGTAGCCCTCGCTGCGATTTGGGATTGTGAAGATCGCATGCTGCAGCATTCCGGTGTCGTCGGTCATGCGATTTAGATGATCACGATTCAACTCCGGCAACTGATCCAACGACTTGTGCACGACCCGAGCCGAGAACTGAACTCTCGGATTCTCCATGCGGTCGCTGCGCACACGCGCGAAGCTTTCCATGTAGCCCTGCGCGACCCTTTTCCAGACCATATCGCGCGCGAACAGATAGGCGCGCTTGCGCATGGCGTGGCGTTTTGCGGGAGTGTCCAGGAGTTCAATTGTTTTCCGCGCAATCGCGTCGGGATTCTGGAACGGGACCAGCGCGCCACGGCGGTCATCGAGTAGTTCGACCGCGTGCCAATACGGAGTCGAGATGATCGCCTTGCCCGCCCCCAGTGCATAGGCGAGCGTTCCGGAAACCACCTGAGCCTCGTACCTGTAAGGAGTAACGTAAATGTCGGCAGCGCCAATGAACTCAACCATCTCTTCAGGGCTGACGAAACGGTTATGGAAGATCACCTGCGATTCCACTCCCATTTCCTTCGCCAAAGCCTGCAGGCTATCTCGATATCTGTCACCCTCGCGACGGAGAATGTGTGGATGAGTCGCGCCCGCGACGATGTAGGCGACATTCGAGTGCCTGGAAAGAATCTGGGGCAGGGCTCGAATTACGTTTTCAATTCCCTTGTTGGGCGAGAGCAGCCCGAAGGTGAGCAAAACCGCTTTTCCTTCCACCCCAAAGCGGTCCTTGTAGAAATTGGGATCCAGGAATGGCAGGTCGGGGACTCCATGCGGCACCATGTCGATCTTGCTACCCGGCACCTTGAAGATTTCCTGCAGGAACTGGGACGACAACTGGCTCATGACAATGAGGCGGTCGGAGAGTTCGGCGAGCTCCTCCATCACCAACATCTGATCAGGATTTGGTTCGCGCAGCACCGTATGCAGCGTTGTCACCACGGGCATCTTCAGACCGCGCAGTAAATGCAAAATATGGCTACCTGCCGGACCACCGAAGATCCCATACTCGTGCTGCAGGCACACCATGTCGATGTTGTTGAAGTTGAGGAATCCTGCCGCCTCTTCATACGACCTTACGTCATCCTGGGCGAGCGACCAGCGCACGCGCGACGGGTAGTCGTACCCATCGTCCGTGTCATTCACCGGGAGTGCCAACAGGCGAGCATTCCCATACTCTGCGGAAATGGCACCGCACAGATCGGTCGTGAACGTGGCGATTCCGCAATGACGCGGGAGGTAATTCCCGATTACCGCGATACGACTGGGCAGGGATGCCTTTGATTGCAATCGGGCACGAGGTGCTGCTTTGCCTTGTTGAGCCGGCGTCCGCGGGCCGACTACTTCCAGAACTTGCTTGTGAACAATTGTGTTTGGTAACGACATTCGCTCCCTAACTTGACAACAAAGCGGGCGGAAGGAGCCACTCGCAATTCGTTCCCGTGCGGCGACACTGCCGCGTTGAGACCGTGGCCACACCACACTCTAAGCAGCGGCTTTTCAGCGATGTGATCAATCCACAAGCTGGGCACATTCTTTGCGATCGAACCCTGGCGCTCTGTGGTATCAGCTTGCGCATCGATAGGATCAGCAGGATCGTGAAGATCACGATAACCAGCCCGAAGACAATACTGGTTGCGTTCATAAGAGCGACCCTCCTTGGCGAGTTCTGCCTCCACCAGGCCGGTCAGGCAAGGTGGCTATGGACGAAATGGTCGAACCCTTCACTCGCTGAAAAGCCTAAGGTGGGAGAACTTCAGATGGACTGGCTTAGGTCAGACGACCTGAAAGAGGAGAAAAACGTAACCGCCTCAACAACTATCATAGCAGCTCCTCCACTTTGGCGTCGCCAAGAGGCGGGGAGACTACACCGTGCCAGGGCGCTTCGGGCCTCTGCCGTGTGAAGGCCGTGTGTGATTCTGAGAGGTTGCGTTGAATCTGCAGCAAGCCTCGACTGATCAATGAGCTACTGGTGTTTCGGCTTCGGCTCCAACTCACAGCATTAATATTCTGCGTCCAACAACAGTCCATTTAAGCTCCAAGTGTGGGCAAAAACGAACCGACATCTGTCCTTGGGGCAGGGGTCGTTATGCATTACGACGGCATCTTCATAGTTGCGATAGCGACCTTGTGCAGCATGTAATACAAAGTCCCCAACCCGGCTACGAAGAGAAGCACGAAAAGTCCGATGATGCTCCACTGCGGCGCGACCGGCAGTTGATTTGGGTTGAAGTAGGGCGCGAGGGCAAAGTTCCGCAGCAGGTCGCGCATTGCGATCATCACTGCCACGGTCAGCAGGCCGCAGATTACTCCGATCACGACTTGCCGCTTTGGAGACTTGTTGGATTTCGCCAGGACCAGATGCGCGACCGCGGCCAACGGCAGAAGCAGTCCAATCCCTAACAATGTGGTCCCCAGTCCGTTACCGCCGATAAAGGGAAAACGGGCCGCACCTTGCAATTTCGCCAGGAACCAGAAGCCCACGCCAAAATTAACCAGAGTGGCTCCGGTAAAGAGAAAGGTTCCCTGTTCGATGAGCCAGCCGCGATATCCGTCTTCCTTTTGGCGCAAACCGAGCACTGCCAAGCCGAGTCCTGAGATCGCCAAGGCGCCCAACACAAAATGAAGGTAGCGAGGCAGAAGGGAAGGTTCGGACCAATTCAAGTTCCAGCCGTTAGCCCTGTTGTGATAGAGGTCGAGCCAGCGCTCGGGCGACAACATCAGGGTGAAGTTATTGCTGTAGATGAAGCCGACTGATGCGAGCAGCAATATCGCCAAAGCCAGAACTACCGGCGTCGCGCCGTGACCGCCCTTCATGGAAAAGAAGTAAACGCTGTAGTAGGCCAGAATCACCATCCCGATAATGGCCAGCCAAGGTATGCCGATCAGGATGGAACTCGTGTAAAGGTATTGCCCATACATCACCTGGAGGAACAGCAATGGCGCCACGCCCATGGTGATGGTAAACGCAAAAATCGAGGGCAGCAGGCGGCCAAGATCGTCGGCAAGCCGCGCGGAAAATGTTGAACTCTTGCGGCGCAGCGCGCAGACCAAGGCAACGGTCGTGCCTCCGAACAAGCAATTCATGAACACGACGTGGAGAAAGAATGTCAGCAAGAGCAGCGTGCGCAACAACCAGACTGGACCGGGCAGCGGCATGGGATCGGGATAAGGAATGGGCAAGTTCATGACGATAAATCCTCCTGATGACTACTTTCCGGGATCGCTCAGATAAGCGGCCAAGGCGCGGCCTTCCGCGTCCGTGCCGGTAAAGGGCGGCATGTCGGAATTGATGTCGCTAAGTGTTCCGAGCATTCCCGCGATTGAGTCGGCGTCAGTCCCTTTGAGATCCAGCGGACGCCGCGCGCCGCCGATGCTGTGACACAGGGCGCAATGAATCGCGAACACCTGCTGCCCGATTTCTTTTTCGTTCGCGATCGAGGGCGTTGCCGGCGCCAGCGAGGCCAGGTAACTGCCCAATGCTGCGCGATCACTCGCGTCGCCGGCGAAGGGCGGCATGGTCTCGCGAATCACGGGCAGATGCAGCAGGACCTCGCCGCCAAATTTTGCGTCCCATCCGCGGGCGAACTTGCGCATCGCGCGATAGCCATCGACGGAGTGACAAGAGCCGCACTCGGTCACAAAAAGTTGCCGGCCGTAGGCGTGTGGGTTGTCAGCTTTGGCTTCAACCCAGGGCGAGGTTTTGGCCACACCGTCGGTCGCGATCCCTTCCATTTGCCCGACTCTGACGTCGTTGGCGTAGATGTAGCTGTTGATGACATAGGGATAGCGGCTGAACTCGCGCAGATATTCGCCGGAGCCCATAACACCAAACCCGGCAACGAGCAGTACAGCCACGACCACGGGGTTCATCATCTTGGGACGGAGAAGCGCGAAGATCAGCGTCAGTAGCAGGGTCACGCCGGCGCAAATAGCCGCTCCGCGCAGGGAATGGCGGACTGCTATGTAGGGTGCGCTGAAAGCTCCGTTGAAATACGCTCGCGAGGAGGAAGGCAGGTTGTGAAAATACCAGCGGCTCAAAAGCAGCAGCGATGCAATGCCCAGCGCCAGCCACCAGCCCGACCAGCGCACCACGCGCTCGCGCAAGGCGGAAGGTTCCCACATCGCCGTCACCAGCCCGAAAATACCGGCAAGAGCCGCTGCCATAGCGGTGCGAATGCACAATGACGGCCAATAAGTTGGGTTGAAGAGGCCATCCCAGAATTCTCCGGTTTCGAGCCAGCGTCCGGGCGTGAGCATGAAGGTGATAATGCCGTTGATCACTGCCAGGCTCGCCCAGGCGGCGATGAAGTAGATCCAGCCGATGATGAGATGAGTTTGCCGGTCGAGCGTACCCCAGTGGTAGGCGTAGATAAGAGCGGCTGCGATCTCAACGAAGAAGAAGACCCACTCGATCGCCCATCCCCAGACGAAGGTGTGAATGAGCGAAGAAGTTGCCTCCGGACTGACCAATCCTATGGTGAACCAGATGCCGACGCCGGTAACGGCTCCGAGGACGACGGTCAGCAGCGCGAAGAATTTGGAATGATGCCGCACGTAGCCGAGCAGTTCTAAGTCATTGCGGGCGTAGGCGCGGCGTTCCGTGAGAACCAGGTAGGCGCCACCGCCGACCGCGAAGTGAGAGATGAAGACATGAAACACGGCTATCGCCGCGATCAGCAATCCGCCAGGAAAGCCAAGCTGCCAAACGGGATAGTTCATTCTGTCCCCCGCATCAATCCTTCTAGCATGAGGGGCATTCATGCTGCCGGCTGTGACTGGAGTCACGCGATTGCGTGAGGCTTAAGCAGCTACCCGCGCCGCAGTGTTACATTCAAAAGAAATGCGGTCTGAGATAGAACAAGCCGTGCAACTGTTGCAGCGGGGTGACGATGCGGCGCTGGAGCAGGCTCTGGCTCTGCTCCAAAATACTGTGTTCTCGTTTAGCATGCGCGTCTGCGGCCAGCGTGAGGACGCCGAAGACACCATGCAAGACGTGCTGCTGAAATCGGTTCCACACCTGCCCAAATTCGTCAGCCCTAAGGCCCTTACGGTCTGGCTCTATAAAGTGGCAAAGAACCGCTGCTTGATGAGTCGGCGCCGGAGCAAGTTCGCTGCCAATCCGGATCTCTCTCTGGAAGAACTCATGCCCGATCGGAGGGAACTTGAGCAACTCAGGACCGATGGCACCGTCAACCCTGAAGCATTCGCCATTCGGAGTGAGGAAGCGGTGTGGTTGCGGGCCGCGATTCAACGGCTGCCCCCACAATATCGCATTGTTTTGGTGTTGCGCGATATGGAAGGGCTGACCGATGAAGACGTGGCCGAAATCACAGGGCTACGTTCGGGAACAGTACGGGTTCGTCTACACCGTGCGAGGTTGTTTGTCCGGAAGGAATTGATGAAAGGGCTGAAACCACGCTCGCCGAAAGCAGCCGTCGCTTCGCCGGCGTCTTCCCAAGAACATCCCGGCAAGGAGCAGCCCAGACCTGCCCGCTGCAAGGCCATGTTTGCGGAGCTCTCGAACTATCTCGACGAGCAGTTGGATGATTCGCTTTGTGAGGAACTGGAGCGGCACCTGGGCAGTTGCGAACCGTGCAAGGTGTTCCTCGCCAGTCTCGAAGCGACGATTGATAAGTGCCGAACGTCCCCCGCCGAGTGCCCCACGAGTAAAAAGGCTGTCCGGCTCCGCAAGCAACTGCTGAAAAATTACGAACGGGCCCTCGCGGTGATCAGACCGAAGTAGTAACCGTCCTTACGGCCACAAAGTTCCCCGGCCGATTTCTTTGTAACAAAATCCAACTTTCTGCATTTATTCGTGTGCTTTGCCGATGGAAGCAAGCAGGAGGCAATCATGATCACAGCTAAAGTCGAACTGACTCAACCACTTAGGCAGCAGCGCCAATTTGTGGCCCAGACTGGAAGCGGCCATCATCTGCTCTTGGACGATGCGGCCGGAGGCACCGGCCCAAAGCCGATTGAACTGGTCGCCTCCGGATTGGCCGGATGCACCGCGTTCGACGTCGTGACCATCCTCCGCCAGAAGTACCACCAAAAAGTCACCGGTTACGAGGTGCGGGTCGAAGCTGATCAAGCGGAGCGCCCACCTCAAGTGTTCACGGCGGTGCGAATTCACCATGTGGTAACCGGCTTTGAAATCGACGCCGCAGCGCTGGTGGAGGCGATCCGTCTCTCCGAAGAAAAATATTGCTCGGTAGGAGCGATGGTGCATAAGACGGCGAGCCTCCATACAACTTACGAAATCGTTCAAGACAAGACTGAGTGGGCAAAGCCAACTCAGGCCGTTGGAGTGCAAGGTTGAGAACCGCGCTCAAGATGTTTCTAAGCCTCGCTGTTGCATGGCTGACTCTTGGAGAAGCTTCAGCTCAACAAGAGGCGCAGCCTTCATCTCTTACTCTGCCGCAGGCAGTGACCATCGCGCTGGAGAAAAACCCTCTGCACAAGGCAGCGATTGCGGATACGAAGGTGGGCTCTGCGGGTGTTCGCGCGGCGCGTTCCTTCCTCATGCCCCATGTGAGTTTTTCCGAAACGGCGACTCGCGGCGATGACCCGGTTTATGTATTCGGCAGCGAACTTCGACAGCGGCGTTTCACCGCTGCAGACTTCGCGCTGAATAAACTGAACGCACCTCCGCCCTTCGGAAGCTTCGCCACTCGTTTTGGGGGGAGCTGGAATCTTTTTGATTCATTCGCCACTTGGCATGAGATCAATCAGGCAAAACAGATGAACGAGGCGGTCGGACATCAGTTAGACCGCACGGATCAGGAGATTGTCTTCCGGGTGGTCAGTTCCTACTACGACGTTCTGCTGGCAGCCAAGGAGTTGGAAGTGGCCGAGCAATCCGCCACAACTGCCCAGTCCATCATGGACAGCAGTCAGGCGAGATTCGACAGTGGGCTGACGGTAGAGTCGGACCTACTGACAGCGAAGGTCCGAAGGGCGGCGCGACAGCAGGAAGTGATCCGAGCCAGGAACACTGTGGAAGTGGCGCGGGCCCAGCTGAACACGGCGATGGGTATGCCGCTTGATTCTCCGTTCCAGATTGCGGAAGCCTTGGCTGAGCGCCCGCTTCCCGCCCCTGTACTTGGAGAAGTCGAGAAGCAGGCACCCGCAAATCGTCCTGACTTGAAGCGCATCGCCTCCGAGGAAGCAGCTCAGCGGCAGAGCGTGTCGATGGCTAGGTCGGCATTCGGTCCTCGGGTGAACGCCTTTGCCGGCTGGGAAATGGATAACCCTACGTTCGTCGCCGGTGGCGGCGGCAACAACTGGTTGGGCGGGATCGAAGTGCAATTTGACATCTTTCAAGGCGGTGCCAAACGGGCGGAACTCTCCCGGCAGCGAGCCCTCGAAGAAAAGGTTGTGGCCATGAAGCAGGCCGCTAGCGATGTCGTTCGCCTCGAAGTGAGGCGGGCTTATTACGAGACGGATGCCAGCCGGCAGCAGATCGAAGTGGCCCGAGCAGCAATCGCCCAGGCACAGGAGAGTCTACGCATCAACCAGGACCGCTACGACAGCGGGCTGACCACGATTACCGATTTGTTGGGCGCTGAAGATGCGGCGCGCCGCAGCCAAATCGACTACTGGGAGGCCGTTTATCACTTCCAGACCAGCTACGCCAACCTAGAGTTGGCGAGCGGAAGCTTGAATCCGCAATCTCCGGTGGTGATGCCATGAAGCCTATGAATATCCGACTTAGATTTTTGTTTCTGATGATGCCCGCAGTTCTTGTCCTTATCGGCTGCTCCAGCGAGCAAGGCCGCACCAGTCCGCCGCCGGAAACCGTGCAGAACATTTCCGTGCTCGCGGTGCAGCAGGCCAACGTGCCCGATTTGCTGGAAGCGGTGGGGACGGTACGTGCAGCCCAAACCAGTGAGGTCGCGAGCCAGATGATGGGGAACATTGTGGAGATCCGAGCTCACGAAGCAGACCACGTGCAGCGCGGTCAAGTGCTCGCCGTAATCGAAGACTCCCAGCCGCGAGCCGCAGTAGAGCGCGCGACCGCGGCCAACCTTGCCGCCCAACAGCAACTGGTCGCAGCAGATTCCGATCTGGCCTTGGCGGAGTCAACTTTGAAGCGTTATCAAACTCTCTTCGAAAAGAAATCGGTGAGTCCGCAGGAATTTGACGAGGTGAAGGCCCGTCAGCAATCAGCGCTTGCGCGTCGTGATATCGCAAAGGCAGACCAGGCCCAGGCGCAGGCGGCATTGAGCCAGACACGTACGTCTCTGGATTACACGCGGATTCGGGCGCCATTCGACGGCGTGGTCACTGAGAAGAAAGTCGATTCCGGCACGCTGGCTTCACCCGGCATGCCGATCTTCACCGTCGAGGACGTGCGCCGCTATCGACTGGAAGCCACTGTCAACGAAAGCGATCTCCAGTATGTGCGAACAGGACAAGAGGTTTCAGTCGTCATCGATGCCCTCGACGACGCAGGTCTGAAAGGCAAGGTCGTGCAGATCGTTCCAGCCGCGGATGCCGCGAGCCGCACTTTCCTGGTGAAGATCGAGTTGCCAACAGACACCCGGCTGCGTTCGGGGCTGTTCGGGCGGGCCCAGTTTTCTCGCGGCGAGCGGCAGGCGCTGTTGATTCCCCGTTCGGCGGTCGTCGAACGCGGCCAATTGCAGGGCATTTATGTCTTGGATCAAAACAAGGTTGCGAGCCTGCGCTACATCACGTTAGGCAAGCCTTCCGGTGCCGAGGTTGAAGTGCTGGCGGGCCTCCAGGACGGCGAGCGCCTGGTGGCCAAACCGGGTGCTGTGGACCTGAATGGCAAACGCATTGAGGTCCAGTAATGGATGACAGTAAATCCAAATCGGTGATACAGCCCGCGAAGGGCCTGCGCTTGGCCGGTCGCATTGCTCACACTTTTATTGATTCGAAACTGACACCGCTGGTGGTCGTCGCTGCGCTGCTTCTGGGTGCGTTCAGCATTCTCAAGACTCCACGCGAAGAAGAGCCCCAGATCGTGGTGCCCATGCTGGACGTTTTTGTGCATATGCCGGGTGCATCGGCGGATGAGGTATCACAGCGCGTCAGCCTTCCCATGGAGAAGTTACTGCGCGAGGTGCCCGGCGTTGAATATATCTATTCAATCAGTCATCCCGGCGTGAGCATGTTGGTCGTGCGTTTCTATGTTGGCACCAAAGAAGAAGATGCAATCGTGGAGACCTACAACAAGCTCTACTCCAACTTCGACCGCATCCCGCCCGGCGTCTCACAACCGATCGTCAAAGTCCGCTCGATTGATGACGTGCCGATTATGGCCCTGACGTTGTGGGGAAAACACTATGACTCTTACCGCCTGCGGCGAATCGCGGGTGAGCTGGAAAATTCACTGAAGCCGCTCAACGACGTTTCTGAGACCAAGATCATTGGCGGGCAGCCCAGGCAAATACGAGTCGTGCTCGACACCGAACGGCTAGCCGCCTACGGCCTTACACCGGGCGCAATCGTTGGGCAACTTCAGAACGCGAATAGCCGCGGCCAAGCCGGTAGTTTCGCGCGTGACAATCGCGAGTTTCAGGTCGAAGCAGGCAACTTCTTCACGAGTCTCGAAGACCTGCGTCAGGTCGTTGTCGGGGTTCACGCCGGACGCCCCGTCTACTTGCGTGACGTAGCGGAGAAACTTGAGGACGGCCCCGCCGAACCGGACACCTACGTGTTGTTTGCGAATGCTGGCGGAGGTTCAGGACAGACGGCCGGCGCTGAATATCCCGCGGTAACCATCACACTTTCCAAGCGCAAAGGCACGAACGCCACCGATATCTCGGAGCGGGTGATGGACAAGGTCAACACTTTGCGCGGGTATGTGCTTCCCAATGATCTGAATATCACGATCACGCGCAACTATGGCGAGACCGCGAAAGACAAGTCCGACGAACTTCTCAAACACCTGCTGATCGCAACCTTATCGGTTACTTTGCTGATTGCACTGGCGCTCGGCTGGCGGGGATCAGGCGTCGTACTTCTGGCGGTTCCGGTCACGCTCGCCCTCACACTCACCGTCTTCTACCTGTATGGCTACACCCTGAACCGGGTCACACTGTTTGCGCTGATCTTCTCCATCGGCATCCTGGTCGATGACGCTATCGTTGTGGTCGAGAACATCGTGCGCCATTTTCGGCTGCCGGAAAGCCGAGGGCGTTCCTTATCTGAAGTCGCGGTTGAGGCCGTCGACGAAGTTGGCAATCCTACGATTCTTGCTACGTTCGCAGTCATCGGCGCGATCCTCCCGATGGCCTTTGTGCGCGGCCTGATGGGCCCGTATATGCGCCCGATCCCGGTAGGAGCTTCGGCAGCCATGTTGTTTTCGTTGATTGTCGCCTTCGTGGTTTCGCCGTGGGCGGCTTTGAGGCTGCTACGGAAACACGCGGGCGGTAGCGACCATTCCGGGTACGAGACCGAAGGTTGGACCACTCGTCTGTACCGCCGCATGATGAACCCGCTGATCCGCGACGCACGTCGCCGCTGGATGTTTCTTGGTGGCGTCGTGTTGTTGCTGCTCGCCGCGGTCGCTTTCATTCCATTGAAGTGGGTTCGCGTGAAGATGCTCCCCTTCGACAACAAGAGTGAGTTCCAGGTCATCATCGACATGCCCGATGGCACGCCACTGGAACAGACGACCCGCGTAGCGCAAGCCTTGGGACAGTATCTCGGCCAGCAGCCTGAGGTGATCAATTATCAGATCTATGCCGGGACGTCCGGGCCTTATAACTTCAACGGTCTCGTGCGTCATTACTTCTTGCGGAATCAGCCCAATCAGGCTGATATCCAGGTGAATCTGCTCTCGAGGCATGATCGCAAGGCGCAGAGCCACGAGATCGCACGACGATTGCGGCCGGAGTTGGACAAGATTGCCGCGCCCTTCGGCGCGCGCATCAAGGTAGCCGAAGTCCCGCCTGGTCCGCCCGTATTGCAAACGCTGGTCGCCGAAGTTTACGGACCTGACTATAAAGGACAGATTGAACTGGCGGCGCGGATCAAGAAGGTCTTTGAGCAAACGCCCGGTGTCGTGGATGTGGACTGGTACGTCGAAGACCCGCAAATCAAGTACGACATGAAAGTGGATCTGGAGAAGGCAGCTCTGCACGGCATCTTGCCCGCCGACGTGACGCACACGCTGCAGGTGGGGCTTGGCGGAGCCAACGCCGGCCTACTCCACGATCCCCATTCCCGCGAGGACATCCCTATCGAAGTGCGACTGGCGCGCCCGGATCGCTCTGGGATCGAAGACCTCGGCAACCTGAAGCTGCCGACGCCGCCGGGTGGACAAATCGCGCTGCAGGAAGTAACCAACCTTCAACAGACGACGATTGATACCAGCGTGTATCGCAAGAATCTGCAGCCAGTCGTCTACGTGACGGGAGATGTGGCGGGCGGAGAAGAAAGTCCTGTGTACGCCATCATGAAGATGAGCGAGGCCATCGACAAAATCAAGTTGCCCGACGGGTATGGGGTAAAGCAATACAAGGGCACCACCATGCCCGAGCGCACTGACCACTTCTCCATGAAGTGGGATGGGGAGTGGCACATCACGGTGGAAGTCTTCCGTGACCTGGGACTCGCGTTTGCGGCTGTGTTGGTCTTGATCTACGTGCTAGTCGTGGGTTGGTTCCGCTCGTTCGTCACGCCGCTGATCATCATGGCGCCGATCCCGCTTACGCTGGTTGGCATGCTGCCCGCGCACGCGTTGATGGGGGCATTCTTCACTGCCACCTCGATGATCGGTTTTATCGCAGGGGCTGGAATTATCGTGCGCAACTCCATCATCCTCGTCGACTTCATCGAACTTCGCCGCTCCCAGGGAATGTCGCTGGAGGATGCCGTGGTTGATGCGGGCGCGGTGCGCTTCCGCCCGATGCTGCTGACCGCTGCTGCGGTCGTTGTGGGAGCAAGCGTGATCCTCTTCGATCCGATTTTCCAGGGCCTGGCATTGTCCTTGATGGCGGGGGAAGTCGCTTCTACCGTTCTGTCGCGAATGGCAGTGCCGGTGCTTTACTACCTGTCTCAGAGGCGACAGTCGTTTTCACCGATGCATCCGCATCCGCCTGAAAATGTCGCTGAATGCGAAACACCGGAATGCGAAATTGTGTAGGGCTGAAGGAGAACCGTTATGACCGCAGAACAAACACTTCGGTTGATTGCTGGCAGCTTTATTCTTCTGTCGCTGGCACTTGGGCACTATGTAAGCCCGTACTGGTACCTTTTCACGGCTTTTGTTGGCCTGAATCTGTTTCAGTCCGGATTCACAAATTGGTGCCCGATGACGACGTTCCTGCGTAAACTTGGAGTTGGCAGATAGGAGAAAGTGAACATGTCCAATTGGGTTTGGGGAGTGGCATTCCTTGTCGCTTATGTGGCCTTGACGCAATGGCTACTGCCAAAACTTGGTGTTCCTACTTGAAGAAGCCAAGGTTGCGCCGAGTCTCGGCGCAAAACCGTTCTGAGGGACACGCCTCCCAGAGAACCATGACAACGATCGTGCAGGTTGAATTTCGCGAGAGCTTATTGTCAATCCGAGACGAGATCCTCCAATCGCTCGGCCATCCAGTAATCTCTGCGCTCGGCTCGCGCGCAGCGCGAAATCTCGACCTTGCGCGTGAGTCGGTGGGAGTCGTCCTGATCGGACACGGCGCCCCTTGGGAAGAACGATGTGAACCTGTTGCGCATTTCCGAAAGGTTCTGCCAGGAGCGCCCATTGTGGCGTCCTTTCGCCGGCGAGATAAGGACGCCAGTGGAGCGGATTACAATTGCCCGGCGGACGATCCTCCCGAAAAACGGTATCACTGGAATCACCCTCATCCCTCGAACGCATGCAGCTTCGCGGCATCGCCTGGTCAATAGATGTCAGTGGGGGCGTCGGAGGTAACAGACCCAAAGTCGAAAATGTACTTGAATGCCGCATCAACACAGGTTATTATCGCTGTGTCTAGTTTTTACCACGACTTGCAGTAAATCACGAAAAGCGAGTCCCACTCTCTTCGCCAGTTTTTCCCCCGCATAAATACTGGTGATTTACCAAAGATTGGCTGACGGAGTGTTAGATTGGCTTTCAAGCATAACTTCGGAGCTATTGCCTCCGACGATCTCGCATGATCTGCATTGACCATTGGAACTACATGAGGTAACTTACTCTTCTGGCCGCTTTGCCGCACCGCTAAATTGGGCCATCGTGGTTTCAAAAGCCCCAGTGGTCAGGCGTTCGAGAGGCCACTTTCGTAACTCTTCTGAGAGCACCTCGATTCCCCATGCCCCGCTGTATCCGGCGTCTTGCATCGCCGCGATAAAGCCTTTTACGTCGAATTCTCCTTCGCCGCATAGCCGGCGGTGGTTTACGGTGTCTTCTTGCAGGCTCCAGGAGCACTCAAACGTGCCGTCGTTCAGTTCGACGCTGGTGATGTAGTGTGACGGAATTCGGCGTAGTTCATCGTAAGGAATCTTGAGCTTCACAATGTGCCAGGTATCCAGACAGATGCCGCCGTTGCTTGCGCCAGCGCCTTCCACGAGCCGGAGTGAATCCTCCAAAGTTTGGATCATGGCGAACGGCATCAACTCAAACCCGACTCGGGTTCCGCGCTCCGCCGCCTCCGCGCACAGCTCGGCAAATGCTTCAATCAAGCGCGGCATCGGCACCGTTTCCTGATAGAAATCACCGACCTTCACGTGATGTGCCCGCAAGGCCTCAGCAGCATCGAGCAGCATCTTCTTGCAAATATCAGACTGCCTCTTTCGCTCGCCGTCGAGAAACCAGTCAGTGAGGAATTCGAGTTCGAGGTACTCGATCCCGTTGTCGTCGAGAATCTGCTTCATCTCCGTGAGCGGGCGCGCCCGGAGCACATGCGCAAGGTCAGCGTGCCAGATTCCAAAGCCAGTAAAACCCGCTCTGGCTGCCGATTCCACACGGGTCGCGAAAATCGAACGGGCTATATTCTTTATCGGTGTGAGGAAACCCGCAGGAAATGGTCCAGTAAGAAGCAAGCAGTTCAACCTTGTTCTTCATGGCACATTCTCAGGCGGCCACGGCTTCGTGCGCCATCGCCGATTTCACCGCCTCAACAATCTTGCCTTCATTGGGGACGACGTAGTTCTCCAGGGGTTCGCTGTAGGGAATAGGAGCGTCGAGAGCTGTTACCATGCGCAGCGCATGCAAGGCACCGATGGCGTGTTCCGCGATCTCGCCGGCGATCACTGCGGCCGCGGACGAATGCCGCGGCGCCTGATCAACCAGCACTACTCGTCCCGTCTTCTTCACGGAATCGACAATGGTCTTGACATCGAGCGGTGCGAGCGTCCTTGGGTCCACCACCTCGGCGCTGATCCCCTCTGCTGCCAGCTGTTCAGCCGCGGCCAGCGCCTTCTTCACCATCCAGCCAACGGCCACGATTGTCACGTCGGTCCCGGCGCGCTTGATGTCGGCGACCCCGAGCGGCACAACGTATTCACCATCCGGCACTTCGCCTTTCTCCAGGGTGAGCATATAGGGATGCAGATATACGACTGGGTTATCGTCGCGGATGGCTGCGGCCATCAAGCCCTTCGCATCAGCCGGCGTTGACGGCACCACAACTTTTAGACCGGGGATCCCCATCATCGTGTGATAAATGCAGTTCGAGTGCTGGCCGGCCCATCCCGCGCAGAAACCGTAGCCGGCTTTCAGCACCAGCGGCACGCTCACCTGCCCGCCAGACATATAGCGCAGTCGAGGGGCTTCGTTGATGACCTGGTCGAAAGCGACTAGCATGAATTCGCTCATCCACAGCTCAACTATGGGACGCAGTCCCGTCATGGCCGCGCCAACACCAATGCCAATCTCAGCCGTTTCCGATATCGGCGCGATGCGAACGCGTTCCTTGCCGAATTTCTTGAGCATGGGATCGCGTTCGGTCATCGCCATATTCTGGCCATAAAAAACCACGTTCGGGTCGCGCTGCATCTCTTCGCTAATGGCCGCGCTGATCGCATCGCCGTACATCATTTCTTTCGCCATGCTCTCCTCCTACGCGTAGACGTATAACAGCGCCTCTTCGGGCGCGGGTAGCGGGCTTGCGAGGGCGAATTGCACAGCGTCCCCCACCTCAGCGCGAGCGGCGGCTTCAATGCGCTTGGCTGCGGCTTCGGTGAGCGTGCCCTCTTGCACCAGCCGCGCACGAAAACGTTTGATCGGATCTTTAGCTTTCCACTGCTCGAATTCCTTGCGGTTGCCATACACCGCGACCGCCTCGTGCTCAGGAAACTGCGTCGGCAGCGGAGGAATCGTGATCACATTGCCGTGGGCGCTGAGTCGATAGAATTTCGTTTCGACCAGACTCGGTCCCTGTCCGGCGCGGGCACGATCCGCCGCCTTGGCAACAACCTTCTGCACGGCTAGGACATCCGTGCCATCGACCGTTGTGCCAGGAATGCTGAAGGCTTCCGCTTTTTTCGACAATGGGTCTCCGGCTGCGGCATTAGCATCTTCCAGGCTGAAGTGCGTATACGCCTGATATTGATTGTTTTCGAGAACGTAGACAATGGGAAGCTTCCATACAGCAGCCATGTTGAGCGACTCGAAAAATGCACCTTGCTTCGAAGCGCCATCGCCAAAAAAACAATAGACGATCTGGCCGCTTTTCTTTACCTGCGCCGTGAGAGCTGCGCCTGTAGCATGAGCGATGTTTTGCCCGATGATTCCCGAGGTTCCGGGAAAATATCGGGACGGGTCGGCCAGGTGCATGGAGCCACCGAAACCGCGGCACAAACCGTCTCTGCGGCCAAAAACTTCCGCCATCATCTTGCGCAGCGGGGTACCGAGAACGATAGGGTATCCGTGACAGCGGTAACTGGGCACCACGAAATCCTTGTCGCGGCGTGTGGAGAGAGCTCCGACGATGCTGGCTTCGGCGCCGTCGCCGAGGTGAGAATGTCCGCGAATCACGCCGGGATGTTCGATGAAGGTGCGCTTGACGGCCTCTTCGAATTCGCGGATTCTGACCATCTGGGTGTACATCCATCGCAGCTGGTCGCCGGTGATCTTCGCTTTTCGCGGCGCGGATTTTGTTGCGGTCTTTCGGGGCATTTCGTCCCTCCTACTTCTTCGTTTTTGCAGTCTTTGCAGCCGATTCGGCGATCTCGCAGAGCGGGTCTCCGACCGGGACCTCCGCGGTCTCCTCCGCGAGGAGCCTCGTAAGTAGCCCACTGAAGGGCGATTCGAGTTCGTAGCTGACTTTTTCGGTTTCCAACTCGACCAGTGGGTCGCCAACTTTCACGCGATCTCCTTCCTTCTTCAACCATCGCACCACCACGGCTTTGGTGCAGGTGACGCCGCCAGATTTGGGTACGATCACGGTTGTCACGGGTTCGTCCTGGCTCAGATCACGACAGCTTTGCCATTTCACTGCTAATGCACTTGCCTTTCGGCATGTTCCCAGTATTGCGCGCGTAGCTTTTTTCTGTCGATCTTGCCGGCTGCGGTTTTGGGAATCTCTTCACAAAATGCAACAGACTTTGGAGTCTTTACTCCTCCCAACTTCTGTTTGCAGTGGGAAATGACGGCTGCCTCGCTCAGGGTTACGCTCGGGCGAAGCACAACGAATGCTTTCACCGCTTCTCCCCAAGAGTCATGAGGAACCCCAATCACGGCACACTCGTAAACTCCAGGCAGCGCCATCACTGCCGCTTCCACCTCGGCGCAATAGACATTAAAGCCTCCGGAGATGATCATGTCTTTCTTGCGGTCGACGATGTAGACGTAGCCTTCTTCGTCCAGGTAACCGACATCGCCAGTGTGGTGCCAGCCATGTGTGCGGATTTCCGCAGTGGCCTCAGGCATCTTGTAATAGCCGCCGCATATGAGCGAGCCGCGCGCCACAATTTCTCCTCGTTCACGCGCCGGGAGAATCCGGCCGGCGTCGTCCATGATGCCGACGCGCACCGCCAGTGTGGGCTGGCCGCAACTGGCCAGGCGTTCGGGATGATCTCCCGCAGCCGCAGCCGCTGCGGTCTTCGAATCAAGAAAGGTCAGGATCATCGGCGCTTCCGTCTGACCATAGGATTGACACATGCATGGTCCAAAAACTTCGATTGCGTTTTTTAACTTGTCGGGTGCAACCGGCGATCCCGCCAAGAGAAAACCGCGGAGGCTTGAGTAATCGAAGTCACGCACCTGGGGATGCGCCAGCAGATTGTAGAGTGCGGTTGGGGGAAGATAAAGATGCGTGACCCGATAGCGCTCAATGTTGCGAAGAACTTCAAGCGCATCAAACTTGGGCATGATGACATGAGTCGCTCCCACTGAACACATCACAAACGCCAGCACGCCCGCGGCATGCGACAGCGGGGCGGTATTCAGGCACACAGGATGTTCCACGTCACCTCGCCAGTAGTGCGTAGCCATTTCTGTCATCGTGCCCAGCGCGAGATTGGTTACACGAACGCCTTTTGCTGGACCGGTGGTTCCTCCCGTGGGCACCAGTCCTGCGAGGCGATCGGGATTTCCGTAAGCATCACCCCAATCCGGAATTTTCGCGCCCGCTCCCTGTTCCATGAAAGCCCACAAAGACGGACGTTCTCCATCTTCGCGATCGAGGCAGATCAGGCCGCGCAAGGAGGGTACACGGCGCTTAATTTCGTCGATGCTATTGCGAAACTGGCTGTGATAGAACAACCACGCCATTTCTACGTAGTTCATGTATTCCACGTTGGCATCGATGGCGTTGCGGTAATTGATTGGCACCCATACGGCGCCCGCACGCATGATGCCCAGCATGCAAAAGAGAACGCTGGCTTCATTGTGGGAATAAATGCCGGCGGGTTCATCTCGCAATCCGTTCGCACAGAGAGAGCGAGCGATGCTTTCCGTTGCGGCACGCATCTCGCGATAAGACCAGGAGGCGTTGCCGGCGATGATAGCCGTGCGATCGAGGTTGGCCTCGGCGCCCTTATCGAAATAGTCGATCGCACGCATGACCAGATTTCCTCCAGTCAGTGAGTTAGACGAACCTTAGCGAGACCATGCTCCTCGAGGACGCGTAATATTTCCCGAGGTCCAAAGGCTTCCGCGGGAGAAGCAAAACCAACCTTGCGTGGGGCCGCATGCGCCAGATGGTGTGCTGCGAACGCCTGTAGCAACCCCGTCTGGCGGTAACAACAAGTGCCGAACACCACGCACTGTGCGTAATCGGTCGAACCTCGGCCTACCACAACGTCAATCGTTCGCTGCTCGCGCGTGTTTTCCCGAGGAGGAGTTCCTGCTTGCACCGCATTCGCCATCTCGGCGAGCTTCTTCTCCCGTTCCTCTTTGGGCAGCGGCCGAATCTGTTCTTCAAATATTTTCTCGGTTGCCGCAACGCCCTCCATGATCTGACGATCGAGCAAACCGCCCATTGACCGCACATTCGCTACTTGCGGATGGTTCTTGAACCAAACCGGCTGGGGAAAGCCTCCCCATGCGAGTGCAAGCTGGGGTTGCAAATAACCGGGAATGCTTACGTCGTAGCGAGTCGCTCGCGGCCACGCCTTGTATTGGTTTTGCTCCAGATAATATGCGTCCGTCTGGATGACTGCAAAAATTGTCTGCGTGGAGCCGAAGGTCGGAATGCCTTTGAACATGGTGACGGTTTCCAGCGTATCGATTGCCCCAGACTCCAGGCAAAGCCGGGAGGAGGCGTCGCTGACCGCGCACATGAAGGCAGTGGCTGGCGCGGTGAGAAGGCCCCGTTCGCGGAATTTCTCGCCCCAGCTCTCCGCGACTTCGCGAATCCAGGTCTGTTCGCCGCCAATGTCGATGTAATGGCAACCCGCTTTAAGAGCCGCTTCAATGACTCTCGGTCCGTTGTAGATGAACGGGCCGGCAGTGTTGCAAACCACTTTAGCGCCATCGAAGATACGCACTAAATCTTCCAGAGTGCCGGGAGTTTCTACAATCTCAAAATCGGCGGTTTCGATTCCCGGAACGTGATCCATCACCTGCTTAATTCTCGCAGCGCTTCGGCCCACAGCCAAGAAAGGAGTGTTGTACTCGCGGAGGAATTCGACTATCAACCTTCCGGAGAACCCATTGGCTCCGTACACCACTACCGGTCTTTTGCTCATGTGCACAAACTCCTGGGAAGGTAGTCTGTTGTTGCCCTCTGGGCGCCATTCTGCCGGCTGTCCCCTCGACACAGACTATGCAGCGAAACGCTGCTGTCCTTGCGAATGGCCGAACCCCGCCCCTTGGCTAGTCTGAATCGGGGCGCCAGACCAGAGGGATCCCTGGTTCAGACGCAGATTGTAGGCTAAAGTATCTTTTTTGCCAGTAGGCACTTTTTTGTAACCTTTCACACTGAAGGTGACTACAGTGGAAGAATTTTACTGCCCCGTGAAGCTAACCACGGACGTGATTGGCGGCAAGTGGAAGCCGCTAATTCTGTTTTATCTTGAAACCGGCACCAAACGCTTCGGGGAGCTTCGCAAGTTGATTCCCGGAATGACCAAGAAAATGCTGACCCAGCATCTCCGCGATCTGGAGCGGGATGAAGTCATTCGCCGGAAAGTGTATGCCGTGGTGCCTCCTAAGGTGGAATACTCTCTGACAAAACATGGAGAAAGCCTTAAGCCCATCCTTAAGTTGATGTCGGCGTGGGGAGCGAAGCACCGGAAGCGCTACGGAATTCCGAGGAGCAAGAAGCGGCCGTCGATGCTCCCAAATTCTGCGAGACAATCCACGGGCACGCTGCAGGCGCTATCAGGCGCCTAGCCTGCAGACAGAGTGCGACGGCCCACCGGCGCGCTACTGCGTGACAGCAGGTGGGCCCCAAACCTCCTCGGCCGTTTCGGCGACTAGGCGCAACTTGGCCTCCTCATCGGCCGCGCTTACCAGGTTGCCCTCGATGGTCGAGGCAAAGCCGCACTGCGGACTGAGCGCCAGCCGCTCCAGAGGAATGAACTGTGAGGCTTGCTGGATGCGCTGTTTCAATTCATCCTTGCTCTCCAGGATTGGCTTTTTGGAGCTGACCAGTCCGAGGACGACTGTGCGATCTTGAGGAACCTGGCGCAAAGGTTCGAAACCGCCTGAGCGCTCATCGTCATATTCGAGCAGAAAGCGGTGAAAACGCGTTTTCTGGAACACCTTCGTGATCGGGCCATAATCGCCGGAGGCATAGAACCGGCTCTGGTTATTTCCCCGGCAGAGGTGCAGACCAAAGATTACTCCCGGATGATTGCCGATGACCGCGTTGTCCATTTCGGTGGAAAGATCGAGCAACCGGTCGGGATCGTTGCCGCGCTGACGGTATCCTTCGCGCAATTTAGGATCGAGCAAAGCGGCATATTGCGGCGAGTCGATCTGAATGTATGTGCAGCCGAGGCGGATTAACTCTTCGACTTCATCCCGCAGGATGTCCACCAAATCGGACAAGTAACCGTCAATCTTGGGATAAGCAGCAGACGATTTCTTATTATCATAATACGCGGCTGCCTGCTGTGCGCTGATCATGGTTGTTTTGGCAGGGTGCTTTGTCCGCGCCCGCAGGTAGGTAAACTCTTCCGCACACAGTGGGCGTTTTCGACGAAGTTTGGAAACAACGACAGGCCTGGGCTGCACTACCTCCTCACCTTTGTCATTGCGAAAGGGAATGGCCCAGCCGCCAAATTTATCAAAACCCTCCACCGCATCAATCAAGTGCCCGTAGAAGGCGTAGCGGCGCATTTCGCCATCGGTGAGCATTTCCAGCCCCGCGCGCTCCTGCAAGTCGATGGCTTCGTCCACCGCCCGGTCTTCGATGGACTTGAACTCGGAATGGCTGATATGTCCCTTTTCATAACTTGCGCGGGCGTCCTTCAAATAGGAAGGGCGCAACAAACTTCCAACAACGTCGCTTCGATACACAAAACCTCCTTTTCAATGCCCTTGGACATGGGCATCTTGGTTGCGGCGAAAGATAACGTACGAGCGGATTGCGGCAGCATCATCGCGAGAGAGTTCCGGGGAGAAAGAAACCATCCCCTCCGACTGCAAGTCTCCCCGCAACACGATATCGAACCAAGCATCATCGGCGAGTGCACTGCTGCGCCGCAAATCGGGCAGCACTCCTCCGCTCACGGCGACATCACCGTGGCATCCGGCGCAATATCTTTGAAAAAGCCGTTCGCCTTGGCTAATCGTTTCCCGGCCCGCCGCATTTGGCAGGACCGTTAATTGTGGCTGCTCTACGGCTGGCAGGGGCGGCAGGCTGGCCTTCCCGCCGAGTTCGAAGACGAGCATGCGGCTGATGTTGCGCACGCGCCCGGAAGCAAACGAAACTTCGCCTGCGGCTAGCGGGAACACTCCGCCCCAACCGGCAAGCACTGCCACATACTGTTTGCCACCGGCCTCATAGGTCACTGGGCCGGCCATGACTCCGGTCTGCGCCGGGAATGACCACAGTTTCTCGCCATTGTCGGCACGATATCCTTCAAAGTTTCCGCTGGCCGTTCCTTCGAAAACCAGATTGCCCGCCGTCGCGAGCGTTCCGCCGTTCCAGGGGCCGGGCCGTTCAATCGTCCAGGCGGCTTTCTGCTGCACCGGATCCCAGGCCACTAATTTTCCTTTCACGGTGCTGAGAATTTCCTTCTTCACTTTGGGATCCTGCGGCATGCCGGCCGCGACTACATCGATTCCATAATTTGGGGCCAGCTTCTTCGCCAGAAAACTGTCGGGCAGCTTGTATTTGAAACCGCCATCGTTCACTGGAATGTACGCAAAGTGGGTGATTGGACTGTACGACATCGGTTGCCAGCTGTGTGCCCCAATTGGTCCGGGCACGATGGGTACAGGATCCGCCCCAGCGTACCTCGCCATGACAGTTTCGATGGGACGACCAGTTTTCAGATCTACGCCGCTCGCCCAGTTGACGTAGGTGTAAGGCTTGGCGGAAATGAGGGCACCGTTTGTGCGGTCGAGGACATAGAAGAAGCCATTTTTCGGTGCCTGTATCAAGGCTTTACGAGTACGCCCGTCAATGACCAGATCGGCGAGAATAATATCCTCGTCGGAATCGAAATCCCACGCGTCGGCAGGGTCTTCCTGGTAATGCCAGATGTACTCTCCCGTCTCCATTTTGAGCGCAACAATGGAGCAAGTGAGCAAATTGTCGCCACCCTTGGGACTGCGAATTTTTGCGCTCCACGGCGTACCGTTGCCCGTGCCGATATAGAGCTGATCGAGCTCGGGATCATAAGCCATCGCGTTCCAAACTGTGCCGCCGCCTCCGAGCTTCCACCACTCACCACTCCAGGTTTGAGCAGCCTTTGCGAGAATTGGATTTTCGAATGGCTTCGAGGGATCGCCCGGCACGGTATAGAAGCGCCAGACTAGTTTCCCGGTTTCGCTGTCGTATGCCGAAACATAGCCGCGCACTCCAAATTCCGCGCCTCCATTGCCAATAATTACTTTGTCCTTGACCACACGTGGTGCGCCGGTAATTGTGTAGCGAGAATTGGGATCGATGGTAAGCGTTTCCCAAACAAGACGGCCGGTCTTCGCATCCAGGGCGATCAAGCGTCCATCGAGTGTTCCGGCAAAAATCTTGCCGTTCCATGCCGATACTCCGCGGTTCACAACATCGCAGCACGCGTTCACCGCCCACTCGCCGGGAACTTTCGGGTCATAGGACCACAACCGTTCTCCGGTGGCGGCATTCAGCGCGAAGACTTTGCTCCAGGCACTGGTGAAATACATTACGCCGTCAACTACGATGGGAGTTGCTTCCTGTCCCCTGTTCGTGTCCAGGTTGTAGTACCAAGCCAATCCGAGCTGCGAGACATTACGATCGTTGACCTGATTCAACGGGCTGAAGCGCTGCTCGTTGTAGGTGCGGCCATAGGTCATCCAGTTTCCCGGCTCGCGATCGGCGTTGATGAGCCGAGATTCGTTCACATCCTGCGGCTTCCGTCCGATATTGGAGGTAACTCTTGCCTGTCGGCACGCCGGCGAAACCACTGCAAGGAAAACGGCGAGACTGAGAAGTCTGGTTGTGCGCCGCTGGTTGGTTTTCCCGTATGCAGGTCGCATGAGGTAGAGGGACGCGCAAAATCACACGTCAAAAAAGACCGTTTCCTGATCCCCCTGAAGGCGCACATCGAAGAGCCAATGTCCGGGACGGGCAGGATCTGGTTGGGCCATCAAAGTGTTACGCCGGTCCGGTGGAACCAACTGAAGGATGGGGTCCTGATCGTTGGCGGCATCTCCGGCGAAATAAACTCTCGTATAAAGCTGCTTCAGCATTCCGCGGGCGAAAACGCCCAAGGTGAGGTGCGGCGCTTGCAAAGTGCGGTTGGGAACACGTCCGGGCCTTATCGTTTCAAGTAAGCAACTGCCATCTCCTCCAGTGGCGATGCGGCCAAAGCCAATCCAACCCGGATCGAGCTGTTTCGATTGCAGGTCGTCAGGGTGGTTGTATTTCCCGCCAGCGTCGGCTTGCCAGATTTCCAGCATGGCATCGTTCACGGGGACGCCGTCAGCGTCCAGCACGCGAAAGGTAATCCACAGACGCTCCCCTTTGGTCGAGGAACCAGCGACACACTTGACGCAGTGCTCTTCGGTGGTTAGCTCAATCCGAAAAAATGGGCCGACGGTTTGCGAGGGTGTCGGAATCAGATCCGCATCAGGTTTCAAACGGTGTGGCCTCCGGACCGCGCAGCACGATGTCGAACTTGAAGCCTTTTGCCCATTGCGGTTGCGTAGTCTCAAGATCGAATTTCGAGATCAGCCGCTGTCTCGCCCGTTCATCCGGTATGGATTGGAAGATCGGATCGTAGTCGAACAATGGATCACCGGGAAAATACATCTGGGTCACGAGACGCGAGATAAAAGCCGTCCCGAAGACTGAAAGGTGAATGTGCGCCGGCCGCCACGCATTGTAATGATTGAACCAAGGATATGCGCCGGGCTTGATGGTGATGAAACGGTACGCTCCGTGCTCATCGGTCATGGTTCGACCTGCACCGCTGAAGTTGGGATCGAGCGGAGCGGGATGCTGGTCGTTAATGTGGCAATACCTTCCTGCGGAGTTTGCCTGCCAAATCTCGATAAGTGTGCTGGGGATGGGGCGCCCATCGCTGCCCAGCACGCGCCCGCTCACGATGATGCGCTCACCAATAGGCTCACCGGCATGCTGGCATGTCAGGTCGTTATCTTTTTCGCCTACCTTCTCGTGCCCGAAAACCGGTCCTGTAACTTCCGAAAGAGTATGCGGCAGGAGGATCAGGGGCTTTAATGGCGCGCGTTTGATGGTGGCATTGTAAGGCTCATACAAAGACGGTGGCTGGCTGCCCTTGGGCGGCCGGGAATAGGCCTTGACTGAAACTCGTGCGCTCACCTCGGAATCCATGCCACTCCCATTCCCGGCCCGTACATAGCGTCATCTCTACGCGGTCGATATGCTCTTTCAAATTTGGGCACAAACCGACTTGGCTTCGGTATACAACTCTAACGCCGGTTTACCCCACTCGCGTCCCCAGCCTGACTGTTTGTATCCTCCGAAAGGCAACGCAGAATCGAATACGTTGTAGCAGTTGATCCAAACCGTGCCGGCTTTCAACTGCTTTGCCAGGCGATGTGCCTTGCTGATATCGCGTGTCCATACAGCTGAGGCCAGACCATAAATGCTGTCGTTGGCGAAGCCCGCGACTTCAGACAGGTCGCCGAACGGAATCGCCGTTACCACCGGACCAAAAATTTCTTCGCGGACTACTTTCATGGTTGGCTTCACGTCGACCAGAACCGTTGGCTCGACAAAATATCCGGGGCCGTCGATCCTCTTGCCTCCAACCACTGCTTTAGCGCCGTCCCTGTTGCCGGAATCGAGATAGCCGCAGACTCGATCCTGCTGTTCTTTCGAAACCAACGGCCCCATATTGTTGGCGGGATCAATTCCCGGACCGATGTGGAAGCTCTTGGTGAAATCGGCAACGCCTTCGACCACTTTGTCAAAAATGCTTTTGTGTGCGAACAGCCGCGAACCCGCGGCACAGATTTCGCCCTGATTGAAAAAAATCGCCATGGCGCTGCCGGGGATGGCTTTCTCCAGGTCGGCGTCCTGAAGAATAACGTTCGGTGATTTGCCACCCAACTCCAACGAAACCTTCTTCAGATTTCCACTGGCGGCGTTCAGGATCAGCTTGCCCACTTCGGTCGACCCGGTGAAAGCAATCTTATCGACATCCGGATGTGCGGCGAGCGCCGCTCCCGCTGTCTCGCCATAACCTGGCACAATGTTGACAACGCCATCCGGGAAGCCCGCCTCCATGATCAATTCGCCCAATCGCAACGCGGACAAAGGAGTTTGTTCAGCGGGCTTCAAAACAATCGTGCAGCCCACAGCCAGGGCTGGACCCAGCTTCATGGAAGCCATAATCAGGGGAAAATTCCACGGAATAATCTGGCCCGCGACACCCACTGGCTCGCGCAGCGTATAAGCGAAATATTGTGCCCCGGGTGCAGAAATGGGGATGGTAGTGCCTTCCACTTTGGTCGCCCAGCCCGCATAGTAGCGAAACGCGTCCGACACAGTTGGGACATCCACAATGCGGGAGAAGAAAACTGGCTTGCCATTGTCGAGAGTTTCCAGTTCGGCCAGCTCTTCGTGGTGCTTATCGACTAAATCCGCCAGCTTCCACAACAGCCTGCCCCTGTCAGATGGCGACATCTCCGGCCACGGGCCGGACTCGAAAGCTTTGCGAGCAGCTTTGACAGCCAGATCGATGTCAGCCTTGTCCCCTTCCGCGACGCTGGCCAGCGTCTCACCCGTGGCGGGATTGTAGGTCTTAAAGGTTTTGCCGGAAACCGCATCGACCCATTTGCCCCCGATTAACATTTTTCGGGGTTTGGCGACAAATTCGCTGACACTGGCTTGTATTTGCGGCATTACCGTGGTGGCCATGCGTCCTCCTCGTGCAGTACTAATTCTGCTCTCGCTCCGGTGCGACGCTTTTGAGAGCTATGGCTTGCCGTTTCCGTCATTCGCGCACCCAGTTATCATAACTCTCCGGCTTCGGTCGGGGGATGGTCTTGGGGAGCTCATGTGATCGATGGCAAGCTACGAGCAGATTGCAGCACGCCTTCGATTAACGGTCGACTCACCTGCTGGGCAAACTCGAATTGCGCCGCCACCCAAACCGCCGGGTTCACTTTTCCTGTATCGATTTAAGGTATCGATTCAGATTAGCGATACGCATCTGAACCTGCTCTTCGTGGCCCTGGCTCATCTTCCAGAATACTGGTCCCCAGACGGGCATATCCTGATCGCCATGCGCCATGAGCTTGCTCTGCCCGCGAAGAATGCTGGTGACCTTATCCGAAGGATACTTCCCGCCATTTTGTTTGGCCAACGCGGTCAGATCTGCCGGAGCCTGCTTCAGGGCACTGGCAGCCGGACCGTCTCCCTTGGCGTCTTTGCCGTGGCAGGAGGCGCAGTAACTCATGAACATTTCCTTACCCGAAGCAGGCGAGGTAGCCGGTGCCGTTGTGTGCGTAACAGTGGGCGTTGCTTCCTGCCCAGCGGAAATAAATGGAACTGCAATAACCAACGCGGCCAGAACATTCAAGTATCGAAATCTCATGAAACCCTCCCGATCAGAAAGCCTCGATCAGCCGCCCAGGCGCGAAGGGTGTATGCGCCTGGGAGTTATATTTTGGCCTCAAAAGGTGAATCTCGCGGAGAATTGAAGTTGTCTCGGATTGAACGCGGTGCGCGGCACTCCGAAGTTTGTATTTGGTGCGCTCGGGATGAACAGACACGACGCCGATATATTTGGTGGTAAGCACGATCCGCCTGAAGCGGCGGTTATCGGCGTCGAAGCATAACTGCCAGCCCCTGGGATGGCCAGGCCGTCCCCCACCGGGCAGGCTACCGATGCTGAGCCCTGCTGAATAGCCCGGGTCGTGGCGTCGTTGTAGTGCTGTGGAACGCCGCCGCAAAACACGGGCGAGCCGTAAACACCGGTAACCTCATCAAAATTTGCCCGGTTTAGCAGGTTGAACGCATCGAACGCGAGATTCGCGGTCAAGCGGTCATTGATGTGCACCGCGCGGGTTACCCGCAGGTCCCAGTTGTAATACTGATCCCCGGTGTAGGTATTCCTGTCGATCATGGTTTTACAGTCTTGGACATCGGGGCAGTAGCCTTGGATGGGGGCGCCGCCGACGCGGTCCGTGGAACCGCCGGCGACGTCGTTCAGAGTGTTGCTGCCGTAATAGATCGTGAAAGGCCGGCCCGATTGCAGGGTGACGATATTGCTCAGCTCAAAATTCCGCCACGGCCCATTCTTCGGCGCAATGGCGGTAAAGTTGGCCACCACGCGATGCCGGGCATCCTGGTTGGAGTTCGCGCGCTCGGCGGCGTAGTCAAACTGGTTGGGCGGTAGGTTGATGAAGGTAGTGAAGTTGCCGTTGTCGATGGTATGGGAGTAGGTGTAGTTGGCGGTCAGGTTGAAATGCTTGCCACGCTCAAGCACGGTCAGCGTTCCGCCGTGGTAAATGGCGTTGGCAACATCGTTGTTGTAATCTTCCAGCCCTGAGCTGATGGTTCGCAGGCCGGAGCCGAGAGCCCCACCGAAGAAGGGACCTAGTCCGGCAAGCGCGCCTGTTCCCAGAGTCGGCGCTCCGGTGCAAGGCGAGAGTGTCCCATCGGCGTTGAGCCATCCTGGTACCCACTCCGGCAGCGGGTCGGTGACTGCCGTCTTGGTGGTGCCCACCGGGCAGGGAACGTTGAGGTTGTTCCCGCGAACCAGCTTGTGGGCCTCCACCATCAGATAGCTTAGCTGGAGTGAAAAACCCCGGCCGAGCTGGTGATCAATCTCGAAACTGCCCTGCTCGGCATAAGGCGCCCGGGCGTTGTGATCCATGCCGCCCTCGCCAATGCCGCAAGCACCGGTCGTAAAGCAAGTGCCCGCCATCTCTACGGACGGGAACGCCGTGTTAAAGGCTCCGGTTGCGATGATATTAGCCGCAAGGCAAGGCGCCTCCGGAACACCAGCGCAGGGTGAGCCGGGCGGACCCGGCGACGGCGGGTCCGCCAAGAGCTGGTAACCCTGCCCAGCCTGGGCTAAATTGGACGCGATGTTGGGGAACTTCTGAGGCAGAATTCCGGCGCCACTGCAAATGGCCGAGATGCCTGACGTCGCCTCATTCCCGCACTGATACCCTGCCACAATCTTTTGCGTGTTGGGCACGAAGAAGAAAGTCAAATTCTGCCGGTCGAAGAAAATCCCGAAGCCCGCGCGAATCACAGTGTTGGCGGCGGGCGCATAAGCTAGCCCAATTCGCGGCTGGAACTCGTTGTAGTCGTTGTTCACGAATGCCGAGAGGCCGGTTTCATAATCCCACCGTAGGCCATAATTCACGGTCAGTTTGGGTGTGACCTTCCATTGATCCTGGGCAAACACGCCCCAGTATCCATGGTTAAGGTTCCGGGTGAAACCACCGAGAAGCGAGGGGGGGTAGGCATCGGCCCACGTTGAGTTCGGGAATCCGGCCCCGTTGAGCGGATTGGCCGTGGTCACGGTCGGAACGCACGGAGTGGGGCCAGCGGCATTGCCGCCGCAAGCTGTGGGATTGGTTGGCAGCGGTGTGCCCGCGTACATGAAGACTACGCCGTCATCTTGGGTAACTGGGCAAACACTCTTGGCCGTGTCCAAGCCCGCCGTTGTGGGATAGTTCGCGCCCAGGCCAGAGTCGCCAGAACTAGTCGGGCCGTTGAAATACTCCGCGAAATCGGCGAGGCAGGCAATCGGGCTGCTGCTTGCGGTGGGGATGAGCAGCCGAGTCGGCATGAAGCCGGGGTAACCCTCCAGGCTGGTCAGCCAGTTGCCGTCAACCCCAAATTTCGCCAGGTGATTGCTCTTGACCCAGGACATCGACTCGGAGAACTGGGCACGGGTTTCGTAGAGCCGATCGTTGGTTCCAAAATTATGTCCCAGTTCAAGATCATTCAGGATGCTGAAGTCCGGCTGGCCGGTAGCCCCTGGAAAATTGTAGTGCCGGCGCGCGTATTGTGCGAGCACAGTATTGACCAAGTTGGACTTCAATGACGAGTTCACGGTGGCGACGACGGCCTGATCGCGAATGAAAAGATCGCGGCCGCCGCTAGGCACACCCACGCCCCCGCCATCCAGTGTTTGCCCCACCAGTTGGTTCGTCGATCGGCTGTCCTCCACGTCGTAGCGGAAAGCCAGGCGATTGTTCGTGGTCAGTTGATGGTCGATTCTGGCAAAACCGGAATCATCGTTGGCGGTTTTGAGAAAGCCCTGCAGAAATCCAAAAGCTTGGCCTTGCGTAATATTGGCGGGATTGCCGGCAAAAGTGGGCAGACAGGTGTTGACCGCGCCGAGACAGCCCTCGGGAGCTAGTCCCATCAGCGCCTTGGCCTGGTCTATGAGCAAAATGTTGTTGACCAGATCAGGCGGATACACCGGCGACTGCGCGCTGCGCTTGCCTTCATAGTTGACAAAGAAGAAAGTCTTGTCCCTCGAAATGGGGCCGCCCAGCGAAGCACCGAACGAGTTCTGTCGAACAGCGTGGGGCAGCGGCGGAGGTTGCAGCGGTGAGTGCGCGTCGAAGGCGTTGTTTTGAAAAAACTCGTAGAGCGAACCGTGCAGATTGTTGGTGCCTGACTTGGTCACAATGTTGACGATTCCGCCCATGGCGCGGCCATATTCCGCACCAAAGCTGTTGTTCACGACGCGGAACTCCTGAACGGACTCCTGGGGCGGCGTCGCGCGCTGGATGCCGCTGGCGGAGTTGACGAAGTCCGCGCCATCCACCGTGATCTCGTTGCTGAATGAGCGCATCCCGCCAAACGAGATCTGCGTCACCTCAAACTCGGTGAAGGTTGTGCCCAGGCTGGTGCGACTGGTGGCCACACCTGGAGTGAGGAGGGCAAAGTCCGTGAATACGCGGTTGCTAATCGGCAAGTCCTCGATCTGTTTGGTTTCTACGACCTGGCTGATCTCGGTTTTCGTGGGCTCGATGAGCGGAGCTTCCGTGGTCACGGTTACGGTTACGGAGGTCCCCGCGATCTTCACAACCGGACTGACGGTGAAGACCTGGCCGACGGTTAGTACTATCCCAGTCTGCTGATACTTGGCGAAGCCGCTTGCGGTAATTGTTAACTCATATCTTCCGGGAGGAAGGTTGGGTACTACGAAAAAGCCTGTGGTATTGGTGGTTGCCTGAAAACTTTGGTTGGTGTCGGGATCCCGCACAACCACTTGCGCGCTAACCACGGCTCGCCCGCCGGGGTCAAGGACCGTGCCGTTTAGTTGAGCGAAGCTAAGGGCTTGAGCTGCTGCGAACGGCGAAGAAGCTGCCAGCACAACGAGGAGGCAAAGAACAATACCCCACAAGCGCGTTCTCATAAAATCCCCTTCTTGAGCGAATCCTTATAAAATGCCCGATCAGAGACCCGGCCCAACAGCCGACCACAGCCCGGCTAAAAGTCCGTCACTTATGAGATCTGGAGTTGAAAAAGCACCCTGCTATTCCCCAAAAAACCCGCCAATGATTACTATGTTCCAAGGCCTACTGTCAACATAAAAATGTATACAGGAATCGATATAGGTCTCAGTCGGCGTCGGTTTTCCTTGAACTTAAGCCAATGAATCAAACTTACTGTATGCAATCGGCGATTAGCGGATTCCCGGCGCGACCAGCAATTCTTCAAGGCTTCGTAAGACGCGATGTGGCTTTCTGCTCGGAGGCTGCCTGACCCAGTCGCGCGCTTTCGATATGCCGGTGGCCACTCCGAAACCGACTGCGCCGCCTCGCCGAGCCATAATCATTTCCACCAGAGGATCGTCGCCGACAACCCCTACTTTGCTCATGGGGATAGCCAACCTTTTCGCCACCAATCTCAGCGCGTGGAGCGAGGGTTTGCCGGTGAGAATCATCGGCGCACGGGTTAACCTTCGGACTGCCGCTGAGATTGCATAGGAATAACCCATGCTCCTCCCGCCTGCGGTAGCGAAAAATGGTACGTCAGAAGCCACATAGAGTTCCGCGCCATTCCAGATGGCTTTGGCTGCCGCTTCAATGTCCTTCATGCGACAGTCGGGATGCCAGCCGATGTAGACGGCGTCGACCTTGTCCGTACCTTCGTCATTGGTGAAGACCGTCCGGATTCCTGCCTGCGTTAGCGCATGTCCGACGCCGGGCGTCCCTAACACTAAAGCTCGTCTGACCCCGCGGCGCGGCATAAGGTCGGCGGCCACGCTGGAAGGGGTAAGCAGAGCATCATCGGCAATCGGCAAGCCGACAGCGCGCAGCTTGGGCGCCTGCTCGGACGCGGGGTAATTCGTGCCATTGGTGAAGACAACGTAAGGAATGCCGCGCGCCTTCAGCTCACCAAGCACCTCTACGGCGCCGGGAAGGACTTGATAGCCGCTCAGGGAACGATCGCTTAGGACTAAAGTTCCGTCGAGATCGAACAAAAGGCCCTTTACGGATCGGAGCCGTCTATCCTTGCCAGACCCCGGGCTGCGTTTCATGCTGTGGCCTTGCCGCGCGCTGGCGAGCTTTTCAACTCCAGCCTGAAGCCAGGCTTCTCAACCGATAGGCGCGCGATGTCCCGGTGCTCCGCAAGCCCGCGAAGCAACTTCAGCACCGGGACAATGTCTGGGCTGTAGATTTGGGAGGCGGGCCCGGCCGCTTTCATGGTATCGACCTGTTGAGCGGGCATCGTGGCGCGAAGCAGGAACTCTTCGTCGCTAAGTTCCGATCCAATCCTTCTTCGCAACTCGGCAAGAGGCGGCATGTCTGGCTCCTGACGAAGCTCGCGCATACGGGGTAGGGAATCGAGACGGTCCATCACTTCGGGCACAATCGGCAGGTTGGGTTTTCCGAAGCGGCCCAGCGCATATCGGATCACTTCGTCCGGCACAACCGCGTATCGCTCCTTGCGAGTCACGTTCATGACCGCCTGCGTCAGCAGCATTTGCGAGAATGGGGTCATCACAATCGGCCAGCCTAATTCCTGACGCACCTGGCCTATCTCTTCGATGACCGCATCTTCCAGATGGGCCAACCCGTTCTCCGCCAAGTGCCGCCGCATCGTGCCCGTCATGCCTCCTGGCAGCTGGTGATGGAAGTAGGCGGCGTCAAAAGGCTGTGGGCAACCGGCGGGAAGTCCTTCGGCCTCAGCGAGGCGCGTGAAATAGCGGCCAACTTCCCCCAGGGCCTGATCGTCAACGTCGATCTGGTGCCCGAGTTCGCGCAGATTGGCCACAACGCGCTCCGCGGGTGGATTGGATATTCCGTCGCTGGCTGCGCCCGAAGCGCACTGCACCGTCTCTACGCCCCAGTTCGGTGCATCCATGTAGACCAACTCGCCGAGCCCAATCGTGCAATGGGAATGCAGTTCCAAAAGTTTGTCACCAATCACGGCCTTGACCGCCGGAATCATGGTGCGTGCACGCAGCGGGGACAGAAGGCCGCCGGGATCTTTTATATAAAGGGCATCCACATCCGGACTGGCGGCAAGTTTGCGGGCACGCTCGATGTAGTGTGCGTCATCGTCGATGGGACTTATAGTGAACACCAAAGCAGCAATGACATACTCGCCGCCCACCTGCTTGATCATGCGTGCGCAAGCGACGTTGGAATCGGCATTGTTCATCGGATCGGCCAGCGCGAAGCGGCGTATTCCGTTTTTCACCAAGGTAGCAAAAGCAAGCTTCATGAACTCCGGACTGGCCGTTTCCCAGGAAATGAAGCGGAACCCCGTCGAGAGAAACTGCAGAGGTGTATTCGGTGTGGCCTGCGCCATCAACCGAATTCGCTCCCACGGGTCTTCCTTCTTGTAGCGGACTGCAACCCCCATGTGCGTGGAGGTAGTAAAGTCAATCGCCTTAAAACCGACGCGGTCCATGACGGGCGCAATGGTTAGAGTTTTGGAAGTGTCGATGCCAAGCGCTGCCCAGAGACTCTGATTGCCGTCCCGGAGTGAGGTCTCAACGATTTGAATATTCGCCATCGCTCAAACCTCTGGACGCACGCGCATCAGAACTTCGCCATACTCGACCGCAGTGCCGTTCTTTACAAGGATTTCAGCCACCTCGCCCTTCACGCCTGCGTGGACGGTGTACATCAGTTTCATAACTTCGATGATACCGACCACTGTTTGCTCAGCGACCTTTGACCCCAGTTCCACGAACGGAGGTTCACCCGGCTTGGGTGCAACATGGAAGATTCCGATGAGAGGAGCAGGAATTTCTAACAAGCCCGGTTCGGATGGCGGCTTTGGTTTCTTTTGTAGCGGCGAATTCGTTGGCGCTGCTTGCGTCGGCGCATGATCGGCAACCTGCCGCAGTGCCGACCCGCGCTGGAGGTCCAGCTTGACGCCATCCATCTCAAGCGTCAATTGAGCGAAGCTCGATTCCTCGAGGATGCGCATGATCTCGGCCACATCTTTGGCCGTGAGCGTCAACGGCGGCCTCCGAAGATGTTCATCACGTGCAGCAGCGGGTTCTCCGCCGGCGTGGCCACCGGAGCTTTATCTTTTTCAGACCACGCCGTCTCGGGGCGGCTCTGGAGTAGCAGAATTCCTCCCGAGCGATCGATGGCCCACTCAATATCCTGGGGCCGTCCGTAATGATGTTCGACTTTACGGCCGATTTCCGCCAAAGCTTTCAGCTCCTCGTCGCTGATTGAAGGCGCGCGGCGAAGCTGTTCCGGCGTTTCGACTTGCTTGATCCCGCCGTCCTCAGCGGGCACCTCTTGAATATGCTTGTCGGAAATGTCACGCAGTGAAATCTGGCCGGTAATTTTGCCGATCACGAAGCGATCGGGTGTGACTTCGCCGCTCACCACGGCGGAGCCCAATCCCCAGGCCGATTCAATGGTGATCACCGAGCGGTCCCCGGTCAGCGGGCTGCGCGTGAACATCACTCCCGCCGAGCGCGCCTCTACCATCCTTTGGATGACGACCGCAATCGCTACTCCGTTTTCCGGGGTGCCGTCTTTTCGGCGATAGGAGATCGAAGGAAGGGAATAGAGGCTAGCCCAACAAAAGCGAACGTACTTGAGAACAGCTTCGGCCCCCTTTACCCAGAGGTAAGTGTCTTGCAGTCCGGCGAAACTGGCCTCATCGGAATCTTCCACAGTAGCCGAAGAGCGCACCGCCAGCGGCAAATCAGGGTCTTTGCCGCACAGTTCGGCGTGGGCTGCCACGATTTCCGCGCAAAAGTCCGGCAGCAAAGGCGCGTTCTTGACTCGCGTGCGGACTTCCTCAGAAAGCAGGCGGATCGCTTTCAGGTCACGCAGTGACAGCGCCTCCACGCGCGAGCGGATCGGGATTTCTTTTTCCAGTTCCGCCAAGACGCGTTCGAACCCCTGGGCGGCTACCACGAAACCGGGTGGCACCGCGACATTGGCGCGCGTCAACTCGCCTAATGAACCGCCCTTGCCCCCAACCGTAGCACGATCGGCGAGCGTGATATCGGCAAACCAGCTGATGTTCGGGGTGGAACGCATGGTAGCTGTTCAAATGTAGAGCTGTTTATTAATTGGAATGCCGTGCTCCCGGCAATAGCTCTCGTAGTGATTGATGAACCACCAGACATCGACGGTTTCGACGAAATTACCGTTGTCGTCGTAAAACTCCAGCGGTCCCTGGAGCCAACCAAACAGCTTGACGCCGTTGGGGTGGTCGCTGACCAGAGTATGCACCAGTCCCGGCGTTTCGTATATGAAGTTCCCCGGGCCGGCAACCCAATCGTATTCGAGATAGCGGGCGCTGCCCTCAAGGCAGATCATTACCACGGTTCCGCGATGTTTGTGTGTGCCAATCACGCCGGCAGACTTTATCCAGAGAATGTTGCTGAAAATGTTATGACGGGTATCGAAAAGCAGATGGCGGATTGCCGCGTTGGGGCCGAACGGCACCCACGGACTCTCTTGTTCTGAAGAGCCGACAAATGTGCCCGATATGCCATGCCGCTTGATCACATCCGCATAGGCTTCAGGTACGTCCACGATTTTGTAAGCTGTAGACGGCGGAGCCGTCATTTTGGTGATAGTCGATGTTGTCACTTTCTGTCCCTCCTCATATAGCGGCCGAGCTGCTAACTCTGTACTCGCTCGAGTTCGGGTTTTGCAACCAGACTTCAACAAACAAGTACAAGAAACACTACTGAAGAATCGTCACAACTCCCCTGCCGCCATCCACGCGAATGCGCTGGCCGTCTTTGATCTTCTGCGTAGCGGTGCCGGTGCCCACCACTGCGGGTAAGCCATATTCCCGGGCAACGATGGCAGCGTGACTCATGGAACCGCCGATATCGGAGACGGCTGCCGCAATCTTCTGAAAAACCGGCGCCCAGCTTGGGTTGGTGACGTGACAGACCAGGATGTCGCCGCGGCGCAGGCGATCAATTTCGTCCACCGACATCACCACCCGGGCGACGCCTTCGACTACGCCGTTGGAGGCGGCAAATCCCCTGATCTCATTGGAGTCCGGCTTTTCGCCCGCAGCAAGCCATGAATCGAGATTCTCACGCGTTATGCCCCACAGCATGACAATGGCCGGATCGTCAATGACATCGGGCACGGGTCCCAGCGCGGGTGGAGTTTCGTACCTAGCCCATTCCGCAATCGCCGCTTTGCGCTCACTCACAATCGACGTCCAGCGTGCGGGGCCACGCGGCGGAGAGCCATTCGACCACGAGGTCATAAGATCGACAATCGCCGCTTCAACTTCGTAATGAGTCAAGTGAAAGACGTCCTCGGCGTTAGGGAAGAAGCCACGCTCGGCCAGCAGCGCTCCGAATTCCCGAATCTTGTTAAAGAACAGATTGGTGTACCAATGCTCACAGTAGAATTTGTGTCCTTCGACGTAGGGAAATACACGATGCGCAAGCTGAATCATCTGGTCATAGGCAGCGCGCTCTTGTTCGCTATTGAGCAACTGGCGGTAATCGTTGATGAGCTGGCGGCGCTCGGCCATCAGCTTGTCGATCGGCCGTTCGATGCGCTCGCCGGCTTTCACATTGGCGATGTAGCCGGGCAGCGAGGCAAAGGGCATTGAGAGATCGTCGTTCCAGGAACGATGGTAGTGGTAGAAGCCGTCGCCCACATTGATGTTGAACCACGGGTTGCGCGAGGCGGCCAGCTCCTCGAGCCACTTCCTGCCGGGTTGCGACCCTTCGAGATTCTCGATGATATCGTCGGGAGCGGCACCTTCGCGAAACTCCCTATCGACTCCCAGTTCGATGGCGCATTTGGCGAGGCGGCGGAGTTCATCGTCGGGACGAAAGATTTCCGCTTCCATGCCCGCGACCATTCGGGCCACGGTCTGGTCGCTGATTTCAGGAAATGCCTTTTTACAAAAATCAAAGAACGTAAGATACGCGCCATACCCGAGCAGCAGAAACTCGAAGTGATGGTGCCACATGCGGAAGTAACCTTCGAGGGTCTTCTGATAGATGTCGAGCAGGTAGTGATTAGACGCGATGCCGCGTCCCGCGTGCACGTGCTCCAGGGGTTCAAAATCGGGCAGCACCAGCTTCGGCAGCGCCTCGGCTTCGCGGATTAACGCCAGCATTTTGTTTTTCCATTGCGCGAATAATTCTTCCCAGTGTTCGTAGTAATAAAAGGCTCGTCGCTGGAATTCGATTGTGCGCCGGGCGATTTCGACAGGATCCGTTACGGCGTTACCGCCAATGTAGATCCGCCCGTTGATGATGCGATAGTCAATGCCCAGCGTCGTCGGCAAACTGTGCACGCGCGTGTTGGCTGCGCCCAAGGCGCAATAGGCGGCTTCCGCGGTGGTGACGTCGAAGGCGGACATCGGTTCCGGGAAATGCATGGAGTTGTAAAACCAGAAGCGCTCGTCATCTTCCTTGGCGAACTGCATGTAGTAGGGGTAGGCGGCTTGCGCCGTTTCCGTGCCCGGGATGACTTTCAAGGAGCTCGGAAGCGGAAAGCATCGCGTGTTGACGGTCGTGCTCATGCGTACCTTCCGATGGACGGCTTCGTTTCGCACAACCTGCTGAGATCAGGGCAGAGATGTCGATTCCTTCTCTGCCATGCACCGCACGTTCCGCGGCGGAGAAGACGCCATCGAGGACCCGCTCCACAGTGGTTGAAATCCGAAAACCGACCGCAGTTGGAATCCGTCAGTGATGGCCGAGATTATACCCCTACTCGCAAGGCCCTTTGCAGAGGCTTTAGCAACGATGAATGTTCATCAGTTTGTCCAAGCCTGTCCCGGATTATCGACTTCCGTTTCGCGACCCGACGAACCCTCGATCAAGAGGTGCGCGGCTTTCGTCGTTGTTCAGGTGAACGAATTTCTTCAGGAGTTGCATAAGAACCTTCTGCTCTTCCCTGTTCAGCGCCTGAAGCAAGCGGCTGGCAAGAACGGCGCTGCGGGGAATCAGCTTTTCCAGGAGGGCAGCCCCTTCCGGAGTCAGATGAAGTAGGCGAAAGCGTTTGCTCTTCATCGGCATCATCCGGCGGACAAGTCCCCGCTCCTCCAGTCGCACGGCAAGATCTGCGGCGGTGGAAGTGTCGAGGGCGCAAAATTTCGCCAGCGTGACTTGATCAATCCCCGGATGCTCCCGAAGGACACGCAGCACGCAATATTGGATAGGGGTTATACCATTGCCCATGGTCGAGTGAAACAACGAAACCGCAATCTGCTGGGCACGCCGGATCAAGTGGCCCGGCTCGTCATATACTTCGCCGATGGACCCGTTGTTACGGCGAATCTTGCGCGTGGATGAACGTTTGGCAGTAAGGCTCATGCTGGCCCTATTGTAAGAGAAGACGGGGTGCTTCCCGTGCTTGCGGCGCCGAATTTCATCCGGTAAGCTCGTCCCATTGAGCACACTGAACCATAGTACGAGCTTTGACCATCTTCCGCACCGGCCGGTACATTTCTTTTCGCCCGAGGTTGAGCTGATTCGCCGTGCGGACGGCAGTTTGCTGATGCGGTCCGTAGAGCCTTTGAAGGATTACGACTCTCGCGTGGGGGAATGGCTGGACCGTTGGGCGCAGGAAACACCCGAGCGCACCTTCATTGTCGAGCAGACCCCAAGTGGAGAGCGCTGCGTCTCTTACGGAGACGCTCGAACTTCGGTGCTGCTGCTGGCTGAAGGATTGCTCGGCTATGGGCTGGGTCCGGAGCGGCCGCTCGTCATTCTCGCCGAAAACGGGATCGACCATGCACTGATCATGTTGGCGGCGGTTTATGTGGGCATCCCGATTGCCCCTATTGCTCCTGCTTACGCCTTGCAATCGATCGATTACGTGAAGCTGTCCTACGCCTTTAAGTTGCTGACCCCGGGAATGGTAGTGGTCGACGATGCCCTGCTTTATCGCCAAGCGATTGAACACGCCCTTAAGATAGATATTCCGCTGATAGCTCTTCGCAACGCGTCAGCCTCGGCAAAATGGCGCGATCTGGCATCGCTGCAGGGCGATGGTCATCGCCGCGATGAAGTGTGCGCCGCCGCAGCGCACGTCGATCGGCAGACCATTGCCAAGTTTCTGTTTACTTCCGGCTCGACCGGCATGCCAAAAGTCGTCATCAATACGCATGGCATGATCTGCAGCAACTCCCAGATGAAGCGCCAGGTGGCGCCGTGCCTGGAGGAAGAACCGCCCGTGATGGTCGATTGGGCTCCCTGGAACCACACCGCAGGCAGCAACAGCAATTTCAGCATCATCCTTCACAATGGCGGCACACTGTATATCGACCCTGGAAAGCCAACTCCCGCAAAGTTTGGCGCCAGCCTGGAACTGCTGCGGCGGGTCTCGCCGACCATTTACTTCAATGTGCCGCGCGGCTACGAATTGTTGCTTCCCCACTTGGAGGCGGATCGCGCGTTTCGCGAGCATTTTTTTCGACGTCTGAAGTTTCTCTGGTATGCAGCTGCTTCGATGCAGCCGGCGACCTGGTTCGATCTCGAGCGGCTGGCCGTGGAAACGGTCGGGCACAGGATTCTAACCGTGAGCGGCCTGGGCATGACCGAGACCGCACCCATCGCGCTTTTCGGCAACGCGAAAGCCAGCGGCCCCGGGGTGGTTGGCATACCGGTCGCGGGTGTCGAACTTAAGCTGATCCCAGACGAAAGCAGTTTCGAAGTGCGGTATCGAGGTCTCAACGTCACGCCGGGATACTGGCGCGACCCTGTAGCCACCGAGGCGGCTTTCGATGAGGAAGGTTTCCTGTGCTCCGGTGATCTGTTGAGTTTTATTGATCCGGAACGGCCGCAGGCAGGTCTGCGTTTCGATGGAAGGATGAACGAAGTTTTCAAGCTGGATTCGGGTACCAAGGTAAGCGCCGGCAAGTTGCGCCTGGATGCGCTCGACGTGCTGCGCCCCCTGGCTCAGGAAGTTGTGGTCGCCGGAGCTGACCGCAAAGACGTGCGCATTCTTATTTTTCCCGACTGGGAGGTATGCGCAGCCGCTGCCGGTCTCGATGGTGCGGCCGAGCCCGCGCAGATCGCAGCTCACCCGAACCTACGAGCGATGTTCCAGGAACGCCTGGCCAAACTCTACTCCGCTGGGACGGGCAGTTCCAACCGCATCGTGGCTGGCTTGCTGGTCGAGGACCCGCCATCTGGCGCGGCCGGCGAGTTGACAGAGAAAGGCACGGTCAACAGTCGCGCCTTGCAGCGCAATCGGCCTGAGCTTCTCGACGCCTTGTTCGGGGACCGAGACGAACGCGTGCTGCGTGTAGAACAAGATTAGATTTAATTGGCGCGAGGCAGCTCATCACCCGGTGCAACGGGCCACGGAGATAAGGGAGTCTCGTCCCGCAGTTCGAAGCTCGAGTTCGCGGCGGCAAGACGCTCGATCAATGTGGCCGGGCGCCAATAATGACCGAGCATTTCATGATAGTGGCGAATGCGCTCGAACACGCGGGGAAGTCCGAGCGTATCGGCATAAAACATCGGCCCTCCCAGGTGGCGTGGAAAACCGTACCCACTGGTCCAGACCACATCAATGTCGGCGGCGCGTGCTGCGATCCCTTCTTCGAGTACCATCGCGCCGACATTGATCAGCGACAAGATGCATCGCTCAACGATCTCTTGATCACTGATCTCGCGCCGCTTTATACCTCTTTCGGACGCAAGCTTCACGATGAGGCTGATCACTTCGGGGTCGGGCAGAGCTTCCCGGCTGCCACTCTCATAACGATAGAAACCGCGGCCGGTCTTCTGTCCAAGCCAGCCGAGCTCTGTCAGGCGGTCGGCGATGACGAAGTATGGGTCAGGACGTCTTTCCCGTTTGAAAAGCTGGATGCGCGCCTTGGTACCGACGTCAGTTCCTCCCAGATCGCTGACCTTTTGCGGGCCCATGGCGAAACCGAAGTTCTCGAGCGCGTTGTCGATCTGTGCCGGTGTGGCCCCTTCCAGCAGCAACTGCTCGGCTTCACGCCAGTAGCCATCGAGCATCATCCGGTTTCCGATGAAACCGAAGGCGTCCCGTGAAATAACCGCAATCTTTTTAAGCAACTTCGCGACCCGAGATGCCGCGGACAGGCTGTCGGGCGAGGTATCGGAAGTGCGAACGATCTCCAAAAGCTTCGACGCATGTGCCGGAACAAAAAAATGCAGGCCCAATACACGCTCGGGGTGCGCCGTGGCACGAGCCAGTTCGGTCACAGAGAGAGTAGAGGTATTGGTGGCGATGAGGCGCTGAGAAGGAACGAGAGAGTCGAGCTTCGACAAGACATCTTTTTTCAACTCCACGTCTTCGAATACAGCTTCGATCACAAGATCGGCATCGGCCACCTCGGCCAAAGCCGCGCTGCCTCTGATGCGCTGAATGCGCTCATCGGCGACGCTCTGCGCAATGCGGCCACGCTTGACGCTGGAGGCGTAGCTCGATCGAACAGACTCTCGGCTGCGATTAAGGGCAGCAGGATCGGTATCATTGACCAGCACTTCGAGCCCCGCATCTGCAAAAGCCATAGCGATGCCGCTGCCCATCGTCCCGGCGCCAACGATCGCCACGCGCCGGATCGCTGGCGGCTGAGCTGGTCTGGCATTGGCAGAAGATACTCCAGCCAATTTGCCGGACTCGCGCTCCGCGAAGAATATGTGCCGCAACGCCTTACTCTCGCGCGTAGCCAATGACTTTTGTGCAAGAGCGGCCTCTATGGCAATACCTTGCGAGAACGGCAGCCCGGAAGCTTTGATTGCTTCGATTACCAGAGACTGCGTTGTGCGTCCCTTCAGCGCGCGGGCATGACGAAGCAGTACAGCGTCAATTGCGGCGTCATTAAGGGCGTCGGCGACGCTGCGATTACAAGTCGGGCGCGGGCCCAGTTGCGCGTCCACAACGCATTTGCAGAAACTGAGCGCGGTCTCGCGTAGGTTGCCGTCCGCAAGCTCATCGACCAGTCCCTTGGTCTTGGCATCAGGCCCGGAAATCGGTGCGCCAGAAAGAATCATATCCAACGCCGCGGGGATGCCGATCAACCTTGGGAGGCGCTGTGTCCCGCCCGCGCCCGGGATGATTCCCAGCGTGATCTCCGGCAATCCGAGTTTTGCGTTTTCGTGCGCGACGCGATAATGACAGGCCATAGCCAGTTCCAGTCCGCCGCCTAGAGCGAGCCCCTGTATCGCGACGACTACAGGCAGTGGGCAGGACTCAACCTTGGTCTGCACTTGTTGGAAAGACGGCTTGCCTTGCGGACGGTCGAACTCGGTGATATCAGCTCCCGCGCTGAACAACTCGCCGCTTGAAATGATTAACAGGACTCTAATGCCGGGGTTCTTCTCCGCCCGCGTAATCGCATCAACGAGTCCCTGCCTCACAGAGTGGTTGATCGCGTTCACTGGAAAATTGTCGATGCAAATCAGCCCGACAGGCCCAAGGACATCGAATGTCACGATTCTTGACGCGGCCGTCTGTCTGTTCATGTTTTTATCTCTGTCTTTAGCATATGACAAAATGGTTTCATGTTCCGTATACTGAACGTCGCCTTGCCTTGATTCTCTCATGCAATGCCGATGGGGGCTGAGATGAAAGCGAAAAGTTTGGAAGAGTTGCTTCAGACTGTGGAGAACCCGGTCAAGATGTTGCGCAATTCGCAGATTGGCGCCTACGTCTATCCGGTGGTTCCCTACGAGTACTCCAACTGGCGCGACGAACAATGCGCCTGGCGCGAGACTGCGGTCCTGTTCGACCAGTCGCATCATATGGTGAACACCTACGTTGAAGGTCGCGATGCCCTGCGAATGTTCTCCCATCTCGCGACCAACAGCTTTGCAAATTTCCCCGTCAATCGCGCCAAACATTTCGCGCCTTGCAGCTACGACGGCTTTGTCATCGGCGACGGCATTCTCTTTCATCTGGAAGAAAACCGGCTCGTTTACGTGGGGCGTCCACCAGCCGCAAGCTGGATTGAATTTCATGCCCAAACCGGCGGCTATGACGTGAACGTCGAGACCGACGACAGGTCCCCTTCCAATCCGAAAGGCAAGGCGGTTCTGCGCACCTGTTACCGCTACCAGATACAAGGCCCCAACGCTCCGCAAATTCTAGAAAAGCTGAACGGCCGGCCGGTTCCGGAGATCAAGTTCTTCCATATGGGTGCGATCACCATTGCCGGACGCAAAGTTCGCGCCCTGCGCCACGGCATGGCCGGCGCACCGGGGCTCGAGGTCTGGGGGCCATACGAAGAGCGCGAAGAGATTCGTGCGGCGATTGTTGATGCAGGCAGGGATTTCGGCCTTCGCGAAGTCGGCGCCAGAGCTTACGCGAGTAATACGCTTGAATCGGGTTGGATACCGTCTCCGCTTCCTGCGGTCTACACCGGAGAAAAGATGAAGGCCTATCGACAGTGGCTGCCGGCTGCCGGCTATGAAGGATCAGGGTCGATCGGCGGCAGTTTCGAATCCGATGACATTGAGGACTATTACATGTCGCCGTATGCTCTGGGCTACGGGCCATTCGTCAAATTCGACCACGACTTTGTTGGGCGAGAAGCGCTCGAGAAAATGTCTGGCCGGCCCCAGAGAAGGAAGGTAACCTTCGCCTGGAATGCCCAGGATGTATTGAGGGTTTTCGCATCGATGTTTGAAGGGGGCGAGATCTACAAATACATCGACCTGCCGCTGTCAAACTATACGTCTGCCTCGTATGACAAGGTTCTATTGCAGGGGGAAACTGTAGGGATCTCGATGTTCGCGGGTTACAGCTATAACGAGCGATCCATGCTCTCCCTGGGAGTTGTTGATCCGGATATTGACACAGGCACGGAAGTCAGACTTGTATGGGGCGAAGCGGGAGGCGGTACTAAGAAGACTACGGTCGAGAGGCACAAACAGACAGAGATTCGTGCCATCGTCAGCCCGGTGCCTTATTCCAAAGTCGCGCGCGAGACATATGCCAAGGGGTGGCGTAGCGTTCAAGTTTGACGGGAGTGCGTCAACGACCGCTCGGCATCAATCCAATCCATCGTTTTCTTGAAACCGCCAAAAACGTAGAAGTGCAGGCCGGTGATGCCGAGTTGTCTGCCATCCCCATCCGCCATGGAAGCGGCGAGTTCCCGGATAATCGGCTCGGGACCTCGTTCCGTCAGAATTCTTGCAAAGGATGGATTTTCCCGGAGAACGTGCAGCGAGTTACCGACTCCGCATCGCACGGCATAACGCGTAAGGGTTAACAGACTGGCGGGGCCGGCCAATCCCACTCGTATCGGAACATCGATGCCGCGGGTTCGAACTGCCCGCACCCATGCGATCACCGGTTCAGCCTTGAAACAGAATTGGGTAATGATCGAAAGTTGCAATCCCTCCTTGCGCGCAAAATTGATTTTTGCCTGAAGCGCTTCGTTCAGGACCTTCTCAGGGATATGAGGGTTGCCTTCGGGAAACCCTCCGACCGCTATGCGAGTTATCCCGACTCTCTGAAACGCCCCGCTCTGCATGACCGCCAGGCTGCTGTCATATGGGCCTGCAGGTGCGGACCGGTCGCCCCCTATGATCAGAATGCGATCCACGCCTGCATCTTTCAACTGCTCCGCCAGTCTCTGGAGCTGAACCGAGCTCTCAAGATGACGCGCGCCCACGTGCGGCACGGGGATGTGACCTGCGCGTTTCAAACTTGCGGCCTGCGCAGTCGTATCCATCGGGTTTGACCCGGGAATCCAGGCCAGGGAGACTTCCGTGCCGGGGTCGAGACGTTCGGCGGCGGCTTGCAAGGTTTTCGCGTCGCCTGGATTCAGCTCGATCGAATGGCCACGCAAAAGTTCAATGACGCTGGGGAATGCGGTTGCGGAATCCATCGCACGAGGCATGGCAATGTTCAGTATACTGAATGTAAATACATTTGTGCATGGCGATCCGAAACGTGTCAAGCGCAATGTATACAATAGATATCCGCACTTCCGCGCCCGGACGCCGTAGAGGAGCATTCGACGTCCTGTTTGACAAGTTATTCGCGATGAGAGCTATAGTGTGTGCTTGCGCCCTCTGCAAAGGAAACTATGGCGGATGCCCAGGGCGTACGGCAAGGAGTCGAGGCAACGTTGAAAAGCCGCGCTCACGAAGGTGAATTGTGGAAAACGAGCCGATAATGGATCTCGCTCATCTCGGCCACCTGGAATTGCTCACTCCCAAGCCGGAAGAGAGCCTACGGTTTTTTGTGCAGGTTATGGGAATGACCGAGAGCGGGCGGCAAGGCGACTCGGTTTACTTGCATGCCTACGATGATTATGAGCGGCATTCGCTGAAGCTGACGGCATCCAAACTCCCGGGCCTGGGGCATGTAGCTTATCGCACACGAAGTCCGCAAGCTCTCGAACGGCGAGCAGCGGCCCTGAAGGGATCGGGTTTCGACGTGGGTTGGACGGAAGGCGATCTGGCACATGGTCCGGCCTTTCTCTGCCAGGACCCGGACGGACATAAGATTGAGCTTTACTACGAAACTCAGTGGTATCAGGCGCCGCCTGAGCTCCGGCCCGCGCTCAAGAATCAGGCGCAGAAATTTCCCGCGCGCGGCATCAATGTCCGCCGCCTCGACCACTGGAACGGGCTCGCGGCCGACGTCAAAGCCAACCGCGAGTTCTTCGAAAAATATCTCGGCTTTCGCTTGACCGAGCAAATTGTTATGGACGATGGTTCGGAAGCGGGCATGTGGATGACGTGTACCAACAAGAGCTACGATTTTGCCTACACGCGCGACCATACCGGCACGAAGGGACGCTTTCACCACATCACCTATGCAGTCAACAGCCGGGAAGAAGTTTTACTTGCGGCGGATATTTGCCTGGAAAATGGCGTTTACATCGAAACTGGTCCTCATAAGCACGCAATTCAGCAAACCTTCTTCTTATATGTGTATGAGCCCGGAGGCAACCGCGTGGAGATTGCTAATGCCGGTGCGCGTTTGATCCTGGCTCCGGACTGGAAGCCGATCCGATGGAGTGAAGCCGAACGGAAGAAGGGACAAGCGTGGGGGCTGAAGACAATCGAATCATTCCACACTTACGGAACGCCTCCGGTGGAGACGCAAGCAAAGCCATAGCGCAGGCCGTCAAATACATAAGACAATGAAGAATAAACGCACAGCCCTCGTCGTGAGCGCCCATTCGGCGGATTTTGTGTGGCGGGCGGGCGGGGCGATCGCGTTGTATGCCGAGCGTGGCTGGGAGGTGACCGTTGTTTGTCTGTCGTTCGGGGAGCGCGGCGAATCGGCGAAACTCTGGCGCGAGCCGGGCATGACGATGGAGAAAGTCAAAAGCAACAGGAAAGGTGAAGCGACGCATGCGGCGGAGATTCTTGGGGCCAAGGTAATTTTCTTCGATGTTGGCGACTATCCCATGAGAATCCCGGACAGTATCCTTTACGAACTGGCTGCGCTTTACAGAAAGATTCGCCCGGAGTTTGTCCTTACCCACTCTCTCAAAGATCCCTACAATTTCGATCATCCACTGGTTTCTCATGCGGCACAGGAGGCGCGCATCGTGGCGCAGGCGCATGGACACGAACCGGACACGCCGGTAATCGGTGCGCCGCCGGTTTTCTTGTTCGAGCCGCACCAGCCGGAACAGTGCGAATTCAAGCCGCAGTTGCTGCTCGATATCACTCCAGTTTGGCCCAAGAAATATGAGGCCTTCAAAGCCATGAACGCCCAGGAGCATCTCTGGCATTACTACGAGCGGGTTGCGTTGCAGCGCGGCGTCCAGGCCTCGCGCAATTCCAATAAGACCATCAAATATGGAGAAGCCTATCAGCGTGTATTTCCGCAGGTCACGGAGGAGTTGGCATGAACGAACCTGTCGTGGTTCGCAACGTGGAGCAACCGCCTGCCGATGTTGTGGCCGCGCTGGAAAAATTCGGTGTGACCACGGTGCACGAAGCTCAGGGCCGTTGCGGCCTGCTCGCCTCCTACATGCGTCCGATTTTTCCCGGCGCCACCATAGCCGGCCCTGCGGTAACCGTCTCGCTTCCTCCCGGCGACAACTTGATGATCCACGTGGCCGTCGAAGTGTGCCATGCGGGGAATATTCTCGTCGTGGCTCCGACTTCACCCTGCACTGACGGTTATTTCGGCGAACTGCTCGCGACCTCGCTCCGCGCGCATGGCGTAAAGGGACTTGTAATTGACGCAGGTTGCCGCGACATTCGGCCTTTAAGGGAAATGAAATTTCCCGTCTGGAGCCGAGCTATTCATTCCCAGGGAACCGTCAAGAGCACGCTGGGATCGGTGAACGTTCCAGTCGTATGTGCGGGGGCGCTGGTGGAAGCCGGTGATGTGATCGTTGCAGATGATGATGGGGTCGTCGTAGTGAGGCGAAGCACGGTGCGCGATGTCGCTGCTGCGGCGGAACAAAGGGCTCATAAGGAAGACGCAAATCGGGAGCGGCTGGCCGGTGGTGAACTCGGGCTCGACCTCTACGGCTTGCGGAAGAAGGTCGCGGACCTGGGATTGAAATACATCTGAAAGCTCTCGCCGCAATGTTGCGAACCTCGCAAACCGCCATCCCTTGTACCCTGATGCGAGGCGGCACGTCCAAAGGCCCTTTTTTCCTGGCCAGCGACCTGCCAAGCGATGCGCAAACTCGGGACCGGGTGTTGCTGGCTGCTATGGGCTCGCCCGATGCCAGGCAAATCGACGGCATCGGCGGTGCAGATCCTCTGACCAGCAAGGCGGCGATCGTCTCTCGTTCGTCGCGGCCCGGAATTGACGTCGACTATCTCTTTGCTCAGGTTTCTGTGGATCGGCCGTTTGTCGACGTGACTCCAACCTGCGGAAACATGCTGGCGGGTGTTGGGCCGTTCGCTATTGAGCATGGACTGGTTGAGCCTCGGGACCCAATTACCGCAGTTTCGATTTATTTGGTCAACATTGAAACGGTTGCCGTTGCCCACGTTCTCACGCCCGGTGGCGAAGTTACCTACGCCGGGGAAGCATCGATTGCCGGCGTCCCAGGCACGGCGGCTGCGATTCGCATCGATTTCCGCGATATCGGTGGTTCCGTTTGCGGCGCTGTATTGCCGACCGGCAACATGATCGACCAGCTCGACGGAATCGAGACAACCCTGATCGACAACGGCATGCCGATGGTTGTGCTGCGTGCTTCGGATCTTGGGAAATCTGGATACGAAACCCCCGCCGAGCTGAACTCCGACGAGAAACTCAAAACGCGTCTGGAAGCAATTCGTATTCTGGCAGGCGAGCGCATGGGCTTGGGCGACGTCCGTTCAAAGGTGGTGCCGAAGATGACTTTGATCGCACCCCCGAAATCCGGTGGGCACCTAATGACACGCACATTCATTCCGCACAAATGTCACGCGGCCATCGGAGTTTTGATGGCGGTGACGGTGGGCACAGCGTGTATTCTTCACGGCTCAGTCGCACAAGGCATCGTGGGCCCCCATGACGGACCGGTGCAACGGCTTTTGATTGAGCATCCCAGCGGCGAATTTTCGGTTGAGTTTCAGGTGGAGGACGACGGCGGCGAACTGAAAGTGATCCGCTCGAGCCTGCTTCGAACCGCTCGCGCGCTTTTTCGCGGCGAACTGCTGGTGCCGGCAAGCGTGTGGGAGGGAAACAAGATCCTCGCCTTCACCCAAGCTTCGCGAACTACGTAACATGCGTTCCACGAAATCCATTGATTGTGTGGCTATCATCGGCTTCGGCGAAGCCGGCGGGATTTTCGCTCACGACTTCGCCGCGCGAGGAATGAATGTCTCGGTTTTTGACATTCTGTTCAACTCCAATCGACGGCGACAACCCATGTTGAGGAAAGCGCAAGCCTGCAAAGTGACGGCCGTTCGCTGTTTGAAGGATTGCCTGCACAAAGCCGAACTCGTGATTTCAGCCGTTACCGCCTCATCCGCATTGGACGTGGCGAAAGCTGCGGGGGCGATTCTCAACGAGGGTCAGCTTTTTCTTGATATCAATTCGGTCTCCCCTGGAACCAAGCGTAAGGCGGCCGGCTACGTCGAACGCCGGAAAGCGCGATTCATCGAAGCGGCAGTAATGTCCGCAGTTCCTAAAGAACGATTGCAGGTTCCAATTCTGCTTGGTGGACCAAATGCCTTCGAAACCGCCGAACTTCTACAGAGAATTGGAATGAACGCCACGCCGTTTAGTGATCAACTCGGTGTCGCTTCGGCAGTCAAGATGTGCCGGAGCGTCATCATTAAAGGTCTGGAAGCGTTGGCCATCGAGTCTCTTTTTGCGGCGCGGATGTATGGCGCAGAAGATAAGGTATTGGAATCTCTGGGCGCGAGTTTTCCGGGGATGGGCTGGGAAGACCATTTGCCTGATTACCTCATCAGTCGCGTCGCCGAACATGGCCGTCGACGAGCTATAGAAATGCGCGAGGTAGCGCAGACGCTAGAGTATGTTGGCATTGAACCTATAATGGTGCTGGCGACAGCGCAACGCCAGGAACAACTCGTCGCCGAGATGGCCAAGCGGAGGCTTACGTCGGATTCAGCCGAGCGGTTCTCCTGGCGTCCTCTGAGTGATGCGGTCAGTTCACGACGCCGGTCTGGGCCGCGCAAATAAATCTTGCAACTACGAGTGACGACTCACAATGCCGGCGTCAGTCGTTCGACCGATGTTGTGCGGCTCACACTGGCACAATTTGTGTAATTATCCGTCCAGAGCTGAGATTTCTGGAGACGCCTCTACCGATCGCAAACCAGCACGCGAAAGATTGATGCTTATCTTTGCTCCTAGCGCGTGCTCCACCATCAGGGCGGCCACGCGGGAGCTCTCACCGTTTTCCAGCGCCTGAACGATTGCGTGATGCTGGCGGTGCGAGTAGAGCAGATGGTCGTACATGCGGGGAAGATCGATTTTGTCGAAGGCGATGGCATGCGCCGCCGCGAATGGGATTCGCCCGTTGCGCTCGATCGCCTCAGTGACCACTTTGCTGCCGGATCCTTGCACGATCAGCCGATGGAATTGCCGGTTCATTTCTCCATACCGGGCCTCGTCCGCCAGAACCAGGTGCGCTTTGGCAAAGATTTCATCTCCCTCACGGAGACATTCATGCAGAGAGCGAATCAGGCGCCGGGACGGCCCTTGTTCCGCCAACATACGAGCCGCCAAGCCTTCCAGAGCACCGCGGACGTCAATCGCATCCATGATTTCCTGCGCCGTGAATGCCCTTACCACAAACCCCCGAGTATCCAGCTGAGTTAATACGCCTTCCTGCGCCAGGATGGGAAGAGCTTCGCGCACCGGGGTTCGGGAAACTCCGAGCTTGGCCGCAAGTTCGACCTCTCTCACTCGCTCGCCCGGAGGTAGTTCTCCGTGGAGGATCATTTCGCGTATTCTTACGATTACTCGGGCGTTCTTGCCTGCCATTTGTATGCAACCAGAATGAGCGCGCGATTCACGGCTAAAGCTCGTATACATTCTATTAGAGTTCTGGTGGGGCGAAAAACCATAAAACTAGATAAGGAGTTGGGCTCCCTGTCGACGAGACGCGATCGTCTCATCTCTAGCCGACCCTCTTGCCGCTCCATTCAGATCGACAGCAGAGCAAAGATCGCGAGTTCCCAAATTGCCGAACCCCGCGGAGCGGCTTCTGGCGCACTGGCTTTGAACACCCAGAAGCTTCCGTGAACACCTGATTTCAGGCCGGTAGTCCAAACAAGCGCATAGCGTTTTCCTTGAGAATCAGCGGACGCACTTCGTCACGAATAGACAGCTTCTGGAAATCGGCCAGCCATCGGTCGGGCGAAATCAAGGGATAGTCGGAGCCGAACAATACCTTGCGCTTGAGCAGAGTGTTCGCGTATTGCACGAGTATCGGCGGGAAGTACTTCGGCGACCAGCCAGAGAGATCAATATATACCTGCGGCTTATGCAGACACACTGAGATGGCCTCGTCCTGCCAGGGAAATGAGGGGTGCGCCATGATGATCGGCATGTCCGGGAAGTCGACCGCCACATCGTCAATATCCATGGGGTTGCCGTATTTCAAGTGAACCCCGCCGCCGCCGGGTAACCCCGCGCCGATTCCGCTGTGGCCGGTATGAAAGATCACCGGCAATTTGGCCTGGTTGATGACTTCATAAAACGGATACGCCAACTTGTCGTTGGCGTGGAACTGCTGTACTGGCGGATGGAGTTTGAAACCGCGAATTCCGCCTGCAGCAATCAATCGTTGCGCTTCTTCCACCGCCGCTTGGCCGCGCATCGGGTCCACGCTGGCGAAGGCAAACATAATATCGGAGTTTTCCGCGGCGAAGGCCGCGACCTCGTCGTTCGGAATGGGAGTGCGACCGGTGAGTCGTTCGTCCACGCTGAAAATCACACAGCCGATCTTGCGTGAGCGGTAGTACTCGGCCAGTGCGTGGCGGTCGCGGTCCACCCCGGAGTTGCCAAAATATTTCTTGGCCGCTTCGTTGGCCGCATTCGTGCTGTCATCGCTTTCAAGGTGAACGTGCACATCAATGGCGATTAAATCGCGAGTGTTCATTTCTTTGGCTCTGTTGCTGGTTACAATCTTGCGCTCCTCAGTCCCGCATTATACGTATGCGCGTCCGCAAAACACTGAAAGCCCGTAAATGCAGGGTAGTTTTTCAGCGTGAACCCGCATTGCCATACGATCCAATTCGGACTAAATTATGGCAGTCGCAAGCAGGAGACTTATGCCCATTCTCGATGCCAAGAGCAGCATTGATGCGGTCGTGCGCGATCATGCTTTCCCCGATGTTTACATCGGCGCCGGAGAAGATGAATCTCCCTGGGTTCCTTTCCGGCCGAATGTGTTTATTCGGCATCTCGCGTTCGACGTTCGGGCGAATATGTACTCGAATGTTCTGTGGGTGAAGTCAGGAGGCATGTTGGGCCGGCATCGCCATCGCGGACGAGTGTTTGGTTATACCCTTGAAGGCAGTTGGCGTTATCTCGAATACGACTGGATTGCCCGGGCCGGCAGCTATGTGCAGGAAAGTCCCGGCGCCATTCATACCCTGGTTTCCGATGAAGGCATGAAGACAGCTTTCTGGCTCAATGGATCGCTGGAGTTTTTCGACGAGAACGATGGCTTGCTTGAGATTCTCGATGTCTTCTGGTTCATCGATCACTACCTTAGCTATTGCCGCGAAAACGGTATCGAGATAAACAAGAAACTGTTTGTGTGAGTTGCGAACGAACCTTGCTCTTACCCTGCGCGTTGGACCGGTTTGCTATTATGTGGCCGCATGGGCCGCTCCCGCCGCTACGAAACCAGTCTAGTCGCGATTTTATTTTTCACTTGGGGCACTGTGTTCCTGGGCCGGATGTCGGCGTTGTATCTGACGCCTTACTTCGCCCCGGAGTTTCATCTTAGCCACGGGCAAGTGGGCTCTGTGGCGTCAGCGCTTGCCATCACTTGGGCGGCATCGACTTTCATTTTCGGCGCCTTGTCTGATCGGGTTGGTCGCAAGCCGGTTCTGGTTCCCGCCGTTTTTGCCTTCTCCATCCTGTCCTGGGCTTCCGGCCTTGCGCATAACTTCCATCAACTGCTGCTGGTGCGGGCGCTGATGGGAGCAGCAGGGGGACCGGCCTGGTCCACGATGACAGCACTCATCGAAGAGTCGTCGCCCCCAGATCGTCGCGGACGAAACATCGGCTTGGTCGTCAGTGCGGCCGCACTTGTCGGCCTCGCTGCAGCCCCAGTGCTGACCACCCAACTCGCGGCTCATTGGGGCTGGCGGTCGGCATTCTTTCTGGCCGGCGTTCCGGGATTAGTGATGACGGTTCTACTTTGGAAGTTCATAGACGAGCCGGCCGCCATCGTCCATGAGAAGCCGTCGCTATCTGAGTACCTCTCGATTCTCCGCTATCGCAACATCTGGTTGTGTTGTTTGGGGGCGGCTGGATTCATGTCGTGGTTGTTCGCGGTGAACGTGTTCGCGCCGCTTTACATCACAGAAGTTGTTCACGAGTCCGCAACCACAGCCGGGTTCCTCCTTGGGGCAAGCGGACTGGGCAGCTTTTTTTTGGGCTTTCTGCTTCCATCACTCTCAGATCGATGGGGCCGTAAGCCGGTTTTGCTCATGATGGCGGCGATGTCTGCGGTAGTGCCGCTCGCATTCCTCGTGCCGGTGTTGTATGTGTATCCGGTACTGCTGGCGTTTATCGTTTGTGTCGCCAATTCCGGACAGGGCATTGCCAGTGTTGTCCTGGTTTTGGTCCCCACCGAAAGTGTGCCGGCTCAATTCCGAGCAACATCCATCGGCCTTGCAACGCTGTCGGGAGAGGTCATGGGTGCAACGGCAGCGCCGATTCTGGCGGGAACGTTGGCGCAAGAACATGGTCTAGCCGTGACGATGTGGTTGGCGGTTGCTGGCAGCGGTTTGTTATTTGTAGTCTCACTTTTTCTTCGCGAGACCGGTCCCGCTGCGCTGTTGGCGATCAACTCATCAATCACAACACGCGGACCGGAACAGCCTGACGCTGGAGATTAAGTAGAGACTCACCGGGCATTTTCACGGGAAGCATCGTGCATCTGGTCTGCTTCGCAACTTGCGTACCTTGAAGCTCCGCAACTTTTCCGGCTGCAGTCCTGAGGAGTTCCGTCAAGTACTCAACCTCACCGCGGTTTCTTATAACTTCTAAGCTTGTGCTCCGACCCAATCCTGCAACTTCTCCGGCAGTGCATCGCTTTGAAACGAAACTCTGGTTCACTCAAACCAGTTTTTTTCAAACACATGTAAGGGTATGCCGCTGCTCACAACGCCGGCCATCTTCCGTGGCGCGGAGACCTCCATCCACGGTCGATCTCTCGTAGGGAGTGAACTTTTCCGGGCGAGTCAAACTCTTAGCCGCTCGGCACGCGAGCCGATCACAATTGCTTGCCAATTTGTCACCTTGATAGGTGATTCCGATCATTGCGAGATTTCGGGTTCAGGGCTGAAATGAGGTTGGTCAGTCATCAGACCATGCTCCAATGGCAACCACGGCATCAGCACCGAGAACTGGTTTCGAGGCGATCCCTAGAAATAAGGTTTACCAGGAGGTCGCCAAGCAATTAGAACGGCGCATTACGGAAGAGCTTAAGCCGGGCGATCTTCTTCCCCCGGAACGCGAACTCGTTCGGATGTTGGGCGTTAGCCGTGGATCGGTGCGGGACGCGATTCGAAGCCTGGAACTGATGGGCCTGCTTGAGCCTCGCCAGGGCATCGGCACAGTCGTATGCAGTCCTGCCGCCGCGCCGGGCAACTATCTGGCCAATGCACTTCTCGCGAAACGAAAGATGGTTGCGGAGTTGCTCGATGTGCGCAAGATCATCGAGCCGCACTTAGCCGCGCGCGCCGCTCGGCACGCCTCCCCCCTTGAACTGGCCGACATGGAGGACATTCTGCTCCGTCAGACAGCGAAGATACGCAGCGGCGACCTCGCCATCGAAGAGGACACTGAGTTCCACTATTCCATCGCGCTGGCAGCACATAACAGCGTGATTTTGAAAGTAGTGGACATTCTGATGGATCTGTTGCGCGAGAGCCGGGAACAATCGTTGCAGGGGGAAGGCCGTCCGGAAAAGTCCCTCGCCGCACATCACCTGATTTTTTCTGCATTGAAGCGGGGCGACGCGGTGGCCGCCGAGGCTGCCATGCGACGGCATTTGCAGGAAATCGAAAACATCGTTCTGAAAAAGTTCTAAGAGGAATGGAGGTTGCCAAATGGGTCAGCTATTCGCGGTAGAAGTGATTTACCGGGGTGTCTTCCAAAAGACTCTCGCCAAGAACATCACGCGCGACATCGTTTTGGCCGCGCATAACGAAGGCAAGCTAGGTATTTCGTTTGGCCGCTACGGAGATGCTCCGGAGCGGAATGGCATACCGGCCAAGAGTTTCGCCATCATCGCAGACGATGAGCAGACACTCGAAGCCGGAATGGCGCAATACGAACCAAAACAAGTCGATCTCACGGTGGTTCTCGACGACACACTCTGCAAGGGCGTGGAGTCGTGGGCCTGGTACGGGTTGCAGCCGGTGCACCACGCTCTCAAACCCGGACGCACGCTCGTCGTCGTTTCTCTCGAGGACGCTCCTGCCCTGCTGGAGAACATTCATCGCCGGGAAGAGCCATACAAATTGGGTACTGTGAAAGGCATTGCCAGTTTCTCCGGCATGTGGGTTTTCAAAGATGACCATACCGATGTCCGCATTCTGGGCGTCATCGCCAAAGCGTTGCCGGAAGTGTTCGGCTTCAAGTCGGTAGAACAGTTCATCAACGAAAAGCTGAAGAACTTGCTGAAGCTGACTTCGGCTCGCCAAGCCTTCGAACGCTTTACCGCGGTCAATGTGGAACCGGGCGAAGGCAATCCCGAAGAGCTGTTCAAGTTTGAACTGCCGGGCTGGGAAGAAATGCGCGGCGGCGTTTCCATCAAAGGTCAGCCGCAGGGTGGACCTTATCAGGATCCCGTCAACGGAAAAGTCGGCGGCTTCCGGCCGGTGCGCAACGAGCTGTTCAAGAAATACTCGACGCGCACGCAGCGGCCGGTAGTGAACTTCTCAACTTGCACGAAGTGCACACTGTGCTGGCTCAACTGTCCAGACGCGTCTTTCGACGTCACCCCCGACGGGACCTACGACGCCAATCTTGAGGCGTGCTGCGGTTGCGGCGTTTGCGAAGATGTTTGCCCGGTGAAAAATTGCGTCACCATGGTGAACGAATCCGAATTCCATGGAAACGACAGCCAGTGGGAGGCGTTCCGTAACGATAAGGACGCCTATTTGAAATGGCTGGAAACCACGATCGAGAAGGCCGAGCCGATCGAAAAACGATCGCACGGATTCCGCTATCGCGGTCAATATCAGGAACAGGTCCCCGAGGCCCTGGAAGTCGCAAAGAAAGGCTAGCAACCCGCTGGGCTGCTTAGAGACAAGGAGATTGAAATGCCGACATTAACACTGCCTGTTGAGGAAAAAAAGAAAAGTATCGAGCAGGAAGCCTTGATTACCGGCGCCGAAGCCATTGCGATTGCCTGCAAACTGGCCAACGTGGACGTGGTCACGGCGTATCCTATCCGGCCTTATGACACGGTGATGCAGTACATCAGCCAGCTGGTAGCAGATGGCGAAATGGATTGCGAATACATCGTTGCGGAAGGCGAACATTCACAATTCGAGATCGTGAAGCACGCGTCGGTTTGCGGAGCGCGCGTGTTCTGCGGTTCGAGCGGCGTGGGCTGGATGTATGCCATGGAAGCGCTGACCGTGAGTCCAGCTCTGCGCGTGCCCATGGTGTGCATGGTGGGCAACCGCGCTCTTGACGATCCCGGCGCTTTCGGCGTGGAACACAACGACGCCCTCGCGGTCCGTGACCTGGGCTGGATGTTGACCTGGGTCGACAGCGCGCAGGAAGCACTGGACACCGCTCTGATCGCCTATCGTGTGGCAGAAGACCGCCGCATGTTTGTGCCGCTGGCTATCAGCTGCGACGGTGCATTCCTGACTCACTCGCAAGCCCTGGTACAGATTCCGTCCGCCGAGCGGGTCAAGAAGTTCCTGCCCCGTTACGATCGCGGCAATCTGCTTCTCCATCCCGACAACGTGATTTCAGTGGCGCCGCAGGCCAACGAAGATTGGGTTATGGAGATTCGGCGGCAGAATTATGCCGTTACAGAAATCGCCTGCGACGTGATTCGCGAAGTCTATGCCGACTTCGAGAAGACGTTTGGACGCAAGTACGGCAATCCGTTCTTTGAAGAATATATGACCGAAGATGCGGAAGTCGTGCTGCTCGGCATGGGAACACTCTCCACGCCAGTTAGGGTCGCGATCCGCAAGCTGCGCGAGGAAGGCAAGAAAGTCGGATTCGTGCGCCTGCGCTGGTTCCGTCCGTTTCCTGGCGCGGAGCTTGCGAAATGCCTGTCGCGCTTCAAAGCCATCGGGGTCATCGATCGCGACTTCTCGTTCGGTTCGCCGGACTTGAGTGGCGTGGTAACGACGGAAGTTCGCTCGGCGATGTACAGCAACAGTGCCACCAGACCACCAGTCATCGGGTTCATCGGTGGGTTGGGCGGCCGCGAAGTAACGGTACCAGACGTGGAAGAAGCGACCGAGATCGTGTTCCAAGCTGCGAAAGGAAAAGCGCAACCTCTGACCCAATGGATCGGGCTGCGGGGATAACGCCCGCTGACTCGTGGCGCTATTCATAGCCGGAAAGGACAAACAATTATGAGCACATTTGTAGACGAAAAACCGACGCAAGAACTGGAAGCCTTCAAAGGAGTAAAGAAGGTTCCACACGAGGAGTACTACACGTCCGGCCACCGCACCTGCCAGGGTTGCGAGTCTGCGCAAATAATGAAGCTGATGGCGAAGGCCGCAGGCCCCAGGACGATTGTTCTGGGCAGCACTGGTTGCATGTACGTGGCGAACACCTCTTACTACTCAACCCCATGGGGCGTGCCCTGGATGCACACCCAACTGGGCAGCTCAGGCTCAAGCGCATTGGGAGCGGCGGCGGCATTCCGCGTTCAGATGCGCAAGGGCATGATGAAGGATGAGCCCATCAACGTTATCGCCTTCTGCGGCGATGGCGGCGGAGCCGACATGGGTCTGGGAGCGATTTCGGCCACCATGTGCCATCCCGATTACAACTTGCTGATTCTGATGTACGACAACGAGTCGTACGCCAACACCGATATCCAGATTTCCGGGACATCGCCCTACGGCGTCAACACCTCGTTCAGCACACCGGGAAAAGTAAAACGCATCATGAATCATCGCTGGAAAAAGAACATGGCGCCATTGATGATGGTGGGCCATCCCACAGTGAAGTATGTAGGAACGATTTCTACTTCATACCCACTGCAGGCGATGAACAACGTTCGCAAGGCGCTGTCGATCGGCGGGCCGACCTTTATTCACTGCTTGAATCCTTGTCCAAAGGGCTGGGATTTCGACCCCAAGCTTTCTTTCGAGCTGGGCGAACTGGCCGTAAACACCGGCATTTGGCCTCTGTACGAGGTCGAAAACGGCAAGCTGAAACTCTACGGCAAGACCGAACAGATCGCCAACGGCAGATTCAAACGCCTCCCGGTTCGCGACTACTTGCTCAAGCAGGGAAGGTTCGCGCACTTCATCGAGGAAGATATCGAATACTTCCAGAGCAAGATCGATGACATGTGGAACAAATGGCTGGTGCCGGGAATCATCCCGCTCCAGAAAGAAATTGAAGACGCTGAGTGAAATCTCCCGCCCCTGGGTAGGGGCGGGTTTTTTCCTTTGCCCGGATACTTTCCGGCTTGGAGTGTTTAGCGAGAAATTAAAGACCGATGCTTAGATGAATTAGGAAGGTGCCTATGGCCGCGAACGTGAACGCCTCTGTTCGTTTCGAACCTAATCGTTTCGAACCTAAGATGGGCCGCATCTCCGGCAATCGCTGGATTCAATTGATATGCGGTGTCATCGCGATGATCCTCATCTCGAACTATCAATACGCCTTCACCTTATTTACTCCAGGGATGAAACTGAGCTTTCCCGGAGTTCCCTACGCCAGAATCGCGGCCATCTTCTCGGCGTTCATTTTGTTCGAGACCTGGCCGATGCCTGTGGCAGGTTACTTTGTCGACAAACTTGGAATCCGCAAGCTGATGTCGCTCGGCGCAGTCTGCATCGCGCTTGGATGGGTGCTGGGAGGGACTGTCGCCAAGTCGCCCCTTGAAATGTACATCTATTACGGCGTCATCGCCGGTACCGGCGCAGGAATCATCTATATCTCTTGCGTGGCCAACGCCGTGAAGTGGTTTCCAGATCGCCGCGGGTTAGCCGTTGGCCTGACGGCCGCGGGATTCGGCGGCGGTGCGGCGCTTGCCATCATGCCGATTGCCAGCACCATCCGCCACATCGGATGGGCGCACGCGATGGCCGTGTGGGGCCTGGGGCAAGGGATTATCGCAATCGGTGCCGCCATGGTGCTTCGCCATCCGCCTGCCGGCTGGGTTCCTGCCGGCTGGGACCAGAAGGCAACGCAGGCACGCAAACCGGTCGCCCAATCGAAGGTGAATTTTACCTGGCTTCAAACCCTGGGACGGCCTGAGTTCTATCTGCTTTACACAATGTTTTTCTTTGCGACTGCCGGCGGGTTGATCGCGACCGCGAACCTTTCGCAAATCGCCAAGTCCCTCCATGTGAGTGACGCTACAGTCTGGGGTTTCGCAATCGTTCCACTAGCTGCAACTCTAACGGCAGCTTGCAATGCTTTGTCCAGAATCATGTGGGGATCCGTCTCAGATCGCTTAGGACGCGAATATACGATGTTTCTTACCTTTGGCGTAGAAGCGGTACTCGTGTTCCTGGTGACCAAGATAGCTGGAGCTCCAATCGCGTTTGTGGTGCTGTTCTCGTTTATTTTTCTTTTCTGGGGCGAAATCTATTCGCTGTTTTCGGCGACGACAGGCGATGTCTTCGGTCCTAAGAACGCCTCCGCCAACTATGGCATGGTATATACCGCCAAGGGTGCGGCTTCCGTGTTTGCCGGCTTTGGCGCGGCGGCGCTAGCTGCATATTTCGGTGGCTCGTTCTTCGTGCCATTTTATATTTCGGCTGTCCTGTGTGCGATCGCTTCGCTCTGCGCGCTGTTTGTCTTGCGGCCATTGATAAGGCGCAGAATTGCGACCGAAGTTTCGACGGCGAGGGCTGAAGGGATCGCTCTATCGGCGGCATTAGCGCAGCGTTCAACTGCAAAAGATAAAACGGAGGAGAAGCATCTGACAGGTGTCGCATAGATCTGCGTTTCCGACGCAGACCTCGCGCCGCCGACTGAAAGGAGAAATCGTATGCCAGTCGACACAATCATCGCTCCGGAAGAGGAGATCACACTCGAAAAGAAAGCCCCGAAGGGCAGGGAACCTAACCCACGGCCGGCTGCCAGGAAGCCCAGCCAAAGTTTGCTTGTCGAGATCTTTGCCGGACACGAAGAATTTCTTGGTCGCACTCCCGACTAGCTCTCGGAGATCGTCAAGCCGCTTGGCACAACTGTTTTCGCGTTCACAACGCCAGCTGGCCCGCGCCTCGGCGTTTGAGTGTTCGGTAAAACGCATGTAATAGTTTCGTAATGTGTATCAGGCATCACAGCGTAGCAATCCCGCCCGGCGCTACCCTCTAAACAGAAATCAAATGGAACCTCATCCCAAGGGTACTCGCGCTCGCATTCTCCTCAGCTCGGTTTTTGGTCCTTATGCTCGAGACGATGAATTCGGCAGCCGCTCCATCAATCCGATGGAGCTCTATCACAACCAGGTAACCCGTGCCCAGGGCAGCTTCTCCCTTCGCATGTTTCATCGCTCGTGGGGCATCACGATGATTCAGGAGAATATCTCGGCTCCCTGTAGCGTGCTGGATTTTCCTACGCGCGAAGAATTCGCGCGGGAATTGACGAGAAACCGTTACGACATCGTTGGTATTTCTGCGATCATCGTGAATATTGCGAAGGTTCGTGAGATGTGCCGCATGGTGCGGGAACTCTCTCCCGAATCTGTGATCTTGGTAGGCGGGCACGTCGCCGCCATCCCTGGGGTTGAAGCGATGATCGCTGCCGACCACATTGTGCGCGGAGAAGGAATTTCCTGGATGCGCCGCTATCTGGGAGAGGACGAACACGCTCCGATTCGTCATCCCGCGATTGTTTCCGGCCTGCAGACTCGCATCATGGGAGTGCGTCTGCCCCAGCGTAAGGGTGGGACGGCGGCAACCATTATTCCGTCAGTGGGTTGCCCCATGGGGTGCAACTTCTGCACAACCTCTGCTTTTTTCGGAGGCAAGGGAAAGTTCGTTAACTTCTACGAGACTGGCGACGAACTGTTCGATGTGATGTGCCGAATCGAGTATGAGCTCAAAGTCAATTCTTTTTTTGTAATGGACGAAAACTTCCTGCTTCACCGCCCACGAGCGATGCGTCTGCTGGAGCGGATGAAGCAGGCAGGCAAAAGCTGGGAGCTTTCGGTCTTCGCTTCCGCGAATGCGATCCGAAAATACACCATGCTCGAACTGGTCGAACTCGGCATTTCCTGGGTGTGGATGGGATTGGAATCTCCTAAGGCAGGCTATAGCAAGTTGCAGGGTGAGAACGTTCGGCAACTCACGCAAGAACTTCGCGAACACGGTATTCGAGTGCAGGGTTCGACCATTATCGGACTCGAACATCACACGCCGGAAAACATCGTTGGGGAAATCGAATGGGCGGTGGCGCACGGAACCGACTTTCATCAGTTCATGCTCTATACGCCAGTCCCCGGAACTCCGCTTTATAAGGAAATGGCCGAGCAGGGGCGGATGCTGGCGGACGTGGACTTCGCCGATGTCCATGGGCAATACAAATTCAATTTTCGGCACGCGGCAATTTCCCGTGAGGATTCGAAAAGATTTCTGGATTGGGCTTTCTGGCGAGATTTCGAGCTCAATGGACCGAGTCTCTTCCGCATGTGCCGCACCATGCTGCAGGGCTGGAAGCGTTACAAGGACTATCCCGACCCGCGGGTTCGCGAGCGCTTTGCGCGAGAAGCGACGAAGCTTAGCAGCGCCTACAATGCCGCGCTTTGGGCGATGGAACGGGAATTCAGGAAAGTCAACCGCACGGTGAGCGAGCGCATCCACAAACTGCGCCGCGAAGTTGAAAAAGAGTTTCCCGTCGTGGCCCGGCTCACTGCAGTATCGCTCGGTCCGATCTTATTGTGGTCCACGCGCCGCGAGGAAAATCGGCTCGCGCGCGGATGCACCTACGAACCGCCCACCTTTATCGAGCGTCGCAACTGGAGCCCAGCCTCGTAGGTTTCGACCTGGAACACAACGAACCCCGATATGTGATCTTCCTCACATTCGCTTGTGAGGGACGGTACTGCCGCTCTTCCGGAACTGGAGTCTCATCAAAGAGGGTGGCGCAGATCCCAATGTCGCCGCGCCCGACACGCCAAGAAGGAGTAGTTATGCTTGAGGATCTGTTTCAACCGATGCATCTGCTAGTCATTTTCATAATTGCTCTACTTGTCTTCGGGCCCAAGAAACTTCCGGAGTTGGGTAAGGGACTCGGTGAGGGTATTCGTGGATTCAAATCAGCCCTGAAGGAACCCGCGGTCGCGATAGATGAGAAATCGGCAGACCACACGGCCGTTGGGACCAAGAGTGACGTTTGATCGAGTCGGGAGTAACTGGGGTAACAGCTACGAGTGACCCTCGGCGCCGAGCCCAACCGGCCTAAATGAAAAAATGAATGCACGGCGCCCACTTGCCTGCCGGCTCAGCGCTGAGTTTGGTCACGATTCAGGGTGATGACGGTCACCGCCTCTCTCTCCAGAAAGGTTGAAACTTTCAACTAGGCAGCCACCGGGTTGCTGAGTTCTTTTACATAAAGTGTTTAGCAGGGTTGTTTTTGAGTGCTCGCTTTTGCAACGGAGCTGCAAACTTTTATAAGGAGAAAAAACCAAGTCATGAAGACCACGAAACTGGTGATCCTGGTAATGACCATCGTCGCAAGCCTGTTCATTCTGATTCCCAATCTGTCATGGGCCGCCGATGACGGAGCGAGCATCTACAAAGCAAAATGTGCGATGTGCCACGGCGCCGATGCGACAGGCAAACCCGCAGCAAAGATTCCGAGCCTGGTGTCGGACGATGCCAAGAAAGCCTCAAACGACGATTTAGCGAAGTCGATCACGGAAGTGGCAAAGCACCCTGCCACATTGAAGAGCCTGCCGCCGGACCAAGTGAAGATGGTTGTCGAGTACATTCGCAGTTTGCAGAAGTAGTTGCAGTCATCGCTGTTTAGAAGCTCGAGGTCGAGTATGAAGATGTCCGGCTCAATTCGGCAGACCAAAAGTGGAGTTCACCGATTCGTCGCCAGCGGGCAATCTCATCCCCGGCTCGCTTTGCGAGAGGATACATCCCGCCGGGTTCCGGACGCTCACCGGTCCGAACCCGGCTTCTTTTTCCCGGTTGAACCAGCAATCGTGTTTTGTACGGCTTCAACGCCCGGTCCGTTACAGCGTCGTTTCACATCGCTTTGCATTCCACTGGAACGGAAGTCGCATTTGGGAGTGGCGAGGAGTGTTTTCTATGAGTAAAGCTCTGCTGTATGACGCGACGATGTGCATCGGTTGCAAACAGTGTGAAGTTGCATGCGCGCAGCAGAACAAGCTGCGCTATGACGACCAGGTAGCGGCAGAGGTTGTGCAATCGGAACATAAATACACCGTCGTTATGACGAAGAACGATAAGTTCATGCGGCGCCTGTGCATGCACTGTGAGCATCCTGCATGCGCATCGGCCTGCCCAGTTGGAGCCTTTCACAAAACAAAAGAGGGTCCGGTCGTCTATGACGTCTGGAAGTGTATTGGCTGCCGGTATTGCATGGTGGCTTGCGCCTTTAACCAGCCCAAGTACGAATGGGGATCGCTGAACCCACGAGTCCGCAAGTGCATCATGTGCCCGGACCGTGTAGTTGCTGGAAAGCAGACGGCGTGCGCTGAGATCTGTCCGACGGGCGCTACAAAGTTCGGTGATCGCGACGATCTGGTGAAGGAGGCGCAGGAACGCATCCGGCAAAATCCAACCACGTACCTCCCGCGAATTTACGGTCTTCACGAAGTCGGCGGAACGTGCGTTCTGATTCTGTCCAGCGTGAAGGTTGAAGAATACGGCTACCCCGCCTCCGAGAAGATCGGCGACATCCCCATGCCGGAATATACCGGGCGAGTGATGTCCTGGATTCCGGATTTCATTCCAGCGTGGTCGTTAGTGCTGGGCGGCATTTATTGGATTTCGCATCGCCGCGAAGAAGTTGCCGCCGCCGAAGCAGAAGAAGCGAAGGAAAAGAACGAGGGCGCACGATGAAGATCAAGCTGACTTTCTGGCGAGTTGTATTTCTCGTGATCATGGTCCTGGGCCTGTACTCCTCGTTCATTCGCTACTCTCGCGGCCTGGGTGCAGTTTCAAATATGAACGATCAATTCCCCTGGGGACTCTGGATCGGCTTCGACTGCCTCTGCGGGGTTATGCTGGCGGCCGGCGGCTTCTGCATTGTCGGTGCCGTGTATTTGTTCAACGTCGAACGCCTGCACAGCGTAGTGCGCCCGGCGGTTCTGACCGCGTTTCTCGGCTACATTCTGTTCATCGTCGGGCTCTTATTTGATCTCGGACGTCCCTGGTACATCTGGCATCAGCTCATCTATATGAACCCACATTCCGTCATGTTTGAGGTGGGAATGTGTGTGATGACTTATACGACCGTCTTGTTCTTCGAGTTTCTTCCCAATGTTCTTGAGCGCTTCAATTTGCAGGTTCCAATCAGGTGGATCAAGAAGATCTACCCCGTGCTCATCGTGTTGGGCATCCTGCTTTCCACGCTGCACCAGAGTTCGCTCGGATCGCTTTATCTGATTATGCCGAGCAAGCTACATCCTTTCTGGTATACGCCGGCACTGCCATTTCTTTTTTTTGCTTCGGCGGTTGCGGTGGGCTTAGCGATGACGATCTTCGAATCCACGCAGAGTGCGAAGGCCTTTGGCCGTCACCTGGAACTTCCGGTTCTAGTCACTCTCGGCGGCGCTCTGTTGGTTGCCCTCTGGGTGAATGCTTTGCTGCGTTTCGAGGACTACTTCCATCGCGGGATGCTCCGGCAAATCATTAAACCAAGCTACGAAGCCTATTTCCTGTGGCTCGAACTCACGCTCACGTTCGTGATTCCGATCACCATGCTCAGCTTTAAGAAGGTCAGACTATCGCCACAGCTCCTCTATCTGGCTTCCATCTTCACCGTACTCGGCTTCATCACGAATCGCCTCAATATCGCCCTCATCGGCTTTGAGACCTATGTAGGACATCATTACGTCCCCAAGTGGACGGAGTTTTCCATCACGTTGATGATCGTTGCCATGGGCTTCGCCCTGTTCGGGTTGGCGGTGAAGTACTTGCCTATCTTTCCGAAGGAAGAGCATGCGGTCGAGGGACGTCAACGATCGAAACCGGAGCGATTGGTAGCTACGCCAGTGTTGGGCCATGCGGGAGACTGATCCAACTCGTGTTGATCTGGTCCGGAAGCGGCTGACTCGCAGCATAAGTGCAAAATTGATTGGATCCCTGCTGGCAGTGATGGTGGTCATCTTTGCGCTCCTCGGATATGTGAATATCCGATTGCACCGCCAGCAACTCGAAGCAGATCGACTGGCCAGCGCTGAGCGGATCAGCGATGTGATCAAGCGCAGCGCCACCTACTACATGCTGCGCAATGACCGCGAAGGACTTTACCACGCCATTCAAACCATGGCCGACCAGCCGGGCATGGTCAAGGTGCGAATCCTTGACCAGGAAGGTCGGATCAGCTACTCCACGGATTCGGGAGAGGTGAACCGCGTCCTCGATAAGTCGGCCGAGGCCTGCTATGGCTGCCACGTTCAGTCGCAGCCCCTGACGCGGCTAAATCGGCCGGACCGCTTTCGTATTTACCGCAATACCGGTGGGCAGCGCGTCCTCGGAATTATCACCCCGATCGAAAATCAAGCCAGCTGCTCCAACGCGGACTGCCACGCCCATCCGGCCAGCCAACAAGTTCTGGGCGTGCTCGACACCAATCTTTCGCTGGTACAAGCGGACTCGCAGCTCAGGGTCAGCAGTGCTCGAATGCTGTCTTACACCGCGGGAGCAATGCTGTTGATAGCGTTACTGAGCTGGTTATTTGTCTGGCGAGTGGTCTTCAAGCCCATCAACGCACTCAAGAACGGAACAGAACACCTGTCCCGCGGGGAACTCGGCTACCAGATTGAGGTGCAATCGCAAGACGAAGTCGGCGCCCTGGCACATTCTTTCAATGACATGAGCCTGCAGTTACGCGCGGCCAACGAACAAATCATGACCTGGGCGAAAACACTGGAGGATCGTGTCGACGAAAAAACTAAAGAACTCAGAAGCGCGCATGATCGCGTCCTGCATGTAGAAAAGATGGCTTCGCTCGGCAAGATGGCGGCAGTCGTGGCGCACGAAGTGAATAATCCGCTCTCCGGAATCCTCACTTATGCCAAGCTGCTGCTAAAGTGGGTGGCATCAGGCCAAGCCGCAAACGGCAAGCGCGACGAAGCGATGGAGTGCCTGGAATTGATCGCTACAGAAAGTCGGCGTTGCGGCGACCTCATCAAGAACCTTTTGAGTCTTTCACGCAGCGCACCCATGAACCTGCAGTCGGTCGACCTGCATGAGGTGATAAACCGTAGCCTGCTGCTGATTAAGCATCAACTGGAACTCGCCGGAATCGATGCGCAACTGAAGCTTGAAGACGATCTGCCGCGCGTCCCTTGCGATGCGGCGCAGATTGAACAGGTTCTGCTGGCTTTGATCATGAACGCCATCGATGCCATGCCGCGGGGCGGAAATCTCTGGATCGCAACCCTGCTCAATCACGACGAGACTGAAATCAGCATTCAGGTGCGCGATGACGGAGCTGGAATCGCTCCCGATGTGTTGCCGCAGATCTTCGAACCTTTCATGACGACGAAAGAACACGGCCATGGAGTCGGTCTTGGCCTGGCGATCAGTCGCGGCATCGTGGAGGGGCATCACGGGCGCATCGAAGCCGAATCACAGTTGGGAAAGGGCACGACATTTACCGTGACACTGCCCGTTCGAACTCAAGAAACTTCATTGGCGGCGGTGAGCGACGGCGCGATGAAGATGAGGTGATTGAAGTGACCACACAAGGAAAACTGTTGATCGTAGACGACGAACTGAGCGTACGCGATTCGCTCGGCAAATGGTTTCGCGAAGAAGGTTATGAGGTCGCCACCACAGAAAACGCCGGCGATGCGCTCACCCGCTTGGCTGAGCAACGCTGGGACGCGGCCCTGGTCGATATCAAAATGCACGGCACCGACGGAATCGAACTGCAGCGCCGCATGCATGAAATCGATCCCGAGATGATCGTGATCATCATGACCGGGTATGCCTCGGTCGAAACTGCCGTCGCGGCATTGAAAAACGGCGCTTATGATTACGTGACCAAACCCCTGGACCCCGAGGAGATCGCGCACCTGGTGAAGAACGCCATCGCCCATAAGCGGGCGACACACGAGAACGTCCTTTTGCGCGAGACCGTAGCAGAAGTCGCGCGGCCGGGAGAACTGATCGGGCAAAGCACTCCTATGCGCAAGGTCTTCGACGCCATTGAGACGGTTGGTCCCACCGATGCAACCGTGCTGATCACCGGAGAGAGTGGCACGGGCAAGGAACTAGTAGCTCGTGCCATCCACCAAGCCAGCCCGCGAAGATTTCATCCTCTTGTGGTGATTCACTGCGGCGCGCTTACTGAAACGCTGCTCGAAAGCGAACTTTTTGGACACGAGAAAGGCGCATTCACCGGCGCGCAGTACCGCAAGAAAGGCAAATTTGAAATTGCCGAGGGCGGCACCGTTTTCCTGGATGAGATTGGCGACATCAGCCTCAAGACGCAGACCGATCTGCTTCGCGTGCTGCAAGAGCGCGAGATTACCCGCGTAGGTGGCAACCAGATCATTAAGGTGGACTTCCGCTGCATTGCCGCCACCAATAAAGATTTGGAGAAGCTGATCGATGAAGGCAAGTTCCGTCCCGATCTTTTCTACCGGCTGAACGTTTTCCGCATCGAACTGCCGCCACTGCGCGAGCGCCGCGAGGACATCCCGCTGCTTGTCGACCACTTCGTCCGCAAGTTCTTTCTTGCCATGGGCAAACGCGTCACTAGGGTTTCTCCCGCAGCCATGAACCAGCTGCAGCAGCAGCCTTGGGTGGGCAACGTTCGGGAACTGGAGAATGCAGTAGAGCGCGCCATGGTCGTTGGACAGGAACCGGAACTGCACGAAGGGGATTTTATCTTCAAGCCGCAAAGTGTTTCCAACGGATCGAAAACGCTTGAGGATATGGAGCGAGCCCACATCTTGCGAGTCGTGCAGGAATGCGGAGGCAATCAGAGCCACGCCGCCGAAATCCTCGACATCGACCGGGTAACTCTTTATCACAAGCTGAAGAAATACGGCTGGAGTCGCACTACGGTTGAGACTAGATAACAACCCCGACGAAGGCAAGGGATGAGGTTTCTACAACTATTGCCGATCGGGAACGTGGATGACTCGCTGCTAAAGGATCTGCGTCCCGCCCTGGAAGAGATTCTTTGCGCCCCGTGCAAAGTGCTTCCGGTCCGTCTGGATCCGGAGTTCGCCTTTCACGGCGAACGCCAGCAGTACCACTCCTCGGAGATCTTGCATGGCATGCAAAAGTTTCTCTCCGCCGACTCCTGGCGTGTGCTGGGTGTTGCGGCCGTCGACCTCTATATCCCAATCCTGACTTTCGTTTTCGGCGAGGCCCAAATGGACGGTCCTTGCGCGGTGCTCTCCGCACACCGGTTGCGGCAGGAGTTTTATGGTCTTCCGCCTGCCCCGGAACTATTTCGCCAACGCTTGATCAAAGAAGCAGTGCATGAAGTGGGACACACCCTTAGTCTGACTCATTGCGATGATTACCGCTGCGCGATGGCTTCTTCCCATGCGGTGGAATGGATCGACCTCAAAGAGAGCGCGCTGTGCAAGGCGTGCCGGGCTGCGGTTCTTCCATCGAAGCCGTTGCCGAACGCGCGGGTTTAGAGAGAGCGCGCGAAAACGCAACGTCTGTTTTGACTCTCACTTCGATGGCCTGAGAAGTAGGAAAGTGCCGGCCGCCCGGTATCCTGACGGTTCTAGCCTTGGATCCGGGCGGCCAGTTTTCTGCGACCCTCGGCAGGCTTAGCGCCTCACCAGCCGCGAGTTTGATTTATGACAGAAAGAATTCTTTCGCCAGCGGCAGCCAGTCCGGGCCGGCGATCTGTGCAGCGATATTCTCCACCGCAACTCCCCCATCCTGGGCGTAGGCCCCAGCCGCTGCCATCGGTATCCGGCGCTGCAATCGGCTTGCCGACTCCTCCGTCCACCACCGCGCAAGCGGGCCGCCCAACAAGTTGCGGAAGCTGGTTTTGGCATCGGGCGCCAGCACCGTCAGCAGCCAGCCTTCTCCGTAAGGATCGCGAAGGGCAAACTTTGCGTCCTTCACGATTTCCTCGTTGATGTCAGACACGGTGCCCTCAATCGGCGAAACCATGTCGACGGCGCACCCGTCGCGATGAATCGTGCACATTTTCTGACCCTGCCGAATCCACTGGCCGCGTATCGGCAGCGTGATGCTTTCCACTTTGCCGGTCAGCTTGGAGGCAAAATCATCCATGCCGACGCGCACCAGGTTGGGGCTCTCGCTTAGCGCCCACGTGTGACCCGGATGGTAGCGCAAGTTCTCAGGCACTTCGAAGCCGCCGACCAAGGCGGGCTTCAAACGCGGTAGAGTATCGGGTTTGGCGACGGAAGCCTGCAACCCGGGTTGCGTAACAGCCCGGCGCGTGCGCAAGTAATCGATCAGCAAGAAGGTTGCGAATGTGAAGAGAACCAATAGGACTGTCATAAGTCACCTCGTCGGAGGGCCGTCTATTTTCTTGTCCTTGCCAGCCACTCTCACTATTCCAAAGGCAATTGCCGTGCCACTCCGAATCGCGTTACGAGCGAGAGTCTTTCATAGGCCATCTCGTGCGCGATCAGGCGATTAGACGAAAGGCAGCTCCCAGACGTGACTTTCGCTGAAGAATGTGTTCCCGGGGTTTTGTTGGAAATCGCAACAGACAAAAGATGAAGATTCACCTCTTTGAATGCAATGAATAGATTTGCAACTTGTAATCAAGCACTTACCGGCAGCGACAGAGAACGATGAATCTTGCCACAGCACAGTTGAAGAATGCAGCTGGGCGGAGGGCGGCGACTGATCTGAGCCGGGATTGCCACCTGATGGGCGTTCCGTAACAAAATCTAATCTCCGATGGCCGCTCCCGGCCTTTTCATGAAGATAATCGCGAAGAAAACCCCGGCAGAGGTCGCTGTTGTCGCGTCGACGCTCTTAAAGTTTGTTTTTCTTAAAGCCGATATGGCCCTTGGATGGCAAGAACCTTTACCATGTTCCTGTCAGATCAACCGAATTCTGAGGAGATACCAATGTCGACAGCAGCCATTTCCAGCAGTTCCATTTACCAGCAGACCGAGCAGTATTTTCAAACTCGGCAAAGCGATCTGCAGCAACTCGGGCAAGCCCTGCAGTCCGGCGACTTAGCGGGCGCTCAAACCGCCTACAACAACATTGTCCAGCTCGGGCAGAGTGGCCCGTTCGCCAGCGGAGACGCGTTCTCGCGCCCCCAGCGCGAGCAGGATTTCACAGCCATCGGGCAAGCACTGCAGTCGGGGGACTTGGCAGGGGCACAAGCCGCTTTCAGCACGCTCCAAAGCACGTTTGAAAGAGGGGCGGGCGCGCAAAACTCTTCCAGCGCCGGTTCCACGTCCAGCAGCGGTCCGGAAATCATCCTTAACCTCAGCAATAACAGCGGCGCTAGCAGCGCTACCAGTTCCGCTTCCAGCGCGGCTGCCTCCAGCAGTGGGCCGGAAATTGTTCTTAACCTGGGCAACAGTAGTGGCAGTACCAGCCCGGAGCAGATCACCATCAACCTCAACCCAACCAGCGGTGGCGGGGAACAAGTCTCCCTCAGCGTTGGCAGCCAGGGTTCGAACGCGCAGGAAATTACGTTCAATCTGGCTCCCAATAGCAACGAACAGATTGTGCTGAATTTATTGGGCGAGTCCTCTTCCACCTCCACCAGCAATTCCTCAGGCAATTCCTCCGCAAATGGGGGCCTCAGCGTTTCGGCTTGAACCGGCAAGGCCGCCGGTGCAGTTCGCGGGAACCACGCCCTCCCCGCCTGCGTACTGCACCGTCGCGTTCAAAGCCCCCGCCTTCTCTAAAAATCGTCTTGCGACTGATTACCTCGCACTAGCATCATCATAAAAGCGCTCTCCTGAGATGTGCGCCAAGTCACACAAGTCTTCCTGTGCGCTCAGGCTTCGCATCGCAGGACCGTGGAGTAAACTGGCTTTTCCTGAGGAAAGCTTCGAGAAAGGAGAAACCGCTATGAAGTCCAGGTTATGGGTTTTCGCTGTTGCTCTGCTGTCGTTTGCAATGCTCGGATTTACCCAGGATCGCGACCAGCCCTCAGCCAGATCGGAGGCACGCATCACCAAGGAAGTTCGCCACGAACTTCTCATGCTTCCTTATCTGGATGTTTTCGACAACCTTGCTTACAAAGTGGACGGCTCGACGGTCACGCTACTCGGGCAGGTCACACGGCCTACGCTCAAGTCTGACGCCGAGAACGCTGTAAAGCGCATCGAAGGGGTCGAGAGAGTCGATAACCAGATTGAGGTGCTTCCGCCCTCACCGATGGATTATCGTCTGCGCAGGCGCTTGTATCGCGCGATCTACGGCTACCCCGCGTTGGAGAAGTACGCTTTAGGCGTGCAGAAGCCAATTCGCATCATCGTGAAGAATGGCAACGTTACTCTCGAAGGCGTGGTCGATAATGAGGGCGACAAGAACTTTGCGGGACAGCGCGCCAACAGTGTCTCCGGGATTTTCTCGGTGACCAACAACCTAGTAGTTTCGAAGTAGAACTCCTGGCGCGGCAGCGTCCTCTTGGTGTTGCCGCGCGCTCACTTACCCGCAGTCAGCCCCTCACCGCGCTTTCCTGCGTATAATGGTTCGCGTTCCGAACCAAGTCGTTCCGAAACAAGTCCGGAGGAAACGCCATGATGAATCGCCGCACCTTTCTCGAGACCGCCACGACCCTCACCGCAGCCACGCTGCTCACCCGCCGTATTGGGTGGGCTGCGGCGGACCACAAGATCGATAAGCTCGGCGTGCAGCTCTACAGCGTGCGCGACCAGATGAAGGCTGACTTTGATGGCACTCTCGCGAAAGTCGCCGCGATTGGCTACCGGGAAGTCGAATTCGCGGGATACTTCGATCGCTCGCCCAAAGAGGTGCGAACTGCCATCGACGGCCACGGTCTGGTCTCACCCTCCTGCCATGTGCCGTGGGATGTGCTCGGCGACAAATGGCCGGAGCAAATCGAGTCCGCCAAAATCATCGGCCAGAGCTATATTGTCTGTCCCTGGATCCCCGAAGAAATCCGCAACCAGCCTGACGGCTGGAAGCGCGCCGCAGAAACTTTCAACCGCGCAGGCGAAGCCAGCAAGAAGGATGGCGTTCAGTTCGCCTATCACAATCACTGGTTCGAGTTTCTCCCTGTCAACGGAAAACTGCCCTATGATTTCCTTCTCGAAAACTGTGATCCAGACCTGGTCAAGATGGAGCTCGATTTGTGCTGGATCGAGGTCGGCGGCGGCGATCCGCTCAAGTATTTCGACCGCTATCCCGGCCGTTTCCCCCTGGTTCACGTCAAGGACATGAAGAAGCTTCCGAAGATTTCGGCCAGCGGCGGCCAGGATTTCGGAGATTCGCTCAAAGATATGACCGCAGTCGGAAGCGGGATCATCGACTGGAAGCGGATTTTTGCGCAATCCGAGAAAGCTGGCATCAAGCACTACATCGTCGAGCATGACAAGGCTGCCATGCCTTTCGACAGCATCACGGCCAGCTACGTGTACCTGCACAAGTTGCGCTGGTAAGAAAGGTCACGCTTTCCCGAAGGGATCTTCGAGCGACGGACTTTGCGGGGTGAATAACTCGGCGCCGTTTTCCGTGATGTGCATATCGTCTTCGAGACGGATGCCGAACTCGCCGCGAATGTAGATGCCGGGCTCATCGCTGAAAGTCATGTTGGGTGCGAGCTTGGTCGTGTTGCCGCGAACGAGATAAGGCCACTCGTGCCCGTCCATGCCAATGCCGTGGCCGAGGCGGTGAGTGAAATATTTGTAATCCGGTCCGTAGCCCGCATCCGTGATTACTTTGCGCGCCGCGGCATCGACGGATCCGCATTTCGCACCCGGACGCGCCGCGGCCAGAGCCGCGGCCTGCGCCCGGTGCACGATGTCGAAAACTTTTCGCATCTTGTCCCCCACTTGTTCCGGGGTCTTGCCGAGTACGAAGGTGCGCGTAATGTCGGATTGATATCCTTCCACGTCGCAGCCGTCGTCAATCATTACGATCGAACCCTCGCGAATTGTCTGTGGCGTCCTCGATCCGTGAGGCAGAGCCGTGTACTCGCCGACTTGTACGCTGGCCTCGCCGGGAAAACCCATTTGTCCGTAGGCCGCCACGATCAACTCTCCCACATCATGCTGCGTCATGCCTTCGCGCAGCGCGTGATAAACCGCTTCGTAAACGGCGAGGGTTACCTGGTTCGCCAGACTCATCAGTGCGAGTTCGTGCGCGCTCTTGATCCTGCGGCAACCCGCAGTGACCGGAGTTGCGCTAGTCAGCGCGGCGTGGGGAGCAGCTTTGGCAATCCCGTCGGCAAACACAAAACGCACCGTTTCTTCAATCCCCAGCTTGCCGCTGGCCATGCCACGTTCCTTCAATCCCTGCGCCACCCGCTGGTAAGGGCTCTCGTCTTCCTGCCAGGTGCGCACATCTGGATTCTCACCCTCGGGCGCACCTGCGATCTGTTCATGAGCACGGCCTTCCTCAAACGCCGGGCACACATAAAACGCCTCACCTTTGGCGGGCAAAACCAGCGCGAACATGCGTTCGCCTCCCCACCAGCGAATGCCGGTGAAGTATCTCAGCGACGTGCCTTCCATGAGGACGATGCCGTCAAGCCCGTTCTCGCTCATCATCTTGCGGGCGCGCTCCTGGCGGTCCTGCCGTTCTTCGCGGGTTATAGGAGTGGCTTCGTTCTTCCGCGAACTTAAACGCGCCAGGGATGGCGGCAGAGTAGAGTTGCCAGATTGTTCACCGGCTGACGCACCGAATGCCAGCAGGGGACCAGCCACTACGCTAACTCCTGCCGCAACGCTACCAGCTTCGAGAAAGCGCCGACGCGAGATCATGAAACCTCCAGATTCCTAGAATGACAGCCCCGCCATTATAGGGCACTTGAGTTTTGCTGCCTGGCGATCGACGAGTTCGCCCGCGCAGTTCCTCGGGTCTTGTGAAACGCCGTCTTCCGACCACGCCTGGGAGATACTTGCTTCATGGAAGCGGGCTTCCAATGTGCGGGCTGCGGCGAGTGGAACTCCACCACGATCGACGAGTCCGCCGGATACCGTCAGAGCTATGTGGAAGATTGCCAAGTCTGCTGTAAGCCCAATGTGCTGCGCATCGGCTACGAAACCGCATCGCGAGAGTTCTTCATCACCGCCGTGTTGGAATAGGTTGGTAGTAAGTTCCGGGATGAGAGCCGTAATAAGCTACGTCTCTACGACTTCTTGATTCCATTCGCGATATAGTTAGCTGGTCGGTAAGAGGGCAATCGCCAATTCAGAAAGGATAGACCTCGATGGCGACAAATTACACAAGTGGTGGACGGATGGTGGCGCACAATATGGTCACGACTCAGTTTGAGCTGGACGGCTTTCGCGTGACCCGCACTCTGGGAGTTGTGCGCGGCATCGTGGTACGCTCGCGCTCGATCTTCGGCACCATCGGCGCTGGATTACAGACGCTGGTCGGCGGCAATATCACGCTGCTCACCAACCTGTGCGAGAAAACGCGCGGCGAAGCCTTCGACTTGATGCTGGAGCATGCCGCCGAGCTGGGCGGCAATGCCGTAGTCGGCGCCCGCTACGATGCAACTGAGATAATGCAGGGCGTCACCGAAGTGCTCGCCTACGGGACGGCTGTGTTCGTGGAGCCAACGAAGTAGGCGTCGTTGAGGCTCAGTTACGATTGCCAATCGCCTTCAGTCTTTGTACACCCAGCCCGCGACCAGCGTTGCCAGGATGGCTCCCAGCCACATTTCAATCATCCAGCCAAAAGGAAGACCGCGGTCGCCGGCGAACCAGGTAGCCTGCGCGAAGTTCAACGGGAAGCCGGCAAAAAAGCCGATAAGAAAACCGACCTTCAACGCCGCGCCAGGACCGGGACCCAGAGTGTGGCGCGACCAAGCGTAAAGATGTGCGGCCGCTATCGCTAGAATAAACAGGAGCACGATCCACTGAACTACGAAGAATGGATAGCGCGGAGTTTTCAGAAAAAACCCGGCATTCTGCGCCGCCATGTAGCGCGCATCGGTGATGACGTATTTGCCTACGAGAAAACTCCAGATCGCCCAGACCACGCCTCCCGCCAGACCGCCCAGCCAGATCCTCGCTCGGTTCAGATGCATAGCGCCTCCGTAAATCGTCGTTGAACAAGCGGACGAAGTGTACACCTAATTCCGTGTGCGACCGTACGGAAACGCGGGCGGATTGAGGTTCGCTGGCCGTTTTCCACAGGAAAGTCCGCGACAGGCGCGGAGTGCAATAAAAATATTAGCGAATAAATAGCGAAGGAACCTCAGAGATCAACCCAACCCCTTGTGGTCGTCTTTCTGGTAAACCACAAGCCCTCGTATTTTGCCGAGTCACCCCCGGAGTGGGAAGCATACCTTCAAGTTTCTGCTTGACAATAAAGAACTTACAGCTAAGATGTGGTACAAAGTGGTACAGAGTGGTCAACACGGTTAAGGTCGTGGGAACGGGAAGCTGATAAAGAGGAGCCGGTGGGAAACCGACCCATAAGCACGACAAACAGCCCGAACCACCCGAGTTTGACCGAACTTTGCGCTGCTTTTACCTCCCTCGTTGCTGTCGCTGTGGCTAATAGGAAGACCAGACCCTTAACAGAACCGAGCCTCCGAAGAGGCTTTACACATGTTTCGCGGCAATCACCCAACTCGCGTCGACGAAAAGGGGCGGTTAAAGGTCCCCGCGGAATTCAAGCGGGTGATCGACGAGAAGTACGGACAGCAATTTTACATCACCAGTCTGGATGGGAAGGTTGCTCAAGTGTATCCCTTCGAGGAATGGGAGCGGATCGAGCAGAAGCTGGCCGGCCTCTCCACTTTCAATCCTACGAAGAAGAAGTTTCTGGACCGGGTGAATTACTACGGGCAGATGGTGGAAATGGATGGACAGGGACGGCTCTTGATGCCGCAATTGTTGCGCGAAGCAGCCCAGATCAAAGGCGAGGTCGCGGTCACCGGCAATTTGACGCACTTGATCGTGCGCAACCTGGATTCGTACCGCAAGCAGGTCGAGGAAGAAAAGTTCACGCCTGACGATGAGAAGACGCTCGACGAACTGGGCATCTAGTGGGCGAGGGTTTCACAGACACCCCTCAGGGGGTTGGGCATGGTGGTGGAAGGGAAGTGAGCCATCTTTCACCAAATCATGTTCCGGTTCTTTTAAAAGAAGCGATCGACTTTTTAAACGTGCGGCGTGGCGGGACCTATATCGACGCCACGGTGGGTCTGGGCGGACACAGTTACGAAATCGCAAAACGCCTCGGCGCACCGGGACATTTGATTGGGCTCGATAAAGATCCAGCGGCGCTCGAAATCGCGCAAGCAAAGCTGGAAGGTAGCGCCGGCGTCTCGCCGGCAAATCCCGACTGGCCCCAGGTCACACTGTTGCAATGCTCGTTCGCCGAAATCGGCGAGCGGTTCGGCAAGAATTTTGCCGACGGCCTGCTGGCCGACATCGGAGTGAGCAGTTTGCAGCTCGACGATGCGGCGCGCGGATTCAGTTTTCAGGCGGATGGACCGCTCGACATGCGGATGGACCCGCGGTCGGAGCGTACCGCCGAACAAGTGGTAAACCACCTCGACGAGCGCAAGCTTGCCGATGTGATTTACGAATTCGGAGAGGAAAGGAGGTCGCGGAGAATCGCCAGAGCCATTGTCCGGTCGCGGCCGATACGATCTACCGCACATCTTGCGGATGTCATATCAGCCGCGGCCCGGCCAATGAATTCTGAATCAAGGCGAATTCATCCGGCGACCAGAACCTTTCAGGCTCTCCGAATCTTCGTAAACCGCGAACTAGACGATCTGAGGGCGCTGCTCGAAGCGGCGCCCCGGATTCTGAAGTCAGGAGGACGCGTGGTGGTAATCAGTTTTCACTCGCTGGAGGATCGCATCGTAAAGGATGCCTTCCGCGAGGGCGCGAAGCAGGGCTACTTCAGTTTGCTGACGAAGAAGCCTGTGACCGCAACGGAAGAAGAGAGCGATCGCAATCCGCGGGCACGCAGCGCGAAATTGCGGGCGGCGGAAAAAGTTTAGCTCCGGAAAACCTGCCGGAGTTCCCGGCACAGCTGTAATGGCGTGCCGGGCCTTCAGGTTCTGAAAAGAGCGGACAGGGATTAAAGATCCGCAAGTAGCGCCGGCATCCTGCCGGCCGTCGCGAGGGCGTCTCGCCCTCGCAGCGGCCGCCGAGACGGCGGCGGTACAAGAAAGGGTTCCGTGGTAGGAATCCAAAATTGAGGCTGGAAAATGTACACAGGAACATTAATTAAGGACTTGATGGCGACGGTGGAGCGGGCCGAGAGAGGCGCGCTGCAGAAGCAGATCGCCGACGAACTGGAACTGCAGCGGCTTTTCGAGTTGCAGGTTCCACAAATGAAGAGTGAGCTGGTTCTCGCAGGAGCGGCATAAATGGCGGCAGCAGCGGCAATTCGAGGTGCAATCCCGACGGCGCGGCGAAGTACGTTCTTCACCGGAACCCCTGAAATCTACTTCGCCAAGGCAATCGACAATTCGCGGCTCGTGAAGGTGGAAGATCCGGGACGCAATCGCGAAATGAAACAATTCGGCACCGCGCTCGCCTGCCTGTTCCTTCTAGTCTTCACCTACGCCTGGCAGCACTTCCGGGCCATTGAATATGGCTATCAGATCGAGTCGGCGAAGCGCGAGCTCAACGACTTGACCGAGATGAACCGGGCGCTGCGGTTAGAAGATGCATCGTTGCGCGATCCGGAAAGAATTGACGTGATGGCGCGGCGTATGGGGCTGGTGCCTCCTGTACCTGGTCAAGTGATCCGCATGGATAGCGGATCCGCCGACTCGAACGCACCAGTGATGGCGAGCGCCGAGCCGGTGGTGGTGTTAGCAGGACAATAAGAAATTGTGTGGGCCGGATCTTTGATCCGGCCGCAGAGCGAAGCTCGGCTGAGTTCGGCGGCGGCCTGTCTGTACCGTGGGCCGCCATGTTTGTCTAAAGCGGCCGCATGGTGACCAATTCCAATCTCGGCAAGAACACCCGGCTCTACTTGCTGGGCGCGATGCTCCTGTTCTGGTGTGTGGCGATTTGCGGGCGGCTGGTTTATTTGCAGATCTTCCGCTACGGCAGCTTCGTGAAGCAGGCCGAGCACCAGCAACAACGTGAGATTCCACTTTCCGCCAAGCGCGGTGTGATCTATGACCGTGCCGGACGCGAACTGGCGATGTCCGTGCTGGTGGATTCTGCCTTCGCTGTGCCCACCGAAGTAAAAGACCTGCCCACGGCCGTCTCGCTGATTACGCGCATCACCGGCGAAGATCGCAACGTGGTACTCGCCGATTGCCGCAATCACAAGACTTTCTGCTGGGTGGCGCGCAAGGCTGATGATGAAATTATCGAGCGCATCAAGTCGCTAAATCTGCAGGGCATCCATTTCCAGAAAGAACCGAAGCGCTTTTATCCTGCGCGCGATCTCGCAGCGCAGGTGGTCGGAACTGTCGGGATGGAAGACTCCGGCCAGAGCGGCATCGAACATGAGTTCGACGACGAACTGCGGGGCCGTGCGGGAAAGATGTTCATCTCCGTGGATGCGCGCCGGCAGTGGTTTTCCGACGTCGAAAAACAGCCCGAGCCCGGCGAAAGTGTGGTTCTGACTATCGACAAGAACATTCAATACATCGCCGAGAAGGAACTGGATCAGGCAATTCACGACACGCAAGCCATCGCTGGCACCGTGATCGTCGAGAATCCTCACACCGGAGAAATTCTGGCGCTGGCGAACCGGCCGACTTTCAATCCAAATCTGCGTAAGGAGATCACGCCGAACGCGCTTACTAACCGCGCCGTCAGCTATGTTTACGAGCCTGGGTCGACATTCAAACTCGTGACCATTTCGGCCGCGCTCGAAGAGAAGCTGACGAATCCGAATGAAGTGTTCGACTGCCAGATGGGATCGATCGTCTATAACGGCATGCGCATTCGTGATTCCAGGCCGCACGGCCTTTTGCCGGTGTGGGGCGTGCTGGCCGAATCGAGCGACGTCGGCGCGATCAAGATTGCGCTCCGGCTGGGAGAAGATCGGTTCTACAAATACATTCGCGCATTCGGATTCGGCCAGCAGACCGGCATCGAGTTACCGGGCGAAACCCGCGGGCTGACCAAGCCGGTGAGCCGCTGGTCGAAGGTTTCGATTGCGGCCATTTCGATGGGGCAGGAAATTGGCATTTCGCCGCTTCAACTTGCAGGATTGATCTCCACATTCGCCAACGATGGGGTGTGGGTTGCGCCGCGTATCGTCGCAGGAAAGGTCGAACCAAACGGCACGCCGCAGACGGTGGCGTTTCATCCGGGAGCGTCGCGGCGGGTGATTTCAAGTTATACCGCAGCCGAGATGCGGTCGATGATGCAGAAAGTGGTGCTCGAGGGTACGGGACGCAAAGCCATTCTGGAAGGCTATACGTCAGCGGGGAAGACGGGAACGGCGCAGAAGGTCGATCCCGCAACCGGAGCGTATTCGAAAACGAAATACATCGGATCGTTCGCCGGATTCGCGCCGCTGAACAATCCGCAGATTGTAGTCGCGGTCATTCTTGATTCGGCGGTAGGCCTGCACCAGGGCGGCCAGGTTTCAGCGCCTGTGTTTCGCCGCGTGGCACAGCAGGTGCTCGAATATCTGCACACGCCACACGATCTGCCGCTCGCGCCTAAACACCAGTTGCTGCTGGCATCAAGGACGAAGGATAAAGATCTGGAAGAAGGTACACCCGACCATCCCGGCGAACCGCTGGAGACAGTCGACGTAAACGGAGATTCCAGTGTGGCGCAAGCTCAGGGCAAGCCGTCGCCCGCGCCTATCCATGCGGATGGATACGTAGTCGAGGCGGCAATGCGGCAAAGTGAATCCGAGGCAGCCGCGTCGAGCGACTCAGGCGAGGCATCGGCGAAGAGTCCGGAGGTAGTTTCTGCGCCCCCGAAGTTGCCCGCAACTGGAACCGTAGTGTTAGATGTTGAGCAAGGCGGCATCGAAGTGCCATCATTCGTGGGCAAGACCGTGCGCGGGGCTGTGGAAGCGGCGCAGGATGCCGGCCTCGAACTCGAAGCCATCGGCAGCGGCGTGGCCCGCCAACAATCCCCGCCGGCAGGCGCACACGTCTCCGCAGGGGCGCACGTCACAGTGCAATTCGCGCAGTAGGGAAAAATCTCAACCTCTGTAGCTCGTCCGCCTCTCCTAAGCCTCCGGTTTGACCGCCTGAAAAACCGCGTGATACGGTAAACAGTCACACGCCGAGCAGTCCTTCCATCTGCTCGCTGATTGAGGTTTGGACTTTGTCTTCTGTTGAGGCGACGCCCACCGGCCCCGCAACCATCATCCGCAAGACTGGGCTGAATGCTGTTCATCGCCAGATAGGCGCGAAGATGGTCGACTTCAATGGCTGGGATATGCCAGTGGAGTATCCCGCGGCGATCGGCTGCGGAATCATCAATGAGCACATGGCTGTGCGCACCGGCGTAGGCATATTCGATGTCAGCCACATGGGCGACATTCGTCTGGCGGGGCCGGAGGCGCTGGCCGCGGTGCAGCATATTTCGATGAACGACGCTTCGCGGCTGGCGGTAGGCCAAGCGCAATACTCGGCGCTGCTCTATCCGCAGGGGACGTTTGTGGATGATGTAATTGTGCACCGCCTGGGTGAGGACGAGTACTTGCTGGTGATCAACGCAGGCACGCGCGAGAAGGATTTCAACTGGGTGCGCGACAATACGCGGCAGTTCGATTGCGCGGTGGAGAATCTCTCGGATGACTTCACCCAGATTGCCATCCAGGGGCCGAAGGCGGTAGATGTTCTGCAAAAGCTGACCGACTCGGATTTGAGCGCGGTCAAGTTTTACTGGGTCACGCGTGGCACGGTCTGCGGTCTGAAGAATATTCTGATCGCGCGCACGGGATACACGGCCGAAGACGGATTCGAGATTTACATTCCGGCGGACGAGGCGACGAGCGCACGAGTGTGGAATGAGATTCTGAATGCGGGCAAAGAATTCGGCATCGTCCCCTGCGGCCTGGGAGCGCGGAACACGCTGCGCCTCGAAGGCAAGCTGCCTCTCTACGGGCATGAGATTTCCGATACGATCAATGTTTGGGAGGCTGGCCTCGATCGCTTCTGTAAGATGGAGAAGCCGGAGTTCGTCGGCCGCGCCGCGCTGGAGAAGGCGAAAGTCGCCGGCACGACCCGGACGCTGGTCGGCCTCGAAATGACCGGGCGCGGCATCGCTCGCGACGGGTATAAAGTGCTGGATGACGGCGATCGCGAGATCGGATACGTCACCAGCGGATCACCCGCGCCGTTCTTGAAGAAGAACATCGCGCTGGCCTACGTGCCGCCGGAGTTCGGCGCAGTGGGCACTGCGCTCAAGGTTGAGATTCGCGGACAAGGCGTGGGCGCACAAGTCGTGCCGACGCCGTTTTACAAGCGTCCGAAGAAGAATTCGTAGCGCCGCCGTCTCGCCGGCGCTACTAAGGCAGGAGCAAAAGCCATCATGGCCTATCCGACAGACCGGAAGTACACGAAAGAGCACGAGTGGATTCAACCGAGTGGGACCACGGCCACAATCGGCATCACCGACCATGCGCAGGAGTCGCTGGGCGACATCGTCTTCGTCGAACTGCCCAAAGTGGGTGCAGAACTTGCCGGCGGCAAGACCTTTGGAACCGTCGAGTCGGTGAAGGCAGTATCGGATTTGTACGCTCCAGCCTCGGGCACGGTCACTGAGATCAACGCTGATCTGGCAACCGCGCCCGAGAAAGTGAATAAAGATGCGCACGGCTCTTGGATGTTGAAAATCACTCTGAAGAGCCCCGGCGAACTGGATGGGCTGCTTTCCGCCGCCGATTATGAGAAGTTCGTAGCCGAAGAAGCCGGACACTGAGTCATGTGACGTTGCACACCGCGTGGACCGGCGGTCGAGTGCAATAATCTAATCGACCTTGAGTGACATCTAATTACTTTCCCAACAATGCGCTATCTACCAAAATCTCCTGCCGACCGCGAAGCCATGCTGAAGGCCATTGGCCTGGGCTCGGTCGACGAGCTGTTCGCGCCGATCCCAGCAGAATACCGTCTTAGCCGCGATCTCAAAGTCCCGCGCCAAATGGCGGAGTCGGAAATCGTCGACTACTTCCGGCAACGCTCGCGGGAAAATGGCGAAGGATACACCAGTTTTCTGGGCGCGGGCGCCTACGCTCATTACCGCCCCGTCATTATTGATGCACTAATCTCGCGCGGCGAATTTCTCACGGCCTATACGCCCTATCAAGCCGAGATCTCACAAGGCACGCTGCAGTCGATTTTCGAATTTCAAACCATGATCTGCGAACTGACGGGCATGGAAGTGGCCAACGCTTCCATGTACGACGGTTCAACCGCCGCCGCCGAGGCCGTCATGATGACCGTCCGGCTCACGGGCCGGCGGTCGGTAGTGGTGGCGCGAAGTTTGCACCCCGAATACCGCGAAGTGCTCGCAACCTACGCGACCCACCAGGGGATGCCGCTTTCGGTGGCCGGTTTCGGCGAAGATGGCCGGCTGAATCTGAAGGAGCTGGAGAAATCGATTACGCCGGAAACAGCGTGCGTGCTCATCCAGTCGCCGAATTTCTTTGGAACCATCGAAGACGTCGCTGCAATTGCCGAGGTCGCGCATAAACATGGCGCGATGCTCGTGGTTTCCATCGCCGAAGCGGTTTCTCTGGGAATCGTGGAGCCGCCGCGGGAGGCCGACGTCATCGCGATGGAAGCGCAGTCGTTCGGCGTGCCGCTGGGGTTTGGCGGTCCCTATTGCGGTGTGATCGCGACGCGAGAAAAATACGTGCGGCAGATGCCTGGCCGGCTGGTGGGCCAGACACTCGACAAACAGGGCCGGCGCGGATTCGTCCTTACGCTGGCCACGCGCGAGCAGCACATCCGGCGCGAGAAAGCCACGTCGAATATCTGCACCAATCAGGCGCTGGTGGCGCTGATGGTCAACATTTTCATGACGGTGTACGGCAAGGTGGGATTGAAGGAGTTGGCCAGGCAGAATCTCGCGAAGGCAGCATACGCAGCTTCGCAATTCGCCAAACAGGGCAAGGTGCTGTTTGCCGGTGCGCCGCGATTTAACGAGTTCGTTGTGCAGACCAGCGAAGATCCGCATGCCATCAACAACCGGCTTCTGAGACACAAGATCGTCGGCGGCCTTCCGTTGAAGAAGTTCTATCCCGAACTAGGGAACGCGGCGTTGTGGTGCTGCACCGAGCTGACTACTAGGAACTCGATCGACACCGCGGTGGGGCTGGTAGGCGACAGCGACGGGTCGACATCGACCAAGGAAGAAGCCGCGGTTGAGGAGGTGGCGCGATGACAGACAGGATTCGCAAGGCCACGCGCCACGTCAATCAGAACGAAGGTTTGATCTTCGAAAAGTCTTCGTCTGGGAAAGCCGCGTGGAAGCTGCCGCCGCTCGATGTACCGGAAGTCGATACCTCGAAGCTTCTCGGATCATCCGAGCGAAAAGACCTGGGAAGCATGCCTGAAGTGAGCGAGATCGAAATCATTCGCCACTTTACTCGACTTTCAACATGGAATTACGCGATCGACCTGGGCATGTATCCGCTGGGCTCGTGCACCATGAAGTACAACCCTCGCGTGAATGAAGCCGTGGCGCGCGTGGAGGGAATCGCGAACGGGCATCCTTACCAGCCGGAGAAGATTTCACAGGGCGCGCTTCATATTTTAAAGACGCTGAGCGAATGTCTCATCGAAATTACGGGGATGGACGCGATTACGATGCAGCCCGCGGCCGGCGCGCATGGCGAGATGACCGGACTGCTCGTGGTGCGGGCCTATCACCAGTCGCAGGGCAACGCGCGCAAAAAGATTCTGATTCCCGACTCCGCGCACGGCACGAACCCCGCGACCGCGGCGATGGTGAACTATGCCGTGGAAAACCTGAAGTCGGATGCGCGCGGCATGGTCGATATCGCCGCGCTGGAAGCGCAGATGAGTGAAGACGTCGCTGCGCTCATGCTCACCAACCCCAACACGCTGGGAGTGTTCGAGCAGGACATTCACAAGATTGCCGACATTCTGCACGCCAAGGGTGGCCTGCTTTATATGGATGGCGCGAATATGAACGCGCTGGTCGGAAAAGTGCGGCCGGGTGATTTCGGCGTCGACGTGATGCACCTGAACCTGCACAAAACTTTCTCCACGCCGCATGGCGGCGGCGGGCCAGGGTCGGGGCCGGTCGCGATCAAGAAAATCCTCGAGCCATTCCTCCCCACGCCGGTTGTGGTCACCAAGGCTGACGGCACTCTGGGTTTCGATTACAACCGTCCCCATTCAGTGGGGCGGGTTCGTGCCTTCTACGGGAACTTTGGCATGTTCGTCCGCGCGCTGGCTTATATTCAGGCGAATGGGCCGGACGGTTTGCGGCAAACCACGGAAGATGCCGTGCTCAACGCCAACTACATTCGCAAAGGACTCGAGGGTGCCTACGATCTGCCTTATTCGACGGCGACCATGCACGAGGTTGTCTTCAGCGACAAACTGCAGGCGAAAAAAGGCGTGCGCACCATGGATATCGCCAAGCGCCTGATCGACTACGGCTTCCATCCTTATACAACAGCTTTTCCGCTGATCGTTCCGGGCGCGTTGATGATCGAGCCTACCGAGAGCGAGTCCAAAGAAGAGATGGATTTATTCATCGATGCCATGAAGTCGATTGGGGAAGAGGTGGAAGAAGATCCGCAGACCGTGCTCGATGCCCCGCACTCGACGCGGGTTTCGCGGCTCGATGAGACCGCTGCTGCCCGCAAGCCCGTGTTGCGCTGGAAGCCGGCCGTGTAATGTAGCGCCGGCGTCTCGCCGGCTATCGACGCGGGACGCTCAAGCTCGTCCTGAGCCTGCCGAAGGAACAACCGCCCGGACGGCGGCGCTACGCACAAGCCTTGCACGTCACTTTGCCGAAATATCTACCGAAGCTCGCGTCGTTGCCCAGTCGATGCGCAACGTGCAACCGCCTGCGGACTTGTCATAGGCGATGGTAAAGTCCTCGACCGGCGCCGGCAGTTTGGAGACGCTCATATCCACGCGCGCCAGTTCATCGCTCTCATACTTGTATGGAATGCCCCACTCGCCGGTTTTCTTGTTGACGATCAGCGTCCACTTGTCAGCTGCCGGCACGGTGAAGATGGTGTAGCTGCCCGCAGGCACAGCCTTACCGCCGACGACAACGTCGGCGCTGGTGACAAAGGTGGTCGCCTCATTGGCGCCGGTGCGCCACACTTCGCCAAAAGGCACGAGGTCGCCATAAATCTTGCGGCCTTTCATACGCGGACTGGAGTAATCGGTCTTGATGGTCTTGCCACCGCCGAGATCGCATGTGGCTGAGGCCGCCGGGCTCGGCCGGCTTTTGCTCATCTGGGCGAAGGCGACCGTCGTGAACAGGAACGCGAGCAGCGTGGGAAAAACAATTCGTTTTTGCATGGATTCTCCTTTCGAGTACGTGACTTTCGAGTACGTAACAATGGACAACAGCGTTAGACGTGCCTTAACGGGATATGTCAGCAGACTGATGATTATGCTCCCTCGGCCGCCGCGGTTACAATCACCCCATGCCGGTATTCAATGACAAGCAGGAAGAACTGGAGCACTACGAAACCATGATGGGCGTGCCCCGCGGGCGCCTGGCCGTGACCATGGACACCATCACCGACGCCATGGCTTTAGTCGGGCAACATGGCATCTATTGCCAGAGCCAGCGCTGGCCCGGCAAGCCGGTGATGGACATACAGATCATCATGAAGAGCCTGACTGACGCGAAGGAATTGATCCAGAGCGTGATGGAAGAGTTGAAGAAGAGCCAGTAACAGAAGTGTTCACCAGGCTCAAAAGTTCAACCCTGTAAAGTGCCCGTTTAGTGATCGCTTTACGCCAGCGTGTACTTTCCCCGCTCGATCATCTTCTGCGCGATTTGCTGGCGCAACTCAATCGTGTTGAAGGGTTCATGCTTGGCCAGCCGGCGCAGGATCGCAATCTGAGTGCGGAGCATATCGCCGTCGGCTGCGGCTGCGATCACCTTCCGGGCCGCCGACTCGACCTTCTCCATGGCCTGCGAGAGATAGACCCGCGTCATGGCGATGGGAAGCGCGGCTGCAGCTTCGCCTTTCGTCTCCGCGATCTTCTGCGCGCGCAGCACCGCCGATTCCATCGCGTAGGTTTCGATCGTCATATCGGCGATGGCGCCCATAATCTCCTGCTGGTCCTGAATCGCCTGCATGTATTTCTGTGTGGCCGCACCTGCCGCGAACAGGCCGAGTTTCTTGGCCTGGTTCACAAGTTTGCGCTCTTCAGCGAGCGCACCCTGAAGATCCTCACTCATCGAAGGCCCGGAGAGCACTTCATCCATCAGCTTCTTGATGGCGGGCATCAGCGGCAACTGCCCGCTCATGGCGCGCTTCAGCAGGAATCCCGTAATGATGAGCCGGTTGATCTCGTTGGTGCCTTCGAAGATGCGGTTGATGCGCGCGTCTCGGTAAGCGCGCTCAGCGGGATACTCCTCGACAAATCCGTAGCCACCGTAGATTTGCAAAGTCTCATCGACTATGTAGCCGACCATCTCCGAAGCCCACACCTTGATGATGGAACACTCGACCGCATATTCCTCGATGGCCTTGCGAGTTTCTTTCATCGCGTCAGCGCCCGACTTGTCGACTTCATTCAGCGCGCCGTCCATCATGCCAACCGTGCGATAGATCGCCGATTCTCCCACGTAAATCAGGGTAGCCATGTTGGCGATCTTTTCCCGCACCAGACCGAAGTCCGCGATGACTTTATTGAAAGCCTTGCGCTGCTTGGCGTAAACGATGGCGTGTTCGAGCGATACCCGGCCTCCGCCCACGCACATGGCGCCCAACTTGAAGCGGCCGACGTTCAGAATGTTAAAGGCGATGATGTGGCCCTTGCCGATTTCGCCCAGCACATTCTCCACGGGAACCTTGCAATCGTTCAAAATGACGGGACAAGTGGAAGAGCCGCGAATGCCCAGCTTGTGCTCTTCGCCGCCGATGGAGATACCTGGGAATGCTTTCTCCACCAGAAACGCGGTAAATTTCTCGCCATCGATCTTGGCAAAAACGGTGAACAGGTCGGCGAAGCCAGCGTTGGTAATCCACATCTTTTCGCCGTTCAGAATGTAATGCTTGCCGTCGGAGGAAAGCTGAGCCCGGGCGCGGCAATTCAGCGCATCGGAACCCGAAGACGCCTCTGACAAGGCGTACGCGCCAACGATTTCGCCGGCTGCCAGGCGCGGCAAATATTTCTTCTTCTGCTCTTCCGTGCCGAAGTAAACCAGCGGCAGCAGGCCAATTCCGGTGTGTGCGCCCCAAGTCGTGGCAAAACCGGCGTACTGCGCGATGTGATCGGCGATGACGGCCGCGGTTACCTTGTCCATTTCGAGGCCGCCGTAAGCTTCAGGGATCTCGACGCTGCTCAGCCCAAGCTCTCCAGCCTTCTTCAATAAATCGCGCGAAATGGAGAAGTCCTTATGCTCCATCTTCTCCGCGTTCGGCAGGATTTCGTTGACCGTGAATTCCTGCGCAGTCTGCCCGATCAAGAGTTGTTGCTCGGTGAAATCTTCGGGCGTAAATACTTCGTCGGGGCGGCGGGATTCAAGCAGGAAGCTACCGCCGGCGATTCTAGTCTTGGGTATTGCTGTGGTCGTGGCCATCACTGATCCCTTCAAAACAAATTCCGGCACGGAGGCGAGATACAGAGAGCCTCTCAATTGTAAGCGAGAAAACAGGTGGAAGCGCGTTGCTTTGGTAATACGCCGGAGATTACGCCAGATTCTCGAATATCCCTGCAGCGCCCATGCCTCCGCCGACGCACATCGTGACCAAACCGTAACGCCCGTTGCGGCGCTTAAGTTCGCGGATAATGGTAGCCGTCAGTTTGGCTCCTGTGCAGCCCAGCGGATGCCCCAGCGCAATCGCACCCCCGCTGGGATTCACCTTCTCGGGGTCGAGCCCCGCCTCTTTCATCACCGCCAGCGACTGCGCGGCGAAGGCTTCGTTTAATTCGATCACATCGATATCGGAAAGCTTCAACCCAGCCATCTTCAGAGCTTTCGGAATGGCGAACACCGGCCCCAGTCCCATTTCTTCCGGCTTGTATCCGGCCGTAGCAAAGGAGACGTAGCGCACCAACGGCTTGATGCCCAGCGCCTTCGCGCGTTCAGCGGACATGACCACCGCCGCGGCCGCACCGTCTGACGTTTGCGAAGAATTTCCAGCCGTCACCGTGCCCCTTACATGGAATACGGGCTTCAGCGCAAGCAGAGCTTCGAGCGAGGTATCGGCACGCGGGCCTTCGTCCATCTTGAAAACAATTTCCTGCCGCTTCGGCTTTGATCCATTGGGAGTTGTAAAACTCACGGGCACCGGGACAACTTCGTCATCGAACTTGCCAGCCTGGATCGCCGCCAGTGCCTTTTGATGGCTGCGCAAAGAGAATTCATCAGCCTCCTGGCGTGTGATGCCGAAGCGCTGGCCCACACGCTCAGCGGTGAGGCCCATGTTGAGATAAGCGTCAGGGTAGTGGTCGACGAGCCAGGGATTCGGCGAAACCTTGTGCCCACCCATCGGAATCATGGTCATCGACTCGGTGCCGCCCGCAACAATCGCCTCGGCGCCGCCACTCATGATGCGTTCAGCGGCCATGGCAATCGCCTGCAGTCCCGACGAGCAAAATCGATTGATGGTGAGCGCCGAAACCTCTACTGGCAGCCCAGCGCGCAACGAAGCGATGCGAGCGACGTTCATCCCCTGCTCGGCCTCAGGCGTCGCGCAGCCGAGGATAACGTCTTCAATCTCCCTGGCATCGAGTTGTGGCACGCGCTCCAGCGCACCCTTGATGGCGACGGCGGCCAGTTCATCCGGCCGGGTGGCACGGAGCGTGCCCTTGTGAGCGCGCCCTACGGGCGTGCGGACGGAAGAGGCAATGACGACTTCTCGCATAAGAGTTCTCAGTTCTCGCTAATTCGATTTCAGCGACTGCCATATTCGATGCTCGGCATCCCGCAACAGCTTCACTTGGCCGGAGCATAGAAATAATAGTCAGCAGTGTAGGCGCTCTTGGTTTCCGCATCGCGATGAGCCGCATCGCAGCCCTCGGCCGGAGGCTGGCCGCCGTGCGTGTGAACGCGCTGAATGGTCGTCACGTTAGCGAGCTGACCATTTCCTGAATGACTAACCACCTTCACCAGCAGCCAGGGAACGGATTGAGCATCAAGGGAATCGACATGGGCAACGGCTTTCCCCGTCACCTCACTGCCGTCCTTCAGTTTCCACGTGGGACCGGCAAAGTGTTGTCCGATCACTTTGTCTTTTCGATCATGCAACTCCGCGTCAGGTGCCTTCAGCATCCAACCGAACTTGCCATCCGCCGCGGCCCGGCACGTATAGATCTGCGATCCGGTCGCGTGCGCGAGCAGCACAACTTCTTCGCCCGCGGGCGCCTGAATCGCATCCGGAACGTCCGGCGGAACCTCTTTTTGGGGAGAATCATTGGCTTGGGCTGATGCTGGTGAGGTCCCAAACATCACGACGCTGAGCCCAACAACCGCGGCGGCAACTAGTAGAAGTTTTCGCATGAGCCAAATTGTAGCAGGCAAAAATCTCTGGAGAACGGCAACGTCTAATTCCGCAGCGTCTTCCCCGTCTTCAGCGTGTACTGAATCCTCTCCTGCGTTTTCTTCTCGCCGCACAGTGACTTGAAACCCTCGCGCTCCAGATCGAGGATGTACTGCTCACTCACCGGCGTGCCGGGCGTGATGTTGCCCCCGCAGAGCACCTCGGCGATCTTTGTTCCGAGCTTCACTTCATAATCGGTGATGTAATCGCCTTGACGCATCATGTGCACTCCCATCCTCAGCGTAGCCAGAAGCCCTTCGCCAGGCGCGGGGATGTCAGTACGAGGCACCGGCGGCTCGTAGCCGGCGCGGACAAGTTCAAGGGCCCGAGCCTTAGCATCAGAAAGCACGCGCTCGCGATTCATAGTGATACGATCGCTGTCGCTAAGAAAACCGAGGCCACGAGCCTCGTATGCGGAGGTCGCAGCTTTCCCCGTAGCAATCGCTTCGAACACTCGCTTCATGGCTTCCAGCATTTCGACCGATCGAGCAAGCCCGTCTCCGGAACCCTTGCCGCCACGCGCGACAGCTGCGCCATCGACGGCGCGCAGCAACATTTCTTTGCAGCCTCCGCCGCCGGGCAGCAGGCCGACGCCGACCTCGACCAGCCCGGTATAGAGTTCGGCATGAGGCTGGCGAGCCGCCGCGTGCAGCGAGATTTCTGTGCCTCCGCCCAGGCACAATCCGAACGCCGAGGCTACCACGGGTTTCGGCGAAAACTTGATGGCCTGCGTCATGCCCTGGAACTGCCGGATGGCCAAGTCCACATCGTCCCACTCTTCTTCCTGCACGCTCATCAGCAGCAGCATCAGGTTGGCCCCGACCGAGAAATTCGCGGCATCGTTAGTAATGACGAAGGCGTCGAACGCATCGCCTGGACCACCGGGTTTGAGCGTCTGCAGAATCAGGCTGATGATGTCGGCCCCAAGCGAGTTCATCTTCGAGTGAAACTCGATACAGGCCACGCCATCGCCGAGATCGACCAGCGATGCGCCGGAATTCTTCTTCACCACGCCGTTGGATTTCTTCGCAACGCTCACCGACCACACTCCGGCGGGAACTTGAACCGGCTTCCGGCCTCCGGCAGCCAAGTCGAAATAAACCCGGCCAGACGGAGTCTTGCCATCGTCGCCGTACCAGGACTTCTCGCCGGATGCCAGCAATTTCGCAACGTTCGCAGCCACCGGCTTGCCTTCTCTCTTCATCCGAGCGACGGTGGCCTCGACCCCTGCGGCGTCCCAAAGCTCAAACGGTCCCAGTTCCCAGCTGAAGCCGAGGCGCATCGCGCTGTCGATCTCAACGATCGAGTCGGAAATTTCAGGCACACGGTTCGCCGAGTAGGTCCACAAATCGGACAACGCCGACCACAAGAACGCGCCCGCCTTGTCGCCTTTCTGCGGACCGCTGCCTTCCAGCCCGAGCAGCATGCGCAGCCGTGCACCTGTATCCTCGATATTCTTCGCCATGTCCAGCGCCGCGAATTTCGGCTTCTGCCGGGGATGGTATTCAAGCGTCTTCCAGTCGATTGCCAGGCGCTCATCTTCCTTGCCTTCGCCGCCTTTTGCTCTCTTGTAAAAACCGCCCTTGGTCTTATCACCCAGCCATTTGCGCTCGATCATCTGCTTGAAAAAGTCAGGCAGGCGAAGATCGCTGCGCTCATCGTGCACGTTCGCGGTCATATTGCCGACCACATGGCCCAGAACATCCAGCCCCACCAAATCAATCGTGCGGAAGGTCGCCGACTTCGGCCAGCCGACGGCCTGTCCCGTCAGCGCGTCGATGTCTTCGATGCTCAGCTCCATTTCCTGCATCAGGCGCATGACATTCAAAACGGAGAATGTACCGATGCGGTTGCCAATAAAGTTGGGCGTATCTTTGGCGAGCACCACGCCCTTGCCCAGATGCACATCACAGAAGTGCGAGACGGCGTCGATCGCAGCCTGATCCGCTTCCGGCGTGGGAATGAGTTCCAGCAAACGCATGTAACGTGGCGGATTGAAGAAGTGCGTTCCGAACCACGAGCGCCGGAAGTCCTCAGAAAATCCTTCCGAAATTTTTCCCACGGGAAGCCCGCTGGTATTTGTGGTAACGATCGCGCCCGGTTTACGCACAGCTTCAACTTTTCGCAGCAACGCCCGCTTCAGCTCGAGATTCTCGACCACGGCTTCGATCACCCAGTCCACCTCAGCCAGCTTCTTCAAGTCGTCATCGAAATTTCCCACGGTAACCAGGCGGGCAAGGGCAGGATCCATAAATGCCGCAGGCTTTGATTTCTTTGCTGCGTCAAGACCCGCGGCGGCAATCTTATTCCGCGCCGCTAGGCCCGCGCCCGGAGCAATGTCCGCTGGAACAATATCGAGCAGATAGCTGGGAACGCCCGCGTTGGCAAAATGTGCCGCGATGCGCGCGCCCATAGTTCCGGCCCCAAGAATTGCGACTTTATTAATGCGTTTCATCAATTAGCCTCGATAGAAACTTAACCATGGAGAACGTAGAACTGCCTATGGCAGTTTATCTACGGCCCAGTCATTGTTGCCAGTGTTGACCACAATAATGGTCGAAAAACGGCGACGGGCGCGGGCGCCTTTCGTAGTCTCGGTAACCAGGACGACCGGAAACTCATAGCGTCCGCGCTTCAGCTTGCCGCGCTCGATTTCATAAGCGCCGGGCACCGGCGCGGAGAAAAAAGCTTCGACGCCCTCCGTGGTAACTGCTTCCTTAGCGTGACTGCTGAGCAGCGCCGTACCGTTTTCCAGGTCGCCAGACTGCCATGCCTGAAGAAAGTGATCGGCTGCGGCAAGTGCGGCGACGTATCCCGGGTCCAAGGCAGAAACTCGAGTCTTCGCCGCCACATGCGACAGCAACAACAACACACAAAGAACCAGCCAGGTCAGCTGACGAGAAAACGCACGATGCAGCACTCGGCGAACAGACATAAAACGATTATGCGGGATAACGCGGCCTGAAGGGAATTCAACGATGCCCACTCTAAAGTTCGGGGTGCGCGCCCACATACTCCAGCGCTCGCCGCGCCATCTGTTTCTCTCCCTTATAAGCGAGCAGCGCAGCAGCATCTTCCAGCCGCACCCAACTCGCGCGTGCCACTTCAACGCGCATCGCAGGCGAAATATCGTTGATGCGGCCGGACCGGTAGCGCATCAGGTAGAAACTCACGATTTTGAACACGCGCGCCCCGTCGCCCCAGGCGCGCGTATACACGTATTTGCTGTCGCCGAGCTTAGTGACCGGCTCCGCCGTCACTCCGGTCTCCTCATAAACCTCCCGCAGCGCGGTTTCCAGCGGCTTCTCGCCGGGATCCACCAGGCCCTTAGGCAGCGCCAGCACCGTCTTTGGCCGTCTGGCTGCACGATTGGACTGACCACCTCGGGCGCTCGCAGGCGCGTCAGCAGGCTCGATTGCGGCCATCCACCAGGCTCGGTCCCGAAACCGGATGACCACCCCGCCGGCCGATATCTCCCGCACCATAATCCGCAACTTAGCAGGATTACAGGAGTTAGTCATCCCCACCGGAGGAGGGGTAACACCCAGGTAACATCCGTCGGGTGCATCCCGTAACTCAGATGGCACCAACGTGCCCTGCAGCATTCTTCCAGATAGTGGCATCCTAATAGGCAATAAGCAGGTGGGTTCCCGCAAGGGACGTGGAGTTCCGGTGAAGAGTCTAGGGAAGATCATCCGGTCAGTACAGGCTTTTGGGCGGGAATTGTCCCGCAAAGGTACTGTGCCTGAGCTGCGGATTCCCAGCATCGGAGTCGCGCTCGGCGGCGGCTTCGCCCGCGGCATGGCCCACATCGGAGTCCTGAAGGTTCTCGAACAGGAAGGAATCCCCGTCCGCATCATCGCCGGCACCAGCGTGGGTGCGCTGATCGGGGCTTGTTATTGCAGCGGCCTTTCCATCGAGGAACTCGAAGATGTAGCGCACTCGGTTCGCTTCACCACCTTCGCACGGTGGACGGTCTCGCGTTACGGCTTCGCTTCCAACGATCGCATGATGCAGTTTCTGAACCGCACCTTGAAAGTGAAGACTTTCGAGGAACTGCGCATTCCTCTAGGCATCACCGCCACCGATTTCAATACCGGCGAAGGCGTGGTCTTTCATTCCGGTTCCATGGTCGATCCAGTGCGCGCCAGTTGCGCCTATCCCGGAATGTTTCTCCCGGTAAATATCCGCGGACGCTGGCTGGTCGATGGCATGCTCTCCCATCCCGTGCCCACCTCGCCGCTGCACGAAATGGGTGCAGACCGCGTGATCGCCGTTCACCTGCGCGGACAGTGGTCGAAAGACGGCGCGCCGCGGCATCTCTTCGATGTGATCGGGCAATCTTTCGCCATCGCTCAGGACCAGATGAGCCATCTCTGGCGAGGTGCCGCCGACGTGATCGTCGAACCCGACGTAGCCGGTTTCGCCTACGACGATTTCAAGCGCGCCGGCGAACTGATCACCGCCGGAGAAATAGCCGCCAGGAAGGTACTGCCCGAAGTCCGCAGGTGGCTGGAGATGCCGGAAACCTCGACCGTCGCGAAAGCACGGCCCGCAGTGGGGCGTCCCGCGCCCATGCCGGCGGACTGACCTTGCCGCCGTGTCTCTGACACCACGAAGGCCCTTCGTTTCGTTCACTCACGCGCGTCGATTCCCTTGACTGAATGGCCCAGCAGACACTAGAATCGAGACTAGTCAGACTAGTCATAAAGTGAGCCTGAAGCCATGAAGGAAACCACGCGCCGTCATGTAAGTTCGAAGACTCCGGAGTCCTGGCAAGTTCAGAGCGCCAAGGCCCGCTTCAGCGAGGTCTTCCGCCGCGCCCGCACCGAAGGCCCGCAACGCATCACCCGGCAGGGCAAAGAAGGCGTCGTGATGCTCGCCGAGGAGCACTACGAACGACTCGTAAGCAAATCACGCCAGCCGAAGAGTCTCGTCGATTTCTTGCGAAATTCCCCGCTGCGGGGCGTGAACCTGGAGCGCGACTCCGACCCCGGGCGGGACATAGAACTATGAGCTACTTGTTGGACACGAATTGCATTTCCGAGCCCACTCGAGAACGACCCGAACCTCGCGTGCTCTCTTGGCTGGATGCGGTGGATGAGAGCCAGCTTTACCTGAGCGTCTTGACCCTGGGAGAGATCCGGAAAGGCGCAAGCGCACTGCCCGAAAGCCGGCGAAGGTCGCACTTGGAAGTATGGTTAGAAAGACAAGTCAAAGTTCGTTTCTCGGGACGCATTCTGCCGATTAGTGACGATATTGCCGAGCGCTGGGGATGGCTCGCCGCGGAAGCGAAAATAAGAGGAAGGTCCCTTCCTGTGATCGATGGATTACTTGCGGCGACCGCCCTCCATCACAACCTGGTATTGGTGTCGAGGAACATCACGGATTTCCTCGTGACGCGTGTACCCATCCTGAATCCTTGGATGGAATGAAATCCCATTTCAGCGATGTGGGATGGCCGCTGCCTCCTCGCAAATCCGCTTCCAAGCCTTCTCTACATGCCGAACCTCAGTCTTCGTCTGCCCGACGCAGAGGCGCAGCGTGAACTTCCCGTTCAGCTTGGTGTGTGTGAGGAACAAATCTCCGCTGCGATTCAACCGATCCATAATGGTTTGATTCGCGGTGTCGCCGCCCTTGTGGCGAAAACAGACCAGGTTCAAAGGTACCGGGGCCGCCAATTCAAAGTTCTCGTCCTCGCGAACCCAATGCGCGAAGATCTGCGCCAGTTGCACGTGGCGGCGAATATGATGCTGTAATCCTTCCACGCCGTAGTGCCGGATCACGAACCACAGTTTGAGCGAGCGGAAGCGCCGCCCGAGCTGAATCTGCCAGTCGCGATAGTCAATCACCGCGCCCGATTCCGTAGCCTGGTTGCGCAAATATTCCGGCAGGATGCTCAGCGTCCGGATCAGCGCCTTACGGTCCGCGACCCAGAAACAATCGCAGTCGAACGTGGTGAACATCCACTTATGCGGATTGAAGCAGTAACTGTCGGCGAACTCGACCCCGCCTTGCAGATGGCGAAACTCTGGGCACAGCGCCGCGGTTCCCGACATTGCCGCGTCGACATGCAACCAAAGATTGTGCCGGCGCGAGACCTCAGCAACGGCCGCGATCGGATCCATCGCGTTCGAAGACGTAGTACCGACGGTGGCACACACGAAGCATGGAAGCAGCCCAGCGCGTTTGTCGGCGTCGATCTGACGAGCCAGAGCGTCCGGGCGCATAGCGAAGTTTTCGTCGACATCAATCAAGCGCAGATTGGAAACGCCGATACCGCAGATCATCGCGGCCTTTTCCAGCGAGGAATGCGTCTGCGAAGATGCGTAAGCAACGACGCGTCCATCGCATCCTTTCTGATTGCTGGCGTAGTTCGTGGCGCGTTCGCGCGCGGCCAGCAGGGCGCACAGCACAGCGCTCGAGGCGGTATCTTGAATGACTCCGCCCCCGGTATTCGACGAAAGGAATTTCTCCGGCAAGCCGAGCATGGGCACAAGCCAGTCGAGCACATGCGTTTCCAGTTCCGTACACGCCGGACTGGTCGACCAAAGCATCCCCTGCACGCCCAGCCCGGAAGAAAGAAGATCGCCCAAAATTCCGGGTCCGGAGCCATTCGACGGGAAGTAGGCGAAGAAGTTCGGCGACTGCCAGTGCGTGATGCCCGGCATGATCAGCTTCTCTACGTCCTTAAGCACCGCATCAAACGGCTCACCCTTCGCCGGAGCATTCGCTGGCAGCGAGGCGCGAATCTGCCCCGGCTTCACCTGCGACAGTACCGGAAACGACTCAATGCGGGAGTGGTAGTCAGCGATCCAATCGACCACGGCATGGCCGTGGCGCCTGAATTCGTCGGGAGTCATGTGAAAAGATTTTTCGTCAGGCATTGTCGTCCAAAAACTAACAAGTCAGGAAGCTGTGAACTTGCGATTCTACGCGCGCCCCAGCCGTCCAAAATACAACCGTGTCTTGTATTCGAAAACGGTCCTACCCTCGACGGCATTTACCTCGAAGATGCGGCGCAGCTCGCGCAGCATGGGCCCATGCTTGGGATGGCCCGGCCCCGGCGCATAAGACGACGACAGCAGCCGGCCTTCCACACCGGCGTAGTCGAACTCCTGCCGCATCTCAAACACTCGCTCTCGAAACGGGACCGGATCGAAGAATTCATTGATCGCCGACGTCGTATGCTCATGACGAATATCCTGATAGTCAGTCGCGTAGGCCAGGAGCAACTGCTCGTAATCGCGCAAGAACGTCGTCGAGTCAGTCACGCGCTCGTTCCACAAAAGCACCAGCCAGCCGCCGGGCTTCAGGATGCGAACAAACTCGCCACGAGCCCGCGCGCGGTCAAACCAGTGCGCGGCTTGTGCCGACGTGACGAAATCTACACTTTGATCCGCGAGCGTGGTTGCTTCCGCCGTTCCCGCAACGCTGGTGAACTTCGGAAACGCCACCAGCAGACGCTCGCCCGCTCGCCGCATCTCGGCATTAGGTTCGACGCCGAAGACCGGATTGCCATTCTCCAGCAGCATGCGAGTCCAAATGCCGGTGCCAGACGCCACGTCAGCAACTGCATGGCAGGCGATCAAACCGCATTCAGACTTCAGTTCTCGAACAACCTCGTGCGGATATCCCGGCCGGAAGCGCACGTAGTTCTCGACGCGATCGGAGAAACGGCTAGTGGCATTGGAAGCTGGCATGGGGATCTATAAGCGGCAAGCTGTTCGTCTTGCCTGAAACCCATCTTAAATCGCAGGACGGTCAAGTTGCGATACCATTCCAACTAAGCTGGGTCTAACCAAGCTGGGTCTAACCAAGCTAGGAAATTTTTGACTGCATGAGAATTGTCATCAAAGTCGGAACCAGCCTCATCGCCCCCGGAGGTGAGATCGACGCGAACGTACTGCGCGCCATGGTCGATCAGTTCGATCTCAACAAAAATGAGTATCTAATCGTCACTTCCGGCGCCATCGCCGCAGGCATCTCCGGATTGGGCCTGAGCCGGCGGCCGAGCGGCGTCCCCGGCATGCAGGCCTGCGCAGCCGTAGGGCAAAGCCAGCTCATGCATACCTACGAGCGCCTCTTCTTCGGCAAGAAGGTCGTCGCGCAACTGCTGCTTTCGAGCGACGACTTCACTTCGCCGGTGCGCTATCGCAACTTGCAGAATGCGCTCGCCGAACTGCTGGCGCTCGGCGTGGTGCCGATCGTGAATGAAAACGACAGCGTCAGCGTCCGCGAACTGGAAGGCGCTTTCGGCGACAACGACGAGCTGAGTGCGCTGCTCGCTACCGCCGTGAGAGCCGACTGGTTGTTGCTGTTGACCAACGTCGATGGCCTGCTGATTCCAAGCGGACGCAAGAAACCCAGGCTGCAGCGCGTAGTGCGCAAACTGACTCCAGCGCTTGAAGCGCAGTGCAACGGCAAGAGCGCGCTGGGACGCGGAGGCATGATTTCCAAACTGCGCGCCGCCAAACTGGCAAGCGAAGGTGGAGTCCACGTCGCCATTGTGAATGGCCGCCATCCGCAGGGAATTACACGAGGCATGCAACGCAAGATAGGAACATATTTTCCTCCCCGGCGGGGGTGAGGCAACAGCAAGGCGATGACAGCGACTGTTACCAACTCGGCTTCCACACAGGAAAAGCTGTTGCGGGCGCGCGTAGCGGCTGCCCGGCTCGCACTGCTCTCAACCAGGGAGAAGAACGCACTGCTGCTGGCGACCGCAGATGCGCTCGAAGCTCATGCGCGAACGATTCTCGCTGCGAACCGTCAAGATGTGGAAAGTTCCGGTCTCGAAGGCGCGATGCTCGACCGCTTGCTGTTGACAGCGCCGCGGATCAAGGGGATGGCTCAAAGTGTTCGCGAAGTCGCGGCGCTCGGCGATCCAATTGGCGAAACGCTGGCCGAGTGGACTCGGCCGAACGGCCTGCGCATCCGCAAAGTGCGCGTCTCCCTGGGCGTGGTCGGTGTCATTTACGAATCGCGCCCCAACGTCACTGTAGATACCGCTGTGCTCGCCCTCAAAACCGGCAACTCAATCGTGTTGCGCGGCGGCAAAGAAGCGGCGCGCAGCAATCAGCGCCTGGCCGAGATTCTAGCCGCCGTGCCGGGAGTGCCGGAAGGTGCAATCGAACTGCTCGATTCAAGCACGCGGCAGTCCGTGCGGGAACTCATAAAGGCGCGGGGACTCGTGGATGTCATCATCCCACGCGGCGGCGCAGAACTGATCACATTCGTCACTGAGAATTCCGCCGTACCCGTGATCGAGACCGGCGCAGGGAACTGCCACATCTTCATCGACGAATCCGCCGACTTCGACATGGCCGATCGAATCGTGATCAACGCCAAGACGCAGCGCCCATCGGTGTGCAACGCCGCCGAGAAACTGCTGGTGCATGAACGCATCGCGGCAGAATATATCCCGCGAATCACGAAGACGCTGACCAACGCCGGGGTCGAAGTTCGGGGAGACGGGAAATCCCGCAGCTTAGCCGTTGGATTGAACATTGCGCCTGCCGCCGAGCAGGACTGGTACGAAGAATATCTGCGGCTCTGCATCGCGGTTCGCGTGGTGGCCAGCGTAGATGATGCAATTGTCCACATCAACCGCTATTCCACGAAGCACTCCGAATCCATCGTGACGCGCGATGGAGCCAATGCTCGCAGGTTTTTGCGCGGAGTAGATTCCGCCGCGGTGTACTGGAACGCCTCAACCCGCTTCACCGATGGCGGGGAATTCGGTTTCGGCGCCGAAATGGGCATCAGCACGCAAAAGCTGCACTGCCGCGGTCCATTCGCGCTGGCGGAACTCACTTCTTCGAAGTACGAGATTATCGGGACGGGACAGGTCCGCTAGTCGTCGGCCGCGGCTTTCACTTCTCCGACGGACGCTCCCCAAATTCTTCGATGCCTGCTGTGTTACCTTACTTACTTTCACCACAGGTGCCCAATGCGATTCCTTTCAGCGGTACTTCTTTCATTGGTTGTTCTGCTTTGCTGTCTGCCGATCATTGTCAGCGGTCATGGCCCGCAGCCTTCGTCTGGCGCTCAACCGATTTTCGGCTTTCGCGATGCCACTGCCGAAAACTCCGCCGAGGCCCGTTTCATTGCCGTCCCCGATCCCAAGCTAGCGGAAGAACATCTACGCACGCTAACCCAGGCTCCGCACATGGCGGGCACGCCCGAGGACAAAGCCACAGCCGACTACGTTGCAGCGAAGTTTCGCGCCGCTGGCCTAGACACCGAGATCGTCGAATACAAAGCATGGTTTAACTATCCCTCCGAGATCAGTGTCGACATCACCGCGCCCGCCGGAGTCGAAATGCACGGGCCCACGCGCGAGCACGTCGAGGGCGATCCCTACGACAACGATCCGCGCGTCGTAATGCCGTTCAGCGGTATGTCGCCATCGGGAGACGTCGAGGCCGACGTGGTTTACGCCAACTACGGCACGCCGGAAGATTTCGAGAAGCTCGAGAAGCTGAACATCGACGTTCGCGGCAAAATCGTTCTCGTTCGCTACGGCCAGAATTTCCGCGGAGTGAAGGAATTCATCGCGCAGGAACACGGCGCCGCAGGGGTGATCATCTATTCCGACCCCTTCGACGATGGCTGGCGGCGAGGCGATAAGTATCCCGATGGGCCCTGGCGGCCTGATACGGGCGTGCAGCGCGGATCGGTGGGATACATGTTCGAGTTCCCCGGCGATCCGACAACGCCAGGAATTGCATCGTTGCCGTCGTTGCCTGACAGCAAGCGCATCTCTCCCGAGCAGTCCGCGCAGATGCCGAAGATTCCGGTCACGCCGCTTTCCTGCCATGATGCCTGGCCCATTCTGCAACACCTGGGCGGGCCCGATTCGCCCCGCGAGTGGCAGGGTTCGCTGCCCTTCACCTATCACGTGGGACCGGGGCCGGTGCGCGTGAAGATGCATCTTAAACAGGATTATCAGTTCCGCACTCTTTGGGATGTGATCGGCCGAGTACGCGGTAGTGAGTTTCCCGACGAATGGGTTGTCGCCGGCAATCACCGCGACGCGTGGGTTTACGGTGCGGTCGACCCGAACAGCGGTACGGCGGCAATGCTTGAATCCGTGCACGGTGTCGGCGAGTTGCTGAAGTCCGGTTGGAAGCCGAAGCGCACCATGATTTTCGGCAGTTGGGATGGCGAAGAAGAAGGACTGATGGGTTCCACTGAATGGGCTGAGCAGCATGAATCCGAACTGGGCGGCGCCGCCGCGTATTTCAACATGGATGTCGCGGTCGCCGGGCCGAAGTTCGGCGCCTCGGCGGTTCCCAGCTTGAAGCAGTTTTTGCGCGATGTCACCAAGGCCGTGCCCAGTCCCAAAGGTGGGACCGTTTACGAACAATGGCAGAAGTCTGAGCAGCCTCAGTCGGCCGCGGAAGCGAGCAGCGAATCGCGTCGCAAGCCCGCTGCTCCCGCCAACGGCGATGTTCAAGTCGGCGATCTCGGCAGCGGCTCCGACTACAGCGCGTTCCAGCAACACCTGGGTGTTCCTTCCGATGACATTAGTTCCGGCGGACCATATGGCGTATATCACTCCGTGTTCGATGATTTCGCCTGGTTCAAGAAGTTTGGCGACCCGGATTTCGTCTACGAGCAGCAGATGGCGCGAGTCTTTGGCCTGGAGGCATTGCGCATGGCTGACGCGGACGTTCTACCCTACGACTACCAAGAATATGGAAAAGAGATTGCCGTCTACCTTGATGAGGCCAGGAAAAGAGCTGAGAGTAAATTCGGAGAGCATGTCCTCGATCTGAATGCAGTGACCGCAGCAGCAAAACATTTTCAGGACGCGGGAGCGAAGATCTCAGCAAAGCAGAAGAATCCGCCGCGAGATCCCACTCGCTTGAACCAGGCGTTGCGCGGCGCTGAACGCGCCCTCCTGGTGCCTGAGGGGCTGCCGCACCGTCCCTGGTACCGCCATACGATTTACGCTCCCGGTGAGTACACGGGATATGCCGCGGTGGTGATCCCGGGAGTGAATGAAGCAATCGACAAGGGAGATGCCGACCGGGCCCGCCAGCAGTTGGCGGTTTTGACGGCTGCGCTCGAGCGTGCGGCCAAGGTGCTTGAAAGTTATCGGTAACGCTCATGACGCCTTCGACGCATGCGCTTGGGCAATTTCTGCGCACGCTGCCGCACTCAGCGGCGGCTACGTTTCTCGCGCTGTTTCCCATCGTCGATCCCTTCGGCGGCATTCCCATCTTCTTCAGCATGACGTCTTCCTGGACCGCCGAGGATCGACGGCGCACTGCTTTCAAGACCGGTCTTTGGGTGTTTGTCATTCTGGTTACGTTTCTCTTTTTCGGCCGCTTCGTGCTGCATTTCTTCGGCATCTCGCTCCCGGTGCTGAAAATTGCCGGCGGGCTGATCGTCGCCAACACGGCCTGGGGCATGGTCACGTCGCACGCCCGCATCACGCCGGAGGAAAGCCACGAGGCGCAGGGCAAGGAGGATATCTCGCTTACTCCGCTCGCTATGCCGCTGATGTCGGGACCAGGAGCCATCGGCGTAGTCATGGCGCTCGCTGCCAACGTGGACAGCGCCGCTTCTTACCTGGGGATGGTCATCGGCATCGCCGCCATCGCGCTCACCGTTCTTCTTTTCTTCTGGTTGGGAGGGCCGCTAGTGCGTCGTTTGGGACCCAATGCGGTGGGAGCCATCAACAAGATCTTCGGCTTTCTGATTCTCGCTATTGCGGTCCAGTTGGTATGGGACGGCGTGGCCGACTTCCATAGCTAGCCATCGCGGAGGCGACGTCTGGCCTAGCTCTGACTCGCCCTCGCCCAATCTGGAACGGCCTCGAACCATTGACTTCCAGACGGCCCGAGTACCGCGATAAGCCGGTAGCCCTCTTCGGTTGAGTTGTCGAACAGGATGGTGTGGTCGGCGCGTGCCAGAGCCGTCGGAAGATTCCCGAAGCTTCGCTGGTAACGCCGGCGGACATCGCTCTCCGGGACATCATGGCCACCCGCGAGAACTCGATTTCTGATTCGAGCCAGGTTAATCTCAACATTTTCTGTCCCGATGTAGACCAGTACGACCTCGAAACCACGATTTCGCGCATCGACCATCATTCGCAGGTAGTGTTTTCCGGAGAGCGTGGTCTCAACGGCAAAGCTCTCGCTCCGGGTGATGTGGTCCTTTGCGGATTCTAGGACGCGCCGCGCCGCTGCGATCGGGAAGTTCGGGTGCATGCTGGACTGTAGGGTTGCGGAAATCTTGTCGGGGTCGAGAAGCGGTATCTGCCGGAAGAATCTTTCGTCTGAAGTCAGTGTGGTTTTCCCAGAGCCGTTTGCACCAGCGACAAGAGTCAGCCTCGGTTGGGTCACTGAGAGCGCGAAGTGGACTGCGCAGGGGGTTGCTTCCGCTGGCGCTCAGCGAGAATTTCCCGCAGCCGTTTTCGGTCGGCCGCCACGCGCGCCCGCGCCGACTCAGCCATCTTATAGGCGAGTTCAATCCAGTTCACAGCCATACTCAAAGGATACGCCCATTCTCGGTTGTCGGTGTTTTTAAAATGGAAGCGATCCCACATCTCGCAAAGGTGGCGACGAGGAGCACGCGACCATCTGTCTACTTGCACTTGAAATGCGACACGACAATCACCAGCCATGCGCCCCGAACAGGGGCGGGATAAAAGCGCCCGGCATAAAAAATCTGCGCCAGCTGGTAACGTTGCGGCCCAATTTATCGAGCGCAGCGTTGGCTTCAGTGGTGCCGGCCCAGATGGACATCGCAATTCCGAAGCTGACTATCGGGATCAAAACGGGGTATTTCCCAAAAACCGTTTGCAACAAACAGCAATGACGAAAATGTGCCCAACCACGTAAGGCGTTGGTTAATGAAATCGTTTTGAATCTTGCCCTTTTCGTCTTTCCCTTTTTCCTCTTCGGCGCTCATGCCCCGGATTTTAGCACCGGGCCTGAAGCGACTATCCCCAAGAGCCGCTACTTAATCGACACCACCCCCTCCACCAGCTCCGAATAATCCTTCTTCTCGATGCCATGCGTCTGCTTGTTGCACTCGTCGACCCTTGACGAATACTTCATCGAGCAGAATTTCGGGCCGCACGTGGCGTCCAAGAAATTTCCACAGGCGCGCTGTGACATCTGACCTTGCCCACAAGAGGGAACTTGCGCGATGATGATCGAGGCCGTGACTGCCGCGCAAAGCGCGATCGATCCCGTTCTAAGTCCTTTGCTATCTAGATTTTGACCTCCAAGTTCTTTGACATCCGGATTTTGCAGGGAAAATCGTGCTAACCCGATGATTCCACACATGGGAGGGGGGAGGGGGATACCCCGATTTTGTGCGCCGCAGCACCCTTGCTACCGCGCACGGCTCGCCTCGCCGAAAGATTTATTTCGCGTAGAAACCCACAGCGGTGACCGGCGAGTAAGTGCAGCAAGAAAACGACTGGCTACTTGATCGAAACCAGCCTATCCACCAGCTCCGAATAATCCTTCTTCTCGATCCCGTGCACCTGCTTGTTGTACTCGTCGACCTTCGACGAATAATTCATCGAGCAGAATTTCGGGCCGCACATGGAGCAGAAGGCTGCCTCTTTGTAGTAGTCGTCGGGCAGGGTTTCGTCGTGCATCGAACGCGCGGTTTCGGGGTCGAGCGAGAGCGCGAACTGCTTTTCCCAATCGAATTTGTAGCGGGCGTAGCTGAGCGCGTCGTCGCGGTCGCGGGCTCCGGGGCGTCCGCGGGCGATGTCGGCGGCGTGGGCGGAAATCTTGTAGGCGATGATGCCGTCCTTCACGTCTTTTTCATTCGGCAGGCCGAGATGCTCTTTCGGAGTGACGTAGCAGAGCATGGCCGCGCCGTACCATCCGATCATGGCCGCGCCGATGGCCGAGGTGATGTGGTCATAGCCGGGGGCGATGTCGATGACCAGCGGGCCCAGAGTGTAGAACGGAGCTTCGTAGCAGAGCTCGACTTCTTTCTCGACCTGCTCTTTGATCTTGTCCATGGAGACGTGGCCCGGGCCTTCGATCATCACCTGCACATCGTGCTGCCAGGCTTTTTTTGTTAACTCGCCAAGCGTAGCCAGTTCGGCGAACTGGGCTTCATCGCTCGCGTCGGCCACGCAGCCGGGACGCAGGCCGTCGCCGAGCGAAAAGCTGACGTCATACTTCTTGAAAATCTTGCAGATGTCATCGAAGCGCTCGTAGAGGAAGTTTTGTTTGTGGTTGTAGGCCATCCACTGCGCAAGAATTGCTCCGCCGCGGCTCACGATGCCGGTAATTCGTTTCGAGATCAGCGGGAGATACTGGATCAGCACGCCGGCGTGGATCGTCATGTAATCCACGCCCTGCGCGGCTTGCTCTTCGATCACTTCGAGCATGACTTCGGCATTCAGATCTTCGACGCGCTTCACGCGCGCGATGGCTTCGTAAATCGGAACGGTGCCGATGGGAACTGGAGAATGGCGGAGGATGGCTTCGCGAATTTCATGAATGTTGCCGCCGGTGGAGAGATCCATCACGGTGTCGGCTCCGTAATGCACGGCAGTATGCAGCTTTTTCAGTTCTTCGTTTACTTCAGAAGTCACAGCCGAGTTGCCGATGTTGGCGTTAATTTTGCACAGCGACGCCACGCCGATCGCCATGGGCTCCAGTTCCGGATGATTGATGTTGGCGGGAATAATCATGCGGCCGCGGGCGACTTCGTCCCGTACCAGTTCGGGCGTAAGTTTCTCGCGGTGGGCAATGTATCCCATCTCCTCCGTAATCACGCCCTGACGCGCGTAGTGCATCTGCGAGAAGTTGCCGTCGGTGTTTGCGCGCCTGCGCTGGGCAAGCCACTCAGTGCGAGGCTTGGGGACGCTGTGGCCGTTATTGCCGTTGCCGGAGTTGCCGTTCGTGGAGGTCATGTGTTGGAGCCAGCTTTCGTCTGAATTCTACTGGACCCGATTATAACCCCGACGCGCTGGCAGAATGGCGGGTCGCCGCATTTCGGCGCATTCGATCGAGGTGCAACCGCCGGGGCGCTGGGTGCGAACGTTGCCCATCGCGTTCTTGATGTGAAAATCTTGCTCATTGAGGCGCTCTGGGCCTAGAATCTCAGCCATTCACGAAGAGGAGAGATTCAAATGCGAGTGTTCCGGCTCTTGCTGCTCTTTTTGCTTTTTACAAGTATCGTTAGCTTCGCGCAAACGTCTTCCCCTGCTAAACCCGCGCCTGGCTTCAGTCTTGACACCATCGACAAGAGCGTCGATCCCTGCGTGGATTTCTACCAGTACGCCTGCGGAAACTGGATCAAGAGCGCGGAGATTCCTGCGGACCAGTCGCGGTGGGGCGGTTTCATGGAAGTTCGCGAACACAATCGCGATGTCGAGCACGACATTCTTGAAAAAGCTGCGGCCGGCGGCGCGGGCCGCAATGCGATCGACCAGAAAATCGGCGATCTCTACGGCTCCTGCATGGACGAGAAAGCTGTGGATGCGAAAGGCATCGCGCCACTCAAGCCCGAGCTAGAACGAATCGCAGCAGTGCACGACAAGGCGGCGCTGATCGACGAGATCGCGCACGTGCAGCTGATCGGACCAAACCCACTGTTTAATTTTTACTCTGACTCGGACCTGCACAATGCCGACCAGGTCATCGCCTACATTGATCAGGGCGGCCTGTCGTTGCCCGACCGCGATTACTACATCAAAAACGATGCCGATAAAGCGGCAATACGGCAGCACTTGGTGGAGTATGCAACCCAGGTGTTCACACTTTCCGGCCAAAGCCCGCAGCAGGCAGCCCACTCGGCGCAAACCGTGCTGACCATCGAAACCTTGCTGGCGGTGTACTCGATGGACCGCACCCAGCGCCGCGATCCGAAAAACCGCGATCATAAAATGACGCGCGATGAGGCAGTCGCACTCGGACCGAACTTTTATCTGAACCGCTTTTTCACTGCGATCGGTGCGCCCGATTTTACGCAGCTGAACGTTACCAATCCTGACTTTTTTAAGGAAGTGAATGGCGTGCTCGAAGCCGAGCCGCTCGATGCCTTGAAAACCTATGTGAGCTGGCACGTGCTGAACGCCGCGGCTCCCTGGCTTTCGCAGCCGTTCGTCGAGGCCAACTTCAAGTTCCAGCAGAGCCTCAACGGTCAGAAGGAAATTCAGGCGCGCTGGAAACGCTGTGTCACCCTCACCGATCGTGAACTGGGCGAGGCGCTGGGACAAAGATACGTAGAGGCAACCTTTGGAGCGGAAGGCAGGCAGCGCATGCTGAAGATGGTTGACGCTCTTGAGAAATCTCTGGATGAAGATATCCAGGATCTTTCCTGGATGAGCGCCGAAACCAAGAAGGAGGCCAAGGTAAAGCTCGATGCCATTCGCAACAAGATCGGCTATCCCGACGTGTATCGCGACTACAGTTCGGTGGTGATCAAGCGCGACGACCTGCTAGGCAACGTGCATCGGGCCAATGAATTCGAATCGAAACGCGAGATTGCGAAGATTGACAAGCCGCTCGATCGCAAGGAATGGGGCATGACTCCGCCGACCGTGAATGCCTATTACAGTCCGTCGTATAACGAAATCGTATTTCCGGCGGGCATCCTGCAGCCGCCGTTTTTCGACAAAAATATGGACGACGGCGTCAACTTTGGCGGCATCGGCCTGGTGATTGGCCACGAACTCACGCACGGTTTCGACGACCAGGGCCGCAAGTTCGATCCGCAAGGCAACCTGCACGACTGGTGGACGGAGCAGGATGGGAAGGAATTCGAGAAGCGAGCCAGTTGCGTGGCCAACGAATACTCGAACTTCGTCGCGGTCGATGACATGAAGCTGAACGGCCGTCTCACGCTGGGTGAGAACACGGCCGACAACGGAGGCGCGCGCATCGCGCTGCGAGCGCTCGAACACATGATCGCCGATGACAAGACCGGAAAGGAAGGCCAGAAGATCGATGGTTACACGCCGGAGCAGCGCTTCTTCCTGGGATTCGGGCGGGTGTGGTGTGAGAAAGTGCGTCCCGAGCAGGCTCGCCTGTGGGTACTCACCGATCCCCACTCACCTGGAAAATACCGGGTCGACGGCGTAGTGCAAAATATGCCGGAGTTCCAGAAGGCATGGGGCTGCAAAGCTGGGCAGCCCATGGTGGCTGAGAACGCCTGCCATGTTTGGTAGACATGTTTGGTAGACATGTCTGGTAGATAAAATTGCAGGGACGGCCGCCCCTTCGACTTCGCTTAGGGCAGGCTCTCGTCTGTCCCTATCACGGTCATCGAGGTTGATCCCAACCACTCAGCCGCGGCCACCAGCGCCGAACGTTGCGGCAGTACTCTTCGTAGGCTGTCCCGAACTTCCCGCGCAAAGTCGGCTCCTCATAAAAAACGACAAACAGATGTACGCCGACGGCAACCGCCACGACGGCCGCAATCAGCCTGGGATCAGGATGCCCAAAAATCACCCACAGCCCAATCCATCCCGCCGCGAAGCCCACATACATGGGATTGCGCACGTACCGGTAGAAACCAACTACGACCAGGCGCTGCGGCGGAGCAATTGGGGCTGGCGTGCCGCGCCCGGTCCATCCGAAGTCCCAGACGCAACGTAGCGCAACCGAGAATCCCAGCACTGACGGAATCCCTGCCAGCCATCGCCAGCGTGCCGCGCCCGCCGTTTCCACGGTGAAACCGAGCCATCCAGGAAGCAGCCAGAACCATAAGCTAAAAAACGCCGAGCCCACTAACAGCGAGCCCGCCGCCGTCAGCCAGCGATAGCCATGCCCGTCTTGGAGATTCCGCACAGAATCTGTATCGGTCATAGATCCCTCCTCTAGCTGCTGCCAACGTAGCAAATTGAAAGACCGACGTTTCGCGCCGCTTTACTTCGTTGCTGGAGCGGAGCGCCGAGCCAACTCCATTTCAATACCTTCCGGGGACACTGCCGTTCCCACTCGCGTCGTCTTTGGTTGAGTGGTTAGCAAAGTCACACTTAGGACACGGGCTGCGTGTGCGGCATCCAAAACCTTCACCACGCTCGCATAAGGCGCCCTAGCGTCCGCCTTGATGTAAAGAGTCTGAGTGTAAGACGAGTGGGCCTCGAGTTTTTCCGCCAGCGCTTGGGGCGTGACTGGGTCGATTCCGAAATAAAGCCCTCCGCTATCCGTCACGGTGATAATCAATGCTTCCTGCTTGTCCGCGTTGGGTACTGGCACCGCGCTGCTGGTGCGGGCTAACTCTACGCTGATCCCTTTTTGCATCGCCTGTGCACCGCTCTGCGCTGCCGCGGAAATCGTAGTTACAGCTGCCAGCAACGCCACGCTCCATACTCTGTTGTTCAGCACTCTATTGTTCAGTCTCGTGAGATTATTTGCCTTAAGCCAAGTCATAAGTTTCTCCTTCATAGCCGTTTTCCGGCGGGTTATTCGTTTATTCCTCACTGCGCCTTCGCTCCGCCCAGTGACGCGGTTGCGAGCGTTCCCCCTAGTCCCATGGTTTCGACCGCTGAAGACGGCACGATCACCATCGAACCTTTTTCCTTAATGGCTTCGTAGAGCATGTTCATGGCCCGCAGATGCAACGCCACAGGATTTTCCGCATAGGACGCTGCAGCCTGCACAAAGCTGTCGGCGATTTCCTTTTCCGCCTGGCCGAGAATGATTCGCGCCTGCCGCTCGCGCTCAGCCTGCGCCTGCCGTGACATGGCGTCTTCCAATCCCTGTGGAATCCTCACATCGCGGATCTCGACCGATTGCACGGTGATTCCCCAGGGATTCGTCTTTTCATCGAGAATGCGTTGCAACTCGCGACCCAAAGTTTCACGCTCAGTGATCATCTGCGCCAGCTCATGACGGCCAATCGACTCGCGGAGAGCCGTCTGGGCGCTCATGTTGATGGCCTCGATAAAGTTCTCGACTTCCAGAATGGATTTCTCTGCGTTCCACACTGGCCAGAACACGATGGCGTCGACATTGACCGGCACAGTGTCACGGGTGAGCGTCGATTCCGCGGAAACGCTGGCTACGCGCACGCGTTGATCCACGTAGGCGCTCAATGTCTCGACGATGGGTACGATGTGGAAGAGACCTGGCCCGCGCAGGCCGACGTAACGCCCCAGGCGCAGCACCGCGACCTTCTCCCACTGGCGCACGACTTTGATCGCGAAAAGGAGATAGACGCCAAGCGCGGCGCCGGCGATGATCCCAGCGGGATGATGAATGGCGGCGGTGACGATTGCGCCGGCCAACAGGCAGATGACAAACAGTGATCTTCCGATGCCGCTGATCTGACCGATTTCGATTTTTGTCATGGTCTCTATCTCCTTTGCGTGGAATGAGGCGCTAATTCGCGAAGGCGATCCAGCAGTTCTTCCACCGTGAACCCGGCAGCACCGGCACGGGAGGCGAATTCGCCCGCCAGTTGGGCGAGTTGCCGCTCGCGCTCAGCGTTGTTCCGAGTGATCTTTTTCTCGCTAATGAATGTGCCCGTACCCTGATGGGTTTCGAGCATGCCGCCAAGTTCCAGCTCGCGGTAAGCGCGTAGAACCGTGTTGGGGTTGATGGCCAGATCGACTGCGAGTTGCCGCACTGTGGGAAGTTGATCGCCAGCGGAGAGAGTTCCGGCCGCCATGCCGGCTCGAACCTGGTCGATGATCTGGCGGTAGACCGGAACTCCGCTGCGCAGGTCGAGTTTGAGCTGAAAAGCCTGCGCGGTGGTGGAAGTGCGTCCCATGTGCACCAGTGTACTATACGACTAGTACACTAAGTCAATAGAAAAATCGACAATCCGCTGGCAGGCGCTATGGGCTTCCTTCAGTGTTTCGCTGGGGACTTGAAGCCTTTGCGGCGTTGTTCACTGTAGCGATGGAGCGCATCGAGGATGATGGGATAGGCTTCGGTGGCCGGGCGTATCTCGTCGACTTCCACGGCCTTGCCCTCAAGCTGTTTGTAATCCTGAAAGAAGCGCCGCAGCATGAGCATGCGGTGGGGCGGCATTTCCGCGGCCTCGTGGTAGGAGTTGAATTCGGGATCTTCGGTGGCGACCGAAATAATTTTATGGTCCTGCTTGCCGGCGTCGATCATGGTCATCAGGCCGATGGCGCGGGCGTGAATGATAGTGAGCGGCACGACGGGTTCCTGGCAGAGCACGAGAACATCGAGCGGGTCGTCGTCCTCGGCCAGCGTCTGCGGAATGAAGCCGTAGTTGGCGGGATAGTAAACAGCGGAGTAGAGAACGCGGTCGAGCTTGATCAGGCCGCTGGCTTTGTCGAGTTCATACTTCACGCTCGAGCCGAATGGGATCTCGATTACGCAATCGAATTCCTGCGGGAGCTTGTCGCCGGGAGTTACATCGTGCCAGGGATGAATCATGAGACTTTAAAGCTAACTCCCATTCTAGCGGAGGACCGGTCTGAGCGAGTGCGTCCTTCCGGAATCTTGATTCTGGGCGCGGCGTCGCGTATCGTCTTAGTGGTCGCGAGTTTGCTCCTGTGGGTGATTGCTTATGTCGAGCCAAGGCAAAACTTATCTGAAATTTGGCGGGGCCACGCTGTTGATTCTGTTCCTGCTGGGCTATCTCGCTTATACCGGCGTGCAGGACAGCAAGAGCTACTATGTCACCATCAGCGAGCTGCACAAGATGGGGAACGGCGCTTACTCGAAACGCCTGCGGGTCGCGGGGAATGTGCAGCCGGGCTCGATCAAGCGCACCGGAACTCACGTTGAGTTTGTGCTGATGGAGCAGGATCAGCTGCTCCGGGTGGATTACACCGGGACGGAAGCGCCTCCTGATACTTTCAAAGATGACTCTCAAGCGCTGGCTGATGGCAGCTTTGGCCGCGACGGCGTTTTCCATGCCAAGGCGCTGCAAGCCAAATGCGCCTCGAAGTATGCGCCCAAGCAGCCAGGCACCCCCGCCAACGGGATGCCATCGAACGAACCGGCTAAGAGCATGACGCAGGTACAGCCCGGTTCACAACCGGCCATGGCTTCGAACTAAGACTGAACTCGACTAGCGATCAGCTTCACACTCTCTTCGAGCGCTCGACTTCGCCGCAGGCTTTCGCTATCTTCTACCTTTCCCCTTGATCCCATGAATGTAAGCGCGTCCGAAATGGCGGCCTCGGCCGGAATCATCGCTGTCAGGAATCTCGTCAAGCAGTTTGGGCGCTTCGCTGCATTGCGCGGAGTGAACGCCGAGTTCGATGCTGGCAAGTTCCATGTGATTCTCGGTGACAACGGGGCAGGGAAGACGACTCTGTTGCGCGCGCTGGCGGGATTGGCTCATCCCACCCGGGGCGAGATTTCCATCCTGGGGAAAGACCCGCACGAGGCCAGTCGCGAGATCGGTTACATGGCTCATCCGTCGCTGCTTTACGACGAGATGAGCGGCATGGAGAACCTGCGCTACTTTGCCCGCCTTTACGACATTGCCGGCGACGGCCGCTGCCAGCAGGTGATTCGGGCCGTGGGGCTTGACCCTGAGTTGTCGCGGCCGGTGGGGAAATATTCGCAAGGCATGCGGCAGCGCATGTCGCTGGCGCGGGCCATTCTGCACGACCCGAAAATTCTGCTGCTGGATGAGCCGTTTTCCAACGTGGACATGCACTCGGCGCGAGAGATGGTCGGCCTACTCAAGGGCATGCGCGACGCCGGCAAGACGATTTTCGTAGTCACGCACCAGGCTGCGCTGCTGGAGGGAGTGGCTGACGAATTTGTGTGGATGCAGGCCGGGCAAATCGTAGATCGCACGAATCATCTTGCCCGCGATTTGAACCGGGCGCTGGAGCCATGAAGCCGTTCTGGTCGATCACGCTGGTCACGCTGGCTAAAGACATCCGGCTGGAGTGGCGCTCCAAGGATGCGCTGAACGCCATGCTGTTCTTCTCCCTGCTGGTGGTGGTGATCTTTGTTTTTTCTTTCGATCCACTGGCAGAAGAGTCGCGCCACATCGTCGGAGGCTTGGTTTGGGTCGCGTTCCTGTTTGCAGCGGTCGTTGCGCTCAACCAGACTTGGGCGCGCGAGCTGCGCAACCAGGTGCTTGATGCCTACCGTGTCTCTCCGGCTCCGGCCACTGCATTGTTTCTCGCGAAAGTGCTGGGGAACTTCATCATGGTCAGCCTTCTGGAGACACTGATGGCGCCCCTGTTCGTGATCTTTTACAATTTGCGCGTCCTCGGTCCGGCGTGGCAATTGCTTCCCGTGGCGCTGCTGGGAACCTGGGCGCTGGTGGTGAACGGAACTTTCTTTGCAGCCATGTCGTTGCGCACGCGCAGCCGCGAACTCATGCTGCCTTTGCTCTTGTTTCCGGTTTCGATTCCCGCCGTGCTGGGGATGGTCGCAGCCACCACAAATATTTTGACGGGCGAGAATCCTGCTCACTTCTTCATCGTATTGCTTCTCACCTACGATGTGGTGTTTACTACTGCTTGTCTGGCCTTGTTTGAAACGGTGTTGCAAGCGGAATGATTTGAAAGCGGAATGAAAAAGGCCTTCCCCATCCTGGCAGTGCTGACGGCGCTTTTGCTCGCCTATGCTTTTTATGAGGCCTGGTGGGTTGCGCCCACGGACGCCCTGCAAGGTGACGTTTACCGCATCATTTATTATCATGTGCCTTCGGCGTGGACAGCTTTCCTGCTGTTCTTCATCAACTTCATCGCTTCTGTCGAATACCTGGCCAATGCGAAACCGTCCACGCAGCGCGCAGCGAAGTGGATTGTGATCGCGATCGGAATCGCTGGCGTTATTGCTCCCTTTATCCCGCAAGTGCGGCAGCAGTTGCCCGTCGGGATGTATCCCAGTTCGGTCGCGACCACCGCGCTGATCATCGTCGCTCTTTATTTCATAGTCGGAAAGTACTTCCCTGGGCAGGATCTCGACGTGCTCGCGGTGACTGCGGCGGAGGTCGGCGTTGTTTTCTGCACCATCGTTCTGGTTACCGGCCCCATCTGGGCGCGGCCGGTGTGGGGCATCTGGTGGGCGCCGGGAGATATCCGGCTCACGTCGACGCTGGTGTTGTGGCTGATTTACGTAAGCTATCTGGTGCTGCGGCGTTTCTCCGACAGCGCGCAGACCCAGAAACTGGCGGCGGTCCTAGCGGTTTTTGGCGCGCTTGATGTTCCGCTGGTTTACTTTTCCATCTGGTTTTTCCGGACGCAGCATCCTCAACCCGTGATCGGCGGGGGCGGCTCAATCGATCCGCGGATGTTGCGTGTTCTGTTGATCAACTGGATGGCGTTTCTTTGTTTTGCGTTTCTGGTTTGCTGGTCGCGATATCGCCTGGAGAAGCTGCGCCGCGAAGTAGAGGAAGCGGAAGCGCTCGAATCGTTGCTCGAGCCGGAAGGCGCAGCCGCGCCGTCTTCCAAGGCTAACGTTCCTCTAAGCCGGGGGCCACAATGAGTTCCATCAAGTTTCTCTACGCCGCCTACATCGCCACCTGGGTGATTCACACTCTCTATATCGGTAGTCTGGTGCGCCGCTACAGCCGCTTGCGGCAGCAGATGAAAGATTTGGGGAAGTGAAAGGCGGCTTCGGGCTCCGGCCATCGAGCTCCGGAAGAGCGGCACCTGGGCCCCGCGCCTTGTGGTGACGGTTCCTTAGCGATCTAGATTGGCCGAAACCCGGCGCCCGAAAGCCGAAGCCCGTCTTTCAGTTTTCCGCTTCCCGCTGCAGAGCGCTGATGAAGTCCGCGCTGCCGCTGGAGCGAAGGAATTCGTAGTCCTCAATCATAGCGGCGGTTCCGATGCGTAAAGAGGGCAGAGGGGATTCCACGCGGATGACGCGCGCCGTGAAGCGCACTCGCACTGCGTCGGTGAGCGTGATGTGGGGGGGGAAGGTGAGAGTGACGTCACAGCGGGTTCCTGCCGGGAGTGGGCGGTCGAGATAGAAAAAGACTCCGCGGGCGCTCACATTCTGAGTTTCGGTTTGGAATTCGTTGCCTTGATCGACGCGGACCACGGCCGGCAGGCGCATATCAAAGCGCCGCATCAAGCGCCGTTCCTGAGCGTCGGGTTGCATCCGTTGCGTATATTCCGAAAGCATGTTCCTTAAATGAAGACCAATCTAAATGCAGTCCGGAAATCAACCTTCAGGCTGGGTAGGACAGGCCCCGCCCCTCGACAGGCCCTGACTACCATCAATGTATAGAAACGCCGGCACTTTGCAAGGGCAAAAAGGCCCCCGAACTGATTCGGTAAATGTTCAACGGGCACCTGCTTATCAGCAATCCCGCTGCCATACGGTGCCCGTAACCTCCCCTGTTAATCAGCGACGAATCAGCGGCTTCGCGTTGCCCCAGCGCCGGTCGCGGGGGATGCAAGCCTTTGCAGAAACCGCGCCCGCCGCAATGACTTGCAATTCGCTTCGTTCCACTTTCATGCCACGGTTATTTCCGGTGTGAGTCCGGCATCTTTCCACGGTTCCGAACGCATCTGACAACTCCGGGAGCGGGCGCGCGGCTGCGCTCGACGTGGTCCCCTAAACTTGGCTGGCTTGACTTGGCTATCCATCAGATGTTTAAGTAGTTGTTTGCTTTCCGCCAGTTTCAAGTGACAGTTCAGCAGCGGGCGGTTTCGCCGGTGCCGGGTAAGTACTGACTCGCGCGCCGTGTCTACTCTCTCCAAATCTAGTGAGAATGCTCGAGTTGCATCGGAGGAAAAAGCGTGATGGGTAATGGCCGTTGGTCGGGAGAAAGCTCGGCAGAAAGCTTGGGAAAAACTTTGGAGAAAGATTCCGGAAAAAGCCTGTTGTGGGTTCGTCTTCTTGGGGCGCTGGTCGCACTGCTGGTGGCGGGGTCGGTGTTGCTCGGATTCGGTTCCCGCCGCTATGCCGAGAAGGCCGTGGCGCGGCATCCCGCATCTCCGAGTCCGGTGTCGTCCAGACTGTCGCTGAAGCCGAAATCGCAAGCGCGCGCCCTACTCGGGCAGTTGCCGCTCATCTTCGAGCCTAACCAGGGCCAGGCCGATCCCCAGGTGAAATTCCTCGCGCACGGCGCGGGATACAGTCTCTTCCTCGACGCGAACAGCGCGGTGCTGGCCATGCAGACGGCACCTTCGTCGCCATCGTCCTCAGCATCAGCAGTGCAGCCCAGCGAACAATTTGTACGGATGAAGCTGGTGGGTGCCAACCCTGCGGCAACCCTCGCCGGAGCCGATGCGCTGCCCGGCAAGAGTAACTACATCATCGGCAACGATCCCCAGAAATGGCATAGCGGCATTCCGCAGTTTGGTGGGGTTCGCTACGCAAGGGTTTATCCCGGAATCGATCTCATTTTCTACGGAAACCGGGGCCGTCTGGAGTTCGACTTCCGGGTCGCCCCCGGCGGCGATCCCTCGCAGGCCGAGATGCAGTTTGAGGGGGCAAATAAGTTGGGACTGAGCGGTGGAGATCTGATTCTCACCGGCGAGGACGCCGGCGGATTGCGCCTGCAAGCGCCTCAGCTGTACCAACTGGACGGAGACCGCCACGTGCCGGTATCCGGACGCTTTGTTCTGCGCGCCGCAAACCGCGTCGGTTTCGAGATCGGGCCTTATGACCGCAGCCGCGAGCTGATCATCGACCCGATCCCGGTTTTTCTGACGTACTTCGGCGGTTCTGGAACGGAAACTTCGCCATCGGTTGCGGTCAACGGCGACGGCAGCATCTATATCGTCGGTTCGACCACATCCCCGCCGAGTACTTTTCCGTTGGGTACGACGGCTCCTACGGAACTGGGCACCGTCCCCACCGCGCCCAACATTTTCGTTGCAAAGATCAATCCTTCGCAGCCGCCGTCCGTCGCTTATGCGACATTTCTTGGAGGCAGCGGAGGCCCAGGAGCAGACACCAGCGTCGGTATCGGCGTCGATGACGGCGGCAATGCCTATCTCGTCGGCAACACGAGTTCCACCGACTTTCCGACCTTCGGCATTCCCTACCAGACTGCGCCCGAGACCAAGCTCAATTGTGCGGGCTTGCCCACTTGCACCTCGGTGTTTGTCAGCGTGCTTAACCCTGCGGGCTCCGCCTTTATCTATTCTTCTTATCTCTCTGGCAATGGCGACGACCAGGCCAGCGGGATGACGATCGACACCAAGGGCGACGTGTTCCTCACCGGCACCACGACTTCGCAAGACGTGCCATCCCTTACCGACGCTTTTCCCGCGACCTACTTCCCGGTGCCGTATCAGCAGACACCGAAGACGAGCCTGCAATTTTTCGTCACCGAAGTAGATACCAGAAATCCTAATAGTGTGGGCGGCATTCAGTATTCCACCTACTTCGGCGGAACCTCGCCGACTCCCATTGCCGCCAACTGTGGCACGCCACCTTGCAACGTGGGCGGCGGCATCACTGTCGATGCGACCGGCAACATGTATTTCAGCGGCACAACGAATTTCTTTAATAGTGGCCTGGGCCAGTTCGGCGACAGTGTGGGGAGCGATTTTCCCATCTTCAATGCGTATCAGCCCTGCCTGGATACGGTTCCGCCGCTGATCTTAAGCGCTTCATATGTATGTACGGCTCCCACCGCCCCTTACCCGACGGATGCCTTTGTCGCCAAAATCAATCCCCTCGGGGCGGTAGGCGCGCAGCTGCTTTTCTCGACTTACTTCGGAGGAATCGCCACCGATACAGGCCCGGCGATTGCGATTGATTCCGGCGCGGCCCATATTTATCTGACCGGGGAAACCAACACCGGAGCGACCCCCACCAGCCTGTTCAACCTGCCCACGGGTGTAACGCCCTTCCAGCAATGCCTGGATACTCCTCCGCCCATTGTTTTGCCATGTCCAACCATCGCGTCTCCGGCGCCTTTTGATGCCTATGTGGCGCAGATGACCAACCCCACGCAGAACGGTTCCGGCACTCCGGTGGACGTGGCCCTCACCTATTTCACTTACTTGGGCGGAGCAGGAAACGATAGCGCTTCCGCGATTGCCGTGTTGGATTCTCAGAGCACAACGCTCAACGACGTAGTGCTGACGGGAACGACCGCTTCGACCGACTTCCCCACCACCGTGGGCGCGTTCCAGACCACACTCAACGGAACGCAGAACGCTTTCTTTTCGCAGATTAATACGACCACGACGGTGAACCAAAATCAGGCTGGCTCTTTCTCCACCTATCTTCTAGATCTGCCTGGTGGCAATGGAGTGGATCGCGGCACCGGCATCGCGGTCGATCCCAATTTGAATTCTTATATTGTCGGCGATACCACCTCGACGAACTTTGGGACCAAGAATGCCCTGCAGACTACGCTCAAGGGAACTCGCAACGCGTTCGTGGCCGAACTGGGAACCGCGGCCAGCTTGAGCGTCGCTTGTCTGGGGCAATGTGTCTCCCCGCTGGGAGAAGTGAGCGCTGGCAATCAAGTCACGGTGACCTTTACGGTGACGAACACGGGGCCAGACCCGGCGACGAACATTGAGGTGAGCGGCAACGTTCCGATTTCCGAGGGCGTGACGTTCAACAGCGCCACCGTAAACTCGGGCACCTGTAGCGCGCCCAGCAGCAACGGCGTAGTTTGCCAGATCCCCGCGCTGCAATCCGGCGCCCTCTCGACCGTCACCTTTGTCGTGACGCCGAACAGCCTCTGCGGCAACTGTTCGGTTACGGCGATGGTCTCCAGCGCCAACGATACCAACACCAGCAACCAGGCCACTGCCTCGTTCACGGCCGGCGGTTATACCGTATCCGTCAACCCACCTTCCCGAACCGTGCCCGCGGGGTTGCCCGCGGTATATGCCGTGAACTTGTCACCGACGGGGTCGTTCCCGGCTAACGTCACGCTCAGTTGCAGCCCTCTTCCCACCGGGGCGGGTTGCAGTTTTACTTCCAACACGGTCTCATTCAGCGGGGGCAACGGTTCTGCCTCGGTCACCCTGAACCTCACAACGACCGCGCAGCCCGAGACCACCATCAGTTCAACCGGATGGCGCCATCCGGTCTATGCGTTCTGGTTGATGGTCCCGGGGATGGCCCTGTTGGGGTTGGGTTCCGGCGGCAGAAGTGCCGGGAAAAAGATGAAATGTTTGTGGGTTTTTCTCGCGCTCTCGGTGCTCTTTGCCATGGTTCTGCTGCAGCCCTCTTGCAGCACCGGCAAAACCCAGCCGACAGTGAGCGGAACTCCTTCAGGCACCTACTCTCTCACCATCACGGCCACGTCAGGTACGTTTACTGAAAGCGTGCCGTTCAGCTTGACCGTGGTGCCGTAAGAGGTGGGGTGAGCCCGCTCGGGAAAGAAGTGGGACAATGTAGTGCCGCTCTAGGCCCCGGCAGAAAGCTTGTGATGGCTTTTGGCCTCGGCGATTCCGTATTGCCGGATCTTGTAGAGCAGGGCCTTGTAGCTGATCTGCAGAAGGGCTGCGGCCTGTTTGCGATTCCAGTTGGTCTGCTCGAGCGCTTGCCGGATGGCTTCGCCTTCGGCCTCGTCTTTCGCGCTGCGAGCTAGAGATTTCAATCCGCCGCTCGCTTCACCTTTTGTTGCAGAATCTCCCCGGGCCCCGCCGTTGCCGTCGTTGCGCGGCTGCAATTCCGCGACCGCGAGATTTTCATCGCCCAGGATTAAATACCGTTTGAGAAAGTTGTTGAGCTCGCGCAGATTGCCGGGCCAGGAATGCGCCTGGCAGGCCTCAAGCATCGCGGGAGAAAGCGGCAGCTGGGGCCGTGCGTAACGCTCGGCCATGCGCGTCATGAAATGTTTCAGCAGAACCGGAATCTCTTCCTTCCGCTCGCGCAGCGGCGGAAGTGACAGGGTGAACGCATTGAGGCGATAGTAAAGATCTTCGCGCAGCCGTTTTGCAGCTAGAGCCTGCGGAATGTCAATGTTGGTGGCGGCGAGGATGCGCACGTCCACTTTGATGACTGACCGGCTGCCCAGCCGCGAGAATTGCTGGTCCTGCAATACGTGCAGCAGCTTGGCCTGCAGAGCAGGAGGCATCTCGCCGATTTCATCGAGGAGAATCGTGCCTTTGTTGCACAGTTCGAACTTCCCCGGCTTGGCGTGCGTTGCCCCGGTAAATGCTCCCGGCTCGTAGCCAAAGAGTTCGCTCTCCAGCAGATCGGCGGGAACGGCCGCGCAATTCACTTTCAGGAACGTGCGGTGAGCCCGCGGCGAGAGCTTGTGCACCAGGCGCGCCAGTACTTCCTTGCCGGTGCCGCTCTCGCCCAAAAGCAATACCGGAATATCCACATTCGCGACCAGCGCGGCTTGTGAGCGGATCTTCCGCATGACTGCGCTCGCCGCAATAAAGAACGTATCTTCGCCGACTTCCTCGACTTCGCCTCCCACCGGCATCTTGCCCTGGCCCAGGCACAGGTTGACCACTGCATCCAATTCCGCTTTCTGGAAGGGTTTCGTGAGGTAATCCTGCGCCCCCAGCCGCATGGCCTGAACAACTTTTTTCGTATCGTTAACGCAGGAAAGCATCACAACTTTCACGCCGGGCCGCTTCTGCCGCAGTTGCTCGAGAGTCTCCAGGCCGTCGATGCCGGGCATCAGAACATCCAACAGCACCAGATCGGGCTCCATGCCCTTGTCTATGCGCTGCAGAGCTTCTTCGCCGGTCGACGCGGTTTCCACTTTGTAGTCGTCGACCTCGAGCAGGGTCTTGATATAGCGCAGCATGGCCGGTTCGTCATCCACCAGCAGAATCTTGGCCGTCTCGCGCATTGCCTTCTCGCTCATCGAGTCTTTCCTTTGCCCGCGGTGCTCGGGACCGGTTTGAAAGGAATGAGGAAGGAGAATTTGCAGCCCGCCCCAGGATCGCTTTCCACCCAGATTTTTCCACCCATGCCCTGCACCAGGCGGCGCACGATCGCTAAGCCCAGCCCCATGCCGTCCTGAGTTTCCGTGCCCGGCAAGCGGAAGAAATCATCAAAAACTTCCTGTTGATACTCCGCTGGAATTCCCGGCCCGGTATCGGAGACGCTCACCTTTACGGCATTCGGCTGCGAAGTATCCTGTCGTCGCCGCTCGCCCGCGGACGCTGGTTGGGCTGCGGCGCGTCGCTCCCACATGTGAGGTTCCGCATGCAGCCAAACCGTGCCGCCGCGTGGAACGAATTTAAAAGAGTTCTCCAACAGGTTCGAGATTACGCGCTCCAGCTTCGGAGAATCAAAAGGAAAAACCGGGAGTTTGTCGTTCGCCAGAAAGTAAAGAGCCAAACCTTTTTCCTGAAAGCGGGTCGACCACAAGCGGCAAACGTCGGAGAGGCACTCGTTGATGTTGCCCGCCGCGAACTGCATCTTGAGCGCGCCGGTCTCGAGAGCACTGTAGGTGAGAAAATCCTGAATGAACTGTTGCAGTCGCTTGCCACTCGACTGCATATCGCGCAAGACTTCCCGCTGCCGTTCGTTCAACGCTCCCAGCTTCTCGCTTTGCAGCAATTCGACATAACCGTTCAGAATTGCGAGCGGCGTTTTCAGGTCGTGAGCCGCGGAGCCAAGAGCATTCGTGGTGCGCTGGAAGCGCGCCTGCAGCTCGGAGTGCGCTTGTTGCAGCTCAGCCGCACTGAGAATACCTTCCCCCGCAGCGGGCAGGGACGCGCCTGTCTTCGCTTCGCGAGGCTCGGAAACAGGAATATTCTTTTGCGCGGTGGCCATAGCCATAAGGGACGGCGGTCTAACACAGAGGGAGGATGGACTCGACGTATTAACGTAGAACCCCGTATAAAAATCGTATGCTAGGCCAGTTTTGCCTGTCAACGAAAAATGCAACCTGATTACCCAAGTGTGGCAAAACCTTGCACTTAACAGGCGGATAAGCCCTTCAGGATGCCATTTCAGGGCACAGACCAGGCGATGCCGAGATCGGCAGCAACCGCCCCAGTTTGACGGCGTTAGCGCTCCCAGCGCCAGGAGCTGACAGGGTAGCTTTGAGTTTCATCCCTGTCGCTTCTTGGATTTGGCCCATAACCCAGGATTTGGCCCCTAAGATGCTGGAAATGCTGGGTTAAACGAAGTACGAGGGAGTGTGCGTGAACGGTAACAGGGCAGCGGCAGAGCGTCGGCGGTGGCCTCGCCTGCCTTTGGCGATTCCGGTCTTTGTCAGAAGCGGGGCGGAGACGGGAAAGGAATTTCTGGAGTTTGCCACCGCCCTCAACGTTTCCGCCGGCGGCATGCTGGTCGCGGTTCGCCGCTCAATCCCTTCCACAGCGCAGGTTTTGCTGGAGATCCCCAGCGCCCCCCTCGCTGCCTTGGCGGCGTTGCCGCGAGTCGCACGAAGCCTCCGCGCCAAGGTGTTGCGCATGCAGCACGGAGAGGGCTACAACCTGGTTGGCCTGAAATTCTCCCGCCCGCTACTCAATTCGCACTCCACATCGAGGCCGCTCCGACGGAAGCTCGCTTCTACGGTGTGAAAATCTTTTCCCTCGCCGATTGCCCACTCTGCCCAGCATTTCCGGCCCGCTGGTTACCCACCGTTTCACCTCCCAATCTTTAGTAAGTTGCTTTTCATCAATCACATAGAGTAGGCTTTCCGGATAAGTATCGGTGCCCTCTGCGTTTGGTTCTCTGGGTGCACACTACCCCATAAGCCTGTCCTGCGGTAGCCCCCGACGCAGCTTTGGAACACTTATGAGCACTTCAAATCCAGTCAGCGCACTAATCCAGCCCCTGGGCGAGATGCCCCCCGATTCCGTCGTATTCGGCGGCACCGAGGCCATGCGGGCTCTGCGGGAGCGGCTGGCAAAGATCGCCGGCGCCAACGTCCCCGTATTGATTCAGGGAGAGAGTGGCACCGGCAAAGACATTATCGCCCGCATGATCCACGCCGCCTCGCCATGGAAGACAGGTCCATGGGTGAAGGTAAATTGCCCGGCGATTCCCGGCACACTTCTCGAAAGTGAACTGTTCGGCTACGAAAAAGGAGCCTTCACCGGCGCCTACGGCACCAAGCCCGGCCGCGTCGAAATGGCACACCGCGGCACTCTGTTCCTCGATGAGATTTCCGAACTCGACATGGGACTGCAGTCGAAGTTGTTGCAATTACTGCAGGACGGCCAGTTCTGCCGCATCGGCGCCCAGGAAGACAAGAAAGTTGAAGTTCGCGTGGTGTGCGCCACCAATCGCAAGCTCGAAGAAGAAATCGCCAACGGCACATTTCGAGCCGATCTTTTCTACCGCATCAATGTCGTCAATCTGCACATGCCAGCGCTGCGCGAACGAGCTTCCGATATTCCGCAACTGGTCAGCTATTTCCTCGAATACTACAACCACAAATTCAACTCGCGCGCCAACCCGCTCTCCGCTGAGCTGATGAGCGCGCTGAAGAAGTACCACTGGCCGGGCAACGTCCGCGAGCTGGAAAATCTGATGAAGCGTTACGTGATTCTGGGCACGGAGGAATCCATCTCCGGCGACCTGCGGCCGCAACCCCAGGATTTCTTCACCGCCGACATTTCCGTCGACGGACCGATCTCGCTGAAAAAGATCACCCGGCAAGCCGTTCGGGAACTGGAACGCAAGATCATCCTCAAAGTTCTGCAGCATCATCACTGGAACCGCAAACAAGCGGCCCGCGCTTTAGGCATCAGCTACCGCGCCCTGCTCTACAAGATCCGCGACGCCGGCCTGCCCTCGAACCGCGCCCCACGCCCCGTCCAGCAAGAAGAAGCAGTCCAAACGGTAGCCGCCGACTGATCGCAATTTCACAATAGCCGAAGTCTCCCGCGACGGAGTACCGCCGCTAATCCCGTTGCTTCATCATCGCACGACAGTGAAAAGCGATCTGCTGTTCCTCCTGCGTGGGCACAGCCTGAATCTTGTCTGCCGTGAGGCCAAGAACTTCAAGGCCCGCTGTCGCTGCGGACCGAATGCGTTCGCTGTGCTCTCCAATGCCTCCGGTAAAGACGAGAAGATCAATTCCGCCCAGCAGAGCAACGTAGGCGCCGATAGCTTTGCGTATCGCAATAGCGAAAACATCCAGCGCTAGAATGGCGTGCGGATCGTTGCCCGAGGAGCGTTTCTCCAGTGCCTTCACGTCGCTCTCGCCGGACGAAAGTGCAAATAGCCCGCTCTGATGGTTCAACAAATCCTCAAGCTCGTTCGCGCCCAGCTTCCCGTTGCGCATGAGGTAGAGAAAAACGCCGGGGTCGAGATCGCCGGAGCGTGTGCCCATCGGTATGCCGCCCGTAGGCGTGAGCCCCATGGTAGTGTCGATCGACCGTCGGTTGCGCAGCGCGCAGAGGCTGGCCCCGTTGCCGAGGTGCGCGAAAATAGCTCGCTCGGGAAGCCGCGGCCCTAGCCGCCGCACCAGCGACTCATAGGAGAGACCGTGGAAACCGTAGCGTCGAATTCCTGTATCAAAGTAACGCTGGGGAATCGGAAGATGCGACGCCACTTCCGGCATGGTTCGATGAAAAGCGTCGTCGAAACAGGCGTAGTGTGCCGCCGAAGAAAAAATCGCCTGCGCCGCAGTGATGAGCGCAAGCGCCTGCGGAATATGCAGCGGCGCGAAATGGACGGCGGCGCGTAGTTGATCGAGAACCTGTGGGGTGATGAGCTGGTGCGCGAGCAGGTGCGGGCCCCCGTGCACCACGCGATGCCCCACGGCCGCGGGCCCCGTGCGAACATGTTCCTTGATCGCCGCAGCCAGCGCGGTGAGGGCATCGCTCTGCGACTCGTGAGTTCTCTCTATCCCAACCAGAGTTGCTCCGTCGGAAGAACGAATGTTCAGTGTGCCATTGCCGCGTCCTATGCCCTCAGCGCTTCCCGTCAGCACAGGTTCTTCATCGCTCGCGCCGCGGCGGTAGATGCCGAACTTCAGCGAAGAAGAACCGCTGTTGAGAACCAGGATCAGATCGTCTTTTGCAGCCGGCTCTTGTGCCATGGCTAGCCTGGCCACTTCCAGTTGCAGATCTCTTCTTTGTCGATGCCTTCGGCGTGCGCGTACTGGACGCTATCGATGATCTGGTCTTTCAGCCATTCCTTCACGTGAGCACCGGCGGAGCTCAAGCGCGGTACCCGGTCGATGACATCAATTGCAATATCAAACCGGTCGATCTGATTGAGAATGGCGAGTTCGAGGGGTGTGTTGATATTTCCTTTTTCCTTGTAGCCGCGAACGTGGATGTTGTCATGATTCGTGCGGCGGTAGGTGAGTTTGTGGATCAGCGCTGGATACGCGTGGAAGTTGAAGATCACAGGTTTGTCAGTCGTGAACAGCGAATCGAAGTCGCGGTCGGAAAGCCCATGCGGATGTTCGCTCTCCGGCATGAGGCGGAAAAGATCGACCACGTTGACGAACCGGATCTTCAAATCAGAAAAGTGCTCCTTCAGAATCGCAACCGCGGCGACCGCCTCCATCGTCGGGATGTCGCCGGCGCAAGCCAGCACCACATCGGGCTCCGCGCCATCGTCGGTCGAAGCCCAGTCCCAGATGCCGATGCCCTTCGTGCAGTGGTTTACCGCTTCATCCATGGTGAGGTACTGAAGGTGATCCTGTTTGTCGGCGACGATCACGTTGAAGTAATCCCGCGAGCGCAGGCAATGATCGGTCACACTCAGCAGGCAGTTCGCGTCCGGCGGCAGATAAATGCGGACAATATCTTTGCTCTTGTTCGTGACCACATCAAGGAACCCAGGATCCTGATGCGTGAAGCCGTTGTGATCCTGCCGCCAGACCAGCGATGTGATCAGGATGTTGATCGAAGGAACGGGGGCGCGCCAGGAAATCTCTTTCTTTGACTTCTCCAGCCACTTGGCGTGCTGGTTAAACATGGAATCGATCACGTGCACGAAGGCTTCGTAGGTTGAGAACAATCCGTGCCGGCCGGTAAGAACGTAGCCTTCAAACCAGCCCTCTAACGTGTGCTCGCTGAGCATCTCCATCACGCGCCCGTAAACATCCAGCTCGCCACCATCAGCGTCTTCCGGCTTGTATTCAGCGAGCCAGGTCTTCTTCGAAGCCGCGTAGATGGCGGTGAGCCGGTTTGAAGCCGTCTCATCCGGCCCAAATACGCGGAACGAATTCATGTTGCGCCGCATCACCTCGGCAAGAAAGTGCGCCAGCACGTCGGTGGGCGGAGCATAGCTTCCACCCGGCGCTTTTACCTTGACGGCATAGTCGCGAAAATCCGGCTGTTCGAGTTCCTTGCGCAGCAATCCGCCGTTTGCATGCGGATTGGCCGAGATGCGGCGTGAGCCCGAGGGCGCAAGTTCCTGAAGCGCCGGCACCAGCGTTCCCTCGGCGTCGAAAAGTTCTTCCGGCTTATAACTGCGCATCCAGTCTTCGACGATTTTTAGATGGGATTTATTCGTAGCCGGGTCGAGCACCGGAACCTGATGCGCGCGCCAGAAATCTTCCACCTTGTGGCCGTCCACTTCTTTTGGGCATGTCCATCCCTTGGGCGAACGAAGCACGATCATGGGCCAGCGCGGCCGCGCAGTATCGCCCGTCGAACGTGCGTGTTGCTGGATTGACCGAATCTCAAGAATGCACTCCTCCAGGGTCGACGCCATTTTCTGATGCATTTCCAACGGGTCGCTGCCTTCCACGAAATAAGCCTTGTGACCGTAGCCAGTCAGCAGCGCCTCCAACTCGTCGTGCGGGATGCGCGCGAGGATGGTCGGATTCGCGATCTTGTAGCCGTTGAGGTGCAACACCGGCAAGACAGCTCCGTCGCGAATCGGATTCATGAACTTGTTGGAATGCCATGAGGTCGCAAGCGGACCAGTCTCGGCCTCGCCGTCACCAACTACCACAGTGACGATAAGATCGGGATTATCAAATGCCGCGCCATACCCGTGCGAGAGCGAATACCCAAGCTCGCCGCCTTCGTGAATCGACCCAGGCGTCTCTGGCGTGCAGTGCGAGCCGATGCCCCCAGGAAATGAGAACTGCTGAAAAAACTTGAGCATTCCAGCTTCGTCACGGCTCTTATCCGGATAAATTTCGGAGTAGTAGCCCTCGAGATAGCAATTCGCGAGCGTAGCCGGCGCGCCGTGACCGGGCCCTGCGACGTACATCACATTCAAATCGTACTTCTTGATAAGACGATTCATGTGAACCCAGACCAGCGACTGGCCCGGATCCGATCCCCAATGACCCAACAGCCGATGCTTGAAGTGCTCTGGCTTGAGCGGCTCGCGGAGCAGGGGATTGGCGCGAAGATAGATCATGCCGGCTGCAAGATAATTGCAGGCCCGCCAGTAAGCATTCACTCTCTGCAGCTCTTCTGGCGATAGGGGTGACGACAGGGGCGTTGCGACTTCGGTGGTAGCCATACAGATTCTCCTGGGGATGGAGGTGAAATCAGAGTCTGAGGAAGGTCGGCCTTACCTTCATAGAGAAGTATATCCTGCCGCGCCCGGGCGGGCGCAGCCCCAGAAGGTCGATCAGCTAGGTGATGTCGGAATACGAAGACGAAAAGAAATCCGGGCGCTCCCAGAATTTCGCGTAGCACTCCGTGCACAACCAGTCGCGCCCGTTGGTGTAGCCGATGCCGTGCTCCGCATCTGCTTCGTTCTGCGACTCGAACAGTTCCCAGCGGCAGATGAAGCAGTGATCGTTTTTCCAACCGCTTTTTACGAGTTCAAAGTTTTTAGCATCCTCCGCCAGGCGCAGGTCAAAAGAAACTTTCCCGGTTTTTCTTTCGATCGCAATGTCGAGGTTCGTCCAGGAACGTCTGTCCCAATGCCAGTTATACATACGGCAGCGCTGGACCGCCTCGCGGACGTGTTCGGCGCTCCGGCGGACGCCGTGGATTTCGATGGGTCCGCCGAAGCCGAATCGTTGGCCAGGCCGCATGAAATCGCGATGAAGCGGTGCCGTTTGCTGGCGCGCGGATTCAGCGAGTTGAAGGCGCATGCCGGTGGGGTCAGCTCCACCGTCGCGCAGAAGCTCTGCTGCAAAGCAGGCTCCTTCATCGAGTAGGCCGAGGAACAGATGTTCAGTTCCGATGTATTTGTGAGCGAGCCGATCGGCTTCGTCTGCCGCATATTGGAGAACGCGTTTGCCTGCATCGCTGAGCGGGAGGTCGACGTTAGTTGGGATCGACGCACGCTTCGGATAACGATCGTCAACTCGCTGCCGCACATTTCTAAGATCGGTCCTCGGCAGTTGGCGATAGAGGGCTTTGTCCTCGCGTATTAGACCGAGGAGTAGGTGCTCTGTATCAATTTCCTTGGACCCATAGTTGCTGGCCTCATAGCGTGCGAAGAAAATGACCCTGCGCGCCTTCTCGGTGTATCGTTCAAACATCCTTTACTCCAACTCGATCAGCCGATTCCGAGTTCGTCGGAAGATTCCAGCGGCGTACCGCAGCGCCGGCAGATGATGGAAGAACAGTCGCCGCAGGTCAGCGGATCGTTCGCCTCCATAGCGCAATTCGGGCAGTAGAACGAGCCGTGGTCGCGCTCGGGCGTCGGATTCTTGGGGCGTGTCGCCATGTTTGGTGAAGAACTGTAGCACAGAAGGCCTATCGTGGAAAAAGCTGCTACCTCGCCCTATCTTCCGGTTCCGGTGCGACGTTGGGTGCATTGCGCAGAAATTTCATCAGGCCGTCTCCAGTTGCGGTGCCGGCACGCTTCTTGAAGAACTCTGCTGCGGTTTCGGCGACACCAACTTTTTGGGCCACGGCGGAAGCAATCCATTGATTGAGCGACACGCCATCCTCTTTGGCTAGGCGCTCTGCTGCTCGTTTGATCGAAAGGGGAAGTTTCAAAGGGTAGGTTGCTTTGCTCATGGTTTCATCTCCTTCAGCAGGTCCGCCGGAGTAATAACTTCAATTCCAAAACGCTTTCCGCCCGATGCAAAGTCAGAAATGTTGTAAGTGATCAAGGCATCCGCTCTTCCGTTGATCGCCGCCTCCAGGACCATTTCGTCATTTGGATCGTGCGTCTGAGGCCTCCACAGAAAGCGCGCTTGAACTGGTTCGATCAGTGCTGCAAGTTCTGCTAGGAATTCATCAATCTGCTGCAGATTGAGCTTGTGCGCTAGACGCTGTTCCGCACGCTTGAGAACATCTTCATATTCTAGGAACAACGGCGGTGTCGCCACCAGGGTAACAGCGCGCTGCGCAACCAGCCGCAACACGGCATTCGCCGCTCCATTCCGACTGCGGAGCGCTGCAACAACCACCGAGGTGTCCAGAACAACCCGGTCAAATAACATCACCTATAAGGTATCACATCCCATAGGATGTTAATAAAGGCGAGCAATTTGGATTTAAGCTATCGGATGGAGCGGCTATGCCCGAGAAATCCCTCACTCCCGACGAAAAACTCCAGCAGGAATTCAACCGCTGGGCCGCGGCCGGCGAAGGCCCGAAGATGGAGAACCATCATCTCGACATCACCGCGAAAACAATTCGCAAGATGAATCTGCGTCCCGGCGAGCGCGTGCTCGACCTGGGTTGCGGCTCGGGATGGGCGACGCGGCTGCTTGCCCGGCTCGTCGGCGAGGGCCCGGATGGCTTCGGCCAGGTAGTCGGCCTCGATGTTTCCGACGAGATGATTCGCGAGGCTCGCGCCGCCTCGAGAGATTTCGACAACGTGCTCTACGTCTGGGGATCGGCACAGCAGATTCCCTGGGAAGAAAACTTCTTCGACAAGGTCTTGTCGGTGGAGTCGTTTTATTACTACGCCGACCAGGATCGGGCGCTGATGGAGCTGTTTCGCGTGCTCGCCCCGCGGGGGAGGTTATTCATCCTGATCAATCTATACAAAGACAATCAGTATTCGCTGCAGTGGGTCGACAAGCTGAAAGTGCCGGTACATGTGCGCTCCGAGGCAGAGTATGTCGAGCTGCTGAAGAAGCATGCCTTCGAAAACGTAGAGGCGTGCCGCGTTCCCGACGACACGCCCACGCCCGATGACTATCAGACGAAATCGTTCCATAGTCTCGATGATCTGCGGGCATTCAAACGCGAGGGCGCGTTGCTGCTGATGGCCACAAAGCCTGACCTGCGCACACCCGCACCGGGATACACGATCTATTAAGCCTTTTCCCTAACTAGATCTCGTCATCATCGTCACGATGGCTCAGATCTTTCACCGGGCTAAGAGCGCGCCCATCCGACGCATGGTGAATCTCGATGCGGCCGTTTACGTTCTCCAGCTTGATGCGCGGACCGCCCGTGCCCAACTCCCCGCGCAAGTCGTGGCCGACGATTCTGTGATGATTCACGTGCAGCCCGAAGTCGTTGTCGATTCCGCCGGAAACCGTGCTTGCCTCGATCTCTGCTTTGGAATCCGAAGGAATCGTCAATTCGACCGAACCATTCACCGAATTCAACTCCACGGGCGAGCCGGAAAGCTGATCAAACCCGGCGTCCAGACGGCCGTTGATGGTAGAAAGTTCAACGCGTCCGGCGAGATTGTGCGCCTCCAGCCGTCCGTTGATGCACGAGGCATGCACCTCTCCCGTGACGCCTGTGACGTCGAGCGCACCGTTGATCAGCTTGATCTCGTCCAGCCGAGCAGTGCGCGGCACGGTCAGCGTGTATTCAACGCTCGGAGGATTGTTGTGCGATCCCCAGTTGAATGTGAGGTCGTGATCGCGATACTTGGTGCGAATTGAAAGATGTTCTTTGCTCGAATCAATTTCAATGCGCGCGTCGTCGAGCCGGTCCTTCGCGTCGGCGTATTTAACGGCATCCACCTTCACTTCATTCTGGTCCCAGGTGGAGATGTGAACCGCGCCATTGATGTTGTCGAGCTCTACGCTGCCATCGGGAGTGAGGGCGTAGGTCTGATGGAATTCTTCAGAAAATGCGCCCCGATGATCGGAAGCATGAGCCCCCAACGCAAAAATGAACAGGGCGCAAATGGTCCCTAGAACTGCACCCAACCAGGTGGGAAATTGGCGTTGGCGGTTCATAGGCTTCCTCCGTTTCAACGGGTTAGACGCAGCGATTCGGAATTGGTGAGTGCCGACGCCGGAAAACTGCCCCGTATCCACATATACGGAGGCTGTGTCACGAATGTTCCAATGTTTAGTTTGTTCACATCCGCTAGCTTTTCAAATCCGACCCGTCTTCGGTTCCGCTCTTCTTGCCAGCTTCGGTCAGCAGGTAAACGCCCAGAATTGTCATCTCCGGCTCGATCGGATGCCGGTAGCGTTGGCCCGGAAACACCACATAATAAATCGCGGGGTATAACAAGATCAGCCAGAACAGCAGCCAGGCGCCGGGTTTGCGGCGGCGCAAAGACCGCCCCAGGCCCCAGAACATAAGCACCGAGGAAGCGAGAAACAACGAGTTCTTCACCTGCGCCAGCCACCAGATTTGCGCCAGCCGCGGCGGCCCAGCCCAGAAATAAATGAAGCGCTTCAGGCAGAGTACCGCGAAGCGCCCGTAATCCGCCTCAATGTAGTCGAGCGCCTGCCGCTTGCGCATCGCAATGTAAGGCAGTTCGCCCATCGCGGTATACAGGCGCATCGAGTAAACATCCTGCGTGGGATGTATTTGCTGCATCCATGTTCCGTCGGCGCCGCGGCCGTTGCCCAGACGCAACTCCGCCCCGAAGTTGTCGCGAACAAAAATAAACGTGCCAAAGGTTTTGTAGTTCCGCACCGTCCATGGTGTTACGCAAGCCACGAAAACGACGGAAGCCAGCACCACGCCAGCCAACGACTTCTTGCCCCGCTTGGCGCGGTGGTACCACGCCGACAACCCCGAGGCCGGCAAAAATGAAATCAGCACCGTGCTGTCCAGTGCGGCCACGCCCCAGAGCAGCCCGAACCAGGCCCACGGCTTCAGTCCGTCGCGTTCTTCCATAGTCAGCGTGAGCCACAGAATCACGGCCAACAGCAACGGCGAGAGACTCGTCTCCCAGACCCAACGCGTGCACCAATACATCGCGTAAGGCAGCAGCGCCCAAGTCCACGCGGCGCCGACCGCAACTTTCTCCGAAAAAATCCGCCGCGCGATGAGAAAAATCGGAATGCAGGAAAGCGCCGAGAAAACGCTGTTGAGCGAGAGCAGCACAAACGCCGACGCGCGCGAGTAAATGCCGAAGATGTGGAACACGCCCGCAGTCAGATAAGGATAAAGCGGAGGCTCCCAAGCGGTAGGCCCCGTAGCCGCGCCGAAAGGATTGCTGAAGCCATGTCCCGACGCGATGGCTGCGGCAATGCGTCCCATCTCCCAGCCAAAGCCGAAATTATCGTCCGCGCTCTTGAACTTATAGGTATGGCCGACGATGATCCATCCCACGCGCAGAAACAGCGCGATAGCCACCATCCAAAACATCGAGGTGCGGATCCGAGCCCACGCGTCGATCAACACAACAGGAATGCGTGAGCGGTCAGCGGCCACGGCAGGTCTTGAATTCATGAATGATTCTATTTGTAGCTGAGTCGTGAGCCAGGGGCAACTCAACTCGATCGGCGTCATCCCGAACCCCGGCGTCCTTCAGCCGGGTGAGTGCTCTCCCCACGCACACAGCCGTCCGCCGCAGGCTATTGCTGTTAAGTCTCATCGATTGACACTCGCCCCCGGCATCCCTAAACTGAGGTGCTTCGCGCCATTGGTCGGGCACTAGAACTGTATAATCACAGGAGTCGATCTTCCGAGGGTCCCTGCATGGGCTGGCTGCAAAACAAATTCGAAAAGAATTTCATGATCAGCACGGTGGACTACGTCTTCAACTGGGCGCGCAAGTCCGCCGTGTGGCCGATGACGTTCGGTCTCGCCTGCTGCGCGATCGAGATGATCGCGTCTTCGACCGCGCGCTTCGATATCGCGCGCTTCGGCTCGGAAGTATTTCGCCCCAGCCCGCGCCAGAGCGACCTCATGATCGTCGCCGGCACGGTCACGTTGAAGATGGCGCCCGTGGTAAAGCGCATCTATGACCAAATGCCCGACCCGAAGTGGGTAATCTCGATGGGCGCCTGCTCCTCGGTGGGCGGCCCGTTCAACACTTACGCCGTATTGCAGGGCGTCGACAAAATCGTGCCCACCGATGTTTACGTCACCGGCTGCCCGCCGCGTCCTGAAAATCTTTTCTACGCACTGCTCAAGCTGCAGGACAAAATCGATACCATGACCCTAGCGAAGAAGCCCACAGAAGTCCGTCTCGATCCGAATATGCTGGAGAACTTCAAACGCCAGGTAATGATCGCGCAAACCCTGCAGCCCAAATAGCTTATGTGGGGACGGGCGCTCTCGCCCGTCCGCCGAGCGAAGCTCGGCTTGCAATCTCCACAGCCCATGCCAAACTTCACAAAGCTCGCCCCAGAATCCGCCCTCCCTCCCGCCGACGAAGCCAGAGAATTTCCCTGCGGCGCGAAAACCATCTGCATCGCGAACGTCAACGGCGTCTACAGCGCCATGGACAACGTCTGCCTCCATCGCGGCGGCCCGCTGGGGCAGGGAATGATCGAAGGTGGAAGAGTCGTGTGCCCGTGGCATGGCTGGGCATGGGATCCAAAAACCGGCGCAGCCGAGCAGAATCCCGGCGCGAAAGTTGCGATCTATCCACTGAAGATCGAAAACGGCGATGTGCTGATTGAAATCTGATGCGCCGCCGCGATCGACTTTGAACTGTGCATGCCGACCGCGACTTCCGTGCCGTATGTGATTGGCGACGGCCAACCCTGGGAGGTTCGCGGTGAAGACGAACCGGGCTATCCAAAGACCTCTATTATTGTGCTTCTTGGTCCTAATTGGCGCATCTGACCTGCTTTCCGGCCAGCCGGAGAGCCCGCAGCAGGGGCAATGGGGGCAGTGCAAGAGCGAGGACCCCGCACAAGCTATTGTCGCGTGCTCGGAACTCATCGGATCAGGCAAAATGGCAGACGCGACGCTTGCGGAGGCGTTCAAAGATCGAGGCCGCGCGTATGCGCACAGGCGTGATTATGACCGCGCTATCCACGACTACACCCAGGCAGCGCGACTAAACCCCAGTGACCCCAATGTATTCGACGGACTCGGCTTCGCGTACTGGCATAAGAGTGACTATGACCGCACCATCGAGAATTACGATCAGGCGCTGCGGCTAAGGCCCGTCGATGCTGATGCTTTGATTGGTCGTGGCCTGGCGTACTGGGCTGAAGGCGATTATGACCGTGCGATCCAAAACTACGATGAGGCACTGCGTCTCAAACCCAGCTCTGCCGATGCATTCTATGATCGCGGGCTGGTATACGCTTCTAAAGGCGACAGCAATCGCGCCATAGACGACTTCACTCAGGCACTGCGCCTGACACCTGGTGACGCTGATGCTCTTTATCACCGTGGATTGGCATATGCACATACTGGGGATTATGAGGATGCGATTCAGGACTACAGCCACGTCCTAAGCATCAAGCCAGCCGATGTAGACGCCCTTGGCGTTCGTGGCGTGGCGTATACGAAAGAGGGTGACTATGATCGCGCGATCCGAGACTTCGATCAGGCACTACTCACCAATCCGAGGTTCGGATTTGGATTCGGCAAGCGGAGTATCGCCTATGCGCGTAAGGGTGAGTATGGTCGCGCGATCTCTGACTGGAGCCGCTGGCTCTGGCTGAAATACGGCTTCTTAGGCATTACGATACGGTTGTTCATCCTCGCACTTACAATTGGTCTTGGTTTCTGGCTTAAGCGTTCCGACAAAAGTCACCCTGCCCGCCCGTAAACGTTCTTCGTCAACGATGGGACTGCTCGCGTCGATAGATGGGGAACAGACGTTAAGTGATGAGCTGTAGAAACCTCCCCGACGAATTCTCATAACCCGGAAACACGTCATTCAAATTCCTGTTTCCCATGTGCCGCGCCACCGCTTCGCCCAGCACCTGCCGAAAATCCGTGGTCAAAGCCAGATCGCGCCCTTCGTAAAGCTGTGACTGATCGAGCCCCGGCCAGCGCCCATAAACCTTCCCACCCTTCACCGGGCCGCCGAGTACAAACATCACGTTAGCGTGGCCGTGGTCGGTGCCGCGATTGCCGTTTTCGCGCGCGGTGCGGCCGAATTCAGACATCGTCACTACGACCGTATCTTCCCCGAGGTCGCCGAGATCAGTCCAGAAGGCGGCAATCGACTGCGAGAACTCGCGCAACACATTCGCGATCTGTCCCTCGGTCGCGCCCTCGTTCACGTGATGGTCCCAGCCGCCAATATCGGCAAACGCCACCTGCACCCCCAGGTTCGCCTTGATAAGCTGCGCGAGCTGTCGCAAGCTGTCACCGAATCGTCCCTTAGGATAATCCGCGCCCGGCGCGGGTTTGTACTTCGACGGATCGGCAGCCTTCAGCATATTCACCGCATCAAAAGTTTCCTCGCCGGTGCCGTGAAGCACAGCGTCTGTCGAGTGGTCGTACATCGCCTCGAACGCGCTCGCCACTGGCGACGGTTTCGGATTGCGTCCGCCCACGGAAAAGTCGTTGATGTTATTCATAGCGATTGCTGGCTCGATGCCGCTCAAGATCCGCGGAATCGACGGCCCCATGGCAATGGCCTGGAACGGAGATTTCTGCCCCGGCTGCGGCAGGTCGTGCATGCACCGGTTGAGCCATCCATCTTCGGTCGACTTCACACCGGGAGTGCCAGCCTCCATGAAATCCTGCGCATCGAAATGCGAGCGGCTGGGGTCGGGCGATCCGGCAGCGTGCACAATCGCCAGTTGTCGCTGCTTCCACAGCGGTTGGAATGATTCCAGTGAAGGATGCAGCCCGAAGAATCCATCAAGATCGAGTACCGCCTTGCGCGGAATATTAATGCTCGGCCGCATGGCGTAATACTGCGGTTCGCCATAAGGCACCACAATATTCAAACCATCAGCCGCGCCGCGCTGGAAGATCACGACTAGCCGCTTGGTTCGTGTACCCGGCTCAGCCGCGCCCATGGCGGCGCGAGCCAAAAAGCTAGGCACCGCCGCCGTCCCGACCACGGCGAGCGCGCTGTTGCGAAGAAAAACCCGACGAGTAATGGACATAAAAACTGCTCCTGACAGCTACCTTCTCTGAAACTCCGGCGACCCCAGCAGCAACCCCGCCATCGTGCTTACTTCCGGAGAACGTGCCGCATCCCACGGCTTGCGCGCCGCCGTCGGATTGTCCGCCTTCACTGGTGCGCCAGTGCTTCCTGCCGCCTCGATCTGCGCCACAATCGAGTCATGCGTCTGCTGCGAAACGCCGCCAACGACTAGACTGCTTTCGAGCGTCGCCAGCGTCGCAGCCGCGTCCGGCTGCGGCGAACTGATTCCCGCGAGCTGCGCCGCATCCACCTTCACGCCTTTGATCTTGCCGCTGGTTAAGGCCAGCGCGAAATTCATGCGGTTGAGCAACGCCGACGAACTGACCCAGGTTTCCGCTTTCATGGAATATCCCGTAGGCGGCTGCGCGCCGTAAAGCGGCATCCCCATGCGGTTGAGTTGCCCCACCAGCGGTTGGGCATCGTCAATCTCCGCGCCAGTCGCGCGCACCGCCGAAGCCACAAACTCCAGAGGCGTTTTCACTTTCGCGCGATAGGTGGTATCGTCCCAAAACTCAGGAGAATGGAACAGCGTATTCAAAACTTCGCGGATGTCGCCTTTCTTCTTCAAGAATGTTTTCGCCATCTGATCGACCAACGCCGGCGGCGGATCATCCGAAACAAACCGCTCCGCTAGCTTCAACGAAATAAAGTGCGCCGTCTGCGGACTCGTGGCCAGCCGGTGCAGCACTTCCAGGCCCTCGCCTTCACCCTTGGGTTTGATCTTATGCCCCAGCACGAATTTCGGCCCGGGCTCATGCATGCGCGGATCGAACTTGAACCCTCCGCCTTCTGCCGGTTTGTCGATGGTCCATCCCGTAAAAACTTTGGCGACTTCGGTCACGTCATGCTGCGAGTATCCGCCATTCACACTCAACGTGTGCAACTCCATCAACTCCCGCCCGTAATTTTCATTTAGTCCGCTCGTGCGCTTGCCCCGCCGGAGAGCAGGATGCCAATACGGCCCTGGATGCGCAGGAATTCCCAATCTCTCGTCCGAGTTTGGCCCCACGCTCAGCCAGTTATCCAGATAAAACAGCATCGCCGGACTTTTCGCCGTGGCCACCAGAAGATCCTCAAATTTGCCGAGCGCACGCGGACGGATCACATCGCGCTCGTAGCTGGTCAGCATCAGGTGGTCGAGTCCCTTGCCCACAAATACATTGAAGTGGTTGCACCAGAAGTCAGTCATCACTTCTTCAAACTGGCGCTGACTGTAAACCGCGCGCAGAAGCTTCGCCTGCGCCAGTTCGTCGTTGACCACGCCTCCGGGGTTGTTCATGGCGAGCAAAGTTTCCTTCTGCTTTGGACTCAAACCTTCGAGCAATTCCTTCCCCTTGCCTCCCCGCAGAGAATCGGCAACCGCGAGTTGCGCCTCCGGCGTCATGCTGAGAACTTTCTTGAAACGTTCGTCCGGCGGCAGGTTCGGCAGTTGCCGCACTTCAAGGTCGGAGTAGAGCCGCTCCTCGCGCAGCCGCGCCTGTTCTTCTTCTTCGGGCGTCGGCTTCGTTGGTGGCGTCGACGCGGCGGCTGCCATTGTGTCCTGAACTTGCGGGAAGCTCTTCATATCCGCAGCAGAATCGTTGCTGCCGGCGGCAGAGTTCATCGCATCGCGCGTCGCGCTTTGCGCCATCATGGACCCATCCATCGATGCGCCGTTGAGTTTGTCCGGAGCAGCATCGGCAACCGCGTTCTTGGCTGCCTCTTCCTTGCGTTCTTTTTTCTCTTCCTGACGGGCGAGCTGCACCTGAAACACCGCGCGCCGCGCGGGATCGGACGGCATAGGTTTTTTGCCATTCCTGACCTGATTGATCTCCTGCCCATCCGGAAAGTCTTCCGCAATCTCTCTCGTGCTCATGCGAAGCGTGCGCAGCGGCTCCAGACGGGCGTCAAGGGCGCTGTCGTCGATTTTGTCGGGATGCAGCTGCAGATCGATCCATCGCGCGACTCCCATCGCCATCACCTGCTGCACATCTCCGGGGCGCGGACCGAAGGTCAGGCGATTGAGCGCGTGCAACGCGCGCCTCTGGTCGTCAGCGCCAGAGTCCGCGTGGTTCTTCTTATCAGCCAGCAATTGCGGGACAGTACACGCAAGGCTAAAACAGAGAAGAAATGTGCCGACCTTCGTGCGGCCCAAACGCATGAGGATTCCCCAGGGAAAAGACGGACAACTTCCTACATTATCAACCCGGATCGGAGGAAAAGGTTGCTGGGCGCGGTTACCAAAAGACGAGACCACGAAGGAGCTAGAAGCAGAGAGCTGAGAGCTGAGAGCTGAGAGCTACGTTAGATACATCTTCCCGCGAGAAACCTTATGCTGCAAAGTCGCGGCCAGTTGGTCAACATCGCCGGGAGCAATATTCACCGGCATATGATCAGCCAGCAGCGGAGCCCGATTGCTGCCCACGGCGTCGCGCCGCACCTGGATCAGAAAAGCCTGCACCACATTAGGATCATATTTTTGCGGAGTCATGCGCACCAGATCGCTCAAGGCGCTGCCCAGCGAAAGCGATTCGCGATAAGGACGAGTGCTGGTCATCGCGTCAAACGTATCCGCCAGCGCCATGATGCGCACCGGCATAGGCAGGTCGTCGCCGGCGAGCGCGTCAGGATAACCTGACCCGTCATTGCGCTCATGATGCCAACGCACCGACTCATGAATCTTCGGCCAGGGGAACTCGACGCTGCTCACAATCTGATGCCCGACCACGGTGTGGTCCGCCATTTCGCGAAACTCCTCGGGATTGAGAGCTCCCGGTTTGCTGAACAAGCGGCGGTCGACCGCGACCTTGCCAATGTCGTGCAAATATCCGGCGCTGCGCAGCGCGGCCACTTCGCCGGCGTCCACTCCCATCGCTTCGCCGATCGCCGCCGCATAGCGTCCCACGCGCAAAGAGTGCCCATGAATGTTGACGTGCTTTACGTCAATCGCGGTCGCGAATGCCTCGAGTGCGGTGTCATAGAATCCGTGGAGCGAAGCCATCAGCCGTAAATTTTCGGTTACGCGTTGCGCCAGCGTCTGCGACAATGCATGATTCTGCACTGCCAGCCCTATGTAGCTGCACAGCAGGTCCATCGCGTCCAGTTCGGCCTCTTCGTAAGGCGCATCTCCCGGACGCCTGCCCAGGGCCACAATGCCGGCCAGTTTGCCCGAAGCTTTCAGTGGAGCCAGGCACTTGAAAAGTTCCGGAGCCACGTTGCCATTCGAGCTCAGGAAAATCGAGTAGGTCGAAGCGTTCAGCACAATCGGTCCGCGCGCCGCAGCCAGAGCGTGCGCGTGCTTCGGCAGAAGAGGAATAATCGCAGGCTCGGGCAGCATGGCGAATCCATCGGCCGCCACCGAAGTCAGCATCGTAGGCTTGTCGCTGAACACGAAGAGCGCACCTTCGCGCGCGCCCGCAGCTTCCATCACAGCGGCGAGCATGCGGCGCGAAGTGTCTGAAAATTCGCGCTCCGCCGTCAGCTCCGGCCCCAGTTCGGAGAGAGCTTCAACAGTGCGCAACAGCCTGCGGAAATGGTTGGTCTCCACGGCCAAGACGAGTGGTGCGAGAATACAGAGCAGAATGAGCGTAGCACGCGGGAACAACGCCTCGCGAGAGCGGCTTGTTGGTTAGTTTGGTGCTGGCAGGGAACAGCGTCAGTCGCGCCAGCGACGCCATTCACTGGCACCGCACGTAAGTGCGGGATAGGCGATCAGCGAAGGAACCGAGTCCCGAAGGGACGGCACGCGTCTCACGCGCCGCCGCTCAGAAATGCTCCTGCAATTCCGCAAACCGTCCCACGATCAGCAAGCGTTGCGACGGCGGAGCCGCATTCACTTCCTCATGCTCAAGAATCCAGGTATCGCCATGAGGCACAAAAACCGCGTGCAACCCAGCGGCCAGCGCCGGATTAATGTCAGACCTGGGGCTGTTTCCGATCATCCATGTAGAATTCCGCGAGAGCCTGTGCTTTTCAACAAGCGAGTCATACACCTCAGAATTTTTCTCCGCGACGATCTCCGTCGCTTCAAAATATTCTTTCAATCCCGAACGTTCGATCTTTCCCGATTGCTCCTCGATCGCGCCCTTGGTCACCAGAATCAGCCGATGCCGGGTGGAGAGATATTGCAAAGTTTGCGGAACATCAGGCAGGAACTCAATCGGATGTGCATAGATGGTATGCGCGAACCCCGTGATCTGACCATGCAACTCCGGCGTAACCGGCTGCACGCTGAGCCGCTCAAACGTCGCCACCAACGAGTGTGAAAAGCTGTGCAGGCCGTAACCGTGGGTTGCGATCGATTCGCGCTCCACATCGTTTAAGACTTCGCGCACCTGCTCGGGAGAGAACTCGTGATGATTCAGAAACGAAATAAAGCGGACGATCGCCCGCTCAAAATAAATGTTGTTCTCCCAGAGCGTATCGTCCGCGTCGATCAGAAGCGTTTGGGATTGTTGGATTTTTTCAACAGTAACCGACAAGCGCGGATGCTCCTTGCGAAAACTTTCTACCCCAACCAATCTACCCGCGCCTCAGGCCCAATGATTCCAGCCTTGTGCCCCATATCCAGCAGCCGCACCACGGCCTCGCGCCCATCCGGCCCGTAATCCAGCGTGCGCTCGTTCACATACATCCCAACGAACCGGTCAGCCGTCTGGGGATCAAGATCGCGAGCGAACTGCATGGCATAGGACAAAGCCTCTTCGCGGTGTTCGAGCGCATACTGAATGCTGTCGCGCAACGCGCCGTTGACCGCGGCCACTAGCTCCGGGCCCAGCGCGCGGCGAATCGCATTCCCTCCCAGCGGCAAAGGCAGCCCCGTCATCTTCTGCCACCACCGGCCAAGGTCGACAACCCGGTGCAACCCGGCCTTGTCATAAGTGAGCTGGCCTTCATGAATAATGAGTCCAGCCTCATACTTGCCCTCAAGAACCTGCGGAATAATCTGGTCGAAGGGCACAACTTCCGTCTCCACGCCCGGAGCAAAAAGCTGCAACGCGAGATACGCAGTAGTAAGTGTCCCCGGAACCGCGATGCGTTTCTCCTTGATTTCACTCTGCGTAAACGGCCGCGGCGAAACCACCATCGGCCCATAGCCTTCACCCACGCTGCCGCCGCAGGACATGAGCGCGTACAAATCCTGAATATAAGGATAAGCGTGAAACGAAATCGCGGTCACATCGTAGACGCCCTCGCGCGCCTTCTGGTTCAGCGTCTCGATATCGCAAAGCGTATGCGTGAACCGCAATCCCGCGCGGCGAACCTTATTAGTAGCCAGTCCGTAAAACATAAAAGCATCGTCAGAATCGGGGCTGTGGGCGATGCTGATCTCGCGCACATCAGAGGCTGCATTGCCAGAAAGCTTCGCGTCTTGTTCCGAAATTACTGTCATTATTTGAACTCCAACTCGCTTGCTGTCCTACTCTTTACTCTGCCCCTCGAAACGGCGCTGCCAGCGCGCCGCGATTCCAGCAGCCATCATCACTTTGATCACTTCCGCGAAAACAAACCAGTAAAGCCCCCAGCGGAACGCCTGCACCACGGAATGCGTCCACAAGGCAAGCCAGCTCAGCCCTCCGGCAAAAAGCACAAACTCAGCAAGAAGCCCGCCCAGCGCGGCGCGCGCGAAACTCTTCCGCCCCCGCTCCAATACAAAACCTGCCAGCCACGCCACCAGCGGATAAGCCAGCAGAAATCCGCCAGTCGGTCCGAGCAACTGCGCGATCCCTCCCGGTCCCATCGGACTAAACACCGGCATGCCCATCGCACCCTCAGCCAGATAAAGCGCGAGCGCCGCAAACCCGCGCCGGCTGCCCAGCAGCAGTCCGACCAACAGCACGCCGAAGTTCTGCACCGTCAGCGGCACCGGAGTACCCGGCAAGGGAATCGTGATATGTGCGCACGCTGCTACCAGCAAGCTGCCGCCCACCAGCAGAGCAACTCGCCGCATGCCTTCAAAAATCCGCTCTTGCGATGCGCTTAAGGTTTGTACTGCCGGTTTGGCCATGGAAGGTCTCCGAATATCAACGGGAGCATCACTACTCAACGCTGCGTGGTTCCTGCGCTGCTTCGCTGGAACTTCCTTCGTGGGCGACATGAGCAGCCTGCAAGTGGTGCCGCAGGCGCACATATAACGCGATCGCAACGCACACCACGACCAGCGTACTCACACCCAGTATCAGGAACCACCAGATCATCCGCACAGCCAATTAGAATAACAGATGCTCGAATGTCCCAGTTTGTGGAGGTCAAACACAGACTTAATGTGGGGAACGCTCTCGCCTGCCAGCCCTGAACGAAGCCGAAGGATCCCGGTCGAGCGAAGCTCAACCAGCTCTTCGCGACGTCAACGTCTTCTAGCTTGCCTTTCCCAGAGCCCTCTTCTCACGCATCGTTTCGAGCCGCTTCAGCGTCAGCTTCAGACGTTCGCGCCCGAACTTGGATCCCGTGATCACCTTCTCGATGTTCTCAAACATATGCGGGTCACCCATCTTTTCGCGCAGCTCCTTGAGAAAAGGCTGAACCTTGCCGAACACAAAAACCATTTCCCCGCTCACCGAAGGCTGCAAGAATAACTCCTCGCTCAGCGCTCCGGACACCACGAAGGCTGCGGCCATGCTCCAGTAGCCGCTGACCTGGCGCAGCCAGTTGTTTTCTTGTGAGCCCATCGCCCCGGCAATCTTCATGAAATCGTCGGCGCTCTGGGGAAAGAATTCGCCGATCCACCAGTTGCGCGCCTTGCGAATTTCCGCCTCGCGGCGCAGGTCGTAGAGTTGCATAATCAGTTGGGCATCCGTAGCGGTCGCTTTCTTCGACATGGATTCCTCCGTATGATTTGTTTACCACCGGTTAAGTTAGGCTCATGTGGGGACAGCCGCCCTCAGCCTGCCCTGAGCGAAGCCGAAGGGGCCGTCCGTCGAGCGAAGCTCGACTCTTTACTACGCGGTTGTAGTCGCCGCCAGCTCAGGCGCCGGCCGCTCGTACTCGCACTCCTTGTTCGGGCACGCAATCACCGGCCCGTCTTTCAAATATTTCTGCACCAGGTACTCGCTGCCGCAGCTCGGACATTTCTCCGCAATCGGCTTGTGCGCCGAAGTGAACTTGCACTTGGGATAATTTCCGCACCCATAGAACGTGTTGCCCTTCCGTGCCCGCTTCTCGACCAGATCCCCTTCTTTGCACTCCGGACACTTCACGCCGATAAAATTCTGCTTCACATACTTGCATTCAGGGTACCCACTGCAAGCCGTAAACTCCCCATAGCGCCCGTGCCTGATCATCATGTTCCGCCCGCACTTCGGGCAAGGTTCATCCAGCGGGATGTCTGGAACTTTCTTGCCCTGGTCCAGCCGCCGCGTAGTCTTGCAGTCCGGATACCCTGTGCAAGCCATGAACTGCCCAAAGCGCCCGCGCTTCAGCACCATCACCCGCCCGCAGTTCTCACAATATTCCTCCTGCGTAGTCTCCTGCACATCGGCTGAATCAAGGTCAGGCAGGTTGATCGGATTTTCTTTCGTAAAAGTACAAGTATTCGGATCTTCCTTATCGTAGGTGCTGCAAGCGTAGAACGATCCGTGCCGGCCCCACTTGATCACCAGCGGCGCCCCACAGCGCTCGCACTTCTCATCCGTGGGCTTCTCCATCCGCTTGATGTTCTCCATATGCTTTTCGGCATATTTGAGGTCCTTCGTGAACTTCTTGTAGAACTCGGCGAGCGTGTCCGTCCACTTCTCCTTACCCTCTTCAATCTCGTCGAGTTTTTCTTCCAGGCCTGCGGTATAAGCCACATCGAAAATATCGCGGAAGTTTTCCACCAGCAGATCGGTAACCACCAGCCCAATCTCGGTCGGAGTAAACTTCCCGCCCAGCTTCTGCACGTACTGCCGCTCCTGAATCGTCGAAAGAATCGCCGAATAGGTCGACGGACGCCCAATCCCGCGCTCTTCCAGTTCCTTCACAAGAGAAGCCTCGTTGTAGCGCGGCGGCGGCTCTGTAAAATGCTGCTCCGGCTTCAACTCCTTCAGCGTGAGCTTCTGTCCCGCCTCCAAAGCCGGCAGCTTGTGCTTCAGTTCTTCGTCTTCTTCGTCCTTGCCTTCCTTCGATTCCTCGTACACTCGCAGGAAGCCGTCGAACTTCAGCACCGATCCCGTCACCCGGAACCAGAATGTCTCGCTCTTACTCTTGGCGTCGATGTCCACCGTGGTCTGGTCAAACACCGCGGGCATAATCTGCGAAGCCACAAAACGTTGCCAGATCAGCTTGTAAACCTTGAACTCATCTTCCTTTAAATACTGCTTAACCTGATCCGGATGCCGCATCGCTGAAGTCGGCCGAATCGCCTCATGCGCCGCCTGCGCTTCCTTCTTCTCCTTATATGTATTCGGAGTCTCCGGCAGGTAGGCCGCGCCATATTCCTTACCCACGTATTCGCGCACTTCCTGAATCGCCTCAGGAGCCACTCGCGTGGAGTCGGTACGCATGTAGGTGATTAAACCAACCAGTCCTTCTTCGCCCAGTTCCACGCCTTCATAAAGCCGCTGCGCGATCATCATCGTGCGCTTCACGCTGAACCGAAGCTTGCGCGAAGAATCCTGCTGCAACTTGCTGGTGGTGAAAGGAGGCGCGGCGTTGCGTCGGCGCTCTTTCTTATCAACGGACCGGACAATCCAGTCGGCTTGCTCGAGAGCCGCGCGGATCTTCTCTGCATCGTCGCCGTTGGTGACCTCAATCTTCTCTTCGCCCTTACCGAGAAAGCGAGCATCGAATGCCGGAGGCTTGCTGGCAGCCAGGTGCGCGTCGATCGTCCAGTATTCTTTTTTCTCGAACGCCTTAATCTCGCGTTCGCGCTCTACAATCAACCGCAGCGCAACCGTCTGCACACGTCCGGCTGAGAGCCCGCGGCGAACTTTATCCCACAGCAGCGGCGAAACCTGATATCCGACCAGCCGGTCGAGTACCCTCCGCGCCTGCTGCGCGTCCACCAGATTCTGGTCGATCGCCCGCGGATGCTCGAACGCCGCCTGCACCGCCCGCTTGGTAATTTCGTTAAAAGTAACCCGCTGAATGCGCGGCGGCGTGTCGTCCTCGCCTTTCTTCTTTTTCGCTTTCTTCGCGTGGCCGTTGCGCGCCAGCTCTCCCGCCAGATGAGCCGCAATCGCCTCACCTTCGCGGTCCGGGTCAGGCGCCAGGAAGATCGCATCCATCGGCCCCGCCACCTTCTTCAGCTTGGCCAGAACTTTTTCTTTCCCAGGGATGACAACGTAATCGGTCTCGAAGTCGTTGCTCGTATCCACGCCCAGCGTGCTCTTCGGCAGATCTTTCACGTGGCCAAGCGAGGCCTCGACCGTAAATCCCTTTCCCAGATATTTCTGGATGGTCTTCGCCTTCGCCGGCGATTCGACAATAACTAAACTCTTTACCAATGGTCCTCTCAGTTCTTAAGTTTTCGCTTTGAACCTAGCACGAATGGGACGAAAGCAACAAGTTACGGCTGAAAAGCTGACGGCCGTCAGCTATCAGCTCTCAGCTTGTGCATGAGACACGTGAGCATTCGTTTCACCTCCACGGCTTGGCCGTAAAGGCGCTGGTAATCCAGCGTTCCCAACAGCTTCAGATCCCTGGCAAGGAGCAGGTGATACTCCAGTTCGCTAGCCGAACCCGCTGCCATCTGGAGAAACCGCGCAAAGTCTATGTCTCCTCTCCGACAAGACCCTTCCGCAATGTTGGCACCGATAGATGCTGACGCTCTTCGCATCTGGCTGGTCAATCCGTACATTTCCTCTCTAGGAAACGATTTGCTCGCCTGGTAGACGTCAAGCGTCAAAACATGAGCTCTCTCCCAGACCTCGAGATTTCTAAAGTTCTGCACCTTCGGCCTCCGCCATAAGCTGAAAGCTGATAGCTGACAGCTAGAAGCTCTTCACGAAATTCTTCCCGGGCATCTGCCTGACTTTGCCTGTCAACTCCAATTCAAACAGTGCCGCAAATATCTCGGATGAAGACAACTCATTCTCCAGTTTCTCAACTAGTTCATCAATGTGCGTCGCCTCATCGGCCTTCAGCAAGCTCAATATCCGCTTCTCATGCGGCGGCAGCCCTTCGTCCGGGAATAGAGATGCCGACGAAGCGCCCGCGGATTCAGGCGAGGTCGCCGGAGTCAGCGCAAGTTTAACTTCCGCCGGCAGATCCTCCCAAACGTCTTCCCATGTGGCGACCAGCTTTGCGCCTTGCTTGATCAAAGTGTTCGGTCCCCACGAATTCTTATTCGTGACATTGCCCGGCACGGCGAAGACATCGCGGTTTTGCTCCAGCGCACACCGCGCCGTAATGCGCGTTCCCGAATATTCCGCAGCCTCCACCACCAACACCCCAACCGACATGCCGCTCAAAATCCGGTTGCGGATAGGAAAATTCTGCGGCGCCGCAAATGTTCCCAAACGAAACTCGGAGATCAGCGCGCCGCCAAGCGCCAGAATCTGTTCCGAAAGCCGCGAATTTTCCTTGGGATAAATCACATCGACACCCGTGCCAAACACCGCAATCGTCTTCCCCTTGGCCGCAATCGCCCCGCGATGGCTTGCCGTGTCAACCCCGCGCGCCATGCCGCTGATAATCACCAGTCCCTGCGCCGCCAAGTCGCACGCCAGCCGTTCAGCCATCCCCGAACCGTAAGGTGTGGGGTGTCGCGTGCCCACCATCGCGATTCCAGGCTGCATCAACACTTCCGGATTGCCACGCACATAAAGCACCAGCGGCGGATCGTAAATTTCTTTCAACCGCGGCGGATAACAAGGGTCTTCAACCGACACCACGGTCACTCCCGCAGCCGCGGCGCGAGCAATTTCCTCCCGCGCCAGTTCTGCCGATTTTCCCGTAGCGATCGACTGCGCCGATACCGCTTGCATCCCGGTACTTTCCAGCTCCGTGAGCGAAGCATGGAAGACCGCCTCGGCGCTGCCGAAATGTTCCACCAACTTCCGCGCCTTCGTCGGCCCTAGACCCGGCGTCAGCGAAATGGCCAGCCACTCCAGAATGTGCGTAACAGATGGCGATGCGGCAACGGCGTTCGGCACGTCTACTCCCAATCTCTCACGGCCTCCAGATGGAGACTGGGCGGACTGTAATTACTGGCCGAAACCCCTGTCAAGGGAAGCCGTCACAAACGCCTGTCGAAAAAGGTCTGCTAAAATCAAAACAGGAATGAGACCTCTGCGCATCTCTGCGATTTCCTACCTCAATACCGCTCCCCTCATGTGGGATTTCGAACACGGCGAGGCCGGGGTCGAGGCATGTCGCGAGTTCGAAATTTCCTACACTCTGCCGTCGGCCTGCGCCCGCGCGCTCGGGACCGGCACCGCCGACATCGGCATCATCCCCGCCGCAGCCTATGCCCAAGTCCCGGGGCTGATGGTCCTGCCCGGGGTCGCGATAGCTTCGCGCCGTCCAGTTCGTTCCATTCTGCTGGTCAGCCGCGTGCCCCTCGAAAAGATTCGCACCGTGGCCCTCGACACATCTTCCATGACCTCGGTCGCCCTGACGAAAGTTCTCTTCGAAAAATGGCTAGGCGGCGCCAGAACCTTCACCGCGATGGAACCAGACCTCGAAAAAATGCTGGTCCAACACGACGCCGGACTACTGATCGGAGATCCCGCCCTCCAAATCGACCGCTCTCGCTATCACACACTCGACCTGGCCGAGGAGTGGATTCGCCACACCGGCAAGCCCTTCGTCTTCGCCTTCTGGGCAGTTCGGGAAGAAGCATTGTGTGGGGACGGCCGCCCCTTCGGCAAGCTCAGGGCAGGCTCCCGGCTGTCCGCGGCGCGAAGCGATGCTCATCCGTCGTCGCAAGACTTGGCCGCAATCTTTCAACAATCCCGCGACCACGGACTCGAGCCCGCCAGCCTTGAACACATCGCCCGCGAATGGGCTCCACGCCTTAGCCTCAAAGAGTCCGACGTCCACTCCTATCTCACAGAAAATATCTACTACCACCTCGACGCCGCGTGCCTCGAGGGCCTGCAACTTTTCTATCGCTACGCGGCCCAGATCGGAGCGCTGCCTGCCGCGCCGGAGATGCGCTTCCTGGTTCCCGCGGACGCCACCGCGAATGCCGCAATTGTTTAGCGCAGCCAGCGCGATTAGTGCCAGCCCTGTAAACTCTTCCCAATCCGAATGCTGCTTCACCTGAATCCGCTGCTGGCAGTTCCTCTCTGGCGAAAACTGCGCCACCTCGGTGGCATCGGCCTGATCCTGCTGGGACTCGCCGACAACTCCGTGGTTCCGCTCACCGGCAGCATGGACGTTCTCACCATCTGGCTGGCTGCCCGTCATCTCGAACCCTGGCCCTACTACGGCCTGATGGCAACTCTCGGCGCGGTGCTTGGCGGCTACATTACGTACGGCTTGGCTCGCGGGGGCGGCAAAGAGATGATGGAGCGCAAGCTCTCGAAGAAAAAAGCCGCTCAGTTCTCCAAGACATTCGCCAGCTGGGGATTCGCCTCGATCGTGATTCCCGCCTTGCTGCCCCCGCCGTTTCCATTTCTCCCGTTTCTGTTGGCAGCGGGCGCCATGCAATACTCACGAAAAAAGTTCCTCGCGGCCTTGGTGCTAGGCCGCGGGATGCGCTACTTCCTCGAGGCCTATTTCGGATTCCGCTACGGCAGACATATCCTGCGTTTCTTCTCGCAATACTACAAACCCGCGCTGGCCGTTCTGATCGGCTTGGCCTTGATCGGCACGGTGTTATCGGTAATCCAATACCTTCGAATGAAAAGGAAGTGAACGGCGTCGGTACAGTTTGATTGTCATCCTGAGCAAGCGTTCTTTGCGCAGCGAAGGATCTGGGCGAGCCGCGCGATGTGTCGCGCTCTTTGCGACACAATAATCGCGCGCTTGGCTCGCATCCTTACCAAACTGCACCATCGCGGCATCACACCATTTGGCCCAACCGCCCACCCTCCTTTAGAATTGAACTGCACATGTCCCTGACCAAGCGCCAAGCCCTGGAAATGTTCGAGTCCGACGACCTGATCGGCATCGGGATGGAAGCCGACGCGGTCCGCCGCAAGCTGCATCCCGAAGGCACTGTCACCTACATCATCGACCGCAACATTAATTACACCAACTTCTGCACCGAGTACTGCACTTTCTGCGCCTTCTATCGCCCGCTCAAAGGCCCGGCGGCGAAGGATGGCTACATTCTCGACCTCGACACCATCTACGAAAAAATTCGCGAGACCGTCGAACTCGGAGGCACCGGAGTGCTGATGCAAGGCGGCCTGCATCCCGATCTCAAGATCGACTGGCACGAAAAAATGCTGCGCGGCATCAAAGATCGTTTTCCGCAAGTTCACCTACATTGCTACTCCGCGTCCGAGATCATTGCCATCGCCGAATACAGCGAACTAAGCATTCGGGACACAATCCTTCGCCTGCGCGATGCCGGACTCGATTCCATCCCCGGCGGCGGCGCCGAAATTCTCGACGACGAAGTCCGCTACAAAATCGCCCGCCTGAAGTGCCTGACCAACGACTGGATCAACGTCCACCGCACCGCCCACCAGATCGGCATGCGCACCACCGCAACCATGATGTTCGGCGTAGGCGAAAATTACGAAAACCGCGTCAACCACTTCCAGCAACTCTACGATCTGCAGGAAGAAACCGGAGGCTTCACCGCCTTCATCCCGTGGAGCTTCCAGCCCCACAACACCGCTCTAGGTGGCCGCCACTGGGACGAAGCCACCGCCGTCGAGTATCTGAAGACACTAGCCATCTCGCGCCTCTATCTCTCAAACTTCCTGAACGTGCAATCAAGCTGGGTAACGCAAGGCCTGAAAGTCTGCCAGATGGGCCTCCGCTTCGGCGGCAACGACGTAGGCTCGGTAATGTTAGAAGAAAATGTAGTAAGAGCCGCAGGCGTAACCAACTGCACGACAGAAGAAGAACTGCGCCGCATCATCCGCGACGCCGGCTTCCGGCCTGCACAACGCGACACGCTGTATCGGCAGTACTTCCTGAACTAGCGCGACCCTAGGCGATTTTTCTGACACTTTCACCTTTTAGCACGCTAACTACTGCCAATAATTCGTTTTCCCCGTTTGGCGCCTTGTTCTTGCCGAGAATCTGCACGTAATCCCCCGTGTGCACCATGTACTCGCCCTCATACTCTTCCTGAGGAAGTTCATTGAATTGAACGAATCGACCGAATTTAGACATTTCCAACCCCCAGTATTTCAGTTCTTGGAGCACATCCCGTTCCGCAATAAAGCCGAATTGGACAGCATTCCTTCGCCTATAGTACTATAAGTAGTACCAACGTAACAAGGAGGTGCGGCCTGTGAAGGTGCACAATGATTGGGAAGATCCGAAAGCAGTTCGAGCAGATCAAGGGTAAGAAGCATCATTCGTTCGACGACTTCGATCCTATTATTCGTCGCTGTTTATCGGACTATGCACACCTCTTTCCCGGGCGACAGATTAATAAGGCGGGAAGTAAGGTTGTTTACCACTTCAATGTTGAAGGCGTTGAAGCGATAAGCTTGGAGAAAGAGCACGGCTCGCGGGAGTTTGTCCCTCGCCATTACGCAAAACTTGCGATGGCAGGCATCGACGGGCTGATCACGTTTATCGAGAATGTTGAAGGCAGAGAACCCGCTGCCGAGGAGGTTGAAAATCATGAAGAGCGAGACTCGCATGCAGGCGTCGAAAGCGGCGCCGAGCCACAATGCGGAGAGGCTACAACACTACCTCCGCCTAAATTACCCGATGGAGGTAGTTGAGGACGAGGACGGGATCGTAGCTACGATCCCGGATCTGCCGGGTTGCGTAAGCTTCGGCGAAACGATTGAAGGCGCCGTGCGCAATCTGAAAGAGATTAAGGAGCTGTGGATTAAAGGTCGCATCGACTCCGGACAGCCGGTCCCCGAGCCTAGCGACGTCGAAGATTTTAGTGGCAAGTTTGTCCTACGAATTCCAAAAGGCCTGCACAAATCTCTCGACCGCGAGGCGAAAAGGCAGGGCGTCAGTCTGAACCAGTACATACTTCACTTGCTCTCTGAACGTCACGCCACCGCGAAGATCGAGCGCGCGCTTGAGCAATCAACGCCATTTCTCGCTGACCTGCAGAGTTGCTACCTGCATCGTAAGGATGCGTGGTCTGAGCAAACCAGGATTTACCAGTTCACGGTCTCGACGGGCCCGAGTAAAGCACTCGACTCGCCAGAGTCGCTCCTAGGAATGCTCGACTTCCTTCCGAAACCAAAAGGTTTCCGAAAGGCCCTTCCCAATCAAAAGGACCTGCGGGCTGTCTATGAAGGAAAATTATGAAAACTAGAAAAAACCGGGCGAAAAGCCCAGACTACCCTAGTTTCCTGCGATCATTAGACTTGTTCTCAATCTCCCTGACTGACAGCAGCTTCCACGGTGATCGCGACGAATATTTCGAGCACTCGAAGCACGAGCTCAGCGTCGAATGGAACACAAAGGTGGCGGCGCAGTGGAAGGAATCCTTTGACGTGCGGGTCGACGTAAAGATCGGAATCTCGGCACCAACAGCAAAGGGGGATTTTTTTGCGCTGACCGCAAGTTATCTTCTGCATGTCCATGCTCCAGCGCCCCTAGACGACGAACACGTGAAGAGGTTTGCCGATTCGGAGGTACGCTTGATCGTTTGGCCGTACGCGCGTGAATACGCCACCAGCGTCTTTGGTAGGATGCACGTTCCCCCAGCGATCCTCCCGGTGATAGGCAGCAAGGGCATGTGAAGCGCGGCAAAAACAGCCCCTGGGTCCGGCCTTGCGGCCCCAAAATGCAAACGGCCCCGGGGAATCCTGAGGCAGTCGCGAGAACCGATAAATCAGCACCCCGTCAAGGTCACCTTTATTATCCGGACAGCAGCGCTGCACCTTGAGGAGGCTGGAACAGGCGCGCCCGGATCCGCTCATCCTCTAAAGGAACGGAATTCCACAGCGACCATGTGATATCTAACCTTGCCGCCCACAGGCCCATCAGTCGACAATGATCAAGCCGGAGACCATGAAGCCGGCCGCCCCCCAGCGCAACTGACCTTTGACAATCGAACTGCAACGAGATAAGTCCCATGAATACAGTATTTTACGATCAGCCCTGCTGATTCCAAGGCACTTATCCGACACACTATCCTCTAAATCCTTTAGATAGAGTATTTTGCAGGTAAGTCCTTTGCTTCCAAGATTTTAGCCAGACCAAAAAAATGTAAGTCATTGATTCCAAGTATTTTACGATCCTGAATCTGCAAATTTTTTGATCTGGATCAACCACCCACCTCAAGGTAGAATGATAAGGTCGAGGCGCTCGTGATCCGATCCTCACGACGACGACTCGACGCACTCCCGACAGCCCCCAGCACTAGACAAGATGAAGGTTCTTCCCGCAGGTCTATTGTGGCTCGTCGTCGCAGTCGCTGCTGCGCTTTCACTGCAGAGCTCAACTTCATCCGGCGCCCAATCTTCCATGCCGGCACGAGCCGTCGTCGCCGGCATCGTCACCAAAGATCCCGGCAGCGAGCCGGTGAAGAAAGCGCTGATCGAGCTGATTGCGGAGAGTCAGAGCGACGGCGGAAACTACACCGCGCTGAGCGGCGTGGATGGCGGCTTTCGCATCGAGAACATTTTGCCGGGTCGCTATCGACTGTTCGTGGAGCGCACCGGCTACCAGGAAGTCGACAAGCACCAGCGCCGGAGCGAAGGCCGCGTGCTCACGCTCGGCGGCGGGCAGGAGCTGAAAGATTTAGTCATTCGCCTGCAAGCCGCGGCGGTAGTAGAAGGGCGCGTCACGGATGAAGATGGCGATCCCATGGCTGAGGCGCAAGTCGCCCTCCTGCGCCAGACTTTTGTCGCAGGACGCAGTCACTGGGAGCAGGCCGGAGCCGAGCGCACGAACGACCTGGGCGATTACCGCATCGCGGGCCTGGCCGCAGGAAACTACTTTGTTTCGGTAACGCCTCCGCCGGACTTCAGAAGTCTGATCGAGACTACTGGCAATGCGGCTACGCCTCGCAACGCCGCAAGCTCGGAGAAGCCTGCGCCGGCTGCTTACCAGACTACTTATTATCCGGGGACGCTGGATCGCGGGCAGGCGCAGCCGGTCCAGTTGCATGCCGGGGACGATTTTCCCGCGAACTTCTCGCTGACCAAAAGCCCAACCTTGACGATTCGCGGCTCGGTGGTGAACCTGCCGCCGGGGACTACGGCAGCGATCATGCTGCAATCGAAAGATTTCAGCCTGGTGCTGAATGGCGCGGAGATGCACCGCGATGGCAGCTTCGAGATCCGCGACGTTTCGCCGGGAGCGTACACGATTTTCGCGACCGTGGATAACGCCGCAGTGCCCATGCTGGCGCGGCAATCGCTGCAGATTACTTCGGCAAACGTGGACGGCCTGCAGCTTGCGCCGCAGGCCGGCGGCTCGATTCGAGGGCGCTTGCGGATGGAGGCTGGCAGCGTGTCGAGACCTGACGCCAGCCAGATGTTTCTTCTGCTGCGTTCTGCCGATGGCGACGACGATGCGTTGGGCGGAGTCGCGGTTAGGGAAGGCTCTCCTACACTGGCCCACGTGAATGCCGATGGCAGCTTTGAGTGGAAGAATGTTTCCGCGGGGCGCTATTACGTTCAGCTCTCTGACGCGAGCGACATGCCGGACTGGTTTCTGAAGTCGGTGGCCGCGGGCGGGCGTGAAGTCGCGGACTCTGGATTCAGCGTGAGTGGCGGCTCAACAAATGTCGATGTGCTGGCGAGTGCCAATGGTGCGCGTGCCGATGGCGTGGCCACGAATCAGAAAGATGAGCCGGTCGCCGATGCGGCGGTCGTGGCTGTGCCCGAAGCTCGGTTTCGCACGCATCCCGATCGCTATCGCAAGGCTTCCACCGATCAAAGCGGACGCTTCACGCTGCGCGGCTTGCCTCCCGGCGATTACACGATTTTTGCGTGGGAGAGTATCGATGGCGACGCATACTACAATCCTGAATTCCTTGCGAGCTACGAAGGCCGCGGCCGCGCGCTGCACGTGAGTGAAGGCGATCGCACAAGCCTGCAGCTCAAGGTAATTCCAGTCGCTGAAGACCAGCAGTAACCCGGCCTTGGTGCTTGCATCGGTTGCAGTGGCGTATGCTTTGGGATTATGAAACGCCTACTCACCTTCCTCTTTCTGCTCACCGCAATGGTTGCCACCAGCTTTGCGCACGCTGCGGAGACGCCGGCGAATGCCTTGGTGATATTGGCGAAACAAGATGGCATGCTCTTAATCGTCGATCCTTCCAGCTTGCAGGTAATCGCGCGCGTACCGGTCGGCAAAGATCCGCACGAAGTCATCGCATCGAGCGATGGCAAGACGGCCTACGCTTCCAACTATGGATATGGGGCATACAACACGTTGGCAGTGGTGGATCTGGTCGGGCAAAAGGCGTTGCCGTCCGTCGACCTGGGAGCATTGCGCGGTCCGCATGGATTGACTTTTGTGGGCGGGAGGGTGTGGTTCACTGTGGAAGGCGCGAAGGCGATTGGCAGCTATGATCCGGCGACCAACGGCGTTGATTGGATTTTGGGCACGGGACAGAACCGGACGCACATGATCTACGTCTCGCCGGATATGAAGACGATTGTCACCACCAACGTGAGTTCGGGAACGGTTAGCATAATCGAGAAGGCTGCGGGAGGCCCTCCCGGGCAAGGCTCTGCCCTCGGCGCGCCGGGCGGCGATTGGAATGAGACGGTGGTTCCTGTCGGCAAGGGTTCCGAGGGGTTCGATGTTTCTCCGGGCGGAAAAGAAATCTGGGTGGCGAATGCTGGAGACGGAACTGTTTCGATCATCGACGTTGCCAGCAAGCGAGTGAGCGAGACTCTGGCGGCGGATGTGCGGGGCGCGAACCGGCTGAAGTTCACGCCTGACGGGAAGCTGGCGCTGATTTCTACTTTGCGCGGCTCGGATGTGACGGTCATCGATACCGCGAGTCGCAAGATCGTCAAACGAATCGCGGTTGGACACGGCGCGGCTGGGATTCAGATGCAGCCAGACGGGGCCCGAGCCTTCGTCGCGTGCTCTCCGGATGGGTATGTTGCGGTTATCGATCTTCATTCGCTGGAAGTCGTTGGGCGCATCGAGGCCGGGCACGATCCCGACGGGCTGGCCTGGGCTACGCGGCGGTAGTGGCCACGAGTCAGAGACTCCAATTTGTGACACTATGATACAATAATGTCATTCCGGTCGGAGAGTGACATGCCAGAAGAAACCCGAGCACGGGTGAATGAGAACGGCCGGGTGGTGATCCCCTCTTCTTTTCGTAAGGCTCTTGGCATCGAGGTTGGAGATGAGGTTGTGCTGCGCATCGAGGACGACGAGCTGCGCATAACGACACAGCAGCGGCGCATCCAGCGGGCGCAACGCCGCGCCCGACAGTACGTAAAGGGCGGCTCGCTAGTCGATGAATTGCTCGCGGAACGCCGCGCGGCTGCCAAACATGAATAGGGTTGTACTCGACGCCTCCGCCATCCTTGCAGTGATTGGGGGCGAGCCGGGAGCCGAGAAGCTGACTTCAGATCTACTGGCGCGCGCGGTTGGCAGCGCGGTGAATCTCTCCGAAGTGCAAGCCAAGCTCGTGAGTCGCGGTTGGCCTTCCGAACAGGCGTGGGAAGACGCGACCAGCCCGGTTCGAGAAGTCCTGGCATTTGACGAGGCACAGGCGAGGGTTGCTGGCGATCTGGCGACTCAGACCCGGCATCTCGGGCTATCGTTGGGAGACCGTGCGTGCCTCGCTCTGGGAATCGCGCTCGAAGTTCCTGTCTACACCGCGGAGAAGGCGTGGAAGAAGCTCAAAGTGGATGTGAGGGTCCACGTCATCCGGTAATCGCGCGTGAGAGCCCGAATCGAACCTGCCGAATCCGGTAGAATAAAGGTTTTCAGCCAACCCCTTGCTGTGTTCTGATCTCATCGTGTCTTCTACGCTGGCCGCATGGGCCGCCCCCAGGGGCATCGGGCCCTACCTCCGCCAACATTTGTTGGACAAGACTTTTCAGGGGCTTTACCACACCGACGCATTTGATCGCGCGTTGCTGATTCCGTATTTCGTTGTGCTCGTGCTGCTCGCGGCTTACGGGATGCATCGCTACATTCTGGTTTATCTCTATTACAAGCACAAAGAAAAGCGCACCACGGAACCGGCTGCATACTTCGAAGAATTGCCGCGCGTTACCGTGCAGTTGCCGATTTTCAATGAGCAGTATGTGGTCGAGCGGCTGCTGGAGTCGATTTGCAAGCTGCAGTATCCGCGGGAGAAGCTTGACATTCAGGTGCTTGACGATTCGACGGACGAAACCGTTGAAGTGGCGCGCGGCCTGGTAGAACGGTATGCGGCGCTGGGCAATCCGATCAGCTACCATCACCGGACTAATCGCGAGGGCTTCAAGGCGGGTGCGCTGGCTGAGGGACTGAAGACGGCGAAAGGCGAGTTCGTCGCTATCTTCGACGCTGACTTCACTCCGCCGGAAGATTTTCTGCTGCGCACCATTCATCACTTTACCGATCCGAAGATCGGGATGGTGCAGACGCGCTGGACGCACATCAACCGCAACTATTCTTTTCTGACGCAGGTGGAAGCGATCCTGCTGGACGGGCATTTCGTGCTTGAGCACTCGGGACGCGCGCGCAGCGGTGTCTTCTTCAACTTCAACGGCACCGCGGGAGTGTGGCGGCGTGCGGCAATCGACGAAGCTGGTGGCTGGCAACACGACACGCTTACGGAAGATACTGATCTCTCCTATCGCGCGCAGCTTAAGGGATGGAAGTTCATCTACCTGCAGGATGTCGAATGCCCGGCGGAGTTGCCGGTCGAGATGACTGCATTCAAAACCCAGCAGGCTCGCTGGGCGAAGGGGCTGATCCAGACCGGAAAGAAGATCCTGCCGCGCGTGCTGCGCAGCGACGCGCCGCTGCACACCAAGATCGAAGCCTGGTATCACTTGACCGCGAACCTCAGCTATCCGCTGATGATTGTGCTCTCAGTGCTGATATTGCCGGCGATGATCATCCGCTTTTATCAGGGATGGTTTCAGATGCTGTTCATCGATTTTCCGCTGTTCATGGCGTCGACGTTTTCCATTTCGAGTTTTTATCTGGTTTCGCAGCGGGAACTTTTTCCCAAGAGCTGGCCGCGCGCGCTGCTTTATTTGCCGGTCTTAATGGCTCTCGGCATTGGATTGACCATCACGAACACCAAGGCCGTGATTGAAGCGCTGATCGGCAAGCAGAGCGCGTTTGCGCGCACTCCCAAGTACCACGTGGAATCGAAGAAGGACAAGGTTGGCGTCACCAAATACAGAAGGCGCCTGGGCTGGGTGCCGTGGCTTGAGTTGCTGATCGGCGCTTACTTCGCGCTTACGGTGTACTACGCGGTCGAGAATGAGAACTACGTTACGATTCCTTTCCTGCTGCTGTTCGTGGTGGGCTACTGGTATACGGGATTGATGTCGCTGCTGCAGGGGCGGTTTGCCGGCGTGGGGCTCAGCGCGGAGACGCATACGAAACCGTTTCCCGTGGGAGTGTGAAATACATAACGCCGGTCTGCCGTTTCGTTTTACAGCCGGCGGGACGCCGGCGCTACGATACGAGGTGACGCTTTCTTTCGCTGTGACGGTCGATTACAATCCACTCGCTAAAGATGTCTCATCGGTCCGGCTCGCCGGTTGAACTTCGCGCTCTGAAACTTTCGCAGTTCGAAGGAGGGTCCGATGCTTCGCTTCCCCAAGCTGGCTTCTCTTTTCAGTGTTGCATTCCTTATTACTGCGCTGCTCAGTTGCGGTTCCGCTCACGAAGCAGAAGAGTACTACGTGTTCGTAGCGGCAAATATTCAGGTTCCGTATTGGCAGACTGCGGGCGCAGGGTTTGCACGGGCTGCAGCACAGATGAAAGTGCGGGCTGATTTTGTCGGGCCCAACACTTACGATCCGAAAGCTGAGCGCGATGCGCTGGACAAGGCGGTGCAGCAGAATGCTACCGGCATTCTGCTGGGCGTGACCGACCCCGTGCTGCTGAAGGACAGCATCGACAAGGCGATCGCTGCCGGGATTCCCGTGATCACCATGGATTCCGACGCCCCCGCGAGCCAGCGCCTGTTCTTCATCGGCACCAACAACTACCAGGTTGGCATGATTGGCGGACAACGGTTGGCGCAGGAGTTGAAGGGGAAAGGCAACGTCGTGGTCTTTACCATGCCCGATCAGCACAACATGCAGGACCGTCTGCGCGGTTATCGAGATGCGTTTGAGCACACCAACATCAAGGTCACGCGCGTGGTCGATATTCAAGGCGATCCGCGCATCGCGTTCGATACGACGACGGAAATCATCGGCAAAGAGAAAGATCAGGTCGATGCCCTGGTGTGTCTGGAAGCGCAATCAGGCAAGGAAGTGGCGGGCGTGCTTAACAGCTACAACGTTACCGGCAAAATCGTGATGGCGATGGACACCGATCCGGAGACGCTGGAGTGGATCCAAAAAGGCGGCATCGCGGCGACCATAGCACAGAAGCCTTACACCATGGCGTTTGTCGGGATGCAGATGCTCGACAATCTCTACCACCACAAGCCACCGTCGCTGGTGACGGATTGGTCGAAGGACAGCTTTGCGCCGATCCCTTCGTTTGTGGATACTGGTTCTGCCCTGATCGACAAGAGCAATGTTGAGACGTTTCTGCAAGCCAAGCAGAGCGTGACCGGCGGACAGAAGTAGCGCCCGCGCAGGTGACGGTCGAGGCGAGCGCACGTCAAACCGAGGATGGACTACACGATGCGGAAATTGCGGTCTTCTCTTTTTCTGGCGAGTTTTCTTGGCGGCATTTTCTTTCTTGCCGCGGTTGCGTCGAGCTTCGCTTTCGAGCGCCAGCCCAACGCTGACTATCACGCCCGGCGCGAGGCGCTCGCCAGGAAGGTGGGAGGCGTGGTGGTTCTGTTTTCCGCCACGGAGAACGACGGTCCGAATGATCTTTACGGATTCCGCCAGGACGACAACTTTTTCTATTTGTCGGGATCGATCGAGCCGGGTGTGGCTCTGCTGATCGCGTCGGCTGCCGACGCGCAGGGCGATAAGCCGGCGCGCCCCTACACCGAGATTCTTTTTCTGCCGCCGCGCAATCTCACGCAGGAGAAGTGGACCGGGCCGAAGCTCGGGGCGGAGAACCCGGAAGCGCCAAGCATTACGGGTTTCGATCATGTAGAAGATATGGGGCAGCTTCCTAATGATGTTGCCCGCTACGTAGCCGGCGCCCACCCGGTGCTCTACACCGATGTCGATCCGGATGAAGATGAAACGTCGGCTTCGTACAAACCGCTGCAGTTCATGAAGCGGTTCAATGCGTATCTGACTTTTAAAGACGTGAAGCCGATGATCTGGTCGCTGCGCACCACCAAGGATGCAGGAGAGGTGGCGCTGATTCGCAAAGCCGTGGATGCTTCAGTGGCGGCGCACTTTGCGGCGTTCAAGGCAGTGAAGCCGAACGTAAACGAGCGCGAGATTTCTGCACTGATGCAATACGAGTGGGGAAAGCGGGGCTGTGAGCGGGTGGCGTATGCGCCGATCGTGGGGTCTGGCTATTTTTCGACTGTGCTGCATTATTCGGACGACGATAATGTGATGAGGTCTGGGGATGTAGTGGTCATCGATGCGGCGGGCGAGTACTCGATGTATGCCGCCGACATTACGCGCACGCTTCCGATCAACGGACACTTCACGGCGCGACAACGTGAGATCTATGACATTGTTCTCGGAGCGCAACAGGCGGCCATGGCGGTTTTCCAGTCGGGCAAGTCGCACCTTTTGCGCGGCGGCGCGGATTCGCTTTACCAGGTTGCGTTCGATTACATCAACACTCATGGCAAGGATCTGCATGGGCAGCCGCTGGGGCAATATTTTATCCATGGCCTGGGGCACTATATTGGGCTCAACGTTCATGATCCCGATGACTACACAGTTCCGCTTGGTCCGGGCATGGCTTTCACCATAGAACCGGGAATTTATATTCCCGAGGAAAACCTTGGGGTACGCATCGAGGACGACTTCTTGGTCGATCAGGATGGGAAGCTGATCAAGCTGAGCGGGGCATTGCCTTCGGGAGCGGACGAGGTGGAGAAGTTGATGGCGGGGAAGTGAAAGGCAGCAGTCAGGGGCCAGGGGCAGTGGACATCGAGCGAACCCCGATGAGAGTTCTTACTGGCCACTGAACACTGATCACTGACCACCGATCACTGATCACTGCTACGAGATGTATTCCTTGATGTACTCATCCTGGCTGCTGGCGAGTTGTTGCAGGTCGCCATCGAAAATCACTTTGCCGTCGCGCAGGATCAGAAAACTTAACGGAACCCTGCAATGCTGGCCGGGCGGCAGGGGCACGATGTGATTGGTTTGCTTGTCGAACTCGTGTGTGGCCATGGTGAAAGCATCCTGCAGGCGGTGCGTGACCAGCAGGGCGCTGGTCTTGTACACATCGCGCTGCTTCACAATCAGTTCGATGATGGTGTTTGAGGTTACGGGATCGAGGCCGCCGGTGGGCGAATCGTAGAGGAGCAGTTCGGGTTGCGTGATTATTGCGCGCGCGATCGCAACGCGGCGCCGCATGCCTCCGGAAAGTTCGTTGGGATCGAGATCGAGCGTCTTTTCGAGTTCCACGAAACGCAACGCTTCACGCACTTTGTGGTCGATTTCGTCGTTGTAAATCCCGTGCGCTCCCAATAGCCCGTAGGCGACGTTTTCCTTCACGCTAAGAGAATCGAACAGCGCGCTCTCCTGGAAGACCATACCAATCTTTTCGCGCAACTGGAACAAGTCTTTTTCGCGCATCTGGGTCACGTCCTGGCCGAGGACGAGGATGCGGCCCGAGTCGGGGCGGATCAGTCCCATGACCAGCTTCAGGATCAGGCTTTTTCCGGAGCCGGCAACGCCGAACAGCGCCTTGGTCTCGCCCAGGGCGAGGCGGAAGGAAATGCCACGCAGCACGTCGTTGCCGGGAAACGCCAGTTTCACATCTTCAAATACGATGGCCGATGATGACTGCTGGTTAGTGGTCACCGAGGCGGAATCGAGCGGCAAGGTCGGGGCAGACATGCGATTTAGTGATAGGCGAGCACCAGCATCAGGAACCGAGTCAGGAAAAAGTCGAGCACGAGAATGAGCACGGAAGAAGCTACCATGGCCTGGGTGGTGGAGCGGCCCACGCCCTGGGTTCCTCCTTTCGTGTTCATCCCGTAGAAACAGCCGATGGTTGCGATCACGAAGCCGAAGAGAACCGGCTTCAGCAATCCCATGAACACATCCTGAAAAACCAGATTCTGCCAGGCGTTGGCCCAATACTGACGGGCGTCCAGACCGAGGAGCACTTTGGCGACCATCAACCCACCCGCCAACCCCACCAGATCGGAAATGATGGCGAGAAAGAACAGCATGAACACGGTGGCGACCACACGCGGGGTGACCAGCTTCTTCATGGGGTCGGTGCCGAGAGCGCGCATGGCATCGATTTGTTCGGTCACTACCATGGAACCCAACTCACTGGCCATGCCGGAGGAGTTTCGGCCGGCCACCATGAGGCTGGTCAGCACCGGTCCCAACTCGCGGACCATGGAAGTGGAGACCAGTTCTCCGATCATGCTGATAGAGCCGAAACGCTCGAGAGTGTTCGCAGCCTGCAATGCCAGCACTGCTCCGGTGAAGAAGCCGGTGAGGACCACGATGGGCAGGGAGCCGACGCCGATTGCGTCAGACTGCTGCACCATGTCGGAAAAGTACAGTGGTTTGCGGAAGATATTGGCGATCGCCTGGCCGCAGAACAGAACGTAATCCTGAACCGTCAGGACTCTTTCCTTGACGAGTTCGGTGGGCGAGGTGAGTTCCATGCGGCTCGGAGCGCGGCGGTCGAGTTTGCGGCGCTTTCACGAAACTATAACAGAACAGGGGTCAGGGGCTTGGGGCCAGGGGTCAGAAAGACCGAGGGACTCCGCACGCCGAAGGGTTAGCGCGGGGTTTCTGGCCACTGATCACTGATCGCCGGTCACTTTCTTCATCCCCGCGTTTTCTTTTTGATCTCGATATTCAGGCGGCGGATTTTCTGATTCAGGGTGGAGAGCGGGACTTTGAAGTGTTCGGCGGCTTCGGTCTGGTTCCAGTTGCACTTTTCCAGCATGTCGGTGATGACGCGGCGCTCTACGTCTTCGACGATTTCAAACAGCGACGCATCGATTGGGGGATCCTGCAGGGTGAAAGCGGAACCGCGGCCCAGCAGATTGTCGGGAAGCAGGTCGAGCGTGACTTCGGGTCCGGATGACAGCACGACGGCGCGCTCGATTACATTTTCCAGTTCGCGGACGTTGCCCGGCCAGGAATAGGACATCAGGGGCCGCAACGCTTCTGGCGTGATGCCGCGCACTGGGCGGTCGTTTTCTTCGGCGTATTTCTTGAGGAAGAAATCGACCAGTAGCGGGATATCTTCTTTGCGCTGGCGCAGAGGAGGAAGGTCGATGGTGATGACGTTGAGGCGGTAGAAGAGGTCTTCGCGGAAGCGGCCTTCGCGCACCGACTGGCGCAGATCGATATTGGTGGCGGCGATGATGCGCACGTCGACCTGAACCTCCTGCACTCCACCGAGGTGCATGAAGCGGCGGTCTTGCAGGACGCGCAGAATTTTTGCCTGGGTGTCGAGGCCCATGGTCGCGATTTCGTCGAGGAAAAGCGTGCCGCGGTCGGCCATTTCGAACAGGCCTTTTTTGGAGGCGATGGCGCTGGTGAATGCGCCCTTGACGTGACCAAAAAGCGTGGACTCGAGCAAGTCGGTCGGCATAGACCCGGTGTTCACGGGGACGAAAGGCCGGTCGTGGCGCGGCGAGTTCAGATGCAGGGCTTTGGCAATGACTTCCTTGCCCGTGCCACTTTCGCCCTGCAAGAGTACGGTGGAACGGCTGTTGGCCACCTGGGCGACGAGGTCGAAGATCTTCAACATCACTTCGCTTTTGCCGACGATGTTCTCGAAGTTGTAGCGCTGCTTGAGGGCGCGCTTGAGCTGGATGTTTTCTTCTTCGGCGCGGCGCCATCCCACGGCGGCGCGCACGTCGGCGAGGAGCTTTTCGTTGTCCCAGGGCTTCTTGATGAAGTTGGCAGCGCCGGACTGCATGGCGCGGACCGCATTTTCGACCGTGCTGTAGGCCGTGATCATGATGACGGGCAGACGGGGTTCCTGGGCGTGAATTTCAGAGAGAATATCCATGCCGTCGCGGCCGGGCAAAGCGAGATCGAGCAGGACGAGATCGAATGGCTGCTCGCCAATGCGTTGCAGGCCGGCTTCGCCGGTGGCTGCGGTTTCGACGGCGAAGCCTTCGATCTCGAGCAGAGTCTGCAAAGACTCGCGAATCTCGGCTTCATCGTCGATGATGAGGACCGCGCCGGCGAGGCCGGGTGTTCCGTTCGCGAGCGTGCGCGAGATCACGGCGGCGTCAGACATATTCAGCCTTGGAGGGGACAGCCTTCCGGCTCAGGGGGAAATCGAGGGTGAAAGTGGTTCCTTGCCCGGGATGGCTTTCCACGCGAATCTTGCCGGAATGTTCCTGGATGATGCCGTAGGTGACGGAAAGTCCGAGACCGGTGCCGCGGGCCTGGCCTTCGCGCGGCGCGGTCTTGGTGGTAAAGAAAGGATCGTAAATGCGCTGGATGTGCTCGGGGGCAATGCCCGTGCCCGTGTCGGAGACACATACGCTGACACTCTCCCCGTTGACCGTGGCCACGCGCAGCGTGCCGCCGCCCGGCATGGCATCTTTCGCGTTCAGGAACAAGTTCAGGAACACTTGCTGCAGTCTTCCGGCATTGCCTTGAATGGCGGGCAACTTGGGCTCAGGCGTGTTGTGCACTTCGACCTTGGCCACCTTGAACTGGTGGTCGAGCAGAGCGAGCGTGTCGGCGATTACTTTGTTGACATCGACATCGCCGATCTCGCTGCCGCTGGTGCGCGAGAAATTCAGCAGGTTGTTGACGATCTCCGAGGCGCGGAAGGTTTGCCGCGTGATCTTCTCGAGCAGGCCGGCCTTTGGCGCATCGCCTTGCAATTGCTTGCTCAGCATCTGAGTGTAGGAGGAGATGACGGCAAGGGGCGTGTTGACTTCGTGAGCCACGCCTGCGGCCAGCAGACCGATGGAAGAAAGCTTGTCGGCCTGGGAGAGCTGGGTTTCAAGATCGACGCGTTCGGTGATGTCATCCATGATCACAAGCCGACCGATAACCTGGAACGCTCGAGTCACCAGCGGCGCGATGGCTACGTTGACGGTGCGAACTTCTCCGGCCGGCGTTTTGAGGCGGAACTTGTACAAGTTGCGAATGCCGGCGTCCTGCCGCATGCGATCGAACTCTTCGACGAACTCGGGCGGGAAAATGGCTTTCAGGGGCTGGGTGAGAGTCTGCCAGCGCGGGACCGCGTACATCACTTCCATCTGCGCGTTCCAGCTCTCAATGCGGTCTTGCATATCGAGCGCCATCACGCCCACGTTGATGGATTCGACGATGTTTTCGTTGAAGTCTTTCAGGCGCTCGTACTCCGCAGCCTTTTGCTGAAGCGAGGCGTAGAGCTGTCCGTTTTGAATCGCGATGCCGAGATAGCCGCCGAGGGTCTCGAGCAACTCCATGTCTTCGCTGGAGAGGAAGTCGCCCTTCGTCGTCTTGCCCAGCCCGAGCACGGCGATGGTTTTTTCCTGCGCGTGGCAGGGAATGTAGTAGTTCAGATCGAGCCGGGCGATGGCTTGCTGCGCCTCGGGCGTTTCGCGCGGCACCTGGTGCGTGTTCTCGAAGAAAAGATGGCCCGCCGGTTCCGGCCGGGACGCGCTCAGGAAAGCGAGGTCGATGTGGTGCGGCATCGCGAGACCGAAAGACTTGGCCGGAACAAATTTTCCGGTTTCTTCGCTGGCCAGGAAAATCGCGATGCGGTCGACGGCAAGAGTGTGCGATAGGCGGTCGATCAGCGAAGACAGCAGCGTATTCAGGTTGGTTTCTGAACTCAGCTCGCGGCCGAACTCGAGCAGGGTTCGGCGGTAATCATAGCGGGTACGGTAGAAAAACTGGTCGATGCGGTCCTGAATCCACTTGCGAACCGGATCAAAGAGCAGGGCTGTGACCACGACCGCGAGGATCAACCCTACGGGACCGGAACTGGGCCGCCAGTTGTGCACCAGCAGAGCCACGCCGGTTACCAGGCCGAAATATAATCCCAGAACAATGGCGGCCGCGAGGGTGTAGACCACGCCGCGCTTGAAGATGAGGTCGACATCCATCAGGCGGTAGCGGAAGATGGCATAGCCGAAGGTGAGCGGCAGCAGAGCCAGCGACAACGCGGAAACCTTCATGGCCGCGCCGGGCAGCGAACCCATCAGATAAGGGATGACGTAGAACAGGGTGTAGGGAACTATTGCCAGAATGGTGCCGCGCGTAACCCACTTCAACTGCTGCCGCAGAATTGTGGTGCTGGCGTGCTGGTAGCTGTACCAGAGCACGACGGCGGCGGCCAGAAAGTACAACGATCCGTAGGACATTTCCATACGGTCGAGGTTCCAGCGCAGCCGCTCGCTGGCCTGCAGCCACTGCATGGCGGCGATGTGTGCGGCGAGCAGCAATGCTCCCGGCAGGTAGACCAGCGCCAGAAGCCAGGGACGCTTGCGCACGGTCGCGCGTTTTTCCGGGAAGGTCAGGACGAAGTGCAGAAACAGGGCAGGCTGCAAAACTCCCGCGGCGATGTTGCCCCAATAAATGATCCAGTCGAAATCGTTCAGCTTGCCGGTGTACTTGAAAGAATAGGCAATGAAAGAGACGACGCAGAAAATATAGAAATGCGTAGAGCCGGGAGCCGTCCAGCGGCGCAGCAGGACATAGAGGCCGATGCCAAGATAGATAAGCGCGATCAGCCGCAGCCAGTTGTTGAGAGAGCGCTCGGCCGGAACCAGAATGACGCTGGAATCGAGCGGAACCGATTGCCGGAGCAGGGAATAGTCGGCTTTTGACCAGACTCCGGTACGGTAGAGCTGGCGCTCTACCCCCGGCATGGTTTTTACTTCCTGGCCATCGATGGAAACCAGCTGGTCCCCGGGTTTAATGCCGCTTCTCGCTCCGGGACCGTTGGGATCGACCCGGTCGGCAGTTAAATGGCCGCCTTGTTCTATCCACCAGACGCCATCGTCTGGAACCAGGAACTTCCACTCGGAGTTGAGATTGAAGCCGGCGAAGACGACCGCAGCCACGGTCAGAAGAAATAACAGGACAGCAACAGAGCGGACTTGGCTCTCCCGGTTCATGGCTTTCGGCGACGACCCCCCGGTGGGGTGGCTGGTGGGTCGCAGAGCACCGCCCGGCGACTCAATGCCTGGCTGAGGCTCAATGAGCAACTTCGCTGCCATGTCGTATCCCATCCTGGAACTGCTAAGTGCCTTATCTAAAGCAACTTCCAAGATTATAGATGGGTTTTCAGAAACTGCGTATGCTTTTCTGGATGTTTGTGTGGAATCTTGTATGTGAATGGGCTGGAATGGCTTAACAGGCAAAGGTGGGAATGCGAGAAAAGAAACTCTTTACCGCCGAGCACGCGGAGAGCGCCGAGGTTTAGGAAATGCTGCTCTCGGCGCACTCAGCGATCTCGGCGGTTGAGCCCTCGTGCTTGGCCGGTTAGGACGGCCAGGCTGCGGACTTTGCGACCCCCGGCCCGAGGCTGACCCGGATTACGTTCATCAGTTCGTCGTTATCGGCGGGCTTCTGGAAAAATGCGGCGGCGCCGGCCTTCAGGGCTTTTTCTTCGTTGTTCTTCGGATCGCGGGCGCTCAGCACAATTACGGGAATCCCGGAGAGGCTGTCGCTATTTTGCAGCCGGTCGAGGACAACGAAGCCGTCGCCGACGGGCAGGCCAAGATCCAGAATGATCAGCGACGGGCGCTCTTTCTGGGCAGAAGCGATGGCGGCATAGCCATCGCTGGCGGTGGCTACATCGTAGTTGTTGGCGCGCAGACGGAGCCGTAGGGCACGCAGAAGGTCGGGATCATCATCGACTACCAGTATTTTCGGTTTTGGCATTGGAGTTCTCCTTATTGTGGGTTCGTTTTAGTTGGAATCGGGTTTGCTTTTTGCGGCGAACGACAGCTTTCGTTCTACGCTCGCCATAATTGCCAGGGTGACAGAGTCGGCCACGGCTTGGACCTGTTGCGCGACGTCTTTCGCCACGTGATCGGAGGGCAGGTCGAGGGGGATGCTGGTGATGGTCAGGCTGCATTTGGCTTTGAGGTCGCTCATCCGTTCCAGTTGCTCGCGGATGCGCGTGGTCATGACACCGGAGCGGTCCATGTTGGTCGAGGCCACGACGAAGAAAGTCTCCGTCGCTCCCGATATTCCCATCGGCGGCAGGACCAGGTCTTTGTCGAGATAGACGCAGCGCCGCAGAATCTCCAGAGCCTGCTGCCATGTTTCCTTCCAATTGCCGCGCGGAGGGCTGGTGAGCGGTCGCAGATCAACGCGCACCAACACAAATGCCGGGCGCAAGCGATCCTGATAAGTGATGACCGGAGCCAGCAGCTTGGCCAGGGAGTAAATGGGCAAGGTGAAGGTGAACGTGCTGCCTTGCCCGAGTTCGCTTGAAACCCAGATGCGTCCCTCATGCAGCCGGACGATTTCCCGGCAGATGAATAGTCCCAGGCCTAAGCCGGAGCGGTTGTTGTCGACCGAATCGGCGTCCTGATAGAGGCGGTCGAAGATGAGGGACTTGGCTTCAGGACCGATACCGCGACCGCTGTCGGTCACGGAAATGTAAACGAAACCTGGGTCGGCCTCGACCATGCAGGCTTTGACCAAGACGGACCCATCGGGTGGGGTGAACTTGATCGCGTTGTCGAGCAGATTGATGAGCACTTCGAGAACGCGGTCGGGATCGGCGTGGGCCAGGGGCAGTCTTCGATCGAGTCCGATTTCGAGCCCAATCCTTTTTTCGTCGGCCGTGGGCCGCAACATGGCGACCGCCTGCTGCACCAGATCCTGCAAGGAAACGCACCGCGGTTCGACGCGCATCTTGCCGCTCTCGGCGCGAGTGGCTTCGAGCAGGTCGCGGATCATGGCGTGCAACTGATTCACGCTTTTCAGCACGGTCTTCAGGTGGTCGGACTGGTCGGGCGCTACCGGGCCTGCCAGACCATCCAGCAGAAGCGTGACGTACTGGTGAATGCAGGTCAGAGGAGTGCGCAACTCGTGCGACACGTGGGACAAGAACTGGTTCTTGAATTCCAATTGCTGCTTCTGGGTGATCTCGAGCGCACGCAGAAGCCCTTGACGTTCGACGGCGTAACGGATGGCACGTTCCAGGTGCTTGCTGGAAATGTCGCCCTTGAGCAGGTAGTCCTGCACTCCCTGATGCACCGCCTTCACGGCGAGGGCTTCATCATCCTGGCCGGAAAGCACGACCACCGGGACGTTGGGCGAGTGTTCCATCACGCGACGAAAAGTTTCGGCGCCGCGGCTGTCGGGCAGGTTCAGGTCCAGCAACACGACGGAGGGCGTTTCTCTGGTTAGGGAGGCGAGGCCATCGGACAGCCGGTTAACACAATTCACGCTCACCGCAGACTTGCCTTCGACCAAACGCAAGCGGACCAGATCCGCATCCCCGGCATTGTCTTCGATCAGCAATACGTTCGTGGTTTGGCGATCCATAGTTTTGTGATCCATACTTTGATGATCCATCATTCTCCTCGTGGCGGCAGCTTTACAAAGCCGAACCAGAATTCTTCAATCGACTTGACCGCGGAAAAAAAATCGGTCAGATTGCCGGGCTTCTGCACGTAGCAATTTGCGCCCATTTCGTAGCTGCGGACAATGTCTTTGCGCAACTGCGAAGTGCTGAAAATTACCACAGGAATCCGGCGCAGATCGGGGCCTGCCTTCATGGCGGCCAGAACTGCCAGGCCATCTTTTTTTGGCAGATTCAGGTCGAGAATGACGAGGTCGGGCCGGAGGACGTTGGCGTACCTTTCCCGGCGATCGAGAAAAGCCATGGCTTCCACGCCGTCGCCTACGCTGTTGATCTTGCTGTAATACCTGCTGCCCGCCAGGGCTTCGCTGACCAGGGCGACGTCGGCCGGGTTGTCATCCACTACCAGGAGTTCGAGCAACAAATTCATGGGCGCGCCCCGTTTCCCACGTCGGGCCCGTGGCAGGGCAAGGTGAACTTGAAGCTGGAACCGGAGCCGACCTGCGACTCAACCCAGATCTTGCCGCCGTTGTGTTCGATGATCTTCTTGCAAATGGCCAGGCCGATGCCGTTGCCCGGGTATTCGGTACGCGCGTGCAAGCGCTGGAAGACGACAAAAATGTTCTCCGCATACTCAGGAGCAATTCCGATTCCGTTATCGTTGACGCTAAAGCGACAGAGCTCGGTGGTCTTTTCCGATTGCACAGAAATCACCGGCGCCGTTTTCCCGCGGAACTTGATGGCGTTTCCAATCAGGTTCTGGAAGATCTGCGCCACCTGGGTGCGATCCGCCCACACGGCGGGAAGCTCGGCATGATTGACGACCGCGCTGCTCTCTTGAATGGCTGCGGCCAGGGTCTGCAGGACTTCCTTCATTACGGCATTGCAGTCAACACTCACGCTGGTAAAGCCGTTCCTTCCGACTCGTGAAAAAGCGAGCAGATCCTGAATGAGTACCTGCATGCGCTGCGCGCCTTCGCTGGCATAGCCGATGAACTTGTCGGCATTGGCGTCGAGCTTGCCGCGATAACGTTCGGCCAGCAGCTGGGTGTAGGCCGTCACCATGCGCAGCGGCTCCTGCAGGTCGTGCGACGCGACGTAGGCGAATTGCTCGAGGTCGGCGTTGGAGCGGGCCAGTTCGTCTATTTTGCGGGCCAGGTCTTCTTCCACCTCGTGGCGCAAGGTGCGTTCGCGCTTTTCTCGCAGGGCGCGGCGAACCACTTCCGGCAGGCGAGCCAGGCCGTCTTTCAGAACGTAGTCGGTAGCGCCTTGCCGAATGCATTCGACGGCGGTCACGTCGCCGAGAGCACCGGAAACCAGAATCAACGGGATATCGAGGCCTTCGCGGCAGAGCACATCGAGAGCGTCCATCCCTTTCCAACTCGGCAGGTTGTAATCGGCCAGCACAACTTCTGGAGGGTTGGCGCGAATTGCATTGGTGAAGGCGGCTTCGTCCTGCACTACGTCGGCGACGAGATCGAAACCGTCTTTATTCAGAGCGCGCACAACCAGGGTGGCATCGAGCGGGTTATCTTCGACCAACAAGGCGCGCAGCCTGGTCCCGCTGCGAACAGCTTCTTGCGACCCGAGTTTGGTCCCGGTGCTGCTCATTTTGCCTGCCTTGCAGAATATGAGTTTCCATTGCCAACCGGAGGCTGGTTGGTGACCAGCCAGTACAGCCCCAGCAGCTTCACCATTCCGCGGAACTCATCGAAATCGACCGGCTTCTGCAGGTAGCTGTTGACCCCGAGGTTGTAGCCGATTACCCGGTCGCGTTCTTCCTTCGAGGAGGTCATCAGGACAACGGGGATAATCCGAGTCCGCTCGTCGCGTTTGACCCGCTTGAGGACTTGCATGCCATCGATTTTGGGCAGCTTGAGATCGAGCAGCACCAGCTTCGGAGGATGATCAAAAGATCGCTCGGAATAAGGCCCGGAGCAGAAAAGGAAATCCAGGGCTTCTTCTCCGTCGCGCACGACGAAGACACGGCTAGCCAGGTTTTCCGCGCGCAAGCTGTGCAACGTGAGGTCCACATCCTCCTGACTATCATCGACCAAAAGAATATCGACTTCAGTTGAGTTCATGATTGGGCTCCCGCAACTGCGTGGTTCATCTCGTTTGCACTGGATTCGGCTGGTGCGGCCGCCGGAAGGGTAAAGAAAAACGTTGCGCTCTTATCCAGTTCCGACTCCGCCCACACCCGTCCTCCGTGTTTGTGAACGATGCGGTGCACGGTGGCGAGGCCGACGCCGGTGCCCTCGAACTCTTCGGCGCGATGCAGGCGCTGGAAAACTCCGAACAACTTGTCGCTGTATTTCATGTTGAAGCCGACGCCGTTGTCGCGGACCTGGATTACGATCTGCCCATTTTTCTGCCGGAAGCTGATCTCGATGATGGCGCGCTGCCGGGTACGGGTGAACTTGAGCGCGTTGGCGATCAGGTTCTGAAAAACTTGCTTGATCAGGATGGGATCGCACTCGGCCGGGGGCAAGTCTGCAATCTTCCAACTAATGATCCTGTCTTTGGTCTCCGGTTGCAGCAGCGAAACGACTTCTTCGACGATAGAGTTCAGACCTGTGGCCTGAAGTTGGAGAGCGTGGCGGCCGACCCGCGCCAGATTCAGCAGCTCGTCGACGAGCAGGCCCATGCGCTGGGTGCCCTGTTCGATGCGTTGCAGGTGAGTTCGTGCTTCGGGATCCATGCCGGCGGAGAAGTCCTCGATCAAGATCCTGGAGAAGCCACCGATGTGGCGCAGCGGGGCGCGCAGATCGTGAGACACGGAGTAAGTAAAAGCTTCCAGTTCATGGTTGGCGGCTTCCAGTTGTGCTGTGCGTTCGACAACGCGCTCTTCCAGCTCTTCATTGAGCTTGCGAATTTCCTGCTCGTCAGTTTTTCTTTGCGTGATGTCGCGAAACGCTACCACGCCGCCGCGCACTGCTCCGTCTTTGTCTTTCAAGGGGCCCCCGCCGACCTCGATCCAGGTTCCTTGCTCGATCTGGGGATTGCGCACAAAGATCTCGGCAGAACTTGATTCTCCGCGGATGGCACGGGCCAGAGGCAGCCGATCGGGGGGGAAAGGCGTGACCATGTCTTCCTGGTAGAGGCCGTAGTGGCGGGTCCAATCCGGGGCGGGCAAATTGGCCGCACCGAGACCAAGGATCTTCCTCGCAGCCGGATTCCAGATGATGAATTTTCCCTGCTCGTCAGCCGCGACCAGACCCTCGGCCATGCTGTCGAGTACAGATTGCAGCATGAGGGTTTGGGTTTCCAGCGCCTCCCGCGAGCGAAGCAGCTCCCCGGCTTGCCGGGACAATTCTTCCGCCTGCCCCGAGAGCCGCGCTTCAGCTTGTTTGCGCTCGGTGATGTCGCGGGCAATTTTTGAGGCGCCGACAATTGTGCCGTTCATGTCCTTGACCGGCGAGATCGTCACGGAAACATCAATCTGCTTGCCATCCTTCCGTACGCGGACAGTCTCGAAATGTTCCACGCTCTCACCGCGGCGGATGCGCGCCAGAATGTCGGACTCCTCATCCGTACGGTCTGGCGGGAACAGCATCAGCATTGGTCTCCCGATGACCTCCGATGCTGAATAGCCGAAGATTTTCTCGGCGCCGCGATTCCAGGCGTTGATCGTGCCGTTCAGATCCTTGCTGATAATGGCGTCGTCGGAGCAGTCGACGACCGCGGCCAGGTGTTCGCGCGCTGCTTCGGCCTGCACCCGCTCGGTGACGTCGCGCAGAATCACGGTGAAGAGTTTTCTCCCGCCCGTGATCACTTGGGAAATGGAGGCTTCGATCTGAAATTCCTGGCCATCAGCCCGCTGCGCCCACAGCACATTCTTTGGCCCCATGGCCCGGTTGGTGACCCCGGTGTCGGCGAACCTGCGGATGTGTTCGGAGTGGGCGCCATGGAAACGCTGCGGAATGAAACGCGTAATTGGCTCGCTGAGTGCTTCTGCTGCCGTGCAGCGGAACATTTTCTCGGCGGCGCCGTTGAACAACGCGATGTTCTGCTGCTCATCCACGGTCAGGATCGCGTCCATGGCTGACTGGATCACGCCCGCCAGCCGACCTTCGCTCTCGCCCAAGGCCGCCGTCCGCTGGGCCACGCGGCGCTCCAGGTCCGCGTTTAGAGCCTCACTACGCTCGACGATGAGGGCCATCCAGGCGATGAAGCCAGCGAGCGCAAGGCTGGAAAACACCGCAAGCAGGCTTACTTCAACCCAGGTGAAGCGCGTCTCCGTAAGCAGGGGCTTCGAGACGTGCCATCCGATGAGGCTCAGGATGAGCAGAGCTGAAGGAACTGCTCCCCGCAACAACCGCGCTCCCGTGCTGCGGCCGGCGAGAAGCCCTCCCAGGGCCCAGGTTGGTCGCGAACAGAGCAAGCCGCCCTCCAACACGAAGAATCCCACCGTGGTTGGCCAAGCCATGCTGGTGGGATAGGTGCCGGGCGATAGGCACAAGGCGAACAACCCAAATGTGGTGGCGACCGCAGCTGTCAGACAAAGCAACTGAGCAGGCCAACCGTTGCGCCGTGTCCGCCAGTCCAGCAGGAGAAGCGCGACGCCGAGAATCACAAAGTCCGAGGCCGTAATCGAAGACATTAGCCCGGGCCTTACGCCGGCAGCGTGGTCGGCAGCCGAGACGTGAGCCAGGAGTTGGTCGATACCGAGGTCGCTTCTGGAAAGATGTTCGATCAGGCTAAGCAGACCTGCGAGCCCGGCGACCGCCGCCGAGACATTGGCGGCAAACCCTCCGGCTCGCGAGGAAGGGTGGCCGTTTTGCCTTCTCCGCATCCACAGCGAAATTCCCAGGAGCGCGAAGCACGCGGCGGTATTCGCCACCATCTTCACCGGCGCCAATCCCCATGTGGTCAAACCGGGGATATGAAAAGCCCAAGCCGCCATGCTCGATATGCCGAGGGCAATCGAAAACACGCTGGCCGCCGAGGCGAAGACACTCAGCCTCTTGACCAGGACGGGATCGGCGGACGCTCTCATGCGAAGGAGTAAAGAGATCTGAACGAGGGTCTGCACTGTCGCTCGCGACGCAGCCTCGTCTGATGAATTTATCGGCGGCGCGGGGGCTATCTTTAGCGGGAAACGGGTCTGTGGAGCGGTCACGGAGACCGGGAGTGAATGCGGGAGTATGCCCCTTTGGGTGGTCTCAGGGCGCGCCTTTTACCGACGCGGGCAGGGAACTGCTCAGCGGGCTTAGATATTTCTTAGCCTCGAAACGACGAACCAGATTTTTCGAAACATTAGGCGGTTTTCAGCCTGCCTTGCGCTCATCCTCTGGGGCTTCTGGCAGGGCGTCGTCTTCGTCCCACTCAAAAGAGAGAGCGCGCGCGGTGGTCTCGATGGGCTCGAGTTCGGGAATGTCGTCGGCTACTGACGCGCCCAGTTCGGCGAACTTGCGGGCTGAGACGAGAACCCGGCTTTCGAGCGAGCCTACTGCTTTGTTGTAGGACTCGACCGCTCGGTCGAGTCCCGTGCCCACTTGCGTGATGTGTGCGGCGAGCAGGCGGAGGCGATCGTGTAATTCTTTGCCGAGCGCGCTGATCTGCTGCGCATTGCGCGCTAGTTTTTCCTGATTCCATCCGTAATTCACCGCCTTGAGCAGTGCGATCAGAGTGGTCGGCGAGGCGGGAATGACGCGGTTTAGAACCCCGTGCTCTATCAAGCTCGAATCTTGTTCAAGGGCGGCGCTGAAAAACGTTTCGCCGGGAAGGAACATCACGACGAACTCGGGAGTCGTATCAAACTGCTCCCAATATTTCTTCCCGCTGAGAGTATCCATGTGGTCGCGCACCTGCCGCGCGTGATTGGCCAGGCAGGCGCGGCGGGCTTCCTCGTCATTGGTTTCAAAAGCGTCGAGGAAAGCTTGCAGGGGCGTCTTGGCATCGACGACAACATTCTTGCCGCCGGGCAGCTTCACCACCAGATCGGGACGCAACCTTCCGGTTTCTGTGGTCACCGACTCCTGCTCGGTGAAATCGCAATAGGAGAGCATGCCGGCGATCTCGACCACGCGGCGCAGCTGAATCTCGCCCCAGCGTCCGCGCACGTTAGGAGTTCGCAGCGCGCGCACTAGATTACCGGTCTCCGATTGCAATTCTTTTTGCGTGGTGATCAGCGATTGCACCTGGGCGCGCAGTTCGCCGTACGCGTCGCCGCGAGCGACTTCCATCTGCTGAATTTGCGTGTCGACTTTATTCAGCGACTCGCGCACGGGGGCGACCAGATCGGCTACGGCTTTCTGACGAGCTTCAAGATCTCCCCGAGCCTGGCTCTGGAAGCGCTTTAGAGTCTCCTCGGCAATCACGAGGAAAGAAGAGTTGTTGCTTTTCAAGGCGTCCGAAGCCATGGCTTTGAAGGCGTTGCGTAATTCTTCACTCGCGCGAGTGACTAATTCGATCTTTTCGGCGTTGTTCCTCCGTTCCGATGCTAGATCGGACTCGAGCCGGGCCTTGGCTCCGACCAGGTCGGTCTGGGCCTGCTGAAGCCGCGCCAGATCAGCCTTTCCGACCGCTAATGCCTTTTCCATCAAGGACAAACGCTCGGTGAGAGCAGCGGTTCGCGAGCGCAGCGCGAGCCATGCGAGCATGCCGCCAAACACCAGGCCAACAGTCCCTGCGATCCAAGGTTCCATAGCGAAAGTAACTTCTCAATCTCGAGTCCAGCCTCTAGCCTAGCACTAGCGGCAAGTTTTGAACCTGAAGTCAGATCCCCCCAGGTCGAGTTATGCCAAGGCGAGTTATGCCAGGCGATGCCAAGAGTCGCTAGGGGGATCGAAAGAGTGATCGATAAGAGATTCGCGATCGCGCTTCTGCTGGTAGTGGGCGCTGCTTCGCTTCCGCTGTCTCGAGTGATCGCCGCTCCCGGAGAATATAGTGGCCCCGCAGGGCAATCTGCGCAGGGCGCGACGTTAACACCCGCTGCCGCAACTGCTCCCGATATTCCTCTCGGCGATTACGACTCACAGGCCGAACAACAGCTTCTGGACCTGGCGAATCAGGCGAGAGCGCAAGCCGGTGCACCGCGCCTAGCGCTAGATGCCGGACTTTGTCGGGCAGCGCGCGCGCACGCGGAAGCGATGTTTGCGGCGCGGCAACTTTCACATCAATTTGAAGGCGAGCCCTCCCTGCCGCAACGCCTGGCGACCGCGACCCGTGCGCAACTCGACCAGGAAGGCGAAAACGTCGCGCTCGATTTCGACGTCGAAAGCGGGCACAAACATCTGATGCTGTCGCCGCCGCATCGCGCCAACCTGCTCAACGCAGGTTACAACGTGATCGGGCTGGGCGTCGTCCGCAGCGGAGACCGGCTGTACATTGTGCAGGACTTCGGCCACGCCCTCCTCAATTATTCTTCGGCGGAAGTGAAGCAGCGGATCGCGGCGGCGATGGCGCAAACGCGGCGTCAGGCCAACCAGCCTGATCTTGCGCGCGGCGATCTGCCTAATGCGGATGCCGCGGCCTGTTCCATGGCGCAGGCCGATAAGCTCGGCGGCTCGGCCGTTCATCAACTCGCGCAGCGGTATACGGTGATGACTTACACCAGTGTGCATCCAGAGACGCTGCCGGCGAATGCCGGTCACGTGCTCGCGAGCCGCAACCTGCGCAGTTTCTCGGTAGGCACGTGCTACGCGCGCACCGACACCTACCCTACAGGCGTGTATTGGGTGGTGCTGGCGCTGGAGTGAGCGGTACAGGCTTCTACGCGTGAGCCTGTTCGAGGTGCTTCAGCGTGGGCAGCGTTTTGACGGACTTTCCGACCTTCCGCTGGGCGAGCCGGATTTCATAGAGGCTTTGCAGATTCAGCCAGAATTCCGCAGTCGTGCCGAAGAAATGACCGAGCCGCAGCGCCGTATCGCCGGTGATGGCGCGCCGTCCGCTGAGGATTTCGGTGATGCGGTTCGTCGGAACCTTGAGTTGCCGCGCCAGTTCGGCGGCGCTCATTTCTAACTCTCGCAGCTCTTCGGCCAAATGTTTTCCGGGATGAATGGGGCTTACTGGCATAGCTTTCTCCTAATGGTAATCGACAATCTCGACGTTTGAAGGGCCGGGCGCAGCATCCCTCCAGTCAAAGCACACGCGCCACTGGTCATTGATGCGGATGCTGTATTGCCCCTTTCGGTTTCCCTTCAGTACTTCGAAGCGATTGCCAGGTAATACGGCGAGATCCTTCAGAGTGACGGCTGCTTCCAGTCGGTCCAGCTTTAAACGGGCCTGGTGGTCTATGCCAGAGAAGGCCTTTACCCGTTTGCCGACTGCGAAATCTCTGGTCCGCTTGTCACGGTAACCGAGGATCACGCTTCATTATACATAAAACTTATGCGTTACGTAAGGCATATCTTATCCCGCAAAGTGCCTCTGTGCTAACCTTGCCATGCCCTCCGTCTGCGGTTCCGTGTATGGAATCCTCAGCCTCAGTTCGCTTGCCGCAGCTTCATTCGAACGCAATCCGCATCGGCACTGCAGGCTGGTCTTATAAAGATTGGGACGGCATTTTCTATCCTTCAGGCATGTCGCGGCGCAGGCAGCATCCGCTGGAGTATTTCGCGCGCTTCTTCGATACCACCGAGATCAACACATCCTTCTACGGACCGCTGAAGCCGGAGTGGGCGAAACTCTGGTGCCGCAAGGTCGCGGCTGTGAATAAGAATTTTCTCTTCACGGCGAAGCTCTACCGTGCATTCACGCACTCACCCATTGCGATAATGGAGCCCACTTCTGCCGCGACCATCCGTCCAACGGACGAAGACGAAGCCCGCACCCGCGAGGGCCTCGACGCGATTGCCGGCGAAGGGCGTCTGGGCGCGCTGCTCATTCAGTTTCCCGTGTCGTTCAAGAACACTTCCCTCAACCGCGAGTATCTCGATCGGCTGCTGCGGCAGTTCATCGAGTATCCGCGGGTGGTGGAAGTGCGGCACTCCAGTTGGAACGACGCCGAAACTCTGGCGGCCTTCACGCAGAAGAATGTCGGCTTCTGCAACATCGACCAGCCTTTGCTGGGACGATCGCTCGGTCCGACCGAACACGTGACCGGTGCGATCGGGTACGTCCGCCTGCACGGCCGCAACTATGAGCACTGGTTCGTCGATCAGGGGTCCGATTCCGATAGGCGCAACGACCGCTACAACTATCTGTACAACGAACGCGAACTCGCCAGTTGGAAGGAAAGAATCATAAACATCGCCGAACGGGCGCAGGCGACGTACGTGATTACGAACAACCACTTCGAGAGCAAAGCTGGCGTGAACGCGCTGGAGTTAAAGGCAATGGTCAGCGGGAAGCACGTAATGGCGCCGCCTACGCTGATTCAGAAGTATCCGGAGTTGAGAAGGATTGCAGATCCTGCAGAAGATTCTGGAGAGGACTTGGACCCGAGGTTGCCGCTGCGACCTTAGAGACAGCCGGCTATGTGCCTACTTTGGCGTGGTCGGACAGGCGCTGCTTGTTGTGGCGGAGCGCGACGTTCATAAATACATTGCCCATGGAAGTTTCAAAGCAGATCATGAGCGCTTCGACATCTTCGCTGGTCTTGTCGCCCTCCTCGCTGGTGAGCAGCAGCGGAGGGTGGACGCGGAAGTGGAAGCCCTGGTCGTTGAGGGCGCAGACGGCGTTGCCGACAACCTGGTTCGCCAGTTCGAAGATGGTCTCTTTGATCAGCCCGTCGGATTCCGGCAGTTCCGCGCCCGCATAGTGGCTGGCCACGCGCACCGCGGTTTGCGGCTCGAGGTCCAGTATGATGCGGCCCTCGATGTCGCCCGAGAGCGCCACCATGCCAGCTACGCCTTTCCGGCGATAGCCATCCTCTTCCATCGCCAGGTGGCCCACTTTGGTGGTGCCCGAAAGCCCCTGCGACAGGACGGCATCAGCCGCGTTGATGAAAGGCTGAATAAGATCCATCTTCATGCGATTAGGCTCCCGCGCCGGCGGCTACCGCGCCGTCTTCTCCCAACACGTACTTGATGACTTCGTACAGCACTTCGGGCTTCACCGGCTTCTGCACGAAATGGCGCGCCCCGCGCTGTAATGCGGCCACAATGTTTTCCTGGTAGCCGACCGAAGACACCATGACGACGCGAGCTTCGGGATGCGCCTGCACGATCTTTTCGGCGGCCTCGATGCCCTCCATCTGCGGCATGGTGATGTCCATCAGTACGATGTCGGGATGCGTGCGCTCGAATTCGCTGATGGCGGTTAAGCCGTCACCGGCCTCGGCCGCCACCTGCCCGCCAAAGCTTTCAATCATGCGGGCGAGATTTTTGCGCGCGAACACGGAATCGTCCACGATCAAGTAGCGGACCGGTTGGCCGTCCTTACTGCGTTTTACTGGTGCAAACTGCTCCATAACAACCTCCCCTAAACATTCCATCACAGCGGTTTCCCGCTGGCCAGATAACTCAGGTCCATAGGACCTGGGTCAAAAAGTTCGTTCTAGCGCCCGGCGCGGAATGCTTTTCCCGCCCCGCCGCTTTCCCCGCGGCCTTCGTTTCGGCCACAAAGAGCCTGTAAAGTGGACGAAAGCACGTCCAGAGCCACCACGCGGGTGGCATAGCCGCGTTCGATGCCGGCTTTGGGCATGCCGAAGACCACACAAGATTCTTCGCTCTGCGCGATGGTCATGCCGCCGGCTTTCTTGACCGCGCCCAGACCCTCCGCGCCGTCATCGCCCATGCCAGTCATCAGAGCGGCGATGGCTTGCGGGCCGAATTCCTGCGCCACGCTTTGGAACAAAACATCTACGCTGGGGCGGTGGCCATTGACGCGCGGCTCGTCGCTGAGCACCACAATGTCTCCCATGGTGAGGCGCTTCACTTTCATGTGCCGGCTTCCGGGGCAGACCAGAACGCGCCCAGCCTGCAGCACGTCGCCGGATTGAGCTTCCTTCACCCGCAGCGAACACAACTCGTCGAGGCGCCGTGCAAACATCTCAGTAAAGCCGTCGGGCATGTGTTGCACGATTACGATCGATCCGGGAAAGTCCGGGGGCAGCTGCGCCAGTAGGAATTCGAGAGCCTGCGGCCCTCCAGTGGAAATTCCGATGGCCACCAGTTTGGTGGGCGGAGGCGCAGACTTGCCAACCGAGATCTTTTCGGGAGGCGCGGCGGTGCGGAAGGTACCGGGGCGGACGACTTTGCAATCTGCGGCCGCCTTGATTTTCGCGATCAACTCCGCGGCGGTTTCGGCCATGTGCGCTGAGGCGTCCTGCGGCTTGGTGACGAAGTCGAACGCTCCCAACCCCAATGCTTTCAGGGTGACTGAAGCGCCTTCGGTCGAGTGGGAACTGACCACGATGACAGGCAGCGGATGCCGCCGCATGATCTCCTTCAAGGTGTCGATGCCGTTCATGCCCGGCATCTGCAGATCGAGCGTGACCACGTTAGGCTGCAACTCTTCGATCTTTTTCAGGCAGAAGGTTCCGTCCATGGCGGTTCCCACTACATCGATCGAAGGTTCGGCTTCGAGCATCTGCGGGATCAGCTTCCGCATCAGGGCGGAATCGTCGACCACCAGCACGCGCACTTTTTTCATTTCGGGGTTCATGCGTGGCCTCCGACACTGCTCAGGGCCAGCCGGGCGCGATCGGTATGGTTGAGCAAGAGTCCGCATTTGACCATGCCCGCCACTTCGGGGCGCAGACGCGCGACGTGTTCGACGACTGCAAGCAGATTCAGGATGAGCACAACCTTCCCATCTCCCAGGATGGAAGCGCCGTTGACCAAGTCGGTCGAGAAGGTCTGGTCGTCCAAGGCTTTGATCACTAATTCTTCTTCGCCCTCCAAAGAGTCGACGATCAGTCCGTACTTTCTTTCGCCCACGGTGATCACGAGTACAAAGAGCTTCGTCGATTTCCGGTCGACGTCAGGCGCGGCGGGCCGTCCCAGGCGGAGCAGGGGCAGCACCTGGTTGCGCAGCTGCAGCACTTCATAGTTGTCGACCTGATGGACTTCCGATTCCATGGCGCGGGCGATCTGACTCACCGCATTCAGGGGGATGGCATACAAGCGCTGTTCCACCCAGAACATCAGGGCCTTGATGATGGCCAGCGTGAGCGGAAGCTTCAGACGGAAGGTAGTGCCCTGGCCCACGCGAGTTTCCACGTGGATTGTGGCTTTCAGCCGCTGGAGCACGCTCTGCACCACGTCCATTCCGACTCCGCGTCCGGAAACTTCGGTGACTTCCTCCGCGGTGCTGAACCCTGGGCGGAAGATGAAGTCCAGGGTCTCGCCTTCGGTGAAGCGCGAGGCCTCTTCCCCCGTCATCATTCCCAGTTCCAGCGCTTTGCTGCGAATTTTCTGGGCGTCGATGCCGCGGCCATCGTCGCTGATTTCGACCACCACCTGATTGCCCTGGTGATATGCATTCAGCTTGATCTTTCCCCGCGGAGACTTGCCCAGCCGCCGGCGTTCATCGGCCGATTCAATGCCGTGACTGACCGCATTCCGCACCAGATGCGTCAAGGGCTCGGCGATGGCGTCGAGAATGCCTTTGTCGAGGTCCGTCTCCTGACCCGCAAGTTCCAGATCCACTTCGCGGCCGCACTGGCGCGCTACATCGCGCACGATGCGGGGAAAGCGCCGGAACAACTGGTCAACCGGCACCATGCGGATCTTCATGACCGAGCGTTGCAGATCGTTGAGCACCCGCGCCTGGAAGGCCATGGCGTCGGCAAACTTGCCCCGCAAAAGTTCCTTGGGATAGCGTTTGCCAAATTCGCCGAGCGCTTGCTGCAGCATCGACTTGCCAATGATGAGTTCACCGACGAGGTTGAGCACGTTGTCGATGCGTCCGGCTTCCACCCGCAGAATGTTTTCCACCAGAGCCTGCGACAAGCCGGGTTCCGGTGCCGGGGCCCGGTCTTCGGCAGGGGCGGGCCGGGCTGATGTGGACGCTGAAACTTGGGGCGGCGCAGGCACCGCCGAACCGGAGACCTCAAGCGCTGGCGCTGCATCCTGCGGAACGTTCTTGGGAGCCTTGGCCGCAGGCGCCTCGATCAGCGTCACTGCGATGTCGCCTGCAATCGTCGGGATGTGGCACTTGGCGGAGATCTGTTCTTGCGACTGCGTGGTGGCAAACACGAATTGTACTTGCTTGGAGGCGGCAGGCGATTTCGCGTCTGGCCGCACCACGATGACTTGACCAATCCCGCTGATCGCATTTTGAATCAATTGCCGCGCCGCGATCGGCATGGTGCAGTGGGGATCGATTTTCACGACGATGTCGTACAGCCCCAAGCCGGCAGCCTGGGCCTGGGCCAGAGCACGCTTCTCGGCATCGGTCCAGTCTTTGCCTGTGGAACGAGCAGGCTCGACAGATTTTTTCCGGCGGCGAGTTTTCTTGGCCGCAGGCGCGGTTGCAGTCAGCTCGTTGATTCTTTTCCGCAGACTCTCGGTAGCGGGCATGGGGGCGCCGCTGTGGTAGGCTGCGAGCATCTCGGCAAAAACGTCGGCGGCGGCAAAAGAGATTTCGGCGAGCGCTCCATGACCGGCCGCGCTCTCGAGCGTCAGTGCATCCTCGAACAAGTGCGCCAGTTCACTCAACTCGCGCAGTCCGCAGGCTGCCGAGTCGCCCTTCAAGGTGTGCACCGTGCGGCGAATAGAACGCACGATTTCCTCGTCGCCGGGAGTTTTCTCCAGCTTCAGGGATTCTTCGTTCAGCGCCTGCAGCAGTTCCTGCGAAGTCTCAAAAAACAGCTCGCGCAGTTCCGCTCCACGCTCATCGGGAGGATTCGTCACTCGCGCACCTCAATCCGCTGGTAAGCCGTGCCGCTGTCCTTGTGCACCATCTGGAACTTTTCGGTGAGGCCGAGCAGGCTTTCCGCATGGCCCACGAAGAGATAGCCGCCGGGGTTCAGGCAGCGGTAGAACTTTTCGATCAGCCGCTTCTGCTCCGCCTGGTCGAAGTACATCATCACGTTGCGGCAGAAGATCACGTCGTTGCGCTGCGGCAGGTACTCCGTCTTCAGATTGTGAAAGTCGAAGTGAACCATTTCTTTCAGCGCCTTTTTGACGGCATAACGTTCGCCGACCTTGTCGAAGTAGCGCAGGCGGAAGCTGTAGTCGACGGTCGACATCTGGTGTTCGTTGTAAGCGCCTTCCTGCCCGGTTCGCAGCACCGAGTAACTGATGTCGCTGGCCAGGATCTCGACCCGCCAGGGCGGGGGAATCAGCGGCTTGGGCAGCGCAACCTCCACCGGCAGCGGATTGCGCAGGTAGTAGTAAGCCAGCGAGTCGGCCGCCATCATGCCCAGCGTGTAGGCTTCCTGCCCGGTGGAGCAGCCTGCGCTCCATACCCGAATCGAATATTCCCGGTGCGCCTGCTTCCGCTTCAGCATTTCCTCCAGCACAAATTTCTGGAACAGATCCAGCTGCGCCTTGTGGCGGAAGAAACTGGTCTCGTTGACCGTCAGGTTCTCAACCAACTTCGCGAGCTCCGCCTTTCCTTCCTGGCTGATCAGCAGCCGGTAATACGCGTAGAAGGAATCGATGCGGCATTCCTTCAGCCGCCGCAGTAGGCGGTCCTGAAGAAAATGGGTGCGGCGCTCGTCAAAGTGCATGCCGCACTCCTGATACACCAGCGCCTGCAGCAGCCGCAGTTCCGCATCCGTCAAAACAGGAGCAGGTGCCGCTCCGAATGTACTCATGCGTTCTCTCGTTCCTCGTACCCGAGTTTCATTCCTTCTCTATCCGGCAGGCCCGCCCCAACGAAGCCTGCTGCAGCGAAAACTTCAGCGCGCTGCTGCTCCGCGCGCCTCCGCCTTGGCCGGCTTGCCTTCCGCGCTCACGCTCTCTTGCAGCAGATTGGCGGGAGCCAGAAGTTTGGTCATATCCAGTAGCACGACGAGGCGGCCCCGAACCTTACCCAATCCCGTGACGCAGTTCAGTCCGCCTTCCTGGAATACGGCAGGCGGAGGCTCAACGTCAGTGCTGGCAATCTTCAATACTTCCGAGGCCGAGTCCACAATCAATCCGGCGAGCTTGCCGGAATGTTCGACCACCAGAATCCGGTTCTGCTTTTTCAACGTGGCGTGCTTGTCGCCAAAGCGCTTGCGCAGGTCCATGACCGAAACGATCTTGCCCCGGAGGTTGATCACGCCCTCCAGATAATCGGGAGCGTCGGGCACGGCGGTGATCTCCGGCACGCGCACGATTTCGTGCAGCGAAGTGATGGGCACGCCATACGTCTCGCGCCCGACCTGAAAGCCCACGATATGGAGTTCACGGCTCATGGTTGAGTGGTTCGTCGCCAGTTCTAGTAACGGGATGCGGCCGCAGCTTTGCGGGCGTTCCGTTCTTTCTCGTCCGCCGCCTGATGCGCGGCCGCAGTCTCTTCCAGCGCGAAACGATCCATAAACTCGAGCAGCCCGCGCGACATTTTCGACATCTGCTCCGCCGAAGCCGCCAGCTCGGTCGAGCCTGAGGTCGACTGCTGCACCAGTTCGCGCATCCGCTCCATGGCTTTCACCACGGCTTGCGCCCCGGAGGCCTGTTCTTCCACCGCCGAATTGATTTCGTGGGTGATTTCGTTCAGCCGCGTGGTTGCCCGCGCGATCTGCGACGAGCCATGCGATTGCTCGTTGGTGGCCGCTCCGATTTCCTGGGCGAACTTGTAAACTTCCGTGACCACGTTGGAGATCTTGCGCAGCGCCGCGTTCAGTTCGCCGCCGAGATCCAGGCCCTCGTTGACGATTCCGGTGGAGCGATCCATGTTTTCGACGGCCTTACGCGCTTCCTTCTGAATGCTCTGAATCAGTTCGGAGATTTCCTTGGTGGACTGCGCCGACTTTTCCGCCAGCTTGCGGACTTCATCGGCAACTACGGCGAAGCCCAGGCCGTGCTCGCCGGCGCGCGCCGCTTCAATGGCGGCATTCAGCGCAAGCAGGTTGGTTTGTTCCGCCAGATCGTCGATGACTTCGATGATTTTTCCGATGTCGTCGGCGCGCTGGCCGAGGGCTCCGATGATTTCGCCCGAGCTGGTGATCGTGGTGTTGATGCGGTTCAGGCCGTCAGTGGCCTTTTCCATGGTGGCGATGCCGCTGTGCACTTCTTCGCGCGAGCGGTTCGAAATGTCGAGTAGCACTTTGGCGGTATCGGCCACGCGCTGGATGGAAGCCACCATCTGATCGATGGAAGCGGATGTTTCGCTTACGCTCGAAGCCTGCACCTGCGTGCTCTTCACCATGTTCTGCACGTTCACACTCATCTCGTGCATGGTGCTGGTCACTTCATCGATAGCGGAGGAAGCCTGCAACCCGATCTTGGCGGAGTCGTCGGAGGCGTTGGCCACCTGTCCGCTGGCGCTCGCGACTTGCGAGGAAGCGTCGCGCACGCTGCGCACCAACCGGCCCAGCCCTTCCACCATCTTCGCGAAAGCGTTGCCCAGAGTGTCGTGCGGAGACCGTGGCTTTACCTGGACTGTTAGATCTCCTCCGGCAATTGATTCGGAGACGCCCGCCATCTCTTTGAGATAGATCACCATCTTGGCAAAGGTGCGGGCCAGTTCTCCGATTTCATCTTCTCGGGTAACGTCGATGTTGTGCTCCAGATCGCCGGTGTCGCCGATCTGCCGCGAGACCTTCATCAAGTTGGTCAGCGGTTCGGTGATCGATTTGGCGGTGGTGATGGCGACCCAAATGCCAACCACGAGGGCAGCCAGCGTGCTTAAAACGGAGAACACGATGGTCAGCGTGCTCGCCGTCTTATCCGACTGAGCTCGCTGTTCCACCAGCTTGTGGTTTTCCTCATCCGCAGTGTCGAGTGCGTCGGTGAAATTCTTTACCCACGAGGAAGCATCTTTCTGGAGGTAGTAAATCTGCAATTCGGCGACGGTCGCGTTGCCCGAATCCACATCTTTGCGTTTGTCGATCAGCGGCTGGGCGAACTCCTTACTCCAGGACTGCTCCAGTTCTCCCACCTTACTCAACGCCGCGCGCTCCCGTTCGGAGTTCGCCAGTGACGTTCCCAGCTGGAGCTTTGCACTGAGGGTGCGCAGTCCGTCGTTCATCCGCTCCACTTCGCGAGTATCGCCACTGAGCAGGTAGTTGCTCAGGTAGAGCATGTTCTGCATCATCTGGGACCGCACTTCGTTGGTGGCGTCGGCGAGGTCGAGCGAGACCTTGGCCGCGTCCTTGGCGGCATGCTCTCTCAGCACCGCCGCCAGGTTCACGATGAACAGCACCACCACCATGCTCAGAATGATTCCGAAATTCTTGTATAGCCTTTTGCCGATCGTCATGCCGTTTTCCCCCGGCTGCCTGTTTACTTTTGCCTACTGATGCGGTTCGAACTTGAGTTCCACCACGCCCGAGCTCTCTCCCGGCGCGGGCTCAAAGCGCCATTTCCTCACAGCGTCCAGGGCGGCGCCGGCCAGCACTGGATGTCCGCCCACCACCTTGGCGTCCTTCACTGTGCCGTTTGGCGCCACCACGACCTGAATCTTTACCGTGCCCGTGATATTCATCTTGCGCGCCAAGTCGGGATACTCGGGCGCCACCTTGACCTTGGCCCGGCGCACCATCACGCTGGACGCATCCTGCGCTCGCAGCCCCGCTACTCCCGCTCCGGCCGCTATCGCCACTGCAGCGAAAAGCATCCCTGCCCTACGAAAAGACACAGTTCCTCCCTGGCAATAATCGTGGTGATCCCTTTGGAGCAACGCCGGGGCCACGCCTCGGTTTTTGAGAAAACCAAGGTAACTCTGTGGATATGATTGAAAAACCATGACTTAATGCAACTTGCAGACCTCATTCTTGATCGTGTCTCACGATTAGCCTTGTCTCATCTTCGGCTTTGCATACAATCAATTCTCACAGTGAGATCCCTCCCCCACGTTTTTTCTCGGGATTTCACACTAAGGCACCCGCCCACCCATTTCCCTTGACTCAAAATGAGATGGCGGATAGTTTTCCATTAGATTCAATCACTTGTGAGAATCATGAAAATCCTGCGCTGGCCAGCGGTGACTTTCTGAAGATGACCGAAGGCAATTCGACGCCGTCAGGGGAAGCGCACGCCCTGTCGAACTCCGACGAGGCCTTTCAAAAGCTCCTGCTGCGCATTGCGGCCAAGGCCGCGGAGCGCGCCGACCCAGGTTCTCTGATCCACCTCTTCTGTCGTGCCTCCCGCGAGTTCTTCCAGGTCAGTGGGGTTTATTTCTGGCGCCGCCACCCCGGCGACGAACTGGTCGGCGAGCAGGCGGATGGCAAGCTGGCCGAGCGTTTCATCGGGATCCGTCTGCTGCCCCAACAGGGCGCCGTCACGACCGAAGCCGTGCGCGGCCGCCGGACGATCTTCGTAAACCAGATGCAAGTGAGCACGACTGTCCCCGTGCTGCGCCAGTTCGAACCGCGATCCCTGATGGCCGCTCCCCTCGTGGTCTTCGATGAAGTTATCGGCGCAGCGACCTTTCTGCATGATTCCGACGAAGGATTCTTCAACGAAGACCTGGCCGCCAAAGCTACCATTCTGGCGGGGCAACTGGGCAGCCTACTCGAAGCCACCCGGCTCGGCGAAGCCTCGCGCGAGGAGCACCGCAAGGCCGAAATTCTCGCCGAGGTCGCCAATGCTCTGCACGGAACTCCCGACGTCGCCGCAGTCATTGAAGCTCTGGCGGATCGTCTTCGTCTGCTGTTGCGGACACGTCTGGTCTCGGTCCTCCTGCGCCGCGATGGTCCCTTCGAACTCCGCGCCGTCTCCGCCGAAACACCTCAATTGGCCAATTCTTTCCGGGCCGGGCATGACCGCCAGACCATCCGGTTCGCCGCCGATCTGGCGCAACGTGCGGTTTCTGCCGGAGAAGCCATCACCGTTTCCGTAAGCAGTGACCAACATTCGCTCGGCAGCATGGTTTCCCCAGGAATGCTGATCGCTGCGCCCTTCCGCACTTCCCGCACCCAGGGGGCGATCCTTGTCTATCCCCGTCAGGAGGGAAGCTTCAGGGCGGAGGAGAAGTCGCTGGTCACGGCCATCGCCGGATTCGGTGCGGTTGCCGTAGCGCACGCCGAACTTTGCGCCACAGCGCAAGGCCAGGCGCACGAACTGCATCAGTTGCTTGAGATCTCTTCCGAACTCAGCTCAAGCGGCGACCTCGAACATTTTCTGCAGGCCTTCGTGGTCCGAGCTACTGATTTTCTCGGTTTCGGCCGATGTTTTATTGCCCTGCTCGAAGACGGGCAGTTCCATGTCCGCTACGCCGTCGACCGGGGTGAGCCGCAGAGTGTGGATACAGTTTTTCCGGAAGGCGTTGCCACGCGGGCTCTGCGGGCAAAGGAAGTCTTTTGGTCCGACGATCTCAAGCAAATGGTTGGCGTGAATTTAGAGATCATCGCTCAGTACCAGGCTAAGCAGTTGCTGGCCGTCCCGCTGTTAGGCGCCGAAGGAAGCGTGCTCGGCATGTTCGGCGTGCTCGACCGGCTGGACGGCACTGGAATCTCGCAGCAGGATATTCGCCGCGCCCGAGCCTTAGCCGCCCAGGTTGCGGTGGTGCTTGAGGTGGCGCACAACCTGCACCTCGCCGAGCAACATCGACGGCGCTCCCAGGCGCTCACGAAACTGGCGCGGGAGATCGATGGTCTGCTGCACCTTCCGGATTGTGCCCGAAAGTTTCTCGAGAGCGCTCTCGAGCTCGGGGGAGCCAGGGCGGGTGCAGTTGCACTGTTTCACGAGGGACGATTCCAGACGGTCGCGATGCATCCCCTGGCCCAGGCGGCGGACTCGGCCACGGATGCCCGCGCGCCTGACACTCGTAACGATGATCACGCCCTCCAGCAAAAATTCGCGCAAGCCCTCTCCGAGTTGGTCAAGAAGAGGACGGAGGCGATCGTCTCCGGCTCCGCCGCCGAATTGTTCGGTTCCGATCCGGCCTCGAGCCTGGGGTGGAAAGATTGCGTGGTGGTGCGTCTTCCCGGCTCCGATGGAAATCTCACTGGCTTGCTCTGCCTCTCGGGGCGCTCTCGCCCGCCCACGGCCGAAGACCGCGACCTGCTCGAAGCGATCGCCGGTCACGCCGCCAGGGTTCTGGAAAACGCCCGCTTGTTTACGCGCATCGAACAGGCCAACCGCCACTGGCTGGAAATCTTTGATGCCATCACCGACTTCATCGTGGTGCACGACGAAACCGACAAGGTCCTGCGGGTAAACCGCTCTCTGGCCGCCATGATCGGAGTCGCTCCCAGCGAACTGATCGGGGTCAACATGCGTGCTCTGCTGACTCTGACCAATGAAGCCACGCTTTATTCCTGCCCTTTCTGCCGCTCCATGGGCGAAGACGGCGACGAGTTTGTTCATCCCGCTCTGGACCGCACTTATCTGGTTTCCACGTCCCGGGTGCAGGGCGCTTCCGGAGAAAGCCTGCAAACCATTCACGTGCTCAAAGACATCACGGACCGCCGCGAGGCCGAGCGCCGTTACCGTGAACTGTTCGACAACATCCAGGAAGGACTGTTCTTCAGTACTCCGGAAGGCCGCTTTGTCGAGGTCAACGACGCTATGGTGGCGATGCTCGGCTATTCCAGCCGGGAAGAACTTCTGCAAGTTGACATCCCCACTCAGATTTACTTTTCTCCGGAGCAGCGCCAGCTCCACGCCGAGGCCATGGAAAAAGATGGCCACCTGCGCAACTTTGAGGCCACGCTTCGCCGCAAGAACGGTTCCCCGATCTACGTCCTCATCAATGCCTTCGGCATGTACGACAATCTCGGACGCTTGCTGCAGATTCGTGGCCTGATGCTGGATGTCACCGGGCTGCGCACTTATCAATCGGAACTGCAGCGGGAGCGGGACTTCTCCGGCAAGATTCTCAGCAACACCCAAAGCCTCATCCTGGTCGCTGACACTGCAGGTCTGATCAGCTACGCCAACCGGCGCTGGTACGAGGCCGGTTTCGAGCAACGCGAACTGCTGGGGCGTCCCCTGTTGGAGTTGGCTGCTCCCGGCTACGTCCGTCCTCTGTCGGACGCGCTGCAAGCCATTCTGCGCGGGGGGCAGGTCGACAATCTTGAACTGCAGATCATGCGCGGCAACGGCCAGGCCGGCCAGTTCTCCGTCAACCTGAGCCCCATGCGCGACGAGCAGGGCAACATCAACAGCATTGTTGTAGTCATGACCGACATCACGGACTCTTCCGAGCTGCGTGGCAAACTGGTTCACGCGGAGAAAATGGCAGCCGTCGGACAACTAGTCTCCGGCGTCGCCCACGAGGTAAACAATCCCCTGACCGCGATTCTCGGATTTGCCGATTTGCTCTTGGAGAATCCCGAACTTCCGGCTTCGGCCATTAAGGACCTTCGCGTGATCCTGCAGGAAGCGCAGCGCACCAAGCAGATCGTGCAGAACCTGCTCAGCTTTGCCCGCCAGATGCCGCCGCAGCGCAATCCTGTCCAGCTCAACCTGATCCTGCGCCGCACCATCCAGTTGCGCTCTTACGACTTCAACAGCCACGGAGTGGAGATCATCGAACATCTCGATGACGGACTGCCCGATGTCATCGGCGACGCTCATCAGTTGCAACAAGTTTTCCTCAATATCCTGAACAACGCTTACGACGCGGTTCACGAAGTCGGCCGACCCGCCCGCATCGAGATCATGACTACCAAGGTCGGCGACGCCGTCGAAGTTTCCTTTACCGACAACGGCTATGGCATCTCCCATCCCGATCGCATTTTCGATCCCTTCTTCACCACCAAGGAGGTCGGCAAAGGAACCGGCCTTGGCCTGAGCATTTGCTATGGCATCGTGAAGGAGCATGCAGGTGAGATTCTTTGCCACAACAATATCGACGGGCCGGGAGCCACCTTCATTGTCCGCTTTCCCGCAGCGCCCCACACCGCGTCTCTGGGTGTGGCCGCAGGAGTGATACAAAAATGACAACCCCAGCCGTTCAACGAGCCTTTTTACCTGTACTGCTGATCGAAGACGAGCCTTCCATCATGGCTCTGGTGAGCGCCACTCTCGAGCGCAACGGCTACGAAGTCGTCTGCATCGAATCCGGCGCTGAAGCTCTGCGCCTTTTAGAAAAAGGACAATTTCTCGGCGTGGTCTCTGACATGCGCACGCCCGGCGGCGTCGATGGCGCTCAGGTGCACGCCTGGATCTCCGCCAACCGCCCCGATCTGGAGAACAAAGTCGTCATCATCACTGGCGACTACGCTAACGAAGAGACCGTGACCACCCTGCGCAAAATCGGCGCTCTTTACCTGGAGAAGCCCTTCCGCGTGCAGGACCTCATCTCCGCAGTAGAGAAAACCATGGGGAAAGCCCGGTGAACCCAGCGCCCATCAAGCCGCCTCTCAACAAAACCGCTCTCAACAGGGAAGACCTTCGCGTTCGTCTCCTGATCGTCGACGATGAGCAAACCATCCGCAAGCTCTGCATTACTGTCGGCGAGGCGCTGGGCTTTATCTGCCTCGAAGCCGACAGCGGCGAGTCAGCCCTGGCACTGCTCGAGGAGCAACCGGTTCACGTCGTCCTCAGCGACATGGTCATGCCGCACATGTCCGGCCTCGAATTCCTGGAGAAAGTGAAGAAACTTCTACCTCGCACCGAAGTCGCGCTCATGACTGGACACGGGTCGATCGAAACCGCAGTGCAGGCCATGAAACTCGGCGCTTACGACTACATCACCAAGCCGTTTTCTCCGCTCGAAGAACTGCGCCTTTTCTTGCGCCGCATGGCTGAAAAAGTCCGCCTGGTCGAGGAGAACGAATTCCTGCGCGAGCGCATCGATTCCGAGACCGCGGTGCATGGCATCGTCGGCTCCTCCGCGAAGATTCAGGAAGTGCTGCGTGTCGCCTCGCGGCTTAAAGACACGCGCACCGCGGTGTTAATCTCCGGCGAAAGCGGCACTGGAAAAGAACTGATCGCCCGCGCCATTCATTTCCGCGGAGCCTTCGCCAATCGTCCCTTCGTGGCCGTCGATTGCGGCTCGCTCGTGCCTACGCTGATCGAGAGCGAGCTTTTCGGTTACGAAAAGGGAGCATTCACCGGCGCCCTGAAATCAAAGCAGGGACTGTTTCAATCGGCCGACACCGGCTCGGTTTTTCTCGACGAAATCGGCGAACTTCCGCTCGAATTGCAGGCCAAGCTGCTGCGCGTGCTGCAGGAAAAAGAAGTGCGTCCCGTAGGCAGCAACCAGCGCGTCAAAGTGGACGTGCGCGTCATCGCCGCCACTAACCGCGATCTCGAAGCCGCCTACAAAGCCGGAACCTTCCGCAAAGATCTTTACTTCCGGCTCAACGTGGTCACCGTACACGTCCCCGCCTTGCGCGAGCGCCGCAGCGACATTCCTATGCTGGTCAACTGGTTTTGCGAACGCTACGCTCCCGGAGCGGACCTACGTGTTTCCAACGCCGCCATGAAAGCGCTTATGAATTACGAATGGCCGGGCAACGTGCGCGAACTCGAAAACTGCGTGGAGCGCGCCGTCGCTCTCGGCAATGGAAACCTGATCGACCTCAGCGATCTGCCGCCCACTATCGCCGCTTTGAATTTGCCCGCATCGAGATCGGGTTCGGATGTCGCGCCGGAATTGGTTTCCGATCTCGCGGCCGCCGCCGCGGCCGAATCGAGTTCCGCAGAGGGCGACGCCGCGGTTCCACTTCACACCACCGATCTCGAAGACATCGAACGCGCCACCATCCAGCGCGTTTTCGAGCAAGTCAAAGGCGATAAGGCTCTCGCCGGACGCATGCTCGGCATCAGCCGCGCCACGCTCTACCGCAAACTCAAGCGCTACAACATCAGTGAAAGCGCAGGTTCCGGCTCATCAAGCCATTCCTTGCAATGAGACTCCCATTAACCCCGAAGCAGAAGGCCTTGTGCATCGCGACGGCATTCTGCCTGAATACTCCGATATTCATCTTAATCTTTCGCTATTCCGGCGAGTTTCCTCCCCGGCAGGTGGGCATCGCAGGTTTGCTGAATCTTGCTGTCGGAGTCCCCCTGCTCGCGCTGATCACCGAAAAATGGATTCGTAAGCTGAAATAATTGGCGACAGACCTTAGCGGGGGGAGCGATCCGTCCTGCGTGAGAATGCGTCTCATCTTGAGACTCGTGTTCTCGCCGCCAACTCTGAGTCGGTTCCGCCGCGCCTGCAACCTACTGAAAACTCTAGCTCCCCAGTGCTAATCCTTCCGTTCTGCATTGTGGTCTCGGTCGTGCATCTCTTTCTACCGTAACCGCGTGTTCTGGCTCCCCATGGCTCTTCCTAACCGGGAAGAGGGGGAGCCCAACCGCATTTATTCCGGGGTTTGGCCCGGCGAGAAGAGCACAGGGAAAGGGTTGGCATCGTTTGGCGCAACAAGGCACAGCTCCATCGCGGACGGCGCAAACCAGCACCGTCGCCGAACTGGCGCGTTTTTTCCCCGAGGCCACGCCAGTTCGCATTCCGGTTCAACTTACTCGCAGCAGAAACGCGAGTAATGAGAACCGGCCCGGCGCAGCGGCCGTTGAGGAAAGCACAGTCATCGAATTTGGAACCTCGCGCGAAGTTCTCTTTGCCTGCACCACGCCGCTCGAGTTCGCCGACGTTCTGCGCTTGCGCAACTCCGACGGCTCGCTCGACACGGAAGCCTCGGTGGTGGCCGTGCAATACCACCCCGGCACAACCGTCGTGGCCGCCCGCTTTCTCAGCTCAGTTCCAAACTGGATCGTGAAACCATGACTTCATCACAACCGTCGTCTCCGCAGCCATCATCCCCACAGCCATCGGTGCCAGCTCCGGATCTCGCCACTATATGGTCGAGCGCGCGCCGCCTTCATCCGATTTATGCCGGCATGGCCCGGGAGTTCGTTATCGACGTGCCCGGTTGCGCCGATCTCGAGGCCCACGTGGATACGCCGGGGCGCGAATCCGTCGAGCAGGCCCAACAATGGCTGAACGCGCTGGACGATAAAATCCAGGTTCACCAGTTGCGCCAGTTTCTCCAAACCAGCTCGCTGGTGGATGCCAACGGTCTCATCGCCCTGTTGACGCACTTTCTCGCTAAAACCCCGCGAAGCGATTCCGGACGCGACAAGATTGATTTCCTGATGGTGCAGTATTTCAGCCAGGGCGCGCCCAGTGAACTCGACGACAACAACGCCGACGTCGCCTATGTCGCCCAGGCTCTGGAACCGATTCTCGGCAAGGTGGAACTCAAGACTCCCGTATGGTTAAACGCCTTGGACCGGGTGCTCGATTCCGCCCGCCGTTGCCGCTCGCTCGACGAACTGCTGCACGGCGGAGTGCTCGAGCAGGGACGCAAGGCCAAAGCGCAGGCTGGCGAGCTTTTCTACTTGCCCATCGCGCTCGTCGCCTTCACTCGTTTCGGATATCTGATGCGGCGCGCCTTCTTTCGCCTGATGCTCGCCGATCTCAACAACATTCTCGACGGCCTCACCGAGCTGGAAGAAAAAGGCGTGGAGACCATCGATTGCCGTCGCGCGCAATTTTCGGACAAGGAACCGATCATTCGCCTGCGCATGATCTGCCAGTCCTGGAAAGTCATGTTCCAGGCGGAGTATTCCTCCGGCCAGCCGCTGCGCATGTTGGTGGACCTGCGTGCCTCCGTGGAGGGGGCATTGGGCCGCGCTTCAGCCGCAAAAAGTGCAGCCGCCAAAGGTGCCGCAGGTGCCGCGCCCGCGGCGCGGGCCGCGGCAGCTGCCGCCGGTGCTGGAACCACAAAGTCGTCTGCCCCACCAGTTCCTAAGGCAGCCGCGCCCAAACCACCCGCGCCCAAACCGGCTGCGGCTGAGGCGGTCGCCTCAAAATCGCCGGCGCCCAAAGCAGCGGCGCCACCGAAGGTTGCACCGCAGAAGGCTGCACCACAGACAGCTGCGAAGCCAAAAGCCAAGTTCGCCGTGGCCAATGCGGACGTTCCTGAATTCGAAATCTCCAGCGCACAAGAGTGGAATCCGGACGCAGACTCACAGCCCGGCCAGAAGAAATAAGCATCAAGAGGAAAATGCAAGTGGATCATCCGACCGTACTGGTTATCTCCGACGACGTGGAGTTCTCGCGAAGCATCACCGCGCGTTGGCAAACGGAGCGCCACGTGCCCACGTTCACGCTGCTGAGCGGGGACCTCTGGCCACGTTCCATTGATAACTTCGCGGTTGCTATTGTCGGTCCGCTGCGCCGCGAGGTGCTTTCGGTGGTTCTGGAACCTCTGCACTCGACCCAGCAACCCTTATTCTGCGTCTGTCAAGACAGCGCTACCGCACAACTGGTGCGCCAGCGTTGGCCGCGCACCTCGGTGTTGCGCTGTGATGAAAACTGGCTCAATATCTTGATCCCATCGGCTGGAGAAGCTGTGCTCCGCGCTGCCGCCGAAGCCCGCGCTCGCGCCTTTGAAGAGGCTTGCGCCACACTCGAGCGCCAGGCCATGCTCGGCCGTTACATGCTGGAGATGCGCCACGGCCTGAACGATGCGCTCACTTCGCTTCTAGGCAACTCTGATCTGCTGCTGATCGAACCTGGTTGCCTTTCCGCCCAGGCCCGGGCGCAGATTGAAACCATCCGTAATATGACGCTGCGCATCCACGAGGTGCTGCAGCGTTTTTCGTCGATTGAGAAGGAAATGAACGTGGTGGCTCAGCAGGTAGAACGCGATTCCGGCAAATATCGCGCGGCCGCCGCAGCCTGCGACTGAGAACTGAGAACTGAGAACTGAGAACTGAGAACTGAGAACTGAGAACTGATTACATACTCCCCTGGCAATACGCCGACTTGATCCCGCCCAGCAGGCGGGCTAACTGTTTCGTTGCGCTTGGGGAAAGACTCTATGCACAAGTTAATCGCGACCAGCACCATCCTCGAACACGAGCTTTCTGAGCTGCGCCTGCTGGTCGAGCGCCAGACCGGAGTCGTTCTTGATTGTCCCAACAGCGCCCTGGCCGCGCACGTAGCCGATTGCATTGAGGCCCAGGGCCTGGGTTCATCTACCGCGCTGCTGGAACGTCTTCGCGCCTCCGACCAGGATCCCTCCAGCTTGCCGTTTCTGCTCGACGGACTGGTCAATGTCAATACCGGTTTCTTCCGTCATCCCGGAGCTCTCAACGCCTTGACGCGGCAGGTTGTACCCGTGCTTTGCGCCCGCAAGTCGGCCGACGGACCGAGTCCGCTCCGCATCTGGAGCGCCGGCTGCGCTACCGGTGAAGAAACCTATTCGATCGCCATAGCGGTCTGCGACGCCTTGAGCCGCAACGGCGCGAGTTCCGGAAATAACGCAAACGGCTCAAACGGAAACGGAAACAGTAACGGCAACGGAAAGTCGACCGCTGCGCGCAATGGAGGCATCGCCGATGCCGGATCGACTGCTTCCGGCTCCCCAAGCCTCAGTTCCGGATTGTCGATTCATATCGTGGGCAGCGATTTGCTGCCGCGCAACATCGAGGCCGGGGATCGCGGCGTCTATCCGCAGTCTGCGCTGGATGGCCTGCCGCCGGCCACCATCCGCAACTATTTTTCGAAGATCAGCTCGCCCATCATTTCACCGAACGGGGCGAACGAAGCTCAAGACGAAACTGAGAGCGACGGCCTGAGTCAAATCCAGAATCCAATGAGGGACGGCGCTGCTACCCGATCGCAGGTTCCAGCCAACACCGCGCACCTGCTGGTCAAGCCGCGCCTGCGCAGCCTGGTTACTTTCAATTGCATGAACCTTGCCCGCCCCGGCTACATCGGACGCTTCGACTGCATCTTCTGCATGGACGTGCTGACCCAGTTCTCCCGCGCGCAAAAGATTGCCCTTCTCGAGCGCCTGCATCTTTACCTCGAACCCGGCGGATACCTCTTCCTGAGCCAGACCGAAAAACTCTGCGCCCCCAACCTGAACTTCCGCTCCGAAACCTTCGACGGATACACGTTCCATCGCAAGCCGCTGGCCGCGAGCGCGGCGTATGGACGGTAAGGGTTCACGCTAGCCATTTTTGACCCGATCGTTGGGATTGCCGCTGCTTATCGTAGGGTTTGCTGGCATTTCCTCGTTGGCTTCTGCGCAAGGTAGTTCAAGAGCACCTCCAGTGATTCCCCTTAACTCCTCGTACTCCATGAACCCATTTTGGCCTTCCACGTCATCCCACTCGAATATGGATCTTCCGCCTATAGCCTCGTCAATCGTGGGGCCAAGCCTGACCGATAGGTGCCCCCAGCGAAACCTGATATATATGTTGCCCGACTCAGTTTCGCCCTCCCATTGGGCCGGGCAGGCTAGACACGTTCTTCTGATCTCAGATACTTTTACCATTTCAGCCCCAGTCGAGGTGTAAGACACGAGAACGACCTAAGCCGTTCCAATAACATTTAGGCGAATAGAAATTCCTTAGTCCTCAACTCCTTAATCGTATCCCTCAACTTCGCCGCCTTCTCAAACTCAAACCGCTTAGCCGCCTCGCGCATATCGCTTTCGAGCTTGACGACATACGCATCTAACTCCGGCTGCGATTTGAACTCCGGCATACCCTCGGCTTCACCCCCGGTCAGGTCGGTATAGTCGGCGGCGACGATCCCAGCGAGCGTCATATCCAGCGGACGAATGATCGATTCCGGCGTAATCCCGTTCTCCAGATTGTAGGCGGTCTGAATCTCGCGCCGTCGCAGCGTCTCATCCATCGCCCGCTTCATCGAATCGGTCATGCGGTCAGCATAAAGAATGGCCCGCCCGTGCAGATGCCGCGCGCAGCGTCCAATCGTCTGAATCAACGATCCCCAAGACCGCAGAAAGCCTTCTTTATCCGCATCAAGAATCGCAACCAACGAAACTTCGGGAAGATCCAGACCCTCGCGCAGGAGATTGATGCCGATTAATACATCGAACTCGCCCTTGCGCAGATCACGCAGAATCTTCACCCGCTCCAGCGTCTCGATCTCCGAATGCATGTACCGGCACTTCACTCCCACCTCGGCGTAATACTCGGCCAGGTCTTCGGACATGCGCTTGGTCAGCGTGGTCACGAGCACCCGTTCGCCCTTCTCTACGCGCCCGCGAATCTCGTGCAGCAGGTCGTCAATCTGCCCCTTTACAGGCCGCACTTCGACCTCAGGATCGATCAACCCCGTCGGCCGGATGATCTGCTCCACCACCACGCCTGCCGATTTCGTCAGCTCATACGGACCCGGCGTCGCGGAAACATAGACGAGTTGATTGGTGCGGTGCTCAAATTCCTCAAACGTGAGCGGACGGTTATCCAGCGCCGAAGGCAAGCGGAAGCCGTACTCGACCAGCGTTTCCTTGCGTGAGCGGTCGCCGGCATACATACCCCGCAATTGCGGCACCGTCTGGTGCGATTCGTCGATGAACATCAGATAATCGCGCGGAAAATAATCCAGCAGCGTCGGCGGAGGCTCGCCCGGCATCCGTCCCGTAAAATGCCGCGAATAATTTTCGATGCCGTGGCAGTAGCCCATCACCTTGATCATTTCGAGATCAAACTTTACCCGCTGATGAACGCGCTGCGACTCGACCACGCGTCCTTGCTTCTCCAGTTCCACTTCCCACCACGCCAGCTCTTTCTTGATCGACTCCACTGCCGACGCGCGCGTCTCATCTTTCATCACATAATGCGTCTTTGGATAAATCGGCAGCCGCATGTACTTCTGTTTGACCGTGCCAAACAACGGATCGATCTGCGCTAGCGATTCCACCTGATCGCCCCACAGCTCGATGCGGTAAGCCATGTCGTCGTAAGTAGGGAAGACCTCGATCACGTCGCCGCGCACGCGGAAAGTCCCACGCTTGAACTCGCCATTGGTGCGCTCGTAAAGAATGTCGACCAGCTTGCGCGTGATGTCCTCGCGCGTAATCTTCTGGCCTTTTTCCAAGAACAGCATCATGCCGTAGTAAGCCTCAGGCGATCCCAGGCCATAGATGCAGCTCACTGAAGCCACAATCAGCGCATCGCGCCGCTCAAACAAAGACTTGGTGGCCGAAAGCCGCAGCTTATCGAGTTCATCATTGATGGTCGCTTCCTTTTCGATGAACAGGTCCGCAGCCGGAACGTAAGCCTCCGGCTGGTAATAGTCGTAATAAGAAACGAAATACTCGACCGCATTGTGCGGAAAGAAATTCTTGAACTCGTGATAAAGCTGCGCCGCCAGCGTCTTGTTATGCGCCATAACCAGCGTCGGGCGGTTCACCGCCTCGATCACTTTGGCCATGGTGTAAGTCTTGCCCGACCCGGTGACACCCAGCAAAACCTGATGCTGCTCGCGGTCATAAACGCCCCGCAGCAGCGACTCGATCGCGCGCCCTTGATCCCCCTGCGGCTTGTAATCGGAAACGAGTTTGAAATCCATGAAGACCAGCTTCTAGCTGTAGCTCCTAGCCCCTAGCTAAATCTGCATTGTCATTCCGAGCAAAGCGAGGAATCTGCTGTCCTCGCCGCCATCCTCACAGACGGCAATTTCGCCGACTAAGAATCTCTCTATTATAAACGCTGCCAAAAACGGTAGTTTGGGGAGTTCCCAGCAAGAAGAATCCGTGGAAATCCGTGTAGATCCGTGGCCAAGCTCTCGCACGCGCGCGACCGCTACAGCTCTGCCAGCACCCGGTGTACCAAAGAAATCGCGATCGATCCCTCGCCCACGGCCGCTGCCACGCGTTTCACATTCCCGGCGCGCACGTCGCCCACGGCAAACACTCCAGGCAGGCTCGTCTCCAGCATGAACGGCATGCGCGAAACCGGCCAATGGAAGCCGGGTAGAACCGGATCCAGATCGCGCCCAGTTAGGACGAACCCTTTGCTGTCCATGGCCAAGCATCCGTTCAGCCACTCGGTTCGCGGAGAACCTCCCGCCATGATGAATAAATGCCGCAGATCATGCGTCGAAATCTCTCCTGTGTTCTTATCCCGCCACGTCACGCGCTCCAGTTGTGTATCGCCGTCGAGACCTACAACCTCGGTGCGGTAGTGCAGTTCGATCGCGGGATTCTCCTCGATCCGCTGAATCAGGTAGCGTGACATCGTGTCTGACAACTGCCGCGCCCGTACGACCATATGAACTTTTCCTGCCGTTTGCGATAAGTACACCGCGGCCTGTCCGGCTGAGTTCCCTCCGCCGATTACCACCACTTCGTCGTTCCCACACAGCTGCGCTTCGATGTAAGTGGCGCCGTAATAAACACCCTGGCCTTCAAACTTCTTCAGATTGTCGATGGCCGGCTTGTTGTACTGCGCGCCGCTGGCAATTATGACCGTGCGCGCGCGAATGGTTTGGCCCCAGTCTACGCTCAACTCGTAGGGACGCCGCTCGCAATTCAATTTCGTCACGCTGCTGGCAACCAGCATCTTGGCGCCAAACTTCTGCGCCTGCGCAGCGGCACGGCCCGCCAGTTCATTCCCCGTAATTCCCGTGGGAAAGCCCAGATAATTTTCGATTTTCGAGCTTGATCCTGCCTGTCCACCGGGAGATTCGGCCTCGATCACTAAAACGTCCAGGCCTTCCGACGCGCCATAAACCGCCGCAGCCAGACCTGCGGGGCCCGCGCCGACAATCACCAGATCCCGCAGCTCCGAAGCCGTGATGTGCGCGTTGAGCCCCAGGTATCTTGCCAATTCCTGGATCGACGGCCCACGCAACACAGTCTCTCCGTTGCAGATCACCACCGGAATTTCGTCAAGAGTGACGCTAAACCGGTCGAGTAGTTCTTGCGCTCCTGTTTCGGTATCCAGATCGATATAAGTATGCGGATGCCCGTTGCGAGTGAGGAATTCCCGCAGGTGCAGCGTCTTCGCCGAATGCCGTGATCCCAGCAGAATCACGTTTCCACCACCAGATGAAATCAGCAGCACGCGGCGCAGAATAAACGCCCGCATAAAGATTCCGCTCAACTCCTCATCTCGACCTACCAGGGTCCGCAGCGCCTCTGGGCTCAGCTCAAGGAACTCGCCGGCAACTGTCACCCGGCCTCGCGCCAGCGAGCCGCGGCCCGAGATCATCGTCATCTCGCCAGTAAAGCTTCCGGCCTGGTGGGTCACGATCAAGCGCTCGCCCTGCAGAGTGAGCTGCACGATCTCCAAGGCCCCCGATAGCAGCACGAAAAAACGCGCGGTCGCATCTCCGGGCTCAAACAAAATTTCTCCCACCGTCGTCTGCCGGATCCGGCCGAACGGACGGATTCGGTCGATCTGCGACGGCGTGAGCGCAGGAAAGGCTTGCTCCTGATTTACCGGGCCGCCGGAAAAGACGGGACTGGTGCCGCCGGAACTGGAACCAACCGGGCCGAGGATGACTGGAGAAGACATTTTTCACCCCGAGAGACGCAGAGTATACACGGTCGCAGCTGCCGCGCAGGCACGCAGCTTCTTTAGATGACGCGAATCCGGTCGAGGCTCCAGGCCGGTTTTCGGCTACGGCTTCACTTCCCCCACGCTCACAATCTTCGTCGTGGCGCGGAATTTTTTGTAATCCCGGTAAGTCTGGTCCACATTCACATCGAAGTTCTTGAGCAGGGCCAACCGTACATCAATCTTCGCTGTGACATGCAGCGGCAACCACACTTCATCGTTGACCCGCGTCTGTTCCAGCATGAAGCGGGAACCCTTGTGAAAGCGTGCCAGAAACAATCCCCAGGAAATCGTGTCCAGGCACTCCACATCCATCTTGCCTAGTTGCAAATCGTTCTTGTCAATCCAGACGCGCCCGCGGAACTTCGACAGATACTTCGACTCCTTCAACTTAGGCACAAATTCCGGACGCGGCTCGCCCTCGATCACCCAGGCCTCGCGCCCGCCCAGCGATTCCGTGCCCACCAGCCTGAAATTGTAGGCGTCGGCCACTTCGAGCACGAACTTACGGTCTTCTTCACGATCCTTCTCTTCTTTCTCCTCCCGCTTCCTGCGATCGCTTTCCGATTCGTTCTTGCGCTTGTCGATGATCTTCTGAATTTTCTCTTCTTCCTTGGCCGCGTCCTTTTTGTCGAGCGCTTTATCGTCCTTCTCGATCAGTCGCTGCACCTGCTCGCCGTAGAGCTCCATCACTTCATAAGTCTTTATTTCGGTGGACTTCACTTGCCCCTTGCCATCGAGCTTGTCCTCGGCGTCGCGCTCGACGTAGGTGTAGTCCCGCAGCCGCTTGTCGTTCTCGAGGTCCTTGTCGGCGACAACGCGAAGCAAGTTTTGCATCTGCTCCTGCGAAAGCTTGCCGTTGGCATCGGGCTTCAAATCGGGCACGGAAGCAGCGCTGGTCGAGGTACCCGAAGCAGGTGGAGTGGATTGATCCTGTCCGAATGCAAGCAGACTGGCAAACAGAATGAGCGCAGGAAGCGTAGCGAGACCCAGTCTTCTCATGAGGGTATTACGTCGTTAGAAGGCCGGGAGTTCCTTCAGGATGCACGAAAACAGGGTAAGTCGAAGAATGGTCATTCGTCTGCCGCCGTCTTGTATGCCTTGCCCAGACATTCGCCCTGGAACAGCCGTTCATCCAAGCGATGCAGGCCCTTGGCCATGGCCGGAGTGATAAGCGGATAATGCTTGATGTCGAACAAGTGATACACGATGAACCACACCGGCTTGTCAGTGGTCATCCAGTTCTGCCGATCGAAGCGCTTCAGGTTGACGGGAACCGAATAACGCCGCAGCGTACGCTCGCGCCGCAGGTTGAAATACCCATTGAAATAAGTAATCGCCAGCTCGCGCAGCGTGCGATGGATGGGCTCGCGCCAGCGGCATCCCGTGTAGTTCGATTTCGCGACGGCGCCCCAACCACCGTTCTGGCGAAAGATGGCGATCACGTGATCGGTGTCGTGATCTGCTTCGAAGTCAAGCAGCAGCGGAGGAAAGCCGTTGGCCCGTAGCGCCGCCGCCGCGAAGATGGCGCCTTCGAGGCAGTGCGCTGTCTGCTCGGCCAGTACCCGCCGCGGCGACCAGGCCGTGTCCGCGAGGTGATACGGCGCATCATCGAGAAACTTCTGAATGCCGTGCGGATCTTTCATGCTGCGCAGCTTGCGCAGTTCAGATGCCGTGAAACCAGCCAATGGATCGCTCATGGTCGGATGAGTTTACATGAGACCGCGTGGACTTTGGGTGCCGCAGCACTTTAAGCGCTGCGCCGGGCGGGAGGGCGGAGCAGGCCTTCAGCCTGCGTCAAGGTGCCCGGAAAATGCAGGCTTTAGCCCCTGACGTGCGTGGCGCACAGTTTCTTAACGGAATAGCTTTGCCAGTTCATGAGGCGCGTCCACGAGCACGTCCGGCGGCTGCTCCTCCAGCGTGTGCGGGGCAAAGCCGTAACTCACGCCAATCGTCCACAAGCCGGCGTTGACCCCGGTTTCAACGTCGACATGCGAGTCGCCGACGATCACCACTTCTTCCGGTCGCACGCCGTTTTCCTCGAGCAATTTGCGCGCGCCTTCGGGATCCGGCTTCTTAGTCGCGAAACTGTTTCCTCCATAGATTTGCTTGAAGAACGGGCCCAATCCCAGCGCTTCGACGATGGCCCGCGACGGCACGACGGGCTTGTTGGAAAGCACAGCCATCGCACGGGGGTTCCCATTCGACGAACGTTGGACACCAGTAAGAGCCTCCTTCACGCCGGGGTACACCGTGGTGTGGTCGAGCTTGTGTTCACGATAGTAAGACAGAAAAAACTGCAGACCCTGGCGCACGATGGCCTCCTCAACCGTGTCCCCGCCGAGCGCGCGCTGAATCAGAATAGGCGCGCCATCTCCCACATAACTGGCAATCACATCATCGGGCAGTTCCGGACGCCCAATGTGACGCAACGCCGCGTTCACCGAGTGCACCAGATCGAGGCGCGAATCGATCAGCGTGCCGTCGAGATCGAAGATCACCAGCTTAATCGCGTGCGGGTCGAAAGCGCGGCGTGTCTGAATCATGCCCATTCAGGATAAATGATGGGAGCATGCGTCTGTCAGCGTCTCGCACCTCCTGACACGCCGATGACTAAAGTTCACAGAATTCCCGCGGCATGAACTTGTATGTTTTCCAACACCCGATTCCGATTTACAATGTAACGCGCCGGTAATATTTAACCTTAGTATTCAAAAAACCGGCTTTCATAGGGTTTCATCCAGGGAAACGGATGGCGACGACAAAAACCGATCCCAAACTTTCCATCGCGAGCGGCAAAAAGTCCCAGACCTACGAGGGGCTTACGCGCGAGCAACTGATCGAAGCATACCGCATCATGTACACTTCCCGGCGCATCGACGACCGGGAAATCCTGCTCAAGCGCCAACAGAAAATCTTCTTTCAGATGTCGGGAGCAGGGCACGAAGCCATCGGCGTAGCCGCCGGAATGGCGCTCAAGCCGGGCTACGATTGGTTCTATCCTTATTATCGCGACCGCGCGCTTTGCCTAGCGTTGGGCGCCAAGCCCCTGGATATGTTTCTGCAGGCCGTGGGCGCATCCGATGATCCCAGTTCCGGCGGACGTCAGATGCCTTCGCACTGGGGATATAAGCGGCTGAATATCGTGACCCAATCGTCCCCGACGGGATCGCAGATTCTGCAGGCCGTAGGCTGCGCCGAGGCCGGACGCTATTTTGCGCACCGCCCAAAAGCAGCGGAAGTCCCACCCTTCGCAAAGAACGCGAAGGATGGGCCACCCGGTTCCGTGGATTATCGCCAGTTCAAACACGTCACCTTCCAGAGCGACGAGATCTCTTATGTTTCTCTCGGCGATGGCACCACCAGCGAGGGCGAATTTTGGGAGGCGATGAACGCCACGGCACTCAACAAGCTGCCGGTAATTTTCTGCGTGCAGGATAACGGCTACGCCATCTCCGTGCCGGTCGAAATACAAACCGCCGGAGGCAGCATTTCGCGGCTGGTCTCAGGCTTCCCGAATTTCCATTTTGAAGAAGTCGACGGCACCGATCCGGTGGCGAGTTCAGCCGCATTCCAGCGCGCCGTCAGGCATTGCCGCGGAGGCCACGGGCCCGCGTTTGTGCATGCCCATGTGATCCGTCCGTATTCGCATTCGCTTTCCGACGACGAACGCCTGTACCGCCCAGACTCCGAGCGCGAGCGCGATGCCGCCCGCGATCCAGTTTCACGCACGCAGATGTTCCTGCTGCGCGAAGGAATTCTCGACGAGAAGGGGATCAACGAACTGGAAAAGAAAGTCGACGAAGAGCTGCAGGTTGCAGTCGACCTGGCCCTGGCAGCCCTGCCGCCCGCGCCCGAGAGTGTGTTGCAGTATGTGTATTCGCCCGATCTCGATCCCACGTCGGCATCGTTTGAAACCCAACCCGCGGCCGGTCCCGACTCCGCCGACGGCAAGAAGCCCGCGGCCAAGACAATGGCCGATTTGATCAACGTCACCCTGCGCGACGAGATGAAGCGCGACGAGCGCATCGTCGTCTTCGGCGAAGACGTAGCCGATTGCAGCCGCGAAGAATACCTGAAGCGCAAGCTGGTAAAAGGCAAGGGCGGAGTCTTCAAGCTCACATTCGGATTGCAAAACGAGTTTGGCCCCGACCGCGTTTTCAATTCTCCCCTGGCCGAGGCCGCCATCGTGGGCCGCGCCACCGGCATGGCCACGCGCGGGCTCAAGCCAGTGGTCGAGATTCAGTTCTTCGACTATATCTGGCCAGCCATGATGCAGATTCGCGATGAGCTTGCCGTGATTCGATGGCGCTCCAATAACGAATTTTCCTGCCCCATCGTAATTCGAACCGCAATCGGCGGCTATCTCACCGGCGGCGCAATTTATCACTCGCAATGCGGGGAAAGCATGTTCACGCACATCCCCGGTCTGCGCGTGATCTTTCCCTCGAACGCTCTGGATGCGGCGGGACTGCTGCGCACGGCGATTCGCTGCGACGATCCTGTGTTGTTTCTCGAACACAAGCGTCTCTACCGCGAGACCTATGGCCGAGCCCCGTATCCCGGTCCGGACTACATGATTCCGTTCGGCAAGGCAAAGATCGTAAATCCGGGGACGGATTTGACCGTGATTACTTACGGAGCGGTCGTGCCCCGCGCTTTGCAGGCAGCGCAGAAGCTCGAGCGTGAACACGGCTTCAAAGTGGAGTTGATCGATCTCCGCAGCCTGAATCCATTTGACTGGGAGACGATTGCAGCGTCAGTGGGAAGAACGAACCGTGCCCTCGTGGCCTACGAAGACACGTTGAGTTGGGGCTACGGCGCGGAGATCGCGGCTCGCATTGCCGATCAACTCTTCGATCATCTCGATGCGCCGGTCCGCCGCGTAGCTGCGGCCGACACATTCGTGGCCTACCAGCCGATTCTCGAGGATGCCATCCTGCCGCAGCCGAACGACCTGTTCCGTGCGATGAAAGAGTTGGCCGAGTACTAGAGCCAGCGCCAAGTCTTTTCCGCAACACATCATCTTGTCATTCCGACCGGAGCCGGAGCGTCAGCGACGGCGGAGTGGAGGAACCTGCTGTTCGCTGCGGCCCTTCTTTTATTCGCTAAATAAAGCCCGGTAGATTCCTCCGCCTAGCGCTCCACCAATGAGCGGGGCGACCCAGAACATCCACAACTGCCGCAAGGCCCAGCCGCCGGCAAAAATCGCGGGTCCGGTGCTGCGCGCGGGGTTCACCGAAGTGTTGGTGATGGGAATGCATACCAGGTGAATCAGGGTGAGGCAGAGTCCGATGGCAAGCCCGGCAAAACCTTTGGGAGCGCGGCTGTCCGTAGCGCCCATAATGACGATCAGGAAAAACGCAGTCAGCACCACTTCAGCCAGGAATCCTGCAAGCAGCGAATATCCACCGGGAGAATGCGCCCCGTATCCGTTGGAGGCGAAGCCGGCATGGACATCGAAGCCCGCCTTTCCGCTGGCGATCATAAAGAGAACGTCGGCCGCTGTGATCGCTCCCAACACTTGTGCGATGACGTAAGGAATGAACTCCAAGGCGGGGAACCGTTTTCCCGCCACCAGCCCCAGGCTGACGGCCGGGTTGAAGTGGCCGCCGGAAATATGGCCGACCGCATACACCATAGTGAGCACAGTGAGGCCGAAGGCCAGCGCAACGCCCGCGAACCCGATGCCGAGCGTAGGGAAACCAGCGGCGATGACCGCTGCGCCACATCCGCCAAACACGAGCCAGAAAGTTCCAAAGAACTCCGCGAAGGCACGTTTCCTGAGACTCATACAATCTCCTTGATCGTGAACGAAAGTGGACTTCGATTGCCGGGCTGGTCTTAATCGCGACGCGAAAGGTTAACACAAGTCGCAGAGAATCGAAAACGAGTCCCCAGAGAACTCCCAAGGTTCACAACTCAAGCCGGTTTAAGAAGCCAAGTTACGAAGGCTTTCCCCGCAAGGCGATCATGATTGCCCGTTCTCACAGCCGATGCTAGGCTGCAAATAAGTGAACTCCGCAACCATCAGCACGGTGAATTCGGCCCAGCCTGCAAGTGGCCGCGCCATCGCGTGGCTGCAATCGGCGACCGCAGAGGTGTGGCTAAAGTTTCTGCTGGCGCTCGTGGGATTGGGACTAGCGTTCGGAGCCGCGTTGCTTTCAACCGCTTCGGGCGAAGCCGGCAATCTCTGGGCGTCAGTGATTCTCGCATCCGTTGCGCTCTTGATGGCGGCCTTCGTTGGTTTGGTTACAGTGCCCTACCTGGCGCGGCGAGTTGCGATTGAGCGGTTGCGCCAGACGTTTCATTACGAAGTCACGAAGGCAGGCGTGGTTTATGTGCTGGTCACGCTGGTGATCGGCATCGCGGCGCTGAACACCGGAAACAATCTGCTCTACATCGTGGTGGCAGCGATGCTGGCCGCAATCCTGGTCTCAGGAGTGGTTTCCGCGCTGGTGTTGCGTGGCCTGGAATTGCAGGTTCGCCTGCCCGAGCACGTGTTTGCCGGCCGCCCCGTCGTGGGACGAATCGCTCTGCGCAACTCACGGCGATTCCTGCCCTCATTTTCGATTCGCGTAGTGCCCGCGCGCAGGGAAAAAGAAAAAGGAAAGAAGCCCCGCAAGCAATGGCGGTGGGAGCCGGCGACATTCGCTTTTCCGCGGAACCGCGCGCCCGAGAATCAGTGGGTGAAGCTTCGCGATTGGCGCGTGAGGCGAGTCGAAGTGATCCCGCCGCCTCCTGGGATATTCGAAGGGATGATTTATTTCCCGTATCTACCGCCGGGAGCCGATGTGACTGCGGACCTCGAGTTGTGTTTCGATCGCCGTGGCAGGTACCAGGAATCGAGTTTCGGGGTGGCCACGCGGTTTCCCTTTGCCTTTCTCACCAAGACAAAAGACGTTCCGCTGGAGAGCGAGATTCTGATCTACCCTCCGATTGAGCCTCCCGACGAGCTGTTCGAAATCCTGCCGCTGGTGCGGGGCGAGTGGGAAAGCTTTGTCCGCGGGCGCGGCTCCGACCTGTACCGCATTCGCGAATACATGCCGGAAGACTCGGCGCGCCACGTAGACTGGAAGGCGACCGCGAAGTCCGGCTCCTTGAAGGTGCGCGAATTCAGCCGCGAGGATGAGCGCAAGCTGTGCATCGTTTTCGATAACCCCGCGGCTGAGGAGATTTCCGGGCCGGCCTACGAGCAAGCTGTGAATCTGGCCGCCTCGCTAGCGTGGCACTTCTCTTCGCATGATGCCGAGGTCTCGTTTATGGTCCCCGGCCATGGCCGCCTTAACGACCTGCACGAATTCCTGGCGCAACTGGCCGTGATCGAGCCCCAGAAAGATACGCAGACTACAACGGCTCCGCGAGCAGCTTCACCGCGAGGTCTCCAGCGAACCGATGTGCTCCAACAAATCGACTCCGGCGCCACCGGCGAATACAACATCGTTCTCACCGCGCGGCACCGCGGAAGTTTGCCCACGGCCTTATGGAACTGTTCCTACTTCGTCTTTCTTGGTAACGGGGTTGGGCCCGCGGTTGTACCCGATACACGAAGAGGGTAGGAAGGGCCTACTCCAAGCATCTGCCTTGGTGCCTCTATCCAGGTGTGCTTTCCCGTAATGAACCTGACGTGACAGATTTCCCAGATCCCCCACCTTTTAGCCCTTTCCAGGAATCCGCTTTCGACGTATACTCACGCCCCGGTATAGCTTTCGCACGTTGGAATCCGATACTGGGAGGATCGAAATGCGCATCTGCGATTTGATCAAGGACCAGGAAACTTACCAGGCAGAGATGGGCCAAACCGTGCTGGAAACCGTGCGTGCCATGGTGGAACGCAACATCGGCGCCGTTCCCGTGGTGCACAACGGCAGACTCGTGGGAATTTTTTCCGAGCGCGATCTCATGAAGCGCGTCGTCGCCGAGGGCTACGATCCACGCAGCACCTGCCTCGCCGAGGTCATGACCGACGACCCACTCACCGTCAACATGAACGAAGAAATTGACAACTGCGTCGCGCTCATGCGGCGCCACAGCTTCCGGCACCTGCCCGTTTGCCATGAAGGACAACTGGTGGGCATCATCTCGCTGCGCGACATTCTGCTCCACGATTTGAGCGAGAAAGATGATGAAGTGCGCATGATGCGCGCCTACATCCACTCCGTTCCCGACGCCTAGGTTCGTCCTCCCCTCACCCATATGGCCCGAAGGTAACGTTACTTTAGGTTACCTGAGTACATTGAACCCATGGGCCAAAAGGTTTAACTTCCTCTTATTAACCAGAATCGTTTTTTCACGCGGTGCCGCGAAGCTGGCTCTGGCCGCCAGAATTGTTTCGAGATTTGACGTATTCCGATGAGCGAGAACATCAAGATTCTGTACTACGCTCTCTGGCTCGCACATCCCGTTCTCCAAACGGTCATTGCTATAGCTATGCTTCGCCGCGGCCAGAACCGCGAATTCAAATATTTTTTCGCCTACGTCGTCACCCAGATCGTGACCTTCGCAATACTCTTTCCCACTTGGCGCTACTTCAGCTCCGCCTACTTCTACGTTTCATGGATCACCATCGCCATCAGCGTCGCTTTGGGTTTCAAGGTGATTCACGAAGCCTTTCTCGACGTGTTCCGGCCGTTCCACACCTTGCGCGACCTCGGTACAGTGCTTTTCAAGTGGGCCGGTCTGGTGATGCTCTTGGTGGCTGGCGTGGTATCGGTGTCCACAAACTCTTCGGACACGGCGCCATGGGTGCAGGCCATCACCACCGCCCAGCGTTGCGTACGCGTTATTCAGGTCGGAATGGTGCTCTTCCTGTTGTTTTTTGCGCGCTACCTGGGCGTAAGCCGGCGGCAGCATAGCTTCGGAATCGCGCTCGGCTTTGGAACCTTCGCCTTCGTCGAACTAACGTTGATTGCATCCTGGGCGGGCGATCACCTCAGCAGTCTCGGGGTGAACTTGATCAATATGGGAGCCTACAACGCAGCGTTGTTTATATGGCTGGGCTACACGCTCGCAAAGAGCCCTGCCCGCGATGCTGCTTCCACCCTGCTGCGGCCCCAGCGCTGGGAGCAGAGCCTGTCCGACATTCACCACCCGCTCCCCGCCGACTCCCTGATCCCGATGTTTGAAGGCATGGTCGACCGGGCTCTGTCGCGCACTCGCGTGTCGCCCCCGGAAGCACCGGAAAGCAGCCCCGCGACTCGCGCCACCGTCGTGCCCATGAATGCCCTGACCATCTCTGGACTGGTTGAGCGCGTCGGATCGAAGCGCTAAGCGGTTGACCCCGCGTGCAGGGCTCTGGCGTTCCGTTCGTCTCCTTTCTCTAGCGAAGCAATTCCGGATTTCGTAAATAACTCTCCGCCAAACCCATGCCTCTAACTCCTTCGGCGATCATGTCGTTGCGGGTAAGGGAAAGACCTTAGAGAACAGCGTTTTTGCCAGTATTTACGGGCTTATCGGCGATTCCCCAGTTCCGTCCTCGAGCGAGTGACCGGTCGTCATGATGGGAAATCTTGCGGAAGGGCTTGACTCGTGCCTTATAATTTTGCTCCGCGTCCGAGAGCCTGGTTTTCGCAAAGCTAGGGCGCGGAAGGAGTAAACCCATGAAGCACGCAGTCAGGATTTCGATCCTGATGTTAGGACTAGTGGGCACATACGTCGCAGCCGCCGTTCCGCAGGTTCCCGCCCCGGACGGAGGCCCGATTTTTCTGTGCCCACCTCAATCAACAGCGAAATGCAACCCTGGTATGCCGCCGATGATGAAGTAGCAGTTAATCGGATATCGGGATTAGACGCAAGGTCACCAAAGTAACCTGCAGGTAACTGGGCCAAGCACTCGGGGCTCGCAATCTTCGGGCCGACGGGCTTCATACATAAACCGTCGGCCCTGTTTTTTTGCCTGCTCCCCCAATTTTTTGGCCTTCTAGGATTGCTTCTGAAGGGCAGAGTGCAGCGCCCACTGCAACTCTAAGGGATCCGTAACCGGTGGTTGGCAGGCAAAACCGGAACACAGAACCGCAAATGCCTCGCCTGAATTCAACTGCGGCAAGTTCGGGATGGTGGCCGCCAGCGCCGGTGGCAGGTTCCCGGCGACCGCCTGGTTCGTGGTCAGCCGCAGCACGCTCTTGTTGAAAGCGAAAGGCGCGACTGCGATTGCAGCAAGACTCTTCGCGGCTTCCTCCCGTTCGTGGTCCGCGATCACAACGACTTGCACCGGATTCTCCAACAGCTGCAGGACCGCGATCCCATAGGTCGCAGCAAAAATTCCAAATTGCTCAGCCACGCCGGCAAACGTGTCCAGCGTCTGCTCCGCTTTATCCCGATACGCATTATCGCCCGTGTAATGATGCAAGCGCAGCAGCGCAATCGCGGCCATCGGATTTCCGGCCGGCGTAGGCGAATCTTGAACCGGCTTGCGCCGCGTGGCCAGCACGCCCAGGTTCTTCCCGTCGGCCGCTGGCTCGGCATCGAAGAACCCTCCGGAAACCGCATCGAAGAACCGCGCAATCAT
>JBATXV010000012.1:0-5517 GCA_049673585.1 Candidatus Sulfotelmatobacter sp. | reverse complement strand
GATCGGGCGTTTTTGCCGGCATCGTACAGTAAACGTATCGGACAGCTGGTTTCGCGCTTGCGGGAGAAGTATGGAATCAGACGCGCCGATCCGCGGCAAGCGAAGCTTGCAGACAAATGGCCGGTGCGAGGACTGGAGGAACAGTTGGCGCTGTTCTAGGAATTTCCGATTTCCGATTGCCAAGTGCCGATTGTTCTAGAACGTTGACGATTCAAAATTGGCAGTTGGAAATCGACAATTGGAAATCCAGTCTTATCCTTCCTCTATAATCACTGCATCCTATGGCGACCGCGCCCCCACCGGCCACCGCTGAGCGTGCTCCTCTGCGAGTGCGCATGCAACAATTCTGGCGGCGAGTGACCGAAGGGATGGAGTTGACCCAGCTCTGGTCGCAGTTCCGCACCGAAGCCCGGGCCAGCTACCGGCTGTACTCTCGCGATGTTGCGGCCAAAACTCCTGACGACCTGGCCCGCCGTGGCCGCCGCATGCACGTCGTAAAGGAGTTCTTCTGGGCCGTTCTGGAGAAACTTTCTCCGGCACGCCGCGTGCTGTTATTAGCGGCGATGATCCTGCTGGTATTGCCTACGTTTGGCGGAGTCAGCTATCAGGGGAGCGATCACGAGGCGCATATTGTCGAACTGGATTTTCATTTCTGGGGCGGCCTGCTGATGTTCCTGCTGCTGATGCTGGAAATTGCCGACCGCGTGGTGATGAAGCGCGATTTGCAGATTGCGCGCGAGATCCAGACGTGGCTGCTGCCCGGGGCTCCGCCGCAGATTCCTGGACTTGCCATCGCTTACGCCACCCGTCCTGCCAACACGGTGGCAGGAGATTATTACGATGTGTTTCCGCGTCCGGGAAAAACCAACGAAGAAAATCGCGTAGTGTTTGCCGTGGCGGACGTTGCCGGAAAAAGTATTCCCGCCGCCATGCTGATGGCTACGTTTCAGGCGAGCCTGAAGACGCTTTCGACGGCACAGGTGGCGCTGCCCGAGCTGGTTGGCAATATGAACAAGTATGCGTGCTCGAACAGCCAGGGAGGACTGCGCTTTACGACTGCGTTTCTTTCCGAGTACGACGCGGCCCGGCGCACTTTCACGTACATCAACGCCGGCCACAATAACCCCATCCTGCGCCGCAGCACGGGATTGATCGAGCGGCTCGACGTCGGAGGACTGCCTCTGGGCATTCAGGCGGAGGCCAAATATGAATCGGCGAGCGTGGCTCTTGCGCCGGGGGATTGGCTGATTATTTTCACCGACGGATTGGTCGAAGCGGAAAACGCGAATCAGGATGAATACGGCGAAACCCGGCTGCTGAATGCAATCGCGGCCGGCGCCGCGGGCACGCCAGCCGAGATGCTCAACCGGCTGATGGCCGAACTGGATTTATTTGTGGGCAACACTCCCCAACACGACGACGTCACCTGCCTGCTCGTGAAGGCGGAATGATTCTGCATTAAAATGGAGGAACGCGCACAGCAATGCAAGATCGGCGGAAAGCTGCGTTCTAATTTGGTGTGAGGCTGATCCGCAATGACAGGAATTGTCACGCTTCCGCCGGATTTTGGCACCGATCGCCGGTATATAGCGGCTTGGGATAGAGACTAAAGTGCAAGGTAACATTGAAAACGAAGCCCTTGCAGTAGGCCCTCCGGAACCAAGGTAATCTAGCGAGTTTGGCACGGCAGGTGCGAACATCTAGTCCGACTGCGTCATTCCATGACCAGCATAAATCGAATGAAAGTCCAAGAAGAGGGGAAAATAGAGATGCGGAAACAACAGAAGGGTTTCTCACTGATTGAGCTGCTGATCGTGGTGGCAATCATCCTGATCATCGCAGCGATCGCGATTCCTAACTTGATGCGCGCTCGTATGGCAGCCAACGATTCGTCCGCGGCCGCTTCCGTGCGTACATCCGTCACCGGCGAAATCGGCTATTTCGCTGCTTATCCGACCGTTGGCTACACCAGCTTGCTCGCTCTGGGCGGCCCAGCGCCTTGCACTCCGGCGCCTGCCACAGGCTGCTTGATCGATAACAACCTGGCCAACAATGGTACCCCGGCCGGCACCGGCAAGAGCGGTTACCTGTTTACAGGTGCTGGGGTAACCGGCGGAACTAGCCCGATTCCGAACGAGTTCTTAATCACCGGAACTCCGATCAGCGCTCAGACGGGCACCAAGTCGTACTGCGCGTTCGATGACGGCGTGGTTCGCACGCAGGCGCCCGGCGTCATCTCGCTGGTCGCTAGCTACGCAGCGTGCCAGGGCCTGAACCCGATGGCGAACTAACGCTTGGCAGCCTGGCAAAGTACCTGGGGGAGGGTACAAGCCGAGGAGCAGCGAAGGAAACTTCGCTGCTCCTTTTTTTTGGCTTCGCTTCCTCCAGCCGACCTCGGAACGCCTACGGCTCAAAAAATGCGATTCCGGTTCCAGCCCAATTCGAGGTCTCGGCGGTCAGGGTTCCGAGAGTAGGAGGGAGCGCCCCGCTCGACGCGGCATTCGCCGCGATTGCGAATCGTGGCGTGGTGGCATTGGCGATCGCGTCGACCACGGAGATGGAGCTATTGCCGCCGAGTCCGGTCGGCTGGATGCCAGACTCACTCGCGGTCTGGGCGTAATAATACGTGCCGGGGCTGAGGGTGACGGACGTTATCGAGAGGGTCTGGACGAGACCGTCCTCGGTATAGTCCCCGTTGAAGGGCCCGGAATCCAGCAGCAGATTCCCTGAAGCGCTGTAAATGCCGAAGTTGAATGTGGTACCGCTGAAAGATCCGTTGCTTAGGATGGTCGTTATGTGCCCAATGGTGAACGAGCTCTGGAGTATGAACTGCCGAACGCGAACCTCGTTATCCGTCGTCACGAGCGTCGCGGCCGTCACCTCGTCCATCCACTCATGTACATTTTCGCAAAGTCCCGGCCCCCAGAATCCGCCGCCTCCCGCAGTGGAGAAGCTCGCCTGGGCGGGGCTGCTTAGGCTGGTTACGACCGCGAAGAACAGCACGGCGACAAAAAAACGAACTGAACTCTTCATACTGATTCTCCTTCGGAAGATTCGTCACGCGCGGCCGAGGCCGGGGGAACGACGACACGCCGAGCCTGACAGCAGTTGCTTACCACCAGACGGCTGTGGAAAATACTAGCGATGTGGCCAGCTTACGAAAGGCGGATTCGGCGCCGCCAAGCCCTTGAGAACGCGCCCCATCGCAAAACGACAAATTGAGGCAAGGACCCGGTTTCTTTTACGAACGCCGGAACGGGAGCAGCTTTCCGCCAAGAAGGCCGCCTTGCGTCCCAAAGTGACACAATTTGTCAGGGCCGCTAGGGGCCTAGTCTCTCCGGCGGACCTTCTCACGCCCGGGGGCCGAGACCCGGCCCGCATCAGGCTGAAAACAAAAGGTGCGCCAGGACGTGACCTAAGTCTGAGACCGCCCCAGTTTGGTCCTCTGCATGCGACTAGTCCTTGTGTCCCCGAGGATTTTGTGTCTCGGGGTCGGCCCCGGCGAAGCGCCGGGAGGGAAGAGCAACCAATGCGGAAACAGAAGGGCTTCTCACTTATCGAGTTATTGATCGTAGTAGCCATTATTCTGGTCATCGCGGCGATCGCGATCCCGAACCTCATGCGCGCTCGCATGGCGGCCAACGATTCCTCTGCCGCCGCCTCGGTTCGCACCATCAACACGGGGGAAATCGCCTATTTCAGTACCTACCCAACCATCGGGTTTCCGGCGGCCCTTACCACTCTGGGCGGCCCGTCCCCCTGTACAGCGGGCATCGCGACGGCCTGTCTGGTCGACAACTATCTGGCCACCAACGGCGGCGGAACCGGGAAGAGCGGTTACAACTTCAATGCCACCGGTTCGGCCAGTGCGTCCAGCCTCATCAATAACCAGTTCTACTCAACTGGCGCGCCCATCAGCAGCCAGTTTGGCACACGCTCCTACTGCTCGATCGAAGATGCGGTCCTGCGCATCCAGCCGGCGGGCACCGTCGCCACTGTCGGCAGCTACAACGCCTGTTCAGCTCTCTCGGCCATGCAATAATTCGGACCTGTGACGGACGTAACCCCTAACCCATTTCAAAAAAGAAAATTCTTTGCTTATAATTTGTCTCGAAGGCTGCCTTCAGCTTTCTCCTTGTTGGAGTGGTCATGCCGGCAATAGAAATTCTTGGTTTAGAAAAAATCTACAAGGTCGGGTTCTGGCGCAAACGGCCGAAGTGCGCCCTCAGCCCCTTGCATCTGACGGTGGAAGACGGTGAGATTTTCGGCTTTCTCGGCCCCAACGGCGCGGGCAAAACCACAACTCTGAAACTGCTCATGGGACTGGTGTTCCCGACCGCTGGATCGGCGCGCATCCTGGGCCACGAATGGACCGATCCCTCGGTCAAGGCGCAGATCGGTTTTCTCCCCGAGCAACCCTATTTCTACGACTATCTCACGGCTCACGAACTGCTCGAATATTACGGACAGCTTTCCGGCGTTCCCGCCAAACAGCGCAAGCAGCGCGTCGAGCAGGTTTTGCAGCAGGTTGGATTGCGCGACTTGAAGGGTGTGCAATTGCGCAAGTTTTCCAAAGGTATGCTGCAGCGCGTCGGCATTGGCCAGGCCATCCTGCACGATCCCAAACTCGTGTTCTTCGACGAACCCATGTCCGGCCTCGATCCCATGGGCCGCCGCGAAGTGCGCGACCTGATGGAGCAACTCAAGCACCAGGGCAAGACCGTCTTCTTCTCGACCCACATTCTCTCCGACGCCGAGGCGCTCTGCGACCGCGTTGCCATCATTCATCGCGGAGAACTGCGCGGCGTGGGCGCAATCGAAGATCTCACCTCGAGCGTTCAGGGCAAAGTGGAAGTGGTCTGGCAAGGCGCGCAGGTGCCAGCCTCGATTAAGGCTCTGGGCGCGGAAATCCACGTGACGCCGGACCGGGTCCGCGCCATCGTTGACGAAAGCCAGCAGGATGCGGTGATCGACGCCCTGCGCCGCGAGCGCCAGCGCCTGGTTGCCATCACCCCGGTGCGCACCTCGCTCGAAGCCTACTTCGTCGAGAAGCTGCGGCACGCCGAGACCAGCGTCGGGAGCAAAGCATGAATACCCGCATCGCCTACATCGCCTCCAACACCTTCCGCGAAGCCGTGCGCGATCGCGTGCTCTACAACCTGATCGCCTTCGCCCTGCTGCTCTCGGGAGCGGCCATCCTCGTGGGCCAGATTTCGATTGAAATCGAAAAGCTGGTCGTCATCAATCTCGGGCTCACCGCAGTTTCTCTGTTCGGGGTCGTCATCGCCATCTTCATCGGCATCGGCCTGGTCTCAAAAGAAATCGAAAAACGGACTCTTTACACCGTGCTTTCCCGTCCCGTCCGCCGCTGGGAGTTCATTGTCGGCAAATTCTTCGGGCTGGCCGGAACGCTGGTGGTCAACGCTTTCTTCATGGCCGTCGGAGTGTTCGCCGCGTTGTTCTACGTTTCGCACAAATTCGTGCGAGCTGACGCGCTGATTCTGGTTGCGCTGTACT
>JBATXV010000011.1:0-77871 GCA_049673585.1 Candidatus Sulfotelmatobacter sp. | reverse complement strand
ACCGTCGCGGATACAAATTTTCCACCTACGCCACGTGGTGGATCCGGCAGGCAATTACCCGCGCCATCGCCGATCAGGCGCGCACCATCCGCATCCCGGTGCACATGATCGAAACCATCAACAAGCTGATCCGCACCTCGCGGCAACTGGTGCAGGAACTCGGCCGCGAACCTACGTCGGAAGAAATCGCTAAAAGAATGGACATTCCCGTTGCCAAAGTGCGGAAAGTCCTGAAGATCGCGCAGGAACCGATCTCGCTCGAAACTCCGATCGGCGAAGAAGAAGATTCGCATCTCGGCGACTTCATCGAAGACCGCGCCGTAGTCTCCCCGGCCGAAGCCGTAATCAACGTGAACCTCAAGGACCAGACCGGCCAGGTCCTGCGCACGCTGACGCCGCGAGAAGAAAAAGTAATCAAGATGCGCTTCGGCCTCGAAGACGGCAGCGAGCACACCTTGGAAGAAGTAGGCCAGTCCTTCGCCGTAACCCGCGAACGCATCCGCCAAATCGAAGCCAAGGCGCTGCGGAAGCTAAGGCATCCGTCGCGGTCGCGCAAGCTGCGGGCGTTCATGGATGGGGTTAGGGACTAGCAGTTCAGCCGCGAAGCGGCGAAAGAACGCAGCCCAGGGCGCAAGCCCTGGGTTTTCTTTTTGGACCCATGAAGCGGCGTTTTCCTCAGCCTTCCACAGGGAAGTCCTATCGTCCACAGTTTCTGCACAAGGGGGAAATGTTTTTCGGTTGCGGGTCCGAACATTCTGACTGAGAGTGAGTGCAGCGCAAACGTGGAAATCTCAAAGCTTGCCGGATGATGATTGCGGTGACGCCGGTGGCAGCTGGCAATTCTCGAGGGTGAATTGCTGGGGGAAATTGGAAACGCGCGCGAGCGCATACCGGTTGCCCGGGCATTGCGGCCTCCTCTACGGTCTGCTCCTTGAGCGGGCTGGGCCGCTGGCCAACGCAGGGGTTGCAGAGAAGCGATTCTGCGAATCATATTCTCGGAATCATGCTCTGCGGCCAGTGCTGGTAAATGCGGCGGCTCGTCGCGAGCGCTGTCGGACCAGTACCGTCGGCTCGCCGCTCCTAGCGGCGGGAAGGCAGGGCGAGAGATCCACGAGCGATGCGGCGCGGGGTGGCTGGCCCTGCGCCGCATTTATTTTTTGCGGGACCTTTTGCCACGGATCTGCGCGGACTCACGCGGATAAACCTTTCGCTTCCCTCGCACCCGTTTTCTTCTTAAGGACCTGTTTTCGCGAGGCTTCCACAGCATAGTGCCCGGGCTGCACAGCTTCTCCACAAATCATTTGGCGTTTCGCTTTGTATTCGCTTATGCTAGCGGAGAGTTTCGGACACAGTGTTGTACGGAATTATGGCAACCACGGATTACAACCTGAGTACTCTTCCGGCGAATGTGGAAGCGGAGCGTTCGATTTTGGGCGCGATTCTGCTCGACAACTTTGCTTACAACCAGGCGGCGGAGCATTTGCGGATCGAGGATTTTTCGCTCGATTCGCATCGGCGGATTTATGGGCGAATGGTCGATCTGGCGGAGTCGTCGCGGCCGATCGACATGATTACGCTGATCGACGAGTTGGACCGGCACAAGGATCTGCAGGCGATTGGCGATGTCGGCTATGTGTCGAGCCTGCTCGATGGGGTTCCGGACCGGCCGAGCATCGAGCATTACGTCAAGATTGTGCGCGACAAGGCGCTGCTGCGCGGGCTGATTCATGCGGCGAATACGGCGATTGCGCGGGCGGGTGATCAATCGGATGCCGCCGAGGAAGTGCTGAGCGACGCTGAGGCTGCGATCTTTCAGCTCTCGGAGAAGCGCATTGGGCGCGGGTTCATGGGCGTGCAGGAGATCGTCCGCGAATCGTTTGGGTCGGTGGATGCTTTGCTGCAACGCGGGCAGCGCATTACAGGGCTGGCCACGCATTACGAAAATCTTGATGAGATGACGAGCGGATTGCAGCGCTCGGATCTGGTAATTATTGCGGCGCGGCCTTCGATGGGCAAGACGGCGTTTGCCATGAACATCGCCGAGAATGCCGCGATCAAGGACCAGCAGGTAGTGGGAGTGTTTTCACTCGAAATGTCGCGCGAGGCGCTGCTGTTACGACTGCTTTGTTCGACGGCGGAAGTGGATGCGCACAAAATGCGTACGGGTTCCCTGTGGCAGGATGACACGAAGAAGCTGGTGCGGGCGATGGAGCATCTGGCGCACGCTCCGATTTTTATTGATGACACGCCTGGGATTTCGCTGAGCGAGATGCGGGCCAAGGCGCGGCGGCTGAAGCAGTCGCAGGGCCGGCTTGACTTGATCATCGTCGACTATTTGCAGCTCATGTCGGGCGGGAGCAAGCGGTACGAGAACCGCACGCAGGAAGTGTCGGCAATTTCGCGGGGATTGAAGGGGCTGGCCAAGGAAATGAGCGTGCCGGTGGTTGCGCTTTCGCAGTTGAGCCGGGCGCCGGAGAGCCGCGGTGGGGATCATCGTCCGCAGCTTTCCGATCTGCGCGAGTCGGGGTCGATTGAGCAGGATGCTGACCTGGTGATGTTCATCTTTCGGGAAGAGGTTTACCGGCAGGACGATCCGGATCTGCAGGGGAAGGCGGAGATCATCATCTCAAAGCAGCGCAATGGGCCGACGGGCAAGCTGGTGTTGGCTTTCCGCAAGAACTGCACGCGGTTTGAGATGATGGCGGAGGGCGGGATGGCGCCGGAGGAGTGACGCCGACGAGTGCAGGAAGGACTGTAGTTTTGCGGGATAAGTACCTTAGGGGATTCGAGTTGTGCGAGGCGGGGCCTGCTGTGGAAAAGCTTGTGGAATTGATGGCTGCTGGGAAAATGGCTAGGGGTAAAGATTTGTCATCCCGTTTTAGGCGGCTGATTTTCGGCTCCTAAGGCTCTGAATAGTAACCAGTTAGGCAATTCACTCCGCATTAACATTGATACGACCCGCGAAAAATCAGCTTATTCCCACTTTGCAGATTTGCACATTTGAGGGTCACTGGCCTTTTGATTCCGCTTCCCCGAGCGAGCAAGAACCGCCGCTCAGGGGATGAGGCTCCTGTCCTTGTCGGCTCTCTCGGCGGCGCGGCCAAAGCCGTGCCCTTCCCGAACGATTTTATGGGATAGCTTCTATTCAATTGCTGTCTTCGCCGACCTTTAGCACGGCCAGGAAAGCCTCTTGAGGGATGTCGACGCGGCCGATGCGCTTCATGCGTTTCTTGCCTTCTTTTTGCTTCTCGAGCAGCTTACGCTTGCGGGAAATGTCGCCGCCGTAGCACTTGGCGATGACGTTCTTGCGGATCGCCGATACGGTCTCCCGGGCTATGATTTTGGCTCCGATGGAAGCCTGAATGGCTACTTCGAACATTTGCCGCGGGATGAGCTGGCGCATTTTCGAGACCAGGGCTTTGCCGCGCTCGTAGGCGAAATCGCGATGGACGATGATGGAAAGCGCGTCTACCGGTTCGCCGGCCACGAGGATATCGAGCTTGACCATGGGTGATTCCCAATAGTCGGCGAGGTGATAGTCGAGCGACGCGTAGCCGCGGGAGACTGACTTCAGCCGATCGTAAAAGTCGAGGACGATTTCGTTGAGGGGTAACTCGTAGTGCAACATCACGCGCGAGGAGCTGACGTACTCGAAGGTCTTCTGCTTGCCGCGCTTGTCTTCGACCAGCTTGAGAATGCCGCCGACGTATTCCTCGTTAGTCAGGATTGTGGCGAGGATCACCGGCTCTTCGACCTTTGCGATCTCGCTGGGGTCGGGCCAGCGCGAGGGATTATCGACCTCGATCAGTTCACCATCGGTCTTGGTGATTTTGTAGCGCACGCCGGGAGCAGTGGTGATGAGTTCGAGAGCGAACTCGCGCTCCAGGCGCTCCTGAATGATCTCCATGTGGAGCAGGCCGAGGAAGCCGCAACGGAATCCGAAACCTAACGCTACTGAGCTTTCTGGTTCGAAGAAGAATGAGGAATCATTGAGGCGGAGTTTTTCCAGCGCTTCGCGCAGGCGGGTGTGCTCGTGCGCGTCGACGGTGTAGAGTCCGGCGAAGACCATGGGCTTGATTTCTTCGAAGCCGGGGAGCGCGTCGAAGGCAGGGTTAGCGTCGTCGGTGATGGTGTCGCCGATTTTTGTGTCGGCTACGTTCTTGATGTTGGCGATGAGAAAGCCGACTTCGCCGGCTTTTAGTTCTTCGATTTCTACCGGCTTGGGACTTTGCACGCCCAGCGTTTCGGCGTCGAAAGTTGTGCCGTTTGACCAGAAGCGAATTCTCTGGCCCTTGCGCAGCGTACCTTGAAAAACGCGAGTGAGGATCACTACTCCGCGGTAAGCGTCAAACCAGGAGTCGAAAATCAGCGCTTGCAGGCGGCTGTCCGGATTGCCCTTCGGCGGCGGAATTCGCTTCACGATGGCTTCGAGGACGTCGGGCACACCCTGGCCGGTTTTGGCGCTGATGAGCACGGCGTTGGAAGCATCGAGGCCGACGGCGCTTTCGATCATTTCTTTGGTGCGCGGGATGTCGGCGCTTTGGAGATCGATTTTGTTGATGACAGGAATAATTTCGAGGCCGTTATTAATGGCGAGGTATGCGTTGGCGAGGGTTTGGGCTTCGACGCCCTGGGAGGCGTCGACTATCAGCAACGCGCCTTCGCAGGAGGCGAGCGAGCGCGAGACCTCGTAGGAAAAATCCACGTGGCCGGGAGTGTCGATTAAATTGAGCTGATACGTCTGACCGTCGTGCGCGGTGTACATCATGCGGACGGCGTGGGCCTTGATGGTAATGCCGCGCTCACGCTCGAGATCCATGGAGTCGAGCACCTGGGCCTGCATCTCGCGCGCGGTGAGGGATCCGGTCAGTTCCAGCAGGCGGTCCGCCAGCGTGGATTTACCGTGGTCGATGTGCGCGATGATCGCAAAGTTGCGGAGGAAAGCGGCGTCCATAGTTCAGTGGCCAGTGGCCAGTTGTCAGTTGCCAGTAAAAAACCGATTCGAAACTGGCGGCCGAACTGCCAGTGCTCTTGCTAGACTGCGGCTAATCTTTGATTTTAACAGGCGGGGAGGAGTTCTCAGTTTTCGAGAGCAGTTTCGATTTCTTGCGAGTCCAGGGTTCGATTGAGTCCTAAAATCTTTAACACAGGGGGCACAGGGTCACACAGGGTAAGGCTTGGAGTTTCGTTTGGGCGGACTGGGGCTTTCTTCGGTAGAATCCTGCCTTGTCGTCGCGGAGGAGGAATCATGCGCAAACTTTTCGGTGCTGGTTTCCTGGTGATTGCTTGCTCGGTCGCTTTAATGGCTCAAACTCTTTCGCCGCAGGTTCGCGGGTTCGTGAAAGTGGACGCGCCTGTGGTGGCGCTGACCCATGTGCGCGTGATAGACGGCACGGGTGCGGCGGCGCGGGACGACCAGACGATCGTGATCTCAAAAGGGAAGATCGAATCGGTTTCCGACGCTGCTTCGGCGAATCTGCCGAAAGATGCGCAGGTGTTGGATCTGCACGGCTATAGCGTGATCCCAGGGCTGGTGGGAATGCACGAGCACATGTTCTATCCCGCCGGGGATGCAATATTTCATGAGATGGCGATCAGTTTTCCACGGTTATATCTTGCGGGCGGCGTGACTACGGCCCGTACCGCGGGCAGCATTGAACCGTATATGGATCTGGCGCTGAAAAGAGAAATCGATGCGGGCGAAGTGCCGGGGCCGCACCTGCACGTGACTGGGCCTTATCTGGAAGGGCCGGGGAGTTGGGCGCCGCAGATGACGTATTTGCAAACTCCGGAGGAGGCTGTGGCCACGGTCAACTTCTGGGCGGACCGGGGCGTGGACAATTTTAAGGCCTATAACTTTCTCTCGCGAGCGGTGCTGAAAGCGGCAATCGACGCGGCGCATAAGCGCGGGTTGAAAGTTACGGGCCACCTCTGCTCGATTGGCTTTCGCGAGGCGGCGGAGCTTGGCATTGATGATCTGGAACACGGCATTATCGTCGATACGGAATTCTTTTCGGGCAAGAAGCCGGACCAATGCCCCAGCAATTCGTTGGCGTCCATGGCGGTTGTGGCGGAGGAACTCAACAAAATGCGCGTGACTGATCCTCCCATTCAGGAGATGATTCGCGATCTAGTCGCGCGCCACGTCGCGGTCACCTCCACGCTGCCCGTTTTTGAGCTGATTGGGCCCGACAAGGCACCCCTTCAACAGCGAGTGTTGGATGCCATGTCGCAAGAAGCGCGCAATCAGTATTTGGAAAACCGCGTATTTTTCGATCTCCAAGCCCGGGATGCGAAAACCGGCAAGCTTCACGCATCGACGTGGGAAGCGGCGTTTGCGCAGGAGGAGGAGTTCGAACGTGCGTTTGTGAAATCCGGAGGATTGCTGCTGGCTGGCGAGGATCCTACGGGGCTTGGGGGCGATCTCGCGGGCTTTGGCGATCAGCGCGAAGTAGAGTTGCTCGTGGAAGCGGGATTCACGCCGCTCGAGGCAATTCATATCGCGACCTACAATGGCGCTCAGTATCTGGGGGAACTGGAGCGCGTCGGCACGATCGCGGAGGGCAAGCAGGCAGATCTAGTGGTGATTAAGGGCGACCCGTCGAAGAAGATCGAGGATATTGAAAACACCGAAATCGTGTTCAAGGACGGCGTGGGATACGATTCGGCGAAGCTGATTGAATCGGTGCGGGGGTTGGTGGGAGTTCGGTGAGTGCCGTTGCCGCCGCCACGGGCGCCAGTTGCCAGTGTGGAACGAATGCGTGCGCTTCCACTAGAATTTGGATTCGCATGCTCGTTCTTGCCTCTGCCTCGCCGCGTCGCCAGGAGTTGCTGCGCAATGCCGGGATTCCATTTACGGTGCAGCCGGCTGATATCAATGAAACTCCGCTTGCGGGGGAGTCTCCGCGGGACTGCGCCGAGCGGCTGGCGCGGGAAAAGGCGCTGGCAGTGTTTCAAGGCCGGGCTGGGGATTGTGTTCTCGGTGCGGATACGATCGTTGTGGTCGATGGCGTAATCCTGGGCAAGCCTCGCGATGCGGACGATGCTGCTCGCATGTTGCGAATGTTGTCGGGACGTACGCATGCCGTGATCACCGGAGTGTGTGTGGTAAACCCAGTGGCCAGTGGTCAGTGGTCAGGGGCCAGCAAAACCGACCTGCGTACTGCTTCCGAAACGACCTTAGTGACCGTGTGCGAGCTTTCTCATAAAGAGATTCGCGATTATGTGGCTACTGGAGAGCCTATGGATAAGGCCGGAGGGTATGCGATCCAGGGCATCGCTTCACGCTGGATCCCGCGGATTGAAGGGGATTACAGCAACGTGGTGGGGTTGCCGGTGGCACTGGTGTATCGCATGCTGCAAGAGCGGGGAGCGCTCTGAATTGCACCTGCAAGCGTTCGGCTAGGATTTCTTCTCTTCTTCTTTTTCTTTTTTCGGTTCGGCGCCTTCCTTCATGGAAGCTTTGAAGTTACGGATGCCTTCGCCGATGCCTTTGCCGACGGCGGCAAATTTTCCGGGTCCGAAGAGCAGAAGGGCGATGGCGATAATCAACAGCCAATGCCAAGGCGAAAACTCCCCCATAACTCCTCCAGAATACTGCAGGTGTTCCGAACACCGGGCAGATCAGTGGAACTGCCTGTAAAAAGTCTAGGCTATGGGAACTTCAGAGTCAAAAAATGGAGCGCAGCGTTTGTTCTGCGCTGCCTGATCTCCGCTTACCGAGTTGCTCTTGCAAAGTCTATTCTAGAGATTGTTCTGGAGGTTTGCGGTGACTATCAAACATGGTGTGCTGATGCTGGCGCTGCTTATCTTGTGCCTGACGGTTTCTCGCGGTTACGGTCAGGAGGCAGCGCAGGCTCCGGTGAATGCCCCTGCCGAACATCGCAAAACCAGTGAGCCCTATATGGGAGATCTTTCTATTTTCGATTCTCCCGGGCGGGATGAGCGGCTGCAAGTGAATCGCGTGATGGATATTCTTGGCATCACACCGGGAAAGGCGGTGGCGGACATTGGAGCGGGATCAGGGTGGTTCACGGTGCGGGCGGCGCGGCGTGTGGGCGAACGCGGCGAAGTTTATGCCGTGGACATCAACCCGGAAGCGATCCGCTATATCGACGCTCGCGCGCAGAAGGAGCAGTTGCACAACATAAAGACCATCCTCAGCAAACCCGACAACCCGCTGCTTCCCGTGCGTGCTGTGGATGCCGCGCTGCTCTTGAAGACTTATCACGAAGTTGCCGAGCCGGTTGCGCTGTTGCGAAACCTGCGGGCGGCGCTGCGTCCCGCTGCCAAGGTTGGAATCATCGACCGCAATGGAAATGGTGAGGACCATGGGGTGGGCCGCGACGTAGTCCTGCATGAAGCCACGCAGGCTGGCTACCGGTTGCTCGACCAATATGATTTTGTGAAAGGCGACAGGATGGATTATTTTCTGGTCTTCATTCCAGCATCGTAATATTCCAGCGCGATGATCGCGTCGACCACCGACCACGTGGTGCGAGTCAGGTCAGCAAATGCCGGCAGGTCGGCGTCGGAGGCTGCACCCTGCGGGCTTGCCCACGCCGCTTCCATGCTCGACCAATCGTCGAAATAGAGTTCTACTACAGCGTCCCATCCAGGTGGCTTCCGCCTGGGATCGTCACGGACAATATTCTGAACATACTTTCTGAGGCCGGGCAGGTTCTTCGCCAAAGGCCCATGAACTTCTTGCAGGTGCTGGCGGAACTGTTCGAGGGTTAAATCAGAGCGCCGGTAAATGACCACCATGAACTTAAGCATGTCGGTTTCCCGCTGATCATTTCTCGGCGATCATGCGCTTTCGATCATTCCGCCGAGCAGCAGGGCTCGCCGCGGCAGTTCGGAAATGACGATGAATTCGTGAACTGCATGTGCGCCGTCGCCCACGCCGCCTAAGCCGTCGAGCGTGGGAATGCCCATGCCCGCCGTGAAGTTGCCGTCGGAACCGCCGCCTACGGCTGCTTCTTCGAGTTTCCAGTCGATCTGGCGGGCGACCTCCTGAGCTTTCTTGTAAAGGTCTGCTACACCGGCAGTGCGCTCCATGGGGAGGCGGTTGATTCCGCCGGTCATTTCTAGTTTGCAGTGCTTATCGAACGGCTTGAGGGAGCGCAGCTTGCGATCAAGACCGGAGGCCTGCTTCGCGCTCTTGATGCGGACATCAATGCCAACTGCGGCCTCGGCCGCGATCACATTGGTGCGCGTTCCGCCTTGCACTATGCCCGGGTTTACTGAAACTCCTTGCCGCAGATTGTTCAGCTTGGAGATGACCGCGATCTGGCGAGCTAGTTCGAGAATGGCGCTGTGTCCCTTGCCGGGATCGAGTCCGGCGTGGGCAGCGATGCCTTTCACGCGCAGCGTGTATTCGCCCACACCTTTGCGTGCGGTTTTGACAGCGCCTCGAAGCCCGGCGGCGGGTTCGAGCACCAGCACTCCGGCAGATTCTTTCGCCAGGGCTTCAGTAATCTTTCGCGAAGAATGGCTGCCGATCTCTTCATCGGAAACCAGGAACACCGTGACGGGACGGGGGAGTCGGCCGTGCCACGCTTGCAGCGCCGCGATGGCGTGGAGCATGAGCGCGATGCCTGACTTCATGTCGAGAACGCCGGGGCCGCGCAGTCGGCCGTCCTCGATTTTGCAAGGCATGCTGGCCAGAGTGCCCAGGGGATAAACTGTATCGTGGTGGCCGATGAGCAGAACAGGCTTCCGAGTTGATTCGGCGGCGAAATCGATCTGCAAACTGTCGCCGAAGTCGGCGCTGCGATGGAGATGGGTACGTCCGCCGAGAGCTTCAAACTTGGATGCGAGGACGGTGGCGATGCGGTCGACAGCCGGCTTGTTATCGCTGGGGGATTCGATTTCCACGAGATCGCGAATCGTGGCGACGATCTCGTCCTGATGTTCTGAGAAATAGCGCAGGCGATCGGCCCCCGCAGGCTGAGTCCGAGCCGCTGCTGATTTTCCTGCTTTCATGCCGGGCATAATTCCTTTCGCTGGCCGGTGGTGACACTGCGCCTTGAATGCGACGCGGTACAGTATAATCTTCAGGCTGATTCGGGCGAACTGATTGAGGACGAGGCATGACTGAAAGCTCTCCACTCGTGAGCGATGGGGCCGTATCCAAGACGGGATTTGACATTCACGAGATCCTGAAGATTCTGCCGCACCGCTATCCGTTTCTGCTGATTGACCGAGTGCTGGAGCTGAAACGCAAAGAGCGCATCGTGGCTATCAAGAACGTCACCATCAACGAACCTTTCTTCAACGGACATTTCCCGGGACTTCCCATCATGCCCGGCGTGTTGATTGTGGAAGCGATTGCGCAGGCTGGCGGCGCGCTGCTACTTACCGAGGTGCAAGATCGCACCGACAAAGTAATGGTATTTACCGGAATTGAACGCGCGAAGTTCCGGCGACCTGTGAGCCCCGGCGACCAGTTGCGGATCGAGGTGGAAGTGATGGGCTGGCGAGCCGTGCCGCGCATGATCGCGGTCAAGATGCATGGCGTCGCGTCGGTCGCGGGCAAGCGCGTGGCGGAAGCGACGGTGTCATGCCAGTTGATCGACAGCTCGCGCGGGCGCGGGGACGGTGCGGATGGTGCCGGTAACGGTGCGGACACGGAATGAAGCGGAGTCCCAAGGCCGCACCGTCAGTCTAGCGCTGCGATGACTCGACCATGAAAGTTCATCCCACCGCGGTCCATTCTATGGCGATTCATCCTACGTCGATTATTGACCCGCGCGCCAAAGTGCCGGCCTCGTGCACGGTCGGCCCTTATTGCGTGATTGGGGCCGAGGTCGAACTGGGCGAGGGCTGCCGCCTGGTGTCGCACGTGGCTCTGGAGGGGCCGACGAAGATCGGCCGCGACAATTCGTTTTTTCCGTTCTGCGCTGTCGGCATGGCGCCGCAGGATGTTACCTACAAAGGCGAGCCGACGCGGCTGGAGATTGGCGACCACAACGAGATTCGCGAGTGCGTCACCATCAGCCGTGGCACGGTGAAAGGCGGCGGACTGACTCGCGTAGGCAGCCATACGCTGATCATGGCTTACGCGCACATTGGACACGACAGCGTGATCGGCGACCACTGCATGCTGGTGAACGGCGCGACGCTGGGCGGGCATGTGACCGTGGAGGAGTGGGCGGTGGTGGGGGCGCTTTGTCCGGTTCATCAATTTGTGCGTATTGGTGCTCACGCCTATGTTGGCGGGGGTACGACTATCACGCAGGATGTGCTGCCATTTTCGATGACGTCCGTCGCCCGCAACACTCACGCGTATGGGATGAATAAAGTTGGGCTCGAGCGGCGCGGGTTTTCGCAGGAGCGGATCCGCAAGATTCATCATGCTTACAAGACTCTGCTGGCGTCGAAAATGAATACTTCGCAGGCGCTGGAGAAGCTGAAGTCCGAGCCTGATCGCGGGGAGGATGTGGATATGCTGATTCGTTTTATCGAGGCATCGGAACGGGGAGTAATTAAGTAAGAGTCAGCTGTCGGCTGGGCCATCGAGAAGGCCGATGGCCGGAAAGAAATCCGTTCACCTTTGATCTTCCAACGATCATGGTTTTCTCGCCCAGACCTGAGTTACGCGAGCAAGCATCAGACGGATGGATTCATCCTCAGCAATCCGGCGCATCTCTTCGCTGATAGCGTCGAGTTCCTCGGAAGTGGAGGCGTGAGCGGCCAAAATCGCCGGCGCCGCCTCTCTCAACGTCAGTTCCCAAAACCGTTTCTCCTCACCGCGTGATAGGGCGATCTGGTTGACTTTTTCCTCCGGCTGACTGAAGCCCGCTTCACGAAATAGCCGGGGTAGCTTAAGACCGATGTACGAATCGAGGCCCTGGCTGCGGTTCATAGCATCGCTGATCTCAACAAGTCGCTTATAGGCGTGGGTCGCAGGTTCCGTGAAGATGCCACCGTCGTCGTGATCTTCGCATACAAGGATTCCGCCCGGCTTCAAAAGTGCGCTCATTTCCGCCAATGCCTTGGCCGGATGAGCGAGATGGCACAGGAGGAACCGAGAGTAAACAAGATCGAAAGAATCGCGAGGCAAACCCGTTTCGTAAGCATTGCGTTCGAGGAATGAAAGATTTGTGGCGCCGGCTTCTGCCGCGCTTTTTTCCGCGATGTGCAGTTGCTCGGAACTTTGGTCAACGCACGCCACGGACCCGCCGGGGCCGACCTGCGTTGACGCCCATCGTGCTGTGAGGCCGATGCCACAGCCGATCTCCGCCACACGCATGCCGGGGCATAACCCGGCGGCGGAGAGCAAGTGACGGGTGGCCGGACCGAAAATTCGCTCCAAAAGATCCAGACGAGAAACAGCTTTCTCTCCGGTTGCCAATATGTATGGCTTATCAGGGTGACGCCCGTTCTGCATAATTCCCGCCTCGAGCAGCCAAGCCGAACAGTGGTGTAAACCTGCCTTCGCACGCACGACACGGACAAGTGCTTCGGGCTGCTAGAACTCAAATCAACGGTGCCCTTGCCAGAACTCCAATTGCCCGCGAATATCATGGTATTCCCTGTCGCAAGGACCACGATGTTCGCAAGTCTGACTCTCGAGCTGTACCGCAGAGATTCGCGGAAGGCTGCGCGACGGATGTTGTTAACGGGCCTAAGCGATGATTGAGCAACGAAGGGTGCGGCACTCAATGATTGCTGAATGCTAGACTGAGTCCGCGACGGTTTCGCATGGGCTCTCTGGATGTCTTCTGCTAGGGAAAAGATCGGCCTCATCGCTGGCAACGGCACGTTTCCGCTCCTCATATTGGACGCCGCGCGCGCTCAGGGATTCGAAGTGGTCGTGGTCGCGATCAAGGAAGAGGCTTCATCTGAGATTGAGGATCGCGGCGCCGCTGCGGTTCACTGGCTGTCGCTCGGAGAACTTTCGATGCTGATTGAGACTTTCCAGCGCGAAGGGGTGCGGCGCGCTATCATGGCTGGGCAGGTGAAGCATAAGCAAATCTTCTCCGCTATCCGGCCGGATTGGCGGCTGGCCAAGCTTTTGCTTTCACTGACCACGCGTAATACGGATAGCCTGCTCGGCGCCGTGGCCAAGGTTCTCGCGGAAGAAGGCATCACACTCGAGAGTTCGACCGGGCTATTGGAGCCGCTGCTGGTGAAATCCGGAGTGCTCACCCGCCGCGCACCGAACGAACAGGAGAGGAAGAACATTGACTACGGCCGAGCCGTGGCTCGCCAGCTGGCGCAGTACGACATTGGGCAGACGGTGGTGATTGCGGAATCGGCTTGCGTGGCGGTGGAAGCCATGGAAGGCACCGACGCCGCGATCGAGCGTGCCGGGCATATTATGGGTTCGCTGCGCGGAGATGCTTCTACGCTGAGCCGTGCCCTTACGGTGGTGAAGATCGCGAAACCGAATCAGGATATGCGGTTTGATGTTCCCGTGATCGGAGTTAAGACGATCGACGTTATGCAGGCGGCAGGCGCTACCTGCCTTGCGCTCGATGCCGGCAAATGTCTGCTACTTGATGGAGAGAAAGTTATCGACGCGGCCAATGCGGCGGGGATGACGGTTGTGGCTGACCCGGCCTGATCAGACTTGCTTACACTCCCGAGTCTCCTGTTGATTCTCTGGAAGGAAGCTGAAGGATTATGACCACTCCGAGTTCTGAACCTGTCCTGATTGCCGAACAGCTTCGCCGCGCATTTGAAGGCGATGCCTGGCATGGCCCGGCTCTGCTGGAATTACTGCGGGAGATGGATGCTGTGACCGCTGCCGCTCAGCCATTGCCCGACGTTCACAGCATCTGGGAGCTGGTGCTGCACGTTTCTGCCTGGGACGATGCGGCCTGCCGCCGGTTGGACGGAGAGAAAGTACAGCTTACGGGTACGGCGAATTTTCCCGTCGTTCCTAAACCTACTCAAACTGCGTGGCGTGAGGCTATCGCTCGCGCAAAGCACACACACGATGTGCTGGTGAAGATGGTTGCGGACTTGCCCGAGTCGCGGCTGCGCGAGCGGGTTCCGGGCAAGAGATACGATTTTTACTTCATGCTGCACGGCGTGGCCCAACACGCGCTCTACCACGCGGGGCAGATTGCGATCCTGAAAAAAGTGCAGGGCCATGCCGCGAAAGCCGGGAGTTGAGTCGATCTTGATCTGCTCACCTACCACTGTTTGAAGATCACTCCCACGGCGACCACAATCAGGCCGAATCCGACGGCGTGGTTCCAGCGCACCGGCTGCTTCAGGTAGAGCACCGAGAAAACCGAGAACACGACCAGCGTAATGACCTCCTGAATGGTCTTGAGTTGTGCGACGCTGAACTCGTAAGAACCAATGCGGTTGGCCGGCACCTGGAAGCAATACTCGAAGAAGGCGATCAACCAGCTGATCACGATCACTTTGAACAGCGGGACCTCGCGATATTTCAGATGACCATACCAGGCGAAGGTCATGAAAATGTTTGAGACGGTAAGCAGCGCTATGGTTCGCATGAGGTGAGACGACTCTCCTTTCGTGGCGTCGGACGGCCCGCTCTATTCCAGATGCTCTTTCCCAGCTTTACGTTTACAATTTGTTGTTCCTGCTGGCAACCGGCCAGGCGAGAGTTCCTTCCTGCAAGCTGACAATGCGATTTCCGTTGCGGTGGTGGGTGTGGGCGTCTTCGGACGCAACCACGCGCGGGTCTATCACGAACTGGAGCAGCAGGGCGAGCCGGTGCGACTGGTGGGAGTGGTCGATCCTAATCTCGATCGTGCCGATGCGGTGGCGCGGGAGTTTGGCTGCCGCGCTTTTGGCTCAGTCGCGCAAATGCTGACCACGCACAGCGAAATCCGCGCGGCATCGGTGGCGGCGCCTACGGTGCATCACTTGGCAGTGGCGCGCGCGCTGATGGAAGCCGGGGTTGACGTGCTGATCGAGAAGCCGGTAGCCGCTTCGCTGGATGAGGCAAACGAACTGGTGCAACTGGCTGCCACGCACAAGCGCATTGCGCAGGCGGGGCACCTTGAGCGCTTTAATCCGGCGGTGCGCGCCACGATCCCGCTGCTTACGCGGCCCATGTTTTTCGAAGTGCATCGACTCAGCGTTTTTACTCCACGCTCACTGGATGTCGATGTGGTGTTGGACCTAATGATCCACGATCTCGATATCGTGCTTTCGTTTGCCGATTCTCCGGTGAAAGAGGTGCGCGCCGTCGGCCTGCCTATTCTTTCGGGCAAGGCTGATATTGCGAATGTGCGGCTTGAGTTTGAATCGGGATGCGTGGCGAACTTCACGGCCAGCCGGGTTTCGACGGAGCGCGTGCGCAAGCTGCGCTTTTTTCAGCCCCAGCAATATGTTTCCGTCGACTACGGACGGCAGGAAGTGCTTGTATTCACGGTCGGCGCCGATGGTGCGCCGGGCACTCCCACGGTTAATCCGCAGATAAAAGTGGCCAAGCCTCCGGTGACTTCGGAGGAGCCTTTGCACGCCGAGTTGAAGTCGTTTCTGCGAGCGGTGCGGGAACGCTCGACGCCAGTGGTGCCACTCGACGATGGCCGCCGCGCGCTGGCGCTGGCGCTCGACATAGTCGCTGAGATTCGCGAGCATGGGAAGAAAGTCGGGCTTGCTGAGAAGGCCAAAGCGAAGGGGTAGGCGCCGTATGCGAACCTGCTTCCCACCATGAATTCAAGGCGTTTTACAAATGTTTACATAGGCAAGTCCCGATCTATTTTGTGCGTGGGCAGAATCCCCCGAAAGATGCGAAAATGAAGGCAGCTTGGCTGCGCCGGTTCGTTGCGTTGCTCCAGGAAACGCGGGATGCAACGTGGCGTCGGGGATTTGTGTCTAACCGACAAGCCTGGCTTGGACACGCCCAGCTCGGACAAGCTTAGTTCATGCCCATCACACAAATTCCATTCCAGGATCCGGTGGCTCCTGCCGAGAAGCCGCAACCGGAGCAGCTTGGCCTGTACGACGCCCAGGGATGGGAAACGGCTTACCGCGCGCTAGATGACGATGCCCGTGTGCCGCATCTGCTCATCCAGTTGCAGGACGATCTGGCGCGCTCGCGGCGCCGCGAAGCTGCGTGGATTTCCGTCATCGTCCACCTGATTCTCCTCATTTGCATTTTCAACATTCAGAAACTTGAAAAATACCTGCCCTGGCACTCGGCTGTGGTGGCGAAGAATCTGACGAACGGGAAGGATTTGACGTTCCTCGAGCTTCCATCGGACTTGCAAAAGGTCCCGCGGAAGCCGAATACGAACATCGCTTCCGACAAAAACCGCATCGCCATGACGCGGCGCCCGCAACTGGATGTGAAGGAGTTGCGCAAGATTCTGGCATCCCCGCCGCCGGGAGCGCCGGGCTCGAGCGGTGCACCGCAGCCTCCACCTCAGTCGTCCGCGGGATTTGCGCAGAATCAGCCCGCGCCCGAGCAGGCGCCAAATCCTGAAGTCGCGCAACTGCAAACGCCCGCCGCACCGAATGTCAAACACGAGTTCGAAAAGTATGGCGGTTCCATGTCCGCGGGTTCTGCGATCCAGGACGCGACTCGCGCGGTGGCGGCACGGCGCGGGGCCGGGGGACAAGGTGACAACGGCGATTTTGGATTAGGCACTGGGGCGCACGGCCGCCAGGTGGGCAATCTTGAGATCCTCAGCGACACGCAAGGCGTAGATTTCGGCCCCTACCTTCAGCGAGTGCTGCATGACGTTCGTCAGAATTGGTATAACGCGATTCCGGAATCCGCGGAGATGAAACACGGAAGCCTGATCATCGAGTTCGCGATTACTAAGGATGGAAAGGTCGCCGGCATGAAGCTGGTCACCAGCTCGGGAGATGTTCCGCTGGATCGTGCGGCTTGGGCCGGCATCGTGGGCTCGGATCCATTTCCGGAGTTGCCCAGCGATTTTGGCGGACCCTATCTCGCTCTTCGATTCCGTTTCTTCTACAATCCCACCAAAGAAGAAATGGAATAGTTCCCCTCGAATCGCACTTCTACCACACGCGGCAACGGTTCTGATTGACCATCGGCGATCCCGCCTTGCAGTGAAATGCCTCCTGGAATTCCGGCATGTTCGAGACCACACCGTTGGTGCGGTACTTGTCGGGTGAATGCGGGTCGACCGTAGCATACAGCCGCTTAGTCTCGTCGCGGGTTTGGCCGCACCAGCTCTGCCCGTAGCCCACGAAGAATCTTTGGTCGGGAGTGAGATCGTCGAGCGGTTGCAGGTTCTGTCCCTTGGTGTCTTCCTTCCACGCCATGTAAGCCAGAATCAGCCCGCCCAGGTCGGCAGTATCCTCGCCCAGAGTCAACTTGCCGTTGATCTTGATGTCGTCAATGATGGTGTAAGTAGAATACTGGTCTGAGATGCAGCTGGCGCGCTTCACAAATTCTTTGCCATCTTCGGCGGTCCACCAGTCGCGCAGGTTGCCGTGCGCATCGAACTGGCGGCCTTCGTCGTCGAAGCCGTGCGTGAGTTCGTGGCCGATGGTGCCTCCAGTGTCTCCGTAGTTTGGAGCGGCGTCAGAAGCGGGATCGAAAGCGGGCGGCTGCAACACTCCCGCGGGGAAGTTAATGTCGTTCATCTGCGGGTTGTAATACGCATTCACCGTGGGTGGAGTCATGTCCCACTCGCCTCGGTCCACGGGCTTGCCGATTTTTGCCAGTTGCCGGTTGAATTCGAATCTGCGTGCGCGTTCCACGTTGCCGAGTTCATCTCCGCGAACGATCTCGAGCTTGCTGTAGTCGCGCCACTTGTCGGGATAGCCGATCTTGTTGGCCACGGCATGCAGCTTAATCAGCGCCTGCTGCTTGGTGGCCGCTGACATCCACGGCAGAGAGTTGATGTCCTGTTGCATGGCAGCCTCGATTTCCTTCACCATTTTCAGGGCTTCTTGCTTCGCCTGCGGACTGAAATATTTCTCCACGTACACCTGGCCGAGCGCTTCTCCCAGGTCATCGTCCACGTTTTCCGTGCAGCGCTTCCAGCGCGGTTGCAGCTCCTGCTGGCCGCGCAAAGTCTTTCCATAGAAAGCGAAGTTCTCGTTCAGCAATGCTGAGGAAAGAAATGGGGCATCGGCATGCACCAGGTGCCAGCGCAGATAAACCTTCCAGTCCGCGAGGCTTTCTTTGCTGAGTTCTTCATTCATTGCCTTGAAGAAGCTGGGGGACGTCACATTGAGCGAGGCGAGGGACGGCAACCCGACCTTGGTGAAGTACGCCTGCCACTGAAAATTGGGACTGATTTTTTCCAGTTCGCCTGTGGTCATCTTGTGGTCGAGGTTCTTCGGTTCGCGCCGCTCCACACGGGTCATCGATCCCTTGGCCAGTGCGGTTTCGATGCGCATCACGGTTTGCGCTTCCGCAGCTGCAACCTCCGGCTGATCGCCCAGCAGTTCGAACATCTTTTGCACGTGCGCGAGATAACTCTTACGCAGATCAACCGATTTGGCATCTTCTTTCAGGTAGTAATCGCGGTCCGGCAGGCCGAGGCCGCCCTGGTCTGCATACGCGATCTCTTGAGTGGCATCTTTGAAGTCCTGGTTGGAATCGAAACGAAACAGGATGTTGTTATCGATCATAGCCGCGGCGATGTCGGCGATTTCCGCTTTGGAGTCAATCTTCGCGATTCGCTCCAACCCCGCCTTCAGCGGGTCCGTTCCCTTGGCCTCGATTGCTTTCTCGTCCATGCAGGAGGAATAGTAGTCGCCAATCTTCTGCGTAGCGGCGTTGCGCGCAGGGTCAGGCGCGGCGGCGGCCTCGAGGATTCCGTGCAGCCGGGCTCGGTTCTCGTCCTGCATTTTCGAGTAGGTGTCCCACGAAGACTGGTCGGGAGGGATCGGGTTGTTCTTGATCCACCCGCCGCAGGAGTACTTGAAGAAATCCACGCACGGATCGACGGTTCGATCCATGGAAGTCACATCCAGCGCCGGCTCCGGCTTCGACTGCGGGTCGCTCGAGGGTTGCTGGGCGATCGCCAAAGGAAGCGGCGATGCGGCTACAAACATAACGACGATGACGGGGATGGAAATAAACACGCGCGGGATTGCCATTGTGAGTAATCCTCTTCCGTTCGCCTGCCGAAGACACGCCTGAGGCAGAATGACCGTGCTGAAATCGAACCTAAGAGTATAAGGCTTCGGGTCAAGGGCGAGGGGCTTGCCGGGGTCAGGTGGATTACATCTTATTCGCGCACTCAATCCTGCACTTGCCGTTTCACGTACGCCATGCGAATCAGAGTGCGCTCTGAGAACGGTACATAGAGTAATGCCGCGCTCGCCGCGAAAGCCGCCCCCAGCCCGATCTTCTGCATCAGCAGAAACGGAGCGACGGCCCAAAGCTGATCGAGAGCGATAATAAGAAGAAATATCTGCTGAAACTTTTCACCCAGGCGCTGGTAGTCGAACCCTACGGCGGAGAGCAGATAACAGCGCAGCGGAATTCCTACTCCCGCAGTCACCATCACCACGGCCGCCAGGGTTGTCGCGCCCCACGCCGGCAAGAAAGAGTCTGCGATTCCCTGGATCGCATGCAGGCGGGACAGCGCGACCATGTAGAAGATGAGGTACATCATTTGGATTAGAGCGAATAGTCCCCGTGTCAGCCCACGCCGCGGGATCGGCACTTCGAGCTCCGGATGCAGTGTGCTCGGGGAATTCTGCGGGGAGGTTGTCGCGACACTGTTCTGGACGGGCGCGACAAACCGATATCCGCGACGGGCCTGCGTTTCGATATAACGTGGACTGGATGCCGAATCGCCCAGCACTTCCCGAAGCTTGTTCACGGCGGTGTTGAGACTGTGGTCGAAATCCACGAAGGTGTCAGCGGGCCAGAGTTTCTGGCGCAGTTCCTCGCGCGTCACCACATCGCCGGCGCGCTCCAGCAGCAGGGCCAGAACCTGAAACGGCTGCTCCTGCAGGCGAAGCTTGGCGCCGTTCTTGCGCAGTTCGCCAGCGGCAAGATCGAGTTCGAAAACACCAAACCGCGCGATTCTGCTGGAGTTGCCTTGGAAAGCGGGCATGGACAATCGGCGACCGACGACGCGTAGTGTAGCACCAACCGCGAGCCTTCTTTCCGAGCGTACAATATCTGCGTGGCTGACGCCCAGGGCCAGAACGATTCCTCCGGCAAGCACCGCCGGCACGCAATTTATGCCACGGAAACTTCCGGCCTGCTGTTGATCGCCTTCCTGTTGCTCGTCCTTACGTTGATTCGCTACTGGCACGCCATTCACTGGAGCGTGCGCTGACGGTGGCTTCGGTGCAGCCTGAACCGCCGCTGGTGGTCGTGCTCGGTCCCACTGCCAGCGGCAAGACCGCGCTTTCTCTGGCGCTCGCCGAGCGCTTCCACGGCGAGATCGTAAACTGCGATTCCGTCGCCATGTACCGCGAGTTCGACCTTGGGACCGCCAAGCCTACGGCCTTAGAACGAGCCCGCGCTCCCCATCACTTGCTCGATTGCGTAGCGCCCACCAGTCATATCACCGCCGGCGAATATGCCCGTCAGGCACGGCAAGTGCTCGATGAAATCAAAATGCGGCGTCATTTGCCGATTGTCGTGGGCGGAACCGGCCTCTATCTGCGTGCCCTGCTGGAAGCACTTTTCCCCGGTCCGCAGCGCTCTGAAGAACTGCGCAAGCGATTGAGACAGCTTGCTGACGCACGCGGATCGAATTACCTTCATCGCATTCTCCACCGCTTGGATCGCGCCGCTGCTGAAAAGATTCACGCGAACGATACGCCCAAGCTAATCCGCGCGATCGAGGTATGCCTGGCGTCGAGACAGAAGATGACGGAATTGTGGCAGCGTGGGCGCGACCCCTTGCGCGGCTTCCGCATTCTGCGCCTCGGTCTGGATCCTGATCGGCACGCGCTCTATGACCGAATCAACCGCCGCGCGCAGCAGATGTTCGACGCTGGCCTAGTGGAGGAGACGCAGCGGCTGGTTGAGAAGTACGGTGAAACTATCGGCCCACTGTCTGCACTCGGCTACAAGCAGGCGCTGCAATTTCTTCGCGGCGAACTGACGCGCGAGCAGGCGCTCCAGGCCACTCAGCAGGCTCACCGCAACTATGCCAAACGCCAGATGACCTGGTTTCGCCGCGAGCCGGAGGTCCATTGGCTGCGAGGTTTCGGCGATGAGGCGCAGATTCAGCACGAAGCCGAGGCTCGTGTCAAAACCGCACTCGCCGCGGATTTCACGAATCCTCGCGGATGAACCAGCGGGACGGCAACAGCACTTCATTTCTGCTATCGTTCTCGCATGCCCCGCACGCTTGTGACCCTGCTGCTCATTCTCGTCTTCGCCACATCAGTATCCGCCAAAGACAAATATCAGCGTCCCGGCCCCGTTCATCTAACCCACGACGGCGAAAAGTGGGCGGAGAAGACTCTACGCAAGCTGACCCTTGAAGAGAAAGTCGGGCAGGTCTTCATGATCTGGTGCCGCGCTAGTTTTCTCAACGTGGAAAGCCCGGAGAATCTTCAGTGGCTTGAAGAGATCCAGAAATATCACGTGGGCTCATTCGCCATGACGGTCCATGTGGACGGTCCATTTCTTCTGCGCAGCGAACCTTACGAAGCCGCTGAAATTCTCAACCGGCTGCAAAGCGAATCGAAGCTGCCTTTGCTCTTCGCCGCCGATTTTGAACGCGGCGTCTCGATGCGCCTGAGAGGAACCACGGTCTTCCCGCACGCCATGGCTTTCGGCGGGGATGGCAAAGTAGAAGACGCTGAAGCCTTCGGCCGCATCACGGCCGAAGAATCTCGCGCCATCGGCATTCACTGGAATTTTTTCCCGGACGCCGACGTGAACTCCAATCCTGCGAATCCCATCATCAACACGCGCTCGTTCGGCGAGGATCCCAAGCAGGTCGGCGATCTGGTCGCGGCCTATATTAAGGGCGCGCATGAAGGCGGAATGCTGACCACGGCGAAACACTTTCCCGGTCACGGCGACACCGCGACCGATTCGCACCTCGGCGTCGCAAGCGTCAACGTAGACCGCGCCCACCTCGACTCTATTGAGCTGCCGCCGTTTCGCCAGGCCATTGCGGCGGGAGTCGATTCGGTCATGGTGGCCCACGTGACCGTGCCCGCACTCGATCCCGATCCCAACCACGTGGCCACGATTTCGCCGGCAATTGTTTCAGACCTGCTCGAAAAACAGCTCGGCTTCAACGGAATCATTGTCACCGACGCGCTCGACATGGCCGCCCTTACACATCTTTTTGCCAACAACATCGGACGGGCTGCGGTCGAGGCTTTCAAGGCCGGCAACGATCTGTTGCTCATCCCCGCCGACTTTCCCGCCTCATACAGTGCCATGCTCCAGGCGGTTCAGTCGGGAGAGATCTCCCGCGAACGCCTGGACCGCTCTGTGCTTAAGATATTGAAGATAAAGGCGTCTCTAGGCCTGCAGAATGCCCGGATGGTGGATGTGAATGCCCTCGCCAACCTCGTGGGAAAGCCGGAGAATCTGGCGTTCGGCCAGCAGGTGGCCGACTCTGCGGTGACCCTGGTGCGTGACAACGGCAGGGTGCTGCCCCTGAAATCTTCGCTCAAAAACTCTTTACTCCAGAACCAGGGAACCACGAAGGCGGCGCTTCCGTATACGACACAAGAGGAGACGCGTAATCAGGTTGTGGCCGTGCTCTTCTCCGAGGACGTGCGGACCGAATCCGGGCGAGTTTTCGGGCGTGAGTTTCGAGCCCGCATTCCAGACGCGCGCGTGCTCTATGTGGATCCGCGCATCGCTGCTGGGATGAGCGACGAGGTGCTGAAAGCCGTAGGCGAAGCCAGAACGGTCGTGGCCGCGGTCTATGTAGTGCCAACGGCGGGCAGAGTGGGGAATGCGGTCGCCATGACGGATGCCTCTGGCGTACTGCTGCAGCAGTTGCTGAATCGCGCCTCGGAAAAGACAGTGGTCATCGCCATGGGAAACCCGTACCTGGCCGCGGACTTCTCTAAGATTGCGAACTACATGTGTACGTTTTCCAACGCGTCGGTGTCGGAGTTAAGTGCGGTCAAGGCGTTGTTCGGAGAAATCGCCATCCGCGGACGTCTTCCCGTGAGCATTCCCAATGTCGCCCAGCGCGGCGCCGGCCTCGAGCGTCCGATCCAGATTGCTGGTGGAGGGTCTTAATTATGCGCACGAACAACTTCTCGAAATTGGTCCCAGTCGCTGCTGGGGCGAGTCTCGCTGTGCTTCTCCTCCTGCCCGCGTGCAGCGTGAACGTCAAGAAAGAAGCTGACGGCCAGGACAAACAAGTCGATATCCATACGCTTCTCGGTGGCGTCCATGTCAGCAATGAGGCCGACGCCGCTGACGTCGGTCTGCCGGTTTATCCCGGCGCCCATCTTAAGGAAAAAGATTCCGACGGCGGCGATAAAAGCGCTAACGTCAACATCTCCGGCTTCGGCTACGGACTGAAAGTTGTCGCCATGGAGTACGAGTCCGACGCCGCGCCTGCCAAAGTCTTGTCTTTCTATAGAGACCAGCTAAAGAAGTACGGCAACGTGCTCGAATGCCATACTTCCAGTCTCGATCTGGACATGAAAATGGGTGAGCACGGCTCCCAGAACGATTCAAACGAGTTGACCTGCGCGGGCGACCACGGCGATAACATCGAGCTCAAAGCGGGCAGGAAAGACGATCAGCATATTGTTGCGGTCCGGTCGGATGGCGGGGGATCGAGCTTTTCTTTGGTCTACGTGCGCACGCACGGCAAGGATGCCGATATCTAGGGGCCGATTTTTCTGGAGTTCCAGGAGGCACACATGTTTCGACCGATACATTTTCGAGTAATGTTCGCAGTAGTATTCGGCATCGCTGTGGCGACTTCCGGCTTGGCTGCGCGAGCGCAACAAACGGACAACAGTCAGGACAAGCATCTGGATATCCAAAGCTCCGTGGGCGACCTGCATATGGGCACCGATGCGGACGCGCGCAAAGCCGGCTTGCCGCTCTATCCCGGGGCGCGCCTCCACCGCGACGAAGACAACGACAAAGGAGTCAACTTCGGTGTTGTCACCGACGCCTTTGGCATGAAGCTGGTGGTTGCGAAATACGATTCCGACGACGCGCCGGGAAAAGTTATCGATTTTTATCGCAACAAACTGAAGAAGTACGGCAAGGTGATCGAGTGCCACACCAGCGAACCTGGCGGCGCCCACGCCGAAATCAACGACGAACACTCCAAAGAACTCAAGTGCGATGGTGACAATACAGGCCCGGTGACGGAACTGAAAGTTGGGACGGAGGACAACCAGCACTTAGTCGCCATCCAACCGAGCGACGGCCGCAGCGGCTCGACCTTCGCCCTGGTGTATGTGTACACTCGCGGCAAGCAAGCTGACCTCTAAAGCTAAACAAAAGCACAGCGCAAAGAGCTTCAACCCAGGACAGCGGTAACCGTTCCTTGCACCCGCCGCTCGTCGTGCGATACCTTCAAGCCAGCCCTTCTTTCATGCCATGGATCATCCCTGCCACAAATGCGGACACAGCATCGAAGACGGCAAGCCTTTCTGCTCGCAGTGCGGCGCGCCTCAAATTCGCGTAGCTGTTCCCGAAGTATTGGCCGAAGCCGCACCTCAAGGTGATGGAAGCGTGCAAGCGCTTGACCGCGACCTGGCCCCGAGTTCCCCCGTCATCCCCGTCGGCTCGCTGCCTGGGAGTGAGACTCATGCCTTACGACCGTGTGGTCTAGCGGCCGTAGTCGCCCTCGGGCTTACAGCCCTCGGTCTGAATCCATTTGTAGCGGCGCTAGGAGCGGGATTTCTCGCGGTTGCTTTCTACCGGCGCCGCGGCCCCGGAAGCTCGATCCGGAGCGGCTCCGGCGCAAGACTTGGGGCCGTCAGTGGCATCCTGTTTTTCGCGATGTCCACCGTTCTGGAATTGTTGGCCGTGACTTTGCTTCACAAGGGTGCGGAAATACGAAGCCAAATGCTCGACAAGATCCAGCAGGCAGCCGCGCGCTATCCCGGTCCCGAGGTCCAACCCTTCCTGGACTTTGTAAAAACCCCGGATGGCTTCGCAATCATGATGGTGGCTTCCGTAATTTTCGGGCTTCTGGCCTTCGTTGTTCTCGGCACCTGCGGAGGAGCACTGGGCGCCGCTCTCCTGGGACGGCATGATCGCCCGTAGCAGGCTCATCGGCACGGTCCTCCAGCGTTTTCACCTCGGCCTTGCCTGCCCCGCGCGGTCCGCGTATGATGCAGCGTTTGCGTTCTTACGCGATGAACAAACCGGCGCGCGGTTCACTGCTCGGCATCGAGCACCTCGAGGAGAAAGAAATCCTGGGCCTGCTGAGGCTGGCCCGCCGGATGAATCCGCTCAAGGTGCGTCCGTTGTTGCGCAACAAGCGCATCGTGCTGCTGTTTTACGAAGCTTCCACCCGCACGCGATCCTCTTTCGAAATCGCCGCCAAGTCGCTCGGCGCGATCACTACTCTGGTGCAGTCCTCGGGGTCGAGCATCGAGAAGGGCGAATCCTTGCTCGATACCGGAGCCACGCTCCGTGCAGTGGGCGCGGACGCCATCGTCCTTCGCCACCCCTGTGCGGGAGCGCCCCACCTGTTGGCAAAGCACCTCGACATTCCGGTCATAAACGCCGGCGACGGCATGCACGAGCACCCCTCTCAGGCCTTGCTCGACGCCTTCACGATCCTGAAACACAAGAAATCGTTCAAGGGCTTGCAGGTTGCGATCATTGGCGATATCTATCACAGCCGTGTTGCGCGCTCGGCCTGCCATCTGCTCTCAAAGTTTGGGGCGAAGGTAACGCTGTGTGGTCCGCCGGAGTTTGTGCCCGAGGTCGCGGCGACTCTAGCGCCCGGCCTGCGCGTTTCCCGTCATCCGGAAGAGGCGCTGCGGGGCGCGGATGTGATCATGCTTTTGCGTTTGCAAAAAGAGCGCCTCGCCGGGCAGAAGATTCGGCTGCAAGACTACGTTGCCCACTATCAGCTGACTCCGTCTCGGCTGAAGCTCGCCAAACGCGATGCCATCGTCATGCATCCCGGGCCGATTATCCGCGGCCTGGAGTTGACCACGGAAGTCGCCGACGGCGTGCAATCGGTGATCCTGGATGAGGTTCACAACGGTGTGCCTACGCGGATGGCAGTTCTGGCGCGAGCGTTGGGGAAGGCAAAATGAGCCACGGATTTTCACGGATCGACACGGATTGAAAGAACACTGATTGAAAGAACGATGAACGTAAAATCCAAGCCGGGGTCCATGCTGATCAAAGGCGGTCATGTGATTGACCCCGCAGCGAAGGTCAGCGCGCCCATGGACGTTCTTCTGCGCGATGGCCGCGTCGCCGAGGTTGCTTTGCCCAACAAGGTGCGCGGCGGCGCTGATGAGAAGTTCGATGCGCGCGGTCTGATCGTTGCCCCCGGATTCATCGACCTGCACGTTCACCTGCGCGAGCCTGGACAGGGATATAAAGAAACCATCGCCAGTGGCACGGCCGCCGCGGCCGCCGGAGGTTTCACCTCGGTCTGCACCATGCCGAACACGGCGCCCGTGGTGGACACGGCCGAGTGGGTTGCCTGGTTGCGGCATCCAGAGCGCGGGGCCGTAGTCAACGTCTTCCCCATCGCGGCCGCAACGCGCAACTCGCGCGGAACTACGCTCACCGACTTCGCCACCCTGCAACGCGCCGGAGCGGTCGCAGTCACCGACGATGGCAAGCCAATCCTCGACGACGAAATCATGCGCGCGGCCCTGCGGCTCGGCGCCGAACTGAATCTGCCGGTGGTGCAGCATGCAGAAGATACGCGCCTCACCGAGCACTGCTCCATGCACGAAGGCCCCACCAGTTTCCGTCTTGGTCTGCGGGGCATGTCGGCCTCTGCCGAGGCTAGTGTCGTGGATCGCGACGTAACCCTCGCGCAGCAGATTCGCGAATCACGCCTGCACGTAGCGCATCTTTCCACTTCCGATGCGCTTAAGGCCGTCCGCCGCGGCAAGCGCGGCGTTCATAACGCCCGCGTCACCTGCCGGGTGACCTGTGAAGTGACGCCGCACCACTTCACGCTGCTCGACCAGGATGTGGGCGAGTACAACACGAATTTCAAGATGAACCCGCCACTGCGTTCGGCCTCTGACCGTGAAGCGATTCTGGTCGCTCTGGCCGACGGCACCGTGGACGCCATCGCCACCGACCACGCTCCTCACGCCGCGCACGAAAAGGAAGTCGAGTTCGAGCGCGCGGCCTTTGGCATCACCGGACTCGAGACTGCGTTAGCATTGGCGATTACGAAGCTTCACCGCGAGCACAAGATTCCTTTGACTCGAATCGTCGAGCTTTTCACCGCGGGCCCCGCGCGCGTCTTCGACTTGCGCGGCCGTGGATCGCTCGCCCGCGGCAACTTCGCCGATGTAACCATCTTCGACCCTAAAAAGCGCTGGACGTTCGAAGCGGCCAAGTCGCGGTCGCTGTCGCGCAACACTCCGTTTGATAGCTGGCAGTTTACGGGGAAGGTGGTAGCGACGGTTGTGGGTGGGAAAATCGTATACCGCGGCGACTGATCAATTTACAATCCCCATTCTCTTCCCCACCTTCCCCAGCACCTCCAGCGCCTGCTCCAACTCTTCCTTCGTGTGCGTCGCGGTCATGATGGTGCGGATGCGGGCTTTACCTTCGGGCACAGTGGGGAAGGCGATGCCAGTGCCGAGCACGCCTTCCTGGAACAGTTCGCGGGAGAAGTCCATGGTGAGCTTGCCGTCGCCGATGATGATGGGCGTGATTGGAGTTTCGCTGGCCGGTGTGGCGCGCCCGCCGATGTCGAAACCGAGTAGGCCAAGCTCTTTTTTCCAGAAGCGTGTGTTCTCCCAGAGTTTTTCCATGCGCTCGGGTTCGTTTTCCAGAACGTCGAAGGCAGCGATGCAAGTCGCCGCCACCGACGGCGGATGCGACGTCGAAAACAGGAACGGTCGCGCCCGGTGGTAAAGAAAATCAATCAGATCGCGTGTTCCGCAGACGTATCCCCCGAGCGCGCCGATGGCCTTTGACAAAGTTCCCACTTGAATATCCACACGCCCATGCACTTTGAAGTGATCGATGGTGCCGCGGCCGTTGCGGCCGAGCACACCGGAGGCGTGCGCGTCGTCGACCATCATGATCGCACCGTACTTCTCCGCCACATCACACAGACCGGGCAGCGGGCCGATGTCGCCATCCATCGAGAACACGCCGTCGGTGATCAGCAGCTTCTTACCGGGTTCGTCCTTGATCCCAGCCAGTTGTTCTTCCGCGTGGGCGACATCTTTGTGGCGGAAAACCAAAATCTTTGCTCGCGACAGGCGTGCGCCATCGATGATCGATGCGTGGTTCAGCGCGTCGGAGATGATGAAATCATCCTTGCCCAGCACGGCCGAGACCGTGCCTGCATTGGCCGCGAAGCCTGACTGGAAAACTACACATGCTTCCACGTTCTTGAAGCGGGCAATCTTCTCTTCAAGCTCCATGTGGATCTTCATGGTCCCGGCGATCGTCCGCACCGCACCCGATCCCACGCCGAATTTTCGCGTGGCCTCAAGCGCCGCTTCTCGCAGCCTGGGATGCGTGGTCAGTCCCAGGTAATTGTTCGAGGCCAGGTTGATGACCTTCTTGCCGTCGAAGGTGCAGACCGGCGCCTGCTCGTCCTCGAGTACGCGCAGCTTGAAGTGCGTGCCCTTGGCTTTGAGCTCGTTAAGTTGGTCGGTTAGATAGGAGAGCGGGTTGGTGCGGGTTGCGGTGGTCATGAAAAACCTCGAAACCTATTTGCCGCGGATTTGTACTGATCAACACGGATTGGAAGCAAGAGAATAAATCCGCGTTGATGCGCGTAAACCCGTGGCAAAGAAGTTGTCAGAACATAATCGGGTTACCGGTCGCAATGCTGGCCTCGCAGAGAAGCTTCATGTTCGTAAAGAACTCCTTCTCGGACTCGGCCAGAATATCGCTGGAGTGCAGCACGGTATTGATCTCTTTCAACAGCGCCGGCGAATCCTTGATGGGGATCCAATCGCCAGTGTGCGTGCCGTCGTAGAGAACTTTCTCCAGCAGGATGGGAAATCGTGGCCCGGGCTTTCCCTGCAGGTGACGCAGGAAGCTGCGCAGATTCCCAACCTTGGTAATGTTGCCAAGAAAAAATGAGAGGATAAATCCCTCATGCTCGCACGATTCCGCGAGCCACTGGTCGTGCGCTTCCCATTCGTCGTCGGTAGGATCGCCCGTGAGCATCGGTTCGTTGCGCTCGTCGAAGGTGAGCCGGTCGGGAAACGGGTGAGGCTTGGCTTTGCCGTCCCGGATGCAGGTGCAGCGGACGAACGCATCAAGGGCCATGGGTTCACCTCCACGTGCTCCGTGGCAAAGAAGTTACCGAACGGAATTTAACGAAGGCCGTTCGGATAAACCAATATTTTACTAGCCTCGCCCGTCTTCAGCCGCTCCATGGCCTTGGAGAAATCCTTCATCGCAATGCGGTCGGTGATCACGGGATGCAGGTCGAGTTTGCCGGCCTTGAGCAGCGCAGTCATCTGGTACCAGGTCTGGTACATGCGCCGCCCGTTGATGCCCTGCACAGTGATGCCTTTGAAAATAATGTCTTCGGAAAAGTTGAGCGAGATGGGTTTCGAGGTCAGGCCGAGCAGGGAAATTCTTCCGCCGCGCCGGACGATATCAAACGCGGTGCGAATCGAGTCAGGATGCCCCGCCATCTCGAGCACCACGTCCGCGCCCAGGCCTCCGGTCTTCTCCATCACAATCGCACGAACATTTTCTTTCGAAGGATCGAGCACGTAATCAGCTTTCATCTCGCGCGCGATCTTGCGCCGGTGCTCGTTCACTTCGATGGCAAACACGCTGGTCGCACCCACCGCCCGCGCCACGGCAATAGCAAACAATCCGATCGGCCCGCATCCGGTGATGGCCACGGTTTTCGCGGCAATCTCGCCTGCAAGAACGGTGTGAACTGCGTTGCCCAAAGGATCAAGAATCGATGCGTACTCCTGCGGAATGGCGGGATCAAGCTTCCAAATATTCGATTCGGGGATGACCACATATTCGGCGAAGGCGCCGTTGGCGTCCACACCGATGATCTTCACGTCCTGGCAGATGTGAGCTTCGCCGGTGCGGCACAGCAGACACTTGCCGCAAGCCACGTGCATCTCGGCGGAAACGAAATCGCCTTCCTTGACGCTGGTGACTTCATCGCCGAACGCAGCCACCTCGCCGCAGAACTCATGCCCCGGAATCAGTGGAGGATGAATCCGGTTCTGCGCCCAGCGGTCCCAGTTGTAAATGTGCAGGTCGGTGCCGCAGATCGACGCCACCTTTACTTTGACCAGCACCTCGTTCCGCCCAAAGGCAGGAATTTTTACCTCGCGAACCTCGGCGCCAGGCGCGGCCTCGGCTTTGACGACCGCTAACATCGTGGATGACATGACAGCTGCCTTATGAATACAGACTCGGACAGAAAACGTACGATTTTAGCACCTGAATGGCGGATGCGGTTTCGCCGCCGCATCAGCGTGGCGGGGGCAATCCCCGGTCGGATTTCGGTGCAGCCGTTTTGTAGTCTTCCGACTTGCCGCGGGGAATGCTTAACGTCTTCCACTCGCTCGATCGCAGATGCTTGGCCAGGAAAACGATCTGCCCGGTATGCTGCGCGTAGTGCGCTATCTGGCGGCTGACGGCCTGCAGCACGGTGTGCGGTTCACCGCGGATGGTCACAGTTCGCATCACATCTTCCGCCTTAAGCGAGTCGATTGCCGCAAACACCCTCGCCCAGCCGTCTTCCCACAACTTCATAAGGTCAGCGCGCGTGGTCGCAGCATTGACCTCAAATTCCTGGTCACGATAACGATCCGGTTTCTCGCCGTCAGTCGTGAGGAAGTCAGTGAAGCGCGAGCGCATATTGCCGGCTATGTGTTTCACTAGGACGGCGACGGAATTCGATTCCAGATCGAGTGCGATAAACAGGTCTTCATCTTTGAGTTGCACCATCGCTCTCTCGGCCAGGTGCTTGTGTCCGCGCATCTGGCGGCGGGCTTCTTCGATGTAGTGGGCTGCCAAATCAAGCGTCATCTTTCTCTCCGAGTCTTACGTTATTTCACATCGGCTCGTTCCCCAGCCGCCACCACCGGGTGATTCGATCCTGATCCGCTCGCCTTTTCGCAGCCGTGCGCTGAACTTGCCCGGCATCTCCTCGACCGAGCCGTTGCTGCGGATCACACTGGTCTGTCCCGGCGCGCCGGCCTCGCCACCAGCAAGTCCCCACGGCCCACGCGTGCGCCGGTCGGCAAGCAGCGTGACTTCGCAGTCGGTCAGCACTTCAATCTCGCGGACGATTCCGTCGCCACCGCGATGCTTCCCCGCTCCGCCACTGCCCGACCGAAGTGAATAGCGGTGAACCCGCAAAGGGTAGGCATACTCCAGTGCCTCGGCCGGAGTATTCAACGAATTCGTCATGTGTGTATGCACACCGGAGACGCCGGATTTGCCGGGACGCGCGCCCATGCCGCCCGCGATCGTCTCATAGTAAGCAAAGGACTGGCCGGTACGAGGATCGACTCCACCGATGGTGAGATTGTTCATGGTTCCCGAAGCCGCTGCGGGAATGCGGCCTGGAATGGCCTGTGCGAGCGCGCGCAGCAGAACATCAACGATGCGCTGCGAGGTTTCGACATTTCCTCCGGCGACGGCCGCCGGGGGCCGCGCATTCACAACCGAGCCTTCCGGAGCAATCACTCGGATGGGTTGCATCAGTCCTGCGGTTGCCGGAACATCATCGGCCAGCAGGCAACGGAAAACGTAGAAGCACGCAGAATAGGTGATGGCCTCGACTGCGTTTATGCTTCCTTCGACCTGGGGATCGCTTCCTGTGAAATCGACGGTGACCACCGGACCCGAGACGCGGCCCTTTACGCTTAACGTCACAGCGATCTTTACCGGCGTGTTACTAATGCCGTCGTTATCGAGAAAATCCTCCGCGCGATAGGTACCGGGAGTCACCTGCCGCAGAAAACTGCGCATCAGTTGTTCCGAATACTGCAGTAGTTCCTGTGCCGCGCGCTGGGCGCGGTCGATTCCATAGCGTGAGCAAATCTCTTGCAACCGCTCGGCGCCGGTATGGCACGCGGCGATCTGCGCGCCCAAGTCGCCTTCGCGCTCCTCGGGCGTGCGCACATTGTTCAGCAGCAGCGCCAGCACATCGCGCTCCATCACGCCTGCACGCATGATCCTCACCGGAGGGATGCGGAATCCCTCCTGGTAAATCTCGCGGCACAGGCCCATCGACCCCGCATACGCTCCGCCCACGTCCGCGTGATGCGCCCGCGATGCAACATAGAAATCAGGTGAAGCTCGACCCGGCCGGCGGCGCGGCCTCACATACACTGGAGCAACCAACGTGATATCCGGCAAGTGGGTTCCGCCACGGAAGGGATCGTTCAACATGACGACGTCTCCCGTCGTCATCCCGCCTGCCGCAATCGCCGCTCGCACCGACATTGGCATCGAACCGAGATGCACCGGCATGTGGTCGCCCATAGCAATCACTTCCCCCGCACTGTCGAACACGGCGCAGGAATAATCACGCCGTTCTTTGATGTTGGGGGAAAACGCCGTTCGGCGTAGCGCCGCACCCATCTCCTCGGCAATCGAGTGGTAAAGGTTCTTGAAGATTTCCAGTTCGATGGGATCGCGCCGCATGAGGCGCAGTGTACCGGAATCGCGCGCCTTCATGGTCGAGCGTCGATCGGCGTCAGCTTGCGCTCTTAGAAAATTCTTCCGCTCTGTGCACAATTCTGTTGACACGGTGTTTATACTGCCGCAATATCTTGTGCTAAGGACGCTGCCCGTACCACGAGTTGGGTGGTGTTTCGCAAACGTGTCAGGTGTTTGACATCCTTTGCAAGGGAAAATCGTTCACGGAGGAATCTTCATGGCAACGAAGAAAAAGGCCAAGAAAAAAAAGAAACACTAACCGTCTGCGAAACGATACTTCGCACGGGCCAAGAGTTTTACCAGCCTCTCAGGAGAAGCACCTCCTGGGAGGCGTTTTGTTTTGCAGCAGTTAGTAATTTGCGATTAGCGTTTAGCCTCGGAATTCCGCTGCTAGGTCCGGCTCCAACCGGCCAGACCGCTGTCCACTGGGTTTCATCCGCTGATGCTCGGTCTCCAAAAATTCTCCGTATAAGGATTCCTCCGGGTATGTCACAATTGTGAACCACAGGGTTCGACGTGGGGTATGGGCGTGCTTGCGAAGAACATGAATGCCAGGAAAAAGAGCTCGGGCAAAAAGATGGATGAGATCTTCATTCCCGACAAACTCTATTTCCGCATCGGAGAAGTGGCCACCCTGTGCCGTTTGCCGGCTTACGTTTTGCGATTCTGGGAAAGCGAGTTCCCGCAACTCAAGCCCGTGAAAAGCAGCACCGGCCAGCGCATGTACCGCCGCCGCGATGTGGAAAGTGTCCTGCGCATCAAGCAACTGCTCTACGAACAGGGTTTCACCATCGTAGGCGCGCGCCAGCAACTGCGTTCTGAAACGAAAACGGATAAGGGACAGGCCGCCATTCCATTCCCCGCGCAATCTTCCGCCGAAATACAGCGCATCCGCCAAGGCCTGCGCGAGATCCTGAATCTACTCTCCACGCGGCGCACGGGATAATTCGGCAGACACTCCCCCGGCAATCGGAGAAAGAACTTTGTAAGTGATTAGAGGACGGTTACGCTCGGACACAAACGACCTTGGCGCACGGGCCTGCGTTGAGCTAGCCGCGTGTGCCTATCTTCTTCACGCCGCGCGCTCTGGAGTTGGCTTCTTTCCCGCGTTCGCGGCGTCTAGGCGGATGCGGCTGACGCGTGTAGTTTCCTGCACCAGATCGTCAGTTGCGCGAGCGTCATCGCCCGCCATCACCGATCCCGCGGCCAAAGCGAAACGCAGCGCGTCGGCCTGATCGTCGAAATACAGAATCACTTGCCCAGACATAAGAATCTCCCGATGTGGACTTCTCTCAACGACATCCTGAAAAGAACGCGACAAGACCGGCGCTGCGGCCTGCGTGACCCCAGGACGGCTTTCTGCGATTGTCTGAGAAAGGCACTTGGGATCAAAGTATTCTTCTTGGTTCACGGAGATTCATTAGGACATGCCGGTCAATGCGACGATTGAAAGCCGAGAAGTTGAAGGGTCGGGACGGGCAGATTTGAACTGCCGACCCCTCGCACCCCAAGTTGAGCCGATTAGCGGGCGTGAGCGAAGCGGGAGCCCGCTGGCGAAATCCCGAGCGCAGTTTGCGAGGGACCTCAGAAGAATGGTCGGGACGGGCAGATTTGAACTGCCGACCCCTCGCACCCCAAGCGAGTGCTCTACCAGGCTGAGCCACGTCCCGACAAGGATGGAACCCGCTGTTTCGCATTCACAGCGGATGGGGTTACCAGAGAAGTTTATCACCAGCGACACGGTTTCCGCCTGAATTGATTGCTACCTTGGCTTGCGTTTCGCTTTGCGGGCGGAGGCTCTGGGCACAGGCCGGCGCGGGGCTTCTTCCACGACGGCAAACTGGATTTTCTTTTCAACCGGGTCGATGCGGTCGACCAGAACGCGAATCCTTTGCCCCAGGCTGTAAGTCTTGCGTGAACGCTGGCCGATAATCTGCCGCGTGTTCTCGTGGTAGGTGTAGAAGTCATCGGTAAGCGTGTTCAGCGGCACCAGGCCTTCGACAAACAAATCGGTGAGTTCGACGAAGAAGCCAAACTTGGTGACGCTGGTGATCAGACCGTCGAAGTCCTCCCCGATGCGATCCTGCATGAACTTGACCTTCTTCCACTCCATCAACTCGCGCTCAGCATCGTCGGCTCGGCGCTCGGATTGGCTCGACTCTTCGGCGATCTCGTGCAACTCCTCGACTTTGATTGGGCCGCCCAGCGGTTGGATCGCTTCTGGGTGCACGCCTCGATCGCGGCGTTTTGACCAGGGTGCAGCGCCGGCGTCTCGCCGGCTCGCCGGCGCCGAATCAGAGTGGCCTTCGTCTCGCAAATGAGCCGCCGGGACGCCGGCGCTACTATTGAGCGCAGGCGAAACTCCTACAGGTACGTCCCCGTCCCACTTCTCGGGTGATTCGCGCAGCACATCTTTCAAGATGCGATGCACAATCAGGTCAGGGTAGCGGCGGATCGGCGACGTGAAGTGCGTGTAACTGGTCGCCGCCAGCGCGAAGTGGCCCAGGTTTTCTTCCGAATAGCGCGCCTGCTTAAGCGACCGCAGCATCAGGTAGCTCAGGATGCGTTCCTCCGGTTTCCCGGCGATCTTGGCGGCCAGCTTTTGGTACATGCGCGGAGTGATGTGCACGTCTTTGGGTATTTCAATCTGGTGCACCTGCTTGCCGGTGCCGCGCGCGGCCCTCCGGTCGGTCTTGACCTGTACGCGGTGAATGGGCAACGGGCCCACTCCGAGCGAATATCCGAACGTCGCAGCAATCACTTCGAAGTCATAGACGCGCTTGGCATCCGGCTTTTCGTGAATTCGATATAAAGACGCGACGTGTTTCGATTCAAGATAGTGGGCGACGCACTCGTTGGCGGAGAGCATGAACTCTTCGATCAGACGGTGGGCGATGTTGCGCTCGGAGCGTGTGATGCTTTTCATCAGTCCAAATTCGTCGAATTCGATGACTGGCTCGGGCAAGTCGAAATCAATCGATCCGCGACGCTGGCGTTTGCGGGTGAGGATCATCGCGAGATCGCGCATGAGTTCAAAGGTGGACACAAGTTTTGCGTAACGCTCGCGTGCCGCCGCGTCGCCTTCGAGCACCGCGTTCACGGTGGTGTAAGTCATACGCTCTGCCGAACGGATCACGCCTTCACTGAGTTCATACCCAACAATTTCGCCGTGGGAGTCGATCCACATCACGCACGACAGCACGAGGCGCTCGACCTGCGGACGCAGACTGCAAATGTCAGTCGAGAGTTCAAGCGGGAGCATGGGAACGGCACGATCGGGAAAATAAACGCTGGTGCCGCGCAGCCGCGCTTCCTGGTCGAGCGCGGATTCGGGCGTGACGTATTGTGCGACGTCGGCAATATGAACTTGCAACTCGAAATTGCCGTCCGCAAGACGCCGCACGGTTACGGCATCATCGAAGTCGCGCGCCGTTTCCCCGTCGATGGTAACGATCGGAAGGTTGCGAAAGTCCCGCCGGTGGCGCAACTCCGTTACCGGGATAACAGGTGAAATGTCCTGCGCCTCTTCCAGAGTTGCCGCAGGAAAGTGGTGTGGCAGATGAAACTTGCGGATGGTGATTTCAACATCGACCCCGAAGTCGTCCTGCCGGCCCAGAATCTCAACGACGCGGCCCCGCGGATGTTGCGTGGGCGTGGGCCAGTCCGTGATCTCAACGTCAACCACCACGCCTTCGAGGTCATTCCATTCCAAGCTGCGAGCGGCTTCGTCGCCCAGAACGCGGTCGGCAGATTTTCGCAGGGCCGGCCTCTGTAGGGCCGGCGTCTGCCCTGAGCGCGATCGAAGGGCCCCGCCGGCTTTTGCGGGAGCCGCCGTCGACGGCGGCGCTACAACTTCGGGATACTCCATCCCCGTCGGAATCACGATGTCCTGTGTGATCTTGCTGTCGATCGGCTTCACAAAGTTGTGGTGACTACCGTAGTGAAAAATTCCTACGACGGTGGGATGAGCGCGCACCACCGGCCGCACGATGCGGCCTTCAGCTCGACCATCGGGACGAACCGCCGTGACATCGACCAGCACGCGATCGCCGTGCATGGCGTTGCCGATGGCGTGGGGCGCAATGAAGATATCTCCAGCCAGCCGCGATTTAAGCGAAGCACTCAGCGAACTCGGGTCGGGGATGACGAAGCCGAAGCCGTCGCGATGCATGCTGAGGCGTCCGACAACGAGATTCTTATCGGCCGCGGGTTGGGGCAGGCCGTAGCGGTCAGAGTTGAGCTGAACCAGCTCACCAGCGGCGACCAGCTTCTCAAGATGCCCGTCCAGTTCTCCGCGGGCGTCGCCGTGCAGGCCGAGTTCGCGAACCAGTTGCTTGAATCCGGCGGCGCGCTTGGGCTGTCGGGCAATATGTTTCAGGATGGTCGAGTCGGAAAGCATGCAGAAGCTGTCAGCTATCAGCTTTTAGGATAACCGAAGGACTTGAGGCAGTGCAGGGGACGTCTGTCCACCTTTCGCTTCTACCATGTATCTCCGCCGCCGCGCGGCGGCCAGGCGCCGAGCGCGCGCCGGATCATCGCGATCTGGCCAGTGTGATAACTGTTGTGCGCGACCATCTGCCACAGCACCGCCTCAAGCGTTCCCGCTAGCTTCGTGTCGCCCTCGTGCATGGTCTCAATCTGGCGCTGCATTTCCTTAGGAGAAGATTTCGACAGCGCAATGAAATCAGCGAGCAGACCGGCGAAGCGTTTGCGCAGCCGATCCCAATCCTGCGCATCGGTGGGCGACGGAGCAGGCGGAAAGCTCTCGGAGGAATGCTCCGGATACCCCGGCCGCTCGCCGCGAATGCGGCGCACCTCATACTCCATCCAGTAATTCATGTGGGAGACAAGTTGTCCGATGGAGTGCGGAAAGCCCGCGACCGAACGCGCGGCCAATTCGGCAGAAAGATCCTCGACGCAGGCAAGAGGATTCGCGTGAGCGCCCTTGCCGTACAGCAGTTCAGTCAGTGCGCGTGAGGACATTCGATCCGAATCAACGGCTCGCCGCGAAGTACTTCTCTTCCAGAATCCTGCGGTGATGCAACTCATGTCCCGCGATAATGTATGCCAGAGCGCGCACGCTCATTTCATTCTTGTTGGCGAGACCACGCAGCACCCAGGCTGCTTCATCGAGATTGCGAAACAGTGAGATCGTCGCGCGGCGCACCGCGATGAACTCCTCGACCAGATCGCCGATCGGACGTTCCGCGAACCCACCATTGCGGACATAATCATCCTGCTCAAAGCCCTCGAGCGGCGTAGCGTCAGCCCGTGCGATGCGCAGCGCACGATAGGCGAAGATGCGCTCCGTGTCGCAGACATGGCCCAGAACTTCCTTCGCGCTCCATTTCTCCGGTGCATAGCGGAAGTTGCCGTCTTCCTCATCGCGGCAGGAGAGCAGCAGCATCGTTTCGCGGCGCTGCTGGTCGAGCGTATTGAGAATGTCGTCGCCCTGCACCAGAGAAATGTAGCGCTCGTAATAGGGCGCATATTCACCCGCCTGCGGCCGGGCAACAGTGAAGGTTGAAGGGGTAATCACGGCTGGTTCCAACATGGCTTTTGCTCCTGCGAGGCTGGCTTGCACTTTCGACAAATCTTCGATGCAACAGCATACTCCGAGAGGCTGTGGAACTGAACTCCATGCGATATATTTTCGGCAATCGTTACACGGCAGCCGGGTAGAAAGGGAGGAGTCAGACGATCCAGCGTCCAACTTTGGGAAGATCCCAATTAAGAACCAAGGTAGGAAACTCTATTGAAAATAAAGGCTTTTCCACAGCGCTCATTTTGAGACGACGGAGTACAATTCGGTTTGGTCACGCAAGTGCGGCACAGGACCTCTAATCCCAACCAGGAAAGGAACTTTTCATCCATGTGGAAGCCGACGAATCAGCCTCAGACCCCAGGACGGCCAGCCGAGCCCGAGCGTCCAACTACGTCTACCCCGAATGCCCCTGCCATGATGGCGAGTGAGCCCGCCGTTGGCCCGCGTCCGGTTGCGACCACCACCACTGCGGACCAGGCAACCATCGGCAAGTCGCTGGTGATCAAGGGCGAGGTGACAGGATCGGAATCTCTCTATATTGATGGCCGCGTGGAAGGCTCGATCAACCTTTCCGGCAATCGCGTAACCGTCGGCCGCAACGGCGTAGTCGCGGCCAACATCAATGCCCGCGAAATCGTCGTGCTGGGCAAGGTCCGCGGCAACCTGACCGCCAGCGACCGCGTGGATATCCGCAGCGACGGCTCGCTCACCGGCGACGTAGTAGCAGCACGCATCTCCATTGAAGACGGCGCCTACTTCAAGGGCGGCATCGACATTCGCAAGGGCGGCCAGCCCACGCAGAAGGCCAACGGCGAGGATAAGAGCGTCGCCATGCCCGAGCCCGCGGCAGTCGGCGCGCGCGCGTAGGTTTTGGTAGAGGCGCATCGCCTCCGAGTTTTAAGAAAAAGATCAGCGGCGGAATTCGCAGAACGCGCGAATGTCCGCCGCTCTGTTTCTCTCAACGATCTACGGCTGCGTGCCCGACCCCAAAATTTCCTTGCTCTGACCCTCCGCCACTGCGGGATACGCCGTGGCTTTCCGCCGCCGCAGGTCGTTGGGCAGTTGCGACTTCAGCAGCCACAATCCCACAGCGGCCGCCGCTGCCCAGGTGACAGAAACCAATCCTAGCTTCAGCAGGTCAGCGATGCGGCTGCCGTGAGCCGAGACGACTGGGATCACACCCTTTGCCACTTCAAGACTGATGCCTCCGGCGACCACCGCAGTCAACGCGGATTTTCCCAACTCACCCCAGCGCAGTGTTCTCAGCGAAACCAGTTTTCTGTAATTCAGCAGCAAGGCCAGTGCCAGCAGGTTCGCTCCAATGCCAATATCGGAAGCCCAGGCCAACCCAACTACTCCGTACCGGTGGAAGAGCAGCGAATACACCGGCAATGAAGCGCCTGTGATTACCGTCACCGCGGCCATGGGAGTTAGCGTGTCGCCGGAGGCGTAGAAAGCGCGGGCATAAAGTCCCTGTGCGGACCAGAGCGCGAGCGAAAGCGAGAACCAGAAAAAATAGACCGCCGTGGTCTGCGTATCAGAGACCAGGAACCTTCCGCGGCGGTAGACCAGATCGATCAGCGGGAAGGCGGCGGCCATCATCCATCCCGTAGCCAGAAACGATGCGGCGGCGACGCGGTAGACCGAATCATTTACCGTCGTAGCGAATTCCTGCAAACGTTTCTCATTGAACAGGCGCGCAAAAAATGGCAGCGAGGCCTGTCCCGTAGCCTGCCCCAACACCGCAATGGGCACGGCGAACAGGCGCTTGGCGTAGTTGAGCCGGGCAATGTCGCCAATGCCGCTCGAGGCGTAGTGGCGCAAAATCCAATCGTCCGCTGTCACCAGCGAAACGCCAAGCATCAGCGGCACTGAAAGCTTTACCCACTCGCGAAACGCAGGATTGGTGACATCGAACGAGGGACGATACCCAGTCCCGATCCGCGCCGCTCCGATCACGCTGGCCAGGAACGGACCGACAATGCTCCCCACCAGCGCGCCGTACGCCAGCGAAGCGATCCCAAAGTGGCGTGCGCCGATCACCCCGCCAACAATAATGAATATGTTGTAGAGCAGCGGCCCGAAGGCGGGGAAAAGAAACAAACGATGCGACAGCAGGACGGCCGAGACAACCCCACCGACATAGAAGAAGATTTGCGCCGGCAACAGAATGCGAGTTAAGTGGACGGTAAGCTCCATCTGCGCAGGCGAGAAACCATGAAACATCCAGCCCACGAATTGCGGCGTAAAGATTTCCGTAAGAACGGTCCCGATAATCATCACCGCGCTCATCACCGTGATGACAATGGAGAAAGTTTTCTGCGCATCGGCTTCGCGCTTCTCCGCCAGAAACCGCGTATAGATGGAGATGAATGTAATCGAAGCCGCGCCCCCGGCCACGATGTAGTTGAGCCAGTCCGGCAGGGTGAAGGCCGCGACGTAAGCGTCGGTCTGCGGACCGGCGCCAAAAGCGTAGGCAATATACGCCTCGCGGACGTAGCCGATCACCCGCGACAGCATAACCGCCGACATCAGCAGCAGCGTGGCCGAGAAAGCCGTGTGCTGGTGCGAAGGGCGGAAGAACCGTAGAAGTCTGTTCATGGTCCGCAGGTTTATGCCGCTGTCGTCATTTCGAACAAGGTGTGCGCAGGGCGCGAATTTCCTTCAAAGCCTACCAGAGGCTCACATCCGCAACGGAGTTTATCGCCGAATCACACTGCGATGGTTCCTTTATTGACACTGGAGCGGACCGTGTCGATGTGTCGAAGAAAAAGCCGCTCCAGCAAACGCCCCCGGCAGATGACCTCCCACTCTATCGATCTCTGGATGAAAGACTTCCCGATTGACACCGAGTTGACCTCCATTTGATCCCCTGTGCATTGCCGCTGCATGCCGCCCGAGTCAAAGTAGCTTCCCGGAGGCAGACATGGCGACCCGATTCTCAGCAAGCCCCAGTCCTCAAACCATGACCGAATTTTGTGAGCAAGTGAACCCGCGTGTGCTTCTGGAAATGAGACGAACGCGGCCGTTTCCGGAAATGCGGCGAGTGCAGGAAAGCTGGGTAGCGGCCCACGAAAAACGCGCTCTGCTCTGGCTGGCCGCGCGCACGCCGAGATGGATCAGCCCCGACCATCTCACCGGGTTGGGATTGGCGGCACAGCTCGGGGCCGGCGCGTGTTACATGCTGGCTGCGTGGAACCGGTATGCGCTGCTCGGGGTGACTGCCTGCCTGGCGATGAACTGGCTGGGAGATTCGCTTGATGGAACTTTAGCCCGCGTGCGGCAACAGTTACGTCCGCGTTACGGCTTTTATGTCGACCACATGGTCGACAGCATCGGTGCCGTAGCGCTGATGGGCGGCCTGGCCTTGTCTGGTTACATGAGTCCCTCGACCGCCATCGGCCTGCTCGTCGCCTTCCTCATGCTCTCAATCCAGTCCTATCTGGCGACTCACGCGCTCGGCGAATTTCGTCTGTCATTCTGGCGCTTCGGTCCAACCGAACTGCGTATCCTGCTCGCCGTAGGCAACCTGGCGCTGCTGTGGAAGCCACAAGTGCATTTTCTGGGTAGATATTTCAAGCTATTCGACCTGGGTGGAACCATCGGCCTGGCTGGAATGGCGCTGATGGTCTTCTTCTTCACCGCACAAAACACCGCACGGCTTTATCGCGAGGAAAGGATCGCCCAGTGATAACCCCAGCTGGAGAGAACTCAGGGGCGAGCTTCCGCGTCCTTCGCCGCTGGTTGAAGTTTAATCTCATAGGCGCACTCGGGATCGCAGTCCAGCTCACTCTGTTGCTCGGCTTGAAGAGCGGATTGCATCTCAACTATCTGCTGGCGACGGCGCTGTCGGTCGAAGCAGTGGTCATACACAATTTTCTCTGGCACGAACGCTATACCTGGGCAGACCGGGTGAACCCGTCATGGCAAAAGTCGCTGCCGCGGCTGTTGCGCTTCAACCTGGCCACCGGAGGAGTTTCCATCGCCGGCAATCTGGCGCTGATGAAGCTGTTAGTCGGCCTAGGTCACATGAACTACTTGATCGCGAACGCCATCGCCGTCGCGTCCTGCTCGTTGTTGAACTTCCTGGTGAGCGAGGAGTGGATCTTTGCGGTTGAAGCAAACGGTGACCAAGGAGAGCTTGCCGTGCCGCCCGAATGATCCCATACTCGAACCATGCCGGGGCGGAGCGCAACCGTGAAATGGGTGCTCGTGTTTGCGTTCGAAGCTTTGTGCGTGATGCATTCACCAGCGCAGACCGCATCGCCTTCTTCAACTCACCCCACCGCCGCTCAGAAGCTCACCGTCACCGTCACCGACGAAAATGGACTGGCCGTCAGCGCCGCCCGCGTCGAGTTGCAACCGCCTCCGCCCGCTCTCCCACTGCGCTGCAGCACCGATTTCGCCGGGCACTGTGAATTCACCGACTTGTCCCCCGCAACCTGCGAACTGCGCGTCGAAAAAACCGGTTTCTACGCCGCCGTTCAACCCGACGTACAAGTGGGTTTTACCTCCAATGTCGACGTGACTCTTTCGCGTCAGCGCGAGGCGCGTGAAGTGGTGAACGTGGTCGAATCCCCGCCTGCCATCGACCCCGCGCAAATATCTGCTAAAGAAGAACTCAGCGGTGAGGAACTTCTCGACATTCCCTACCCCGGCCCGCACGACTATCGCAACGCGCTGATCTTCATGCCTGGAGTCACACCCGATGCCTACGGCCAGCCGCACGTAGCCGGCGCCGAGAGCTACCAGACTCTACTCGTCCTCGACGGTTTCAACGTGACCCAGCCCACCAGCGGAGCGCTCGTGGTACAGACCAGCATCGATTCCTTCCGCTCCGTCGCAGTCACCCCAAGCCGCGAACCGGCCGAGTTCGGCAAAGGTTCCGGCGGCGTAATGGCCTTGAACACCCGCATGGGCAACGATCATTTCCGCTTCCTCGCCACCGACTTCATTCCCGCGCCGCAGGATGTCAAAGGTATCTCGCTCGCAAACTGGACGCCCATCTACACCATGTCCGGCCCAATTCACAAGGGAAAGATGTGGTTTTTCGATGCGCTCGACGGTGAGTACGACAACTACATCACCAAGCAACTCCCCACTGGCGCCGACTTTGACCACGTCTGGCGCATCGACAACCTGATCAAGCTGCAATCGAACCTCACCACCCGCAACATCCTGACCGCCAGTTTCCTGTCGGATTACTTTCACGATCCCAACGCCGGAATGTGGGCTCTAGTGCCTCAGTCGACCGCGCCCAGCGAGGTCGAAACCGCCTACCTCGGCTCGCTCAAAGATCAGTACTATTTCCGCGGCGGCGCTCTGCTCGAAACCGGAATCGGCGGAGACCAGTACAATCTGACCCTCACTCCGCATGGAGATGCCGGCTACATCGAGACCATCCTGGCCACCGGCGGCAATTACTATCTGCACGAGGACTCTTCCGCCCGCCGGCTGCAGGCCCTGGCGAACCTGTTCCTTCCGCCGCAGGAGTGGCATGGCCGCCACGACATCAAGTTGGGCACCGATCTCGACCGCCTGAACTACGATGCGCAGTTCCTGCGCCAGCCGATCTCGTTTGTGCAATCGGGGCCGCCGCAGCCCTGTCCCACTGATGCGAGCGGACTTCCCATCGTGCCCGAGCCCACGTGTGCACGCTATTCGATCTTCTCCGGCGGCCACTATTCCACGATTTACAACAACGAAGCCAGCGCCTACGCCGAGGATCGCTGGCTCATCACCAATCGTCTGCTGCTCGAGCCGGGCGTACGTTTCGATTGGGATGAAATCGTTCGAACGCCGATCTTCTCCCCGCGCCTGGCTGGAACCTACATTTTCGATGACGAAAGCAATACCAAGCTCTCGGCGGGAATTGGGATTACCTACGACGCCACCAGCCTCGGCCTGATTCACCAAGCCCAGGACGGACAGAGGATTGATTACTTTTTCGATGCGGACGGATGCCCGCTGGAAGCGGACGGCACGAGCGTGAAGTGCGCGCATCGGCGAGGGAGCCCGGAACCCGCGCCAATCCCCTTGCCAACCAACTTCGTCGTCAACCGCAACACGTTAGCGGCGCCACGCTACCTGAACTGGAGCATCGCCTTCGAGAAGAAACTGCCGCAGGCCATCTTTCTGAAACTGGAGTTCATCCAGAAGCGCGGCGTCCACGGCTTCGCCTACAATGCCCTGAACGGCGCCGTAGACGGAAACTTCTTCCTCGAAAACCAGCGCGACGACCGCTACGACGCTTTCACCGTCAGCCTGCGCCATCGCTTCCGCCAGCGCTATGAAATCTTCGGCGCCTACACCCGCTCCCGCGCGCGCACCAACCAGGTTTTCGACTTCAGTGTGGATCTTCCCGTGCTCAGCCAGCAGTTGCCCGGCCCGTTTCCCTGGGATACGCCCAACCGCTTCGTCGGATACGGTGTGGTGCCGTTCTTCAAACTGCCCATCGTCCACAAAGTTGATCTGGTTTATTCCGCCGAAGCGCGCACCGGCCTGCCCGTCAACGCCACGTTAGAGACGGGAGAAATTTACGCACCCGATCCTCCGGGAACTTTTCGCTTTCCCACGTACTACACCGTAAACCTGGAGCTCGAGAAGCGGATCCACTTCTTCGGGCGCTACTGGGCGCTACGCGCCGGGTTCGACAACATCACGAATCATCCCGATCCCCTGCTTTCCAACGGCATCATTAATCCGCCCACCCAGCCGGCTCCCATCTTCATCGACGGCAACGGCCGCGCCCTCGACGGGCGCATTCAGTACCTGGGCAAAGAGTGATTCGCGAGCCTGATTCTTTCGATCCGATTCCTAAATCTTCAGCACCACCTTGCCGTAATTCTTGCCTTCCTGCAGCAGCTTATAAGCCTCAACAGCGCGGTCAAGGGGAAACACCTGGCCAATCACCGGAGCCAGCTTACGTTGCGCGATCCATTCCGAAAGTTTCTTCCAAGCCGGTTCCATCACCTCACGCTTCTGCGATAAATAAGTCAGCCACAAACCCTGCAGGCTCGCAGATTTGGCATACAAAGCCCGCACATCAAGTTGTGGAGGCTTGCCGGTCGCGGTCCCGTATTGGATGACGCGCCCGAAGTCGCGCAGGCAGCGCAGGCTTTTCGCGGTGTGCTCCCCGCCCAACATATCGAACACCGCGTCCACGCCTTCGCCATGCGTCAGGTTCTTCACCACTTCTTCGTAGTCGTGCTGCTTGTAGTTGATGCCATGCTGCAGGCCAAGTTCTTTTACTCGCGCCAGCTTCTCGTTAGTCGATGAAGTCCCGTACATTTCGACGCCCAGAATGCGACCGATCTGCACCGCCGCGGTGCCCACGCCTCCGGCGACGGCATGAATCAGCACGCGATGGGTTTTGCCGGCAACCGGCGCCTCCGTCATCCCCGCCTGCCAGTAGCCGAGGTACGCCGTGAAATAATTGACCGGGAAAGCGGCGCCCTGTTCGTCAGTCCAGTGCTCAGGGACGGGCCACAGCATGTTCGCATGAGCAGCGACTCTTTCTGCAAACGCTCCCCACTGTATGTAGCCCATGACGCGGCGTCCGCTGCTCGCTTCCACGCCGGCGAATTCGCGGCCGGCAATCAGCGGTGGCGCGGGCGTTCCCGGGTAGCCGCCTTGCGCGGTCATGAAGTCAGCAAAATTCAGGCCTCCAGCAGCCACGCGAACCAGAGTTTGTCCCGTTTTCAGCGCAGGTTCTGCGACATCCTGAATACCAAGCGCATCCGGCCCCGAGAGGCTGGTAATCACTAAGGCTTTCATGCAGGAAGTCTAGCAGCGCAGCGATTACTCCGTGATGCCGACAAGAGAGTACCTCCGTGTTTTCTTATCAGGGAAGATGATCTCGTAGCTTCCATAAACGTCGTAAGTGTGAACATCTTTCACTTTGGGCGGCAACGTCCTGGCCTTGTAGTCGCCGGGCATCAATAGAGAGTTCTCAACATCGATGCCCTCCAGTTCACATTTTTTCCCATCGAGAAGGACCTTCAGCCGAATCGCCCCCCGGCTGTTAACATGCGACGAACTGACGTGGACGTTGATGGTGTAGGCGGCCGGGTTGGGTTCCGACCCCGCCCATGTCAACGCGGAAAACAGCAGCAGAACGGCCAGTGCAATCTTTTTCATAGTTTTCTCATTCCTGTTTTCGGGTCACATAATACAAAGCCCTGGTTGCGCGCATAAGTTGCGTGCAGCAATCGTGAATGACAATACTTTACGCGGGCTCGGCACTGGGCTCTGCCGAAGAACCCTCCCGCCACCGCTCGCCCTGGCGTTTCTAAGCCAGCTATTTGCCCCCAGGTATATACTCTCGGCGTAGGTTTAACGAGGTTTCCCGGCTGCGCCTCCAAGGGCCGGGACGGGGCGTACATTCATTCCCCTAATTCCTGCGCGCCCCGCATGCTGATTTGCCGATTCCCGCCCGGGGCGGCGAGGAACTGGCACCGGTGCATCGCGCCAGATATGTAGCGAAGCTGCATCCGGGGGAGGTCATATTGTGGATTTGATTCTGGTACGTCTTCTTTTTGTCATCGTAGTTGCCGTCACCTGCTACGTTATCGCTCCTTTCGGCTTGCCGCGCAATCTGGATGCCGGAATCGGCGCGCTGGTAGGCGCGGGTATCATCCTGTTCGAATGGAAGCTGCGCGCGGTCAGCCTGAAGCGGCTGATCGGCGCGGCCATTGGGAGCCTCCTCGGCATCTGCGGCGCCTACCTGTTTGCCTTGGTCATTCGCAGCAGCGTGCCCGCGGGCAATACCCAGAGCTTCCTGCAGATCCTGGTGATGCTGCTGATGGCCTACGTGGGTCTGATCGTGGGCGCCAGCAAAGGTGATTTGCTGAACTTAGCTGCTTTGGGCGGAATCTTTGGCGGCGAGAAGCAAGGCAAGAAAAGCTACAAGATTCTCGACACCAGCGTCATCATCGACGGCCGCATCGCCGACATAGCCGAGACCGGCTTCCTCGACGGCATCATCGTCACGCCGCAATTCGTGTTGCGCGAGCTGCAACTCGTAGCCGATTCGGCCGACTCGCTCAAGCGTAACCGCGGCCGCCGTGGTCTGGACGTTCTGCAGCGCCTGCAGAAAATGGCTACGCTGCAGATCCAGATCGTGGAAGACGATTTCCCCGCCGTCCGCGAAGTTGATCTCAAGTTGATCGAACTGGCCAAAGTCTACGAAGGCAAGATCATCACCAACGACTTCAACCTGAACAAAGTGGCGCAGCTGCAGGGTGTCGAAGTGCTGAACATCAACGAGCTGGCGAACTCGCTCAAGCCCATCGTGCTGCCGGGCGAGATCATGAAGGTATTCATCCTGAAAGAAGGCAAGGAATATAACCAGGGCGTCGCCTATCTCGATGACGGCACCATGGTGGTCGTTGACAACGCCCGGAAGATGATCGGCAAAACCATCGACGTCTCGGTCACTTCCGTGCTGCAGACGACAGCGGGGAAGATGATCTTTGGCAAGTGGGACGAACGCGCTTTCGCCCGCACCAGCGGCGTGGCCCAGCCCGTAGTGCCGGCAATCCCAAGCGCACCGGGGCCTGCGGCGGTGATCCCGAACACATTGGTAGAAACCAAACCTCAGTCTTAAGGATCTTGACCATGAAACGCGTAACTGGAATCGGCGGAGTCTTCTTCAAGTCGGACAATCCCGAGCAGCTTTATCAGTGGTATGAGAAAAATCTGGGCATCCAGCGCGATGCGCATGGGCAAGGCGCCTCATTCGAGTGGCGCGAGTTGAAAGACGCCGCCGGCAACCAGCCCGGCGCTGAGGGGGTCACAGCGTGGTCGATATTTCCCAGCAGTACAAAGCATTTCGGCGCCAGCAAAGGCGGCTTCATGCTGAACTACCGCGTCGATGATCTCGATGCCTTGCTGGAAGAACTAAAGCAGGCAGGAGTGCAGATCGATCCACACCGCGAAGATGCCGATTATGGCCGCTTCGCATGGATCACGGATCCAGATGGAAACCGGATCGAGCTGTGGGAGCCGGCCAAGTAGAAATAACAAGTCTCGCAGGTCGAAAAATCTCTTCACCTCCAGGCACACAGAGGTCGCCGACGGAAGTCTAACTAAAACCTCAGGGAGTTTTCTCGGCGATCTCGGCGTGTCCGGCGTTGGATCGCTTCTCGATTTGAACTCCCGGTCGCGCGCCCGTATACTTACTCCCCGCTATGAAGGTGATCGTGATCATTCCGGCTGCGGGGCTTGGAACCCGCATGGCCCCCATGCCCGTCGGCGCTAAGGGCAAGAGGAAGGCTCCTCCTTCGAAGCAGTTCACTGAGTTAGGCGGCACGCCAATTCTCATCCACACGCTGCGCAAGTTTGCCGCGGTCGAGAAGGTGAGCGAGATTTGGATAGCTTTGCGAGAAAACGAGATTGCTGGGTTCCGTGCGCGGCTGGCGAATGACAAAGGCGTCTTGAAGAAAAAAGTAGAGCTGGTCATCGGCGGCGAGCATCGCCAGCAATCGGTGGAGAACGCGCTGAACGCGGTTGCAGCAGCGGCGCATGACGATGATATTGTTCTCGTGCACGACGCGGTGCGCCCGTTTGTGACCGGCGAGATTATTCAACAAGTGATTGATGCGGCAGAGAAATGTGGTGCGGCGATTGCCGCGCTGCCCGCGGTCGATACTGTGAAGCAGGTCGAACGCACAGCCAGTGGCGCGCTGATCAAAGCAACGATTCCGCGCGCCGGCATAGTGTTGGCGCAGACGCCGCAAGGCTTTCGTTACAGCGTGATCAAGAAGGCGTTCGATGAGGCGTCAGCCGACGGTTTCCTCGGCACCGACGAAGCGTCGCTGGTCGAACGATCAGGCCACGAAGTGGCCGTGGTGAGGGGCTCACCGCGGAACATCAAGATCACAGCCCCGGCGGATATGGAACTGGCGGAGTTCTACTTAAAAAAGTGAAAGACTTTCATCGCGCGAATCTTCGGCGATCCAGAGGTTGATCTTGAGAATCGGCTACGGGTTTGATTCGCACGAATTTCGCGCGGGAATTCCGCTGAAGATTGGCAGCATCGCTCTGGCTCATGACCGGGGGCTGGGCGGGCATTCCGATGGCGATGTGCTGCTGCACGCCATTACTGACGCGCTGCTCGGCGCGGTAGCTGCGCCCGACATTGGTGCGCTGTTTCCTCCCTCAGATCCGAAATGGAAAGGCGCGGACTCGGTGGTCTTCCTGCGCGAGGCGCTGAAACGCGTGCACGATGCGGGATACGGCGTGTCAAACATTGACGCCAGCTTGATTTTGACTGCTCCTAAAATTGGTCCGCACGCGGCTGCAATTCGAATGCGTGTGGCGACATTGCTGGGAGTGCACGCCGATTGTGTCGGCTTGAAAGCGAAGACTCCGGAGGGATTGCATTTGGATCAAGCGGCGGTCGCGCATGTGGTTGTCTTGCTGGAGAAGCGAAGTAGTCCGAAGAAGACGCGGACGACGGAAGCGCGCAAAAAGACGCGCGCGAGGAATAAGTAGCTTTGCGGTGCCCGTTCAGTGTTGCGCTGCTTTGATCAGGGCGCGGAAGATGGCGCGGGAAGGCTCGTCTTGATCGATCGAGCGCTCGGGATGCCATTGCACTGCCAGCACGAAGTGATCCGGGGCGGTTCCTTCCAAAGCCTCGATGATGCCGTCGTCGGGGCAGCGGGCGGCGATGCGCAGGCCGTTGCCGATGATATCGGCCGATTGGTGATGCGAAGAGTTCACTGCGACTGCGCGCTTCTCCCGTGCGCCTAGAATTTCCCCCAGCTGGGAATCTTTTTCGATCTCAACCGAGTGCGCGATTGCGACTGTCCGTCCTGCTTCGTGATTGACCTTCGTGCGCACATCTTCCGACAGAAAATCCGGGATGTGCTGAATGAGCGACCCGGCGCGGTAGACGTTGAGGCTTTGCAGGCCATAGCAGATACCGAGGATGGGCTTGCGCCGGTTGTAGGCGTCTTGCAGGAGGAGTTCGTCGACGGCGTCGCGGCGCGGGTCGGCGGCGGCGGTGTGCGGCGAGCGCTGCGCACTGAACTTCGAGGGATCGACATCTGCTTTGCTGCCGGGCAGGAGCACGGCGTCGCAGCTCTCCATTATTTTCAGGACTTCGATCTTCATGATTTCGGCTGAGGTCTGGTTGAGCGTGATGCGGACGGGCTCGCCCCCGGCTTGCTCGATGGCGCTCTCATATTGCGGGATCGCTCGCTCGGCGTACTCGCGATCCATCGAGTGCGGCATGGGGATGGCGATGCGGGGCCGCGGGTTCATCGGCAATCAGCTCATCCTCTCGTATCCGTCAAGCCCTCGAGCGCGGCCAGTATCCTAGATTGGCGGTAGTGGCGGATTTCCATGATAAGTGCGAGGACGAAGATGATGCTGCCTGCGACTACGGCTGCTGGAAGAGCGATTTCGCGGTAGGCTACGGTCATGTTGGGATGAACGTGGCGCACCGCGCCTACGGCCACGGTCCCGACGATTCCCAAGAACAGGCTGACGGCGAATGAGATCAGAGTGCCGATGAAGGTCAACAGCAGGACTCGCACCGGAATCGCGTACCAGCGGGGCGGGCGCGGGGTCGGCATACTTTTAGGCTACCACCATCCGGGTGTCTCCGGTGGCAGACGAGGCCGAGATCTGGACTGAAAAAATCACAGATCGAACTGCGTAAAATACTTGGAATCAGTGAGTTGCGGGTTGGTGATCTGACCTTAATCTGGCTAAAATATTGCAAGTAAAGGACTTACTTGCAAAATGTTACATTCAAAGGGCTTAGGTTGGCTTGCCTTGGTTAAATGCCTTGGGGTCAGCGGCCGGGATCGCAAAATATTGAATTCGCTGGAGTTAACTAATTGCTATTCAGTTATCAAAGAACCAATGCGTGTAGAGATAGGATTACTCTTTTCGGAATCCAAGTCAAGGGAATTAATTCAAGATCAAGGGCAAGGTCAAAGGCAGCGGGCGGGGGCGCCCGCTCCACGCGAGCCGTGGTGTATAAAAGAATCACTATGTCGCAGGCAGCGACGGCTATTACGCGGAGCCCCGCGGATGTGGTGCGGATGACGCCGGTTTCACAGGCGGCGAATGGGGTGTGCTATGCCGTGGCGGGCGAGGTCTCGATCAGTTCGTTTGACCTCGAGCGCATGATTGCCGCTGTGCCCGCGAAGATCGCTGGGGCGTTGAAGCGGAAGGCTTATTACTTTGTCCCGCTGACGATTAGCCAGGGAGAAGAAATTCTGATCGCGGACCGCTACGATGTGGCGCTCAGCGACAACGCGGTTTGCCATCGCAACCTGAATCTGGGCGATTCGCAGTGCGTGTTTATTTCGACGCGGCTGATGGACGACAAGTTTTCCGTGGCGTTTGAGTTTTACATCAACGTGGGGCACGCGCTGGTGGAGATCGCCGGAGTTTCCGCGGAATTCAGCGAACTGGCCTGGAAGCAGGTGGAGGCAGGGGTGCGGGGCGAAACTTCGCTGGATGCTTTCGAAGCGCGGAAGCTGGCTACGGCGGGTGGTCCGGATGCGGAGCGCTTCAAGAATGAATACTTCGAGGCCACGTTTTCCGATTCGATCTCGATTTATCTGCTTTCGCTTTATCTGGATGTGGATTACCGCGATCTGCGGGAGCGGGACTATCCGCTGCTCGCGCCTTCGGCGCTGGCGGAGCGGTTGCGGAAAGTGGCGGAATTGTTTCCGGCGAATACGGGGTTTGAGTTTGCTGTGCTTTATAAGCGGCGGAGTTAGATGCGTTTGCGGAACTGGCCAGTGAAGGCCGTCCAGATCGTGTTTAAGAAACCGCTGCCTCGGAGATCTGTTTGGGACTGGTCGGCGTTTCTGAGGGCTGAGACGTCCGGGTTCTCGCGCATGTATCGAACGGCCACATTCCTGCCTTTCAACCCCGCGACGTAGTCCCACGCTTGCTGCTCATCCCCGAACTGCCACGAGAAACATCCGGAGTAGCGATTTCCTTCTACCAGGTAGGAATAACCCAGCTCACCGAGCGCTTGTTGACCGAATTCCTTCACGTTGACGGTCTCAATTCTGCCATCTGCGAGAGGCCAACTTCGCGCGCCGAGAGAACGGAACCAACCGGGTAAGCGATTGATGAGGAACCAGACCGCAACCAGGGTAACCCAAAACAATACGAAGGCAAAGTTCCGAAACTCTCGTGGAAGAAGCTCGGCACAGATGCGGCGAAGTAATTGGCCACAATCATCGCCCTCCGTTGGGCTGGCGGCGCTCGTGCGGTATTCTCCTACGGAAGTTTATGAAAGTCCAGGATGGGGTGGAAATGGTAATGCTGATTGTCGGGCCCGGTGTTGCCGAAGCGGCGGCCAGCCTCAGAGGCTAAAGCCTGTACGCATGTGGCCATCAGGCGGCACGACTGAAGTCGTGCCCTTCCCGATCCTTCGCGTGACGAGGTGCTACCTGTTGCCTATCGCGAAATTTACCGTGCTGGATCCATTCGCATCGACCGTGACTGATTTTTCCCAGGTCTTGGGTTCGGTGAAGATGGGGCGCTGCACGGTGCGCTCGGTGAGGACGTCGTAGGCCTGCTCCTTGCCGGCCAGTCCCCAGCCTTCATGCCAGGCAACGATCTGATAGGTGCCGGGCGGGACGCTGGTGAATTCGAAGCGGCCGCTCTCGTCGGTGACGGCGTAATAGGGATGGGTGACGACCATCATTTCCGCGTTCATCCAGACGTGGCCACCGTTGCAGTGAAGATTGATCAGGCCCGGCGTGGACATGGTGCGGGAGACGGGCTGATTGGTGAACGGGAAGGGCAGGTTGAAGGTTGCGGCTCCGTCCATGTGGATGGTGTGCAGGGTGGCGTCGGAGCTTTGCATCTGCAGCGCCGCGTTCTGGGGCACGAGAAGAATGTGCGGAATATAGCGACACTGCTTCTGGTCGAGGTGACGCCGTTGCTCGGGTAGTTCGAGCACTTTGCCCGCGGAGATGTCCTTGAGGTAAACGATGGTATTGGCGACGCCGCCCTCGGGGCCGATGATCAGGCGTTCGAGGCTGACGACTTTCTTTCCCTCGGGGTCGCAGATCTGGGGATCTTTGGTAACCGGGAAATCCAGTTGGTGAGGGACCGGGCCGGACCATTTGACGGTGCCGGAAATAGTTCCTCCGTCGGTGACGGAGATGACTCTGTACTCGGCCTGCGCCGCGGCAAAGGCTGCAACCGCAAGAAAGAGCGCCAGCGATGAAAGACGGGCAATGATGATGCGCATGTTGAAACCCCTGTTTTACCCGCCCTTACACGTGGCCTATCCGCGGTCGTCGTGGAGCGCGGGCTGAAATTAAGTCGAACCGCTTGCTTTTCCGCAGGCAACGGCTTGCGCCCGACTCGCGGGCCAGCGCTACAGGGGGCCCCACAGTCGGGCCGGCGCTCGTGTTTGCGGTCGTACTTATCCCAAAATGGGAGGGCCGTGGGGAGGTGGTTGGTGTGATCGAAATCACAAATCATTTCGAAATCACACCTCATTAGATTGCGCTTATGGAGTTGAGGAGTCGAGATTACCAAGGTGGTGTATCGGTTAGGGGAGGGGCTTTTTTCTAGTTCCCTAGCTGGCCGCCGGGCTGATCCGACTTAAGCAGGGCGGAGGTTCTGTAGCTGGAGGGTGAATAGCGTACCACCAACATGCGTCCTTTCCAGCCGAGAGTGAGAGCGTCGGCACGCTTCTGGCTGAAAGCTCTGATTTGGTGGAAGCCGGAGAAGTATTCACCGTTCACTATGTAGGTGTATGAAAATTCGCCGATCCATGGCTTGTAGATTCCACCTATGCTTCGCGAGGTGACGTGCATGACTGTGCCTTTGGTGGAGGGCCACGATTGGGCACGGCGGGCTTTGAGCCATGCCAGGACCCCGCCGGCAAGACCGACTAACAGGAAGACGAGGTCCCGTGCGAGGGGCAGGAGGCCTAGTGGGTCGAAGTGACGCATGGTGCGCTCTCCCGTCGAAGTGCTGACGATTGTATCGCAAGCTATTTGCGGTGTGATTAAATGCGGCCATGACAATATCCGTCCGAGCGTTCGCGAAGATCAATCTCGGGTTGCGCATTGGGGCGCTGCGCGAGGATGGATTTCATGAGCTGCTGACGGTGTATCAGACGATTGGGTTGCATGACGTGATCCGAGTGAGCCTGGAGCGGGGCAGTGGGATTGAGATTCGGTGCGCGGACCCTAGAGTTCCGAAGGATGAATCGAATACTTGTTATCGCATCGCAGAAAAGGCGATGCGGGCGCTGAACGCGAAGGGGCGTGTCGTCATCGAGATTGAGAAGCGGTTGCCGGTGCAGGGTGGGCTGGGCGGGGCTTCGGCGGATGCCGTGGCTACGCTGCTGGGGCTGGAGCGAGCGGCGAAGGAGGCTTTGCCGGCCGAGGAACGGCTGCAGATTGCGGCGGAAGTGGGATCTGATCTGCCGCTGTTTCTGGTGGGTGGAACGGTGCTGGGGGTGGGGCGCGGGGAGCAGGTATATCCGCTGGAGGATTTGCCGGCGACGGCGTGCGTGGTGGTGACGCCGGAGGTGGGGGTTTCGACGCCGAAGGCGTTTGCGGAATGGGATCGGCTTGCGGCTGAAGAACTGCAGGGGCTAAAGCCGGCACTTCTTCAGGAGGCTGGTGCGGCGCTGAAGCGCCGCTCTTCCACGGTATTACAAGCGTCGGTGGTGGCTGCAAGCACTGCCGGGCTTCGCCCGGCCTGGACGAGCAAGAGCCGTCCCTACACGAGCAGTGGAGAATTGACGGTCCAAGCACGGTCCGATAGAATGATTGAGCTTGGCCGAGGGCTTTCGGCGTGGCTGAGCAAGAGTTACTCCGGTGCTCCTTTTGGAAGGGGCCGGGCCGAGAATCCGCTTCTCGAGCTTGTCCGGGCCGGGATCAAGAACGACTTTGAAGAAGTCGTCTTTCCTGAGTATCCCGAGCTGAGCGAAGGCAAGAGTGCGCTGGAGCGCGCGGGCGCGAAGTATGCGTCGCTGTCGGGCTCCGGGTCGGCGTTGTATGGGCTGTTTGGTTCGAAAGAGGCGGCGCGCGCGGCGGCGAGCAGGTTGCGAAAGCAAGGGCGGGCGGCGCAGGCGACGGTCACGCTGCCGCGGGGCCAGTACTGGCGGCGAATTTTTGATTGTTGATTGCTGATTGTTGATTGACAATAGGGGTGCCCGAGTTTCGGGGTCAATCAAAAACCAGAAATCGTACTGGGCCGTCGACTAATGGTAGGTCAAGTGCCTTTGGAGCACTTTGTCTAGGTTCGAATCCTAGCGGCCCAGCCAGAATACAGTTCTCAGTTGCCAGTTCTCAGTTCTCAGTAGAACTGGCCGAGCCCCAAGGACTGAGAACCGAGAACTGAGAACTCACTATGGCAACTTTAGTCACGCCGGCAGAAAAAACCGAGAAGGTTGAGAAACAGGTTCCAACTGCGCCCGAGGAGAAGCCGGATCGCAAGCAGCGCGCGCGGCTGGACGAGAAATTCAAGATTTTCAGCGGGACGGCGAACGAGCCTCTGGCTGACGAGGTTTGCCAGTTTCTTGGGATGCAGCGCGGGCAGGCGCAGGTAACGCGCTTTGCCGACGGCGAGGCGTATGTGCAGATCCAGGAGAACGTTCGCGGCGGTGACGTGTTCATCATGCAGCCTACGTGCCGGGTGGTGCACCCTGATGGGCGAAGCACGAGCGTGGATGAACACCTGATGGAATTGCTGTTGATGATCGATGCGCTGAAGCGGGCATCGGCGCGGCGGATCACGGCGGTGATGCCTTATTTTGGTTATGCGCGGCAGGACCGGAAAGACAAGCCGCGGAGTCCGATTTCGTCGAAGCTGGTCGCGGATTTGCTTACGACGGCAGGAGCGCACCGGGCGCTGATTGTTGATTTGCATACGCCGCAGTTGCAGGGATTTTTCAATATTCCGGTGGATCACCTGTTCGCTTCGCCGGTGCTGGTGGATCACTTCCGGAAACTGAACCTGCCGAATCTGACGGTGGTTTCGCCGGATGCGGGCGGCGTGGAGCGGGCGCGGTTTTTCGCGAAGAAGGTGGACGCGGCGCTGGCTATCGTCGACAAACGGCGCGTGGAAATGAACGTGGCCGAAGTAATGCACGTGATCGGCGATGTGCATGGACGGACCTGCTTGATCATCGACGACCTGATCGATACGGCCGGGACGCTGGTGAAGACTGCGGCGGCCTTGATAGAGAACGGCGCTACCGAGGTTTATGCCTGTTCTTCGCACGCGGTGCTGTCGGGGCCGGCGGTCGAGAACATTGCGAAGTCGGTGATCCGGGAAGTTGTGGTCACGAATACGATTCCGCTCAATGAAGAGGCTAAGCGGGAGCCGAAGATCCGGGTGCTTTCGATTGCGGGACTGATTGGACGGGCAATTCAGGCCAATCACGAAGAGACGTCGGTTAGTAAGTTGTTTATTTAGCGGCGGGCTGCGGCGCGGCCAGAGATAAAAGGAAGCGAGCCAGGCGCGCGATTATTGCGTCGCAAAGAACGCGACGCTTCGCGCGGCTCGCTCAGATCCTTCGGCGACGATGAAGCTGTCGCCTCAGGATGACAATGCGTGAGGGAACACTTTTAGAAGGAATCGAAATTATGGCAACTACATTGGAACAAAACATTCTGGAGGCGCAGCCGCGAGAGGCTGGGACGAAGAACCACGCGCGGCGGGTGCGGCGCGAGGGCAAAATTCCTGGCGTGCTGTATGGCGCGAGCAAAGACGCGCTGCCGGTGAGCGTGGATCCGCGGCATGTGCTGCGCATTTTGCGCTCTGACAGCGGGCACAACACGATTTTCGATCTGGCGCTGCATGGCGGCGAGCGCACCAAGGCCATGATCGTGGACTGGCAGTATGAGCCGATCAAAGGACACTTACTGCACATCGACTTGAAGCGCATCGCCATGGACAAGGCGCTGCGGGTCAGCGTGCCCATCGTGCTGCAGGGCGTGGCGGCGGGGGTGAAGACGGAAGGCGGAATTCTCGAGCACATACTGCGTGAAGTGGAGATCGAATGCCTGCCGGGAGACATTCCGAGCCATATCGATGTCGACGTCAGCCACCTTACTTTCGGCAAGGTGCTGCGCGTTTCGGATCTGCCGCATAATGAGAAAATCAAGTTTCTTTCGGACGCGAACCAGCCTGTTGCCCATGTCACCAGCGTGAAGGAAGAGGTTGTGGCTGCGCCGGAAGCGGTGGCGGCGGAAGCTGGAGCGGCACCGGCTGAGCCTGAAGTCATCAAGAAGGGCAAGGCGGAGACTGAGGAAGAAGGCGAGGCGGCTGCGGCCGAGAAGCCGGAGAAGGCCGAGAAGAAGGCTGAGAAAAAGGAGAAGAAGTAACGCCGTGGTCGCGGCGCGCGTCGCTTCGCTCGGCTGGGCGGCCGAGGCGGCCGTCCCCACATGGACCGTGCTGGCATCGGGTGTCCCTGCTTGGCTTGGGATGGTGGCGTGAAACTGATTGTTGGGCTTGGCAATCCTGGGATTGAGTATCAGTTCACGCCGCATAACGTTGGCTTTCTGGTGGTGGATCGCATGGCTAGCGAGCGCGGGGTTGAGATCAGGAACCGGCAGTGCCGGGCGCTTACGGCGCGGATACAGGTTGGAGACGAACCCGTGCTGCTGGCCAAGCCTGAAACTTACATGAACCTGAGCGGCGTGTCGGTCCGGGAGTTGGTGGCGGAATACCAGGCGAAGCCGGAAACCGACCTGATTGTGATTCAGGACGAACTGGATTTTCCGCTGGGCACGCTGCGGATTCATACGGGGCGGAGTTCGGCGGGGCATAACGGGATCGAGTCGATCATCGGAGCGCTGGGCACGCAGGATTTCTTGCGCATCCGGATCGGCGTGGCTCCGGAACGCAAGGTGACAGACGGTGAGCGGTATTTGCTGGCGCCGTTTCGCAAGGCTGAACTGGCGGTGGTGGATGGGATGCTCGACACTGCTGCTGAAGCGGCGATGGCGATTCTGACCGAAGGTGCGGCGGCAGCTATGAACCGGTTTAACCGGAAAGAGGAGAAAGATTAGGCACGGATTTGCACGGATCAGCACGGATAGGGCTTTTTATATGTTTTCGTTTATCCGTGAGAATCCGTGAAGATCCGTGGCAAAGATTTGGAGATGCAAATGAATCGTACTTATGAGTTGATGTTTATTGTCCGGCCGGATATGGCGGATGAGGATCTTGAGAAGCTGATTTCGAACCTGGAGTCGACCGTGACTGCGGCGGCGGGTTCGATCAAGAGCGTGGACCGCATGGGCAAGCGCCGTCTGGCGTATGTGGTGCGCAAGTTCCGCGAAGGCATCTACATTTTGCTGACGATCGAAGGCGCGGGTTCGGTGGTGCATGAACTGGAGCGCCGTCTGCGGGTCACGGAGCCAGTGATCAAGTTCCTTACCGTGCGCATCGACGAAGAGCAGAAGCGGCTGGAGAAGATCAAGAAGCTGCGCGACGCGAAAAAGAAAGTGAGCGCGCAACCCGCGGTTGTGGCGGAAGCGCCAGCGACGCCGGCGGCGGAAACAGTACCTAGTACCTAGTACTCAGTGGGCAGCTCGCATTAGGCAGCGCCCTGGGTCGGGAGAATTTGAGTTTACTGGGTACTGGCAACCAGGCACTGGCAACTGATTTTAAGGAGCGTTATGACTGACGAGACTAAGGCACCAAGCGAGCGGCCGGAACGGCCTGCTGGCGATGCACCGCGCGAGTTCCGGCCTTCGGGAGACCGTCCGCGTTTCGGCGGCGGGGGTGGGCGATCGGGGCCCGGCGGTCCGCCGCGTGAAGGTGGGCGCAAGTTTTTCCGGCGCAAGAAGGTTTGCAAGTTCTGCACGGAGAAGATCGCCGACATCAACTACAAAGATTACCGTCTGCTGGGGCAGTTCGTGGCGGAGAGCGGCAAGATTGTGCCGCGCCGGTTGACAGGCGTGTGCTCGCCACATCAGCACCGGCTGGCGACGGCCATCAAACAGGCGCGCAACATCGCATTGCTGCCTTTTGCCGGACGGGCATCGTAAAAGAATTAGCCACGGATTTACACGGATTCTCAAGGATAAGACTTTAAGAATATTTTTGTTTGTCCGTGGTGATCCGTGTAAATCCGTGGCAAAGAAATCCGAATCGGAGTCATATCATGGAAGTCATTCTTAAAGAAGATGTGAGCAAGCTGGGAGCGCGCGGCGATGTGGTGAAGGTTGCCGAAGGATTTGGGCGCAACTATCTTTTGCCGCGCAAGCTGGCCATCGAGGCCACTGCGGGGAACAAGGCCGTCATCGTGCAGATGAAGGCCGCTTCGGTGCGGCGCTCGGCCAAGGAGAAGTCGCAGGCCGAGGAACTGGCCAAGCAGTTTGAAGGATTGTCGGCTACGTTCCAGAAGCGCGCGGGCGAGCACGATCAACTTTTCGGCTCGGTCACTTCTGGCGACATCGCGGAAGCCATCGTGAAAAAAGGAATTAATCTGGACCGCAAGCAGATCCAGCTGCACGAGCCGCTGAAGACCCTGGGCGAGTTCACCGTTCCAGTGAAACTGCACAAGGACGTGACCGCGCACTTGAAAGTTGTGATCGAGAAGGAAGCCGTCGCGGAATAGGTTCACTCATTCCGTGAGCCGGAACTCCGCGTGCAGCGTGGCACTGGAGTCTTCGCCTACCCATACGTCGAACTGCTCTGGTTCGACAACCCATTTCTTTTCGATCGGGCTCCAGAATTTCAACTCGTCTTTTCCCAGTGCGAAGTGCACGGTGCGTTTTGCACCCGGCTCCAAGGCGACGCGATCGAATCCCTTCAACTGCCGAACTGGGCGAGAGGCGCTGCCTGCGCGCTGGTGGATGTAAAGCTGGACGACGGCATCGCCTGTGCGGCTGCCGGTGTTCGTCACGTCGACTGAAACCTCGATCGTGCCTCCAGTTCGCGCGGTTGGAGTTACTTTCAGATTGTCGAAGGAGAACGTCGTATAGCTTAGACCGTAGCCGAAGGGATAGAGCGGCGAGCTGCGAATATCCCAGTAGCGCGATTTGAAATCGGCGGAAGTCTCCGGGTTTTGCGTGAGGTTGTGGTTGTAATAGAGGGGGAGTTGTCCGGCGCTTCGCGGCCAGCTTACGGGCAAGTGGGCGGACGGATTGGCGTCGCCGAAGAGAATGTCGGCGATGGCGTTGCCTCCCTGGCTCCCCGGATACCAGGCTTCGAGAATGGCAGGGACATGCTCCGCGGCCCACGAAATGTTGAGCGGGCGACCGTTTACCAGTACAAGGACGACAGGCTTGCCGGTGGCGGAAACCGCTTCCAGCAGTTCTTCCTGGCCGTTCGAAAGCTTCAGGGAAGATCGCGAAGCGTACTCGCCGCTCATCAGATCGATCTCGCCTAGGACCAGGACGGCGACATCGCTTTGCCGGGCCAGAGCTACGGCATCCTCTATGGATTGCTGCGTTTCCTGAGCGGTTTCGGCTGGTTGCTCCTTCATCATCGCGGTCATCGGAATGCCTTCAAACGGCGAAGGGATGTCGCGCCTGAGATTCGGCCCATGCGAGTAGGCGACCCGCATGGCGGAGCCGACCTTTTCCTGGATGCCCTTCAGAATGCTGATTGTCGGACCCGGTTTGGTCAGCGCGCCCCACATGGAGAGAAGGTCGGCTTGGGCGTCGCCGAGCGCGCCGATCACTGCGATGGAATGAATGCTTTTGCCGGTCTTATCGAGTGGGAGGAGACCACCCTGGTTGCGAAGCAACACCACCGAACGTTGCGCGGCGCGGCGCGCGAGTTGCTGGTGTGCGGGATCGTTGAGCGTCGGCTCGATGCGAGATTCGTCAGCATAAGGATGTTCGAATAATCCCATGCGGATTTTGGTTTCGAGAATTGGGAGTACGGCGTTGTCGATCTGCTGCATCGTGATGCGTCCCTGCTGCAATTCGATCGGCAGATACTTGAAATATGTGCCGCTGGCCATGTCCATGTTCAATCCGGCGGTGAAGGCCTTGTGCGCGGCGTCCTGGGGGCCGATGGCGTAACCATGAATGGTCAGGCTGCGGACTGCGAAGGCGTCGCTTACCACGAATCCCTGAAAGTTCCAGGCATCGCGCAGCACGTCGTGCAGGAGCCAGGGGTTGCCGGTGGCCGGTACATCGTTCAGATCCATGTAGGCGCTCATCAGGCTTCCGGCGCCGGCGCCGATGGCGGCTTTGAAGGGCGGCAGGTAGGTGTTCCACATCTGCTCTTCGGGGATGTAGGAAGAATCGTAGTCGCGTCCTCCGTCGGCTGCGCCGTAGCCGGCGAAATGCTTGGCGCAGGCCAGCAGGCGATCGGGCGCGCCTAGCTGCTTGCCCTGAAATCCCAGGACCTGGGCTCGAGCCATGGCGGCTCCAAGGTAGGGATCTTCGCCAGCTCCTTCGACCATGCGTCCCCAGCGGGCGTCGCGAGCGATATCCACCATGGGCGCGAAGGTCCACTGAATGCCTGCGGCTCGAGCCTCCTGCGCGGCCACGGCTTGCGCGTCCTCGACCATCTTCGTATCCCAGGATGAAGCCATGGCGATCGGCGCCGGAAAGATGGTGTGGTAGCCGTGGATGACGTCGAGCCCAAAGAGCACCGGAATGTGGAGGCGCGATTGTTCGACGGCGATGTGCTGCAGGCGGTTGATCTCCTTTGGATCGGAAATCCAGAGTACGGAACCGGCGCCAAACTGTTTTATGACTTCTTCGATGGGCTGCTTCACGTTTTCCTTGAACTCGGGGGAATCCATTCCGGGAAGCTGCGATAACTGCGCGACTTTTTCCTCCACAGTCATCTGTTGCAGGAGGTTCGTGGCCTTGTCGAGAATCTGGGCCTCGGTGAGCCGAACGGTCCCGGGGGCGTTTGCTTCCGTGGGGTGTGTTTGGGCCGTTTGCCCGGTGACTTGGACGGGCTGGCAGAGAACAGTCGCTAATGCGACCAGGAGGTACGCGCAACAGCGCCCGGTGAGATTCATTTCCGGATCCTTCTTTCCTGTGGCTGTATTTCGATGCATTCGCGCGACGGCTGGGAGTATACACTCGATGCGCTTCGATGGATCGACTTGCATCAGTCTCAGGGCATTTGGCTTGCCAAATCCGGGCTCCTCACCGTGTGGGAGTGTTCTGTTTCCCCCTAAACCATTACGAAAGAAACACCTAGGCGGCATAAAAATCTGTGACAGCCTATAATTTCTGCTCACGGTTCCACTGACTGACCGTCTATTCCTGTGCAAGCCCGGGTACGGCATTGACACCGGGCGGTAGAGGACACGACGAAACATGCCGGCCGAGGTTTTGGCAGTAACACTTGCGGTTGGTGAACGGGGCCACTCGAACAAGAGCAGAGTGGAGAGAGTCAGCGAGAACCAGCACCCCACGATGCGGGCCATGGCTGGGCAAGAACGCCGCATAGACGATACGATCCTCATCCGCGAGGCGCAAAGCGGGAACCGCGCCGCCTTCGAGGAACTGGTGCGTTACTACGATCAGGCGGTGTTGCGGCTGGCGCTGCATCTCACCGGGACCGAGCAAGACGCGCAGGATGTTTATCAGGACGCCTTCCTCAAGGCTTATAAGAACATCGGAAGCTTCCGGTTTGAATGTTCTTTTTATACGTGGATTTACCGCATCGTGACCAACCTTTGCCTGGATCACTTGCGCAAGAAAAATGTGCGCAAGGAAGATGCGCCGGTGGTAAAGGACGCGTCCGGCGGGGAGTATGACCTGCTCGATCAGGTGCCCGACGGGCGCGCGGGGGCGAATCCGGAGCGCGATCTGATGCGGCGGCAATTGGGGGCGCGCATTTCCGGCGCTCTGGAGAAGCTGACGCCGCGGGAGCGCATGGTGTTTGAGTTGAAGCATTACCACGGATTGAAATTGCGTACCGTGGGCGAGATTTTGCATACGACGGAAGAGACGGCGAAGAACACTTTGTTCCGGGCCACGCAGAAGTTGCGCGGGGCGCTGGCGGATATGAGGTAGGAAGGTTTCAAAGTTTCAATGTTTCAAGGTTTCGAAGACCTTGAAACTTTGAAACCTCAGAAACCTTGAAACGGGGTTTGGTGCTATGAAATGCGAATGGGTTCGAGAAAATATTACGCTGCATGTTTATGGCGAGCTGGCCGATGATGCGCGCCATGAACTGGAGCAGCATGTGGCGCGGTGCGCTGACTGCGCTGCAGAGCTTAAGGCGGAGCAGGAGTTTCACGCGGTGTTGTCGCGGGACCGGGCGGCTGAGCCTACACCCAATCTGCTGGCGGCTTCGCGGATGCGGCTGCAGGAGGCGCTGGAGACGGCTGAGCAGGGGCGCTTCTGGCATCGGCTGGCGTTCGATCCGGCGAACTGGCTGCGGCAGGTGCGCTTCTCGCCCGCGCTGGCGTCGGCGATTCTGATTCTCGGGTTTGCCGGTGGCGTCGGAACTTCTTACCGGGTGTTTGATCATTCGACGAACAACTCGGCCGCGAGTTCGACTGCGACTCCCGCTGCCGCCGAGGCTTCGATCACCGGCATCCAGTCCATCACGCAGGAACCTGGCACGAACAAGATCGACATCAAATACAACACGGTTTCCACGCTGGAGACGCAGGGATCGTTGAATGATCAGCGCATCCAGCAGTTGCTGCTGTTTGCCGCCCGGAATAACTACAATTCGGGCGTGCGCATGGATTCCGTGGACCTGCTGACGCAGAAGCCTGATGTTTCGCAGGTGCGCGATGCGCTGATTTATGCGCTGCGTTACGACACGAATCCGGGAGTGCGGTTGAAGGCTCTGGATGGTCTGGGCGGGTTTGTGAAGGATGATGTGCGGGTGCGCGATGCAGTGCTCGAAGCCCTGGTGAGCGATTCAAACCCCGGCGTGCGCACCGAAGCATTGCGGCTGATCGAGCCGGTGAAAGCCGATGGCAGCGTGCGCGGAGTGTTGATGACGCTGGCGGCGAAGGATCAAAGCCAGTACATCAAGTCGCAGGCGCGGACCATGCTGGCGCAGTTGCCGGAGATTGATTGAACAGAAATAAGAAACTGAGGTGGTTCTTTTGAAACGTTCGTTACAATTCGCCGGCCTGCTTGGCATGCTGGTTCTAATCGCGCCGTTGACGTGGACGCAGGAAACGCGTGTATCCCGCGAGGGAGACGCGTGGACTCAGGTGATGTCAGGATCGCTCACAGGAGCCAAGAATCTAAGAGTCAGACTTGACATGGGCTCGGTGGTGATTCGAGGCACACAGCAGGAAGGAATCGACTATACGCTTCACATGCGTTCAAAAGCATCCTCCGAGGAGGATGCGCGGCGCCAGTTTGAAGGCTACAAAGTGACCACTTACGTGAAAGGGGATACGGCCTGGGTTGTCGGAGAGTGGCAGGGCGGCCATCGCGTTAAAGTGGGCCCGGCATACCTGAGGATATATAAGGGCCAGGAGCATACTCTCTCGGGAGAGTTCCTGATCAAGGTTCCGCGCGAGATGGCACTGGTGAAGGTGGAGACCGACGGCGGCAACATTGACACCACTGGTATCGCTGGCCGCGTGGAGGCGGAGAGCGGCGGCGGCAGCATGCACCTGGATGACATTGGCGGAGGCGCGCGAGCAGACACGGGCGGCGGATCGATCGACGTGGGGACCATCAGCGGCGATATTGGGCTTCATACTGGCGGGGGCGCGATCGAGGTGCATCACGCTAACGGGAAAATCATTGCGGAAACTGGCGGCGGCAGCGTTGAAATTATCTCGGCCACGCAGGGCGCGAGCATCGAAACCGGCGGCGGCGGAATTCAGGTTCGGCAGTGCACGGGGAAAGTGAAGGCGGAAACCGGTGGGGGCAGCATCGACTTGGGCGACATTGGCGGCGCGGCTGAGGTTGAGACAGGCGGCGGCAGCATCCATCTCGCATCTGCTAAAGGTCACGTGGAGGCTCACACGAGCGGAGGCGGAATCGAACTCTATGGGGTTCCCTCGGCGCGGGTGGAGACGGGAGCGGGCGGCATCGTGGTGAAGCTGGTGAAGACTGGAGCTCCACCCAGCGATTCTGTGCTTGAAACTTCTGCGGGCGACATTACGGTTTACATCGCTCCGGATGTAGCCATCTCGGTGCGTGCCAGCGTGGACCTGGGCAATGGGCACCACATTACTTCTGACTTCCCGGACATCCACGTGGCCAGCGAAGGCGACCAGTGGGGACCGAGGTCGCTCAGCGCGGAAGGCAATTTGAACGGAGGCGGTCCGGTGCTGAAGGTGAGGACGACGACTGGGGATATTTGCTTCCGGCGGGCGCAGTAGGGATGCGAGCCGAACGCGCCTGTATCGCGCCGCAAAGAGCGCGACGCATGACGCGGCTCGACAGGGTCCTTCACTGCGCAAAGAACGCTTGTTCAGGATGACAAGAGACTGTGGCGCGTAAAGATTGAGGAGGTTGGCCATGCGCAAGCATATTTTGACGACGATCGCCGTGCTGCCTTTGCTGCTGAACGTATCGTATGCCGCGCAACGATGGGCGGTTGATCCCATGCAACCCATGGGCATTCCCAGCGAAGATTCTGGAGCGACCGCTTACCTGGGCGTGGACATCGCAGATATTACGGCCGACCGGCTCAGCGCCCTGAAGCTGAAGGAGGAACAAGGCGTCGAAGTGACGATGGTTGACGAGGATGCTCCGGCGGGAAAAGCTGGATTCAAGGAACACGACGTTCTTCTGACCATGAACGGAACGACTATCGAAAGCAAGACGCAATTGCAGCGGATGATCCGGGAGACTCCGCCGGGGCGCGTGGTCACGTTTGGACTGAGCCGTGATGGACGGCCTATGACCATCAAGGTGCAACTGGCCGACCGGCGCAACGAGTTTGCTCACATGAGTGGGAAAGACGAGGACTGGGAGAAGAATTTGCACATCGAGATTCCGCCGATTCCCAACCTGCCGGACTTCGATGTTCCGAATATTGGAGTGGTGGTGGTGCATTCCTCGATGCGCAGCGGCCTGATGGTGGAGAACCTTACGCCGCAACTGGGCGAGTTTTTTGGTGCGAAAAACGGAAATGGAGTGCTGGTTCGTTCGGTGGAAAAGGGCAGCCGCGCCGATAAAGCCGGGCTGCGCGCCGGCGACGTCATTACTCGCGTCGGCGACCAGCCGGTTCATGACACCAGCGACTTCAGCCACGTACTGCACTCTCACAGCGCCGGGTCAGTTAGCGTGGGCGTGATCCGCGACAGGAAGGAGCAGACTCTCACCCTCACCTTGCCAGAGCGCAGGGACTCCGGCGAGATGATTGAGCAAAGCCTGGAGGCTCCCGAACTGAGTGCGGAAAGTCAGGCAGAGTTAAGTGAAGTGCAGAACGAGATTGCCAAACTGCGGCCGCAGATGGAGCTGGCTAGGGAAGAAAGCCGGAAGGCATCCGAGGAAATGCGCAAGGCAATGTGCGATCAGCAGAAACAGCTTAGGGAGCAGGTCGAGAAGCTGAGGCAGGAACTCAGACCCAAGGTTCGGGAAGAACTACAGAAGAGCCGCGAGAGGCTGCAGCGGCAGATGGAAGAGCTTCGTCGGCAGATGGCTGCCGGCTGGCTTGATATCTAAACAAATTTCACAGTTACTTCACTCCGTGCGGACAAGCGTGTTTTGGTCTGCGCTACACCTAGCGAGCAGGTAATCTAAGAGCCTACCGACTGGACGCGCGCCAGCGTTCCGAGACAAACCTTGTTTCTTCCCGCTTGCTTGGCGGCGTACAGGGCAGAGTCTGCGGCCCTGACCAGTTCGTCGCGGGTGGTGCCTTGTTCGGGGAAAGCGGCAGCTCCGGCGCTAATGGTTACGGTGCGCGGCACGCCCGGGAACAGCCAGCCCTCCACCATCTTGCGCAGCTTCTCGGCGATCTTCATGGCATGCTTGGCGTTAGTTTGAGTGAGCAGAATCCCGAATTCCTCGCCTCCGTAGCGGCAGACGACGTCGATTTTCCGCAACTGCTGATGGAATAGGCTGGAAACCTGGCGCAGCACTTCATCGCCCAGCACGTGTCCGAATTCGTCATTCAGGCGCTTGAACTGATCGATGTCCGCCATGATGACGGCCATACCCGTGCCATAGCGGCGGGCGCGTTCGATCTCCTCCATGATGCGCAGCTCGAAAAAGCGGCGATTGAAAATACCCGTGAGACCATCGAGATAGGCGAGCTGCTTCACGCGCTCGACATAATGCGCGTTCTGGATGGCGGTGGCACAAATGTCGGCTACGGATTCGAGCGACTGCAGATCGCCATCGCGGAAGGCGTCTGGACGTGCGCTGTCGAGTGCGAGAATCCCTAGCGTCTGTCCGAACGAGACCAGTGGAATGCACATGCGCGAGGCTGATTCCGCAAAGAACTTCGTGCCCGCCGGCGCGACGCAAAGATCAGTCTCCGTTGCCGTATTGCTGCTGGCCAGGATGCTGGCCCAGGGTTCAGTGCTCGCCGGAAAGCGGCCACCCTCGGGAACGCGAGGGGTGAGCGTGCCGTGATGGGCCCGCAGCACCAGGTCGTGGTCCTCGCGCAGAAACAGCGAGACGTGGGATACGCGGAATGCGCCCTGAATCAGCTCACAGACTCGAGCCAGCAACTGTTCGAGGTCGAGGACTGCCGTGGTTTGCTGAGCGATGGCATTGATGGCCTGCAGTTGCCGCGTGCGCTGTTCCTCTAACGAGTATAGACGCGCATTCTGGAGGGCGATCGATGCCTGAGTGGAAAAAAGCGTGAGCAGATCGATGGTCTCCTGGTCGAAGTGGTTCAGGTGGTCGCTTTGACAATCGAGCACGCCCACCACCTCGTCCCTCACCATCAGAGGGATGGCGACCTCGGAATGGGTCGACTTGGCAGTGCACAAATAGCGCGGATCCAGTCTGACGTCGGGAGCATAGACGGGCTGCTTCTTGAGCGCTGCTGCTCCCGATATTCCCTGGCCGATGGGGATCCGAACCTTGTCCTGGCCTTCATCCCAGCCGATCTGCGAGCGGACGTACAACTCCTGCGACTGCTTGTCGAGCAGCGCGATGGCCACATTCCGCAGATGAAAATAGTCGTGCGCAATGCCTAGGATCCGCTGCAGCACCTCGTCAAGATCGAAGGTGGAGAGCACAGCCTGGCCCGCGTCGTACAGGACTGCGATTTTATTCATGCTTCTGGGGATATCGTAACGTGACGGCGGCGTTTGTTAGAGGTTCCGAAAGTAACTAGGAAAACCCGGTTCGGGGGACAGGGATTCCCTTATTTCCACCTTCTGGCGGTGCGGATCAGGCCATAGGCAACCAGGCAGAACCAGAAGTCGACGACCATGCCCACGTCGAACTGGAACGGCCGATGACGCGCTACAGGTAGAGACGGCGCGAGCAGGAAATACGCCACGTTGCCGAGGATAATGGCGCAGAGAGCTTGGATGAGATTTAGAAGCACCGAGGGTTTAGACACCGGCTCCTCGCATCGCGTGCCACGCTCACGGAATCGGGCCCACTGCCCAATAGCTGGTTCTCGACAGAACGCTTACTCCAGGCGAAGGCTGTTTCAAGCGCACCTGGATCTGATGGAGCCCGGGGTGTGGATTTTCCGGTGCGAAGCTTAATGCGTAGCGGCTGTGTAAGTGGTTGTCAAAATCAACCAGGCGATCCTCGAAGCCCTTGTGGGTTGTGAATAACTCATACTCGCCGCCGGTCATCGATGCAATTGCCTTCGTGATGTTTTTCTTCATCGCATTCCTAGCCATCAGAAGAGTGCCGATGATGTCGGGAGGCGCGTCCCAGTAGGCTTCGTCCCGGTTAACGCCCCGCTCGGTGTCCAGCACCTGCGAGAGTGAAGGCGAGAACGCCAGTGCATACACAGTAGTATTACTGTTGCCGATGGCGGCCACGACGTCATCGGTTTTGGTCACATGGCTCCCATGGTCGCGGTTTTCGCACACCAGGAGCAGTACCCGCTTGCGCTCAGGCGGCTCTTTTTCAAGCAAACGGACAGAAAAAGCCACGGCATCGCGAATCGCGGCGCCGTTGTCGCCCGCTTGCAGACCTTTGAGGTCTTCAAGAAAGGGGTTTTCATCGTCGCTGAAGTCCTCGACCAGATTGACATGACTATCAAATTCGACCAAGGCGACTCGCGATCGGAGTTGATCGAAAACAGGAATCAGCATGGGGCCGATCCCTCGCATTCTGGAAAATTCGCGCCACGCTCTCCTTCCTGTCTGAATTGCAACGACAACTGAAGCGGGCTCAGATTCGGCGGAATCGTCTAAACGAATCGCTTGTTCCACGCCATCGTCGTCGATTACGAAATCTTTTCGCGTTAAGCCGTAGACGATATGGCCTTCCGCATCCTTCACCAGCGTCGGTACCAGCACCACATTCGACTGAACGCGAAGATTAGAATCCTGCTGGGCGACGGCTCCGCTTACGAGCAACAGGACTAATGGACAAACCCTTGCCAACATTATGGGAGGGATGATACGCGATGCCGAGAGAGTTGCCTGTGCTTATCCGATTGTCGCCACAACATCGCCATCTTGGCCGCGAACCGAGGCGTCGCGTGCGTGAGCCGACTTGCTGCTAACATTCCTTGGGAACGTCCGCATGCTTGAACTCACCACGCCGGTGCAATACGTGAAGGGGATTGGTCCGCGGCTGGCGGAGATTCTTGCCACCAAGGGTATATCGACGGTGGGCGATCTGCTGAATTATCTGCCGTTTCGCTACGAAGACCGGCTGAATCCGCGCGGGATTGGCGAGTTGCGCGCCGGCGAAATGGCTACCGTGATTGGCGAAGTGCGCAACTCCGGTTTGTTCCGCACCCGCAAGATGCCGATCTTTCAATTGACCGTCGGGCAGGGACGATCAAAGCTGCGCTGCCTGTGGTTTCACGGCACTTACCTGCAGGACAAGTTCAAGCCCGGCCAGTTGATCGCGCTCTATGGCAAGGTGGAGCAAGATTCGCGCAGCGGAGAACTGCAGATCATCCAGCCGCAGTTTGAAATGCTGGGTGATGCCGGCTCAGATGGCGCGGACGACAAGGCTGCCACATCGCTTGAAGTGGGTCGCATCGTGCCTATCTATGAGTCGGCCGGGCAAGGGCGCGTCACTGCACGCTGGTTTCGACGGGTCATCCGCACGGCGCTCGACGATCTCACTCCCGACCTGGCCGAAACCATCCCGGCGGCTGTGCGCGAGCGCCTGGGGCTGCTTTCGCCGCGCGAGGCTTTGTGGAAGGTGCATTGGCCGGAGGCCGGAGAGAGCTTGGCGGATTTGCAGTCGTCGCGCACACCGGCGCACATCCGGTTGATTTTTGAGGAATTGTTTTTTATCGAGCTGGGCCTCGAACTCAAGCGTCGGCAGCAGAAGACGCAGACCGGCATCGCCTTTCGCCTGGACGACCGGGTGCGGCAGGCAATCAAGAAGATTCTGCCATTCCATCCAACAGCTGCCCAGAAGCGGGTGTTGAAAGAGATTGCCGACGACATGCAGAAGCCCTATCCCATGCGGCGTTTGCTGCAGGGAGATGTGGGCTCGGGAAAAACCATCATCGGTTTTCAGGCAGCGATCATCGCAATCGAAAACGGGTGCCAGGTGGCGTTGATGGCGCCTACTGAAATTCTTGCGCAACAGCATTACTTCTCGGCGCGCAGAATTCTGGAAAATGCGGGATATCGAATCGTGCTGCTAACCGGATCGCTCGAAGCCGACCGCAAGCGCGAGATTCGCCGCCACATCGCTCAGGGGGGCGCGCAGCTTGTCATCGGCACCCACGCTTTGCTGGAGGAGAAAGTTGAGTTCGCGAAGCCAGGCCTGGTTATCGTCGATGAGCAACACCGCTTCGGCGTCTTGCAGCGCTTGAAGCTGATGAAGAAGTCCGGCGAGGGCAGTGACGACAAGAATCCCGCCGATCCCGATGTTCTGGTGATGACCGCGACGCCCATCCCGCGCACGCTGGCACTCACGCTTTATGGCGATCTCGATCTGAGCGTGCTTGATGAGCTTCCGCCGGGGCGCACGCCGATCGTGACGCGAAGAATCACCGACGACCGCTCGCCCGAGGTGTGGGATTTTGTGCGCAAGCAGGTCGCGAAGGGGCACCAGGTCTATGTCGTTTATCCAGTCATCGCTGAAAATGAAGAGACCGAACTGAAAGCTGCGATCCATATGTATCGCGAGCTGAGCGGGAAAGTGTTTGCCGATCTGAAGGTCGGGTTGCTGCACGGGCGGCTTGATTCTGAATTGAAAGATCAGGTCATGCGCCTGTTTCAGAAAGGCGAGTTGCAGATTCTGGTCGCGACTACGGTAATTGAAGTTGGCGTGGATGTGCCGAACGCGACCGTAATGGTAATCGAACATGCCGAGCGCTTTGGCCTGGCGCAGCTTCACCAGTTGCGTGGCCGCATTGGGCGCGGGGCCGCGAAGTCTTACTGCATCCTGATGACCGGCGGCAAGGTGACGGAAGAAGGCGAGCGCCGCCTCGACGCCATGGTGCGCACCAATGACGGATTTCAGATCGCCGAACTCGATCTGGAACTGCGCGGGCCGGGAGAGTTTTTCGGTACGCGTCAGGCCGGTATGCCGAGTTTTCGCGTGGCCAACCTGATTCGTGACCGGCAATTGCTGGAACTAGCCAAGCGCGAAGCCGCGGCGGTGATGGCTGGGCCCAATTCCGAAGTCACGCAGGTGGAAATCAGCCGGGCGCTTGTGACCTTGCGCACACGGTGGCAGCATACCTACGGTCTGGTTGAAGTGGGCTAGGAAATTCATGAAGCGATGAATGTTCACTTGATCGACGGGACTTACGAATTATTCCGGTATTTTTTCGCAGTGCCCTCGGCCGTAGATGCGGCCGGACAGGAAATCGGGGCGGTGCGCGGAGTGTTGGGATCGGTTCTGTCGATGATCGAACAAGGCGCAAGCCACGTTGGAGTCGCCACGGATCACGTGGTGGAGTCGTTTCGAAATGAGATGTACGCCGGGTACAAGACGAGTGAGAGCGTGGCTCCAGAGTTACTTTCACAGTTCCCAATTCTTGAAGAAGGTCTGGAAGCGATGGGGGTGGTGGTGTGGCCCATGGTCTATTTTGAGGCGGATGACGCGCTCGCTTCCGCTGCGGCCAAGGCCGCACTCGATGATCGGGTGAACCAGATCTTGATTTGCACTCCTGACAAAGATCTCAGTCAGAGCGTTGTAGGCACGCGCGTGGTGCAACTGGATCGCCGGCGTGACCTGGTGCGTGACGAAGCGGGGGTCGTGGCCAAGTTTGGCGTGAAGCCCAAATCGATCCCCGATTATCTGGCGGTGGTCGGCGATAGTGCGGACGGTTTTCCCGGACTGCCGGGATGGGGGCAGAAAGCGGCGGCGCTTACGTTTTCACGGTATCCGCATCTGGAAGATGTTCCCAAGGATTGGCAAGAGTGGGAGCCGTCGATCCGCAGGGCACGTCCGCTTTCGGAATCGTTGTTTTCGGGATGGACAGATGCGCTGTTATTTCGCGCGCTTGCCACGCTACGGCTCGACGTGCTGGTATTTGATACGGTCGAGGATCTTCGCTGGCGCGGGCCGCGCGCGAGCTTCGAACAATTCTGTGCGCGAATTAAGGCTTCTGATTTAGTTCGGCGCGCCGCCGCGGTGCGGGCTGGTTGAGGTGGGCTAGGCGCAATCAGTTTTGGTCCCCGCCTCCGTGCTTTCCCCCGCAGATCTTGCACGGCGTCGGAGGCAAAGTGTTGTCCACGCGATGATGCACTGGCTTCAAAGTCCGCAGATAGGCAAACACTGCCTTGAGGTCTTCATCGGTCATATTTCGAACCATGAGCCAGGGCATGATCGGATTCAGTGATCGCGCTCCCACCCTGCCGGTCCGCATCGCCTGAACAAATAAATTTTCGTCGTAGTATGAAATGCCAGAAGGATCCGGAGTGATGTTGGAGCTAGTCACGGTTCCAAAGGGTCCTTGCAACTCGAATCCACCAGCAAAATCCAACCCTGGTTTAGGCTGCCCGCGCTCCTGCGGAGTGTGACAGTCGGAGCAGCCCGCCATCTGAACCAGATACTCGCCGCGCTTGACTGGATCCGTGGAATTGCTGGCCGGTACTGGCTCGGTGACCGGCTGAGGGACGCTCCGAATCAGGAAATTCACCGGGAATGCGATCTGGGTCTTGGGCAGCAAGTTCTGCACCGGGCGCAAAGAGCGAAGATAGACCACGACTGAAGCCACATCCTCATCGGACATGCCTCGGAAGTGTTCATAGGGCATCAACGGAAACAGTGTTCTTCCATCATGGCCGATACCTTCACGAATGGCTCGAGCGAGTTGATCGTCGCTCCAGGAGCCCGCTCCGGTTGTGGGATCGGGTGTGATGTTGGGAGCAACTACGGTTCCCGGCAAGCCCACAAGAGGGAAGACCTGGCCTGCACCCAGCTTGCTCTCTACCACGGGACCGCCTGGGGCTTTCCAGTCGTGTTCCGAATGGCAGAAGATGCACCCAGAGACTGCGTTCGCCAAATAGCGGCCGCGCGCCAGCCTTTCGGGCGTGGCCTCAAACTTGCGACTGGTGAGAGCTCGCGCTCGTGGGCCTAAGAACGGTCTCCACCCGATCGTCAGGCTGATTGCGACAACCAAAACTACCGCCAGAACAAATAACCCTCTGCCCATCCACTTCCAGAACGTGTTCATCGAATCCCTGCTCCCAAGTTGGCCTGATTTTATGCTGGCATGCGTGCCGGCTCAAGGCTTGAGTTCAAACTGGTAGAATCAAACGAATGGCTGGAACTTCACAACTGATTCAGATCGAGCTGGGACCGCCACCGCGCATGCCTAAGCCCGACTGGTTACGGGCCAAAGCGCCCGTCGGCGATAACTTTCACGACTTGAAGAAGCTGGCGCGTGGATTGGGATTGCACACGGTTTGCGAATCGGCGCAGTGCCCGAACATCGGCGAGTGCTGGAATCACAAAACCGCGACATTTATGTTGCTGGGCGACATCTGCACTCGGCGCTGCGGATTCTGCGCCGTGCCCAAGGGCCGCCCAGAGCCTATCGACTGGGACGAGCCGCGCCGCGTGGCTGAGGCTGTGGCTACGCTGGGTCTGAAACATGCCGTCGTGACCAGCGTGAATCGCGATGATGACAATGTTGGAGGCGCCAGAGTATTCGCAGAAACAATTCGCGAGATTCGCGAGCTGATTCCGGAGTGCCGCGTCGAGGTGCTGATCCCGGATTTTCAAGGTCTGGAAGAACCGTTGAAGATTGTGCTTGAGGCGCAGCCTGACGTTCTGAACCACAACACTGAAACCGTGCCGCGTTTATATCGCGCAGTTCGCTCGGGTGCTCGCTACGAACGCACGCTCACTCTGCTCGAGAACGCCAAGAAATTCTCTCCCGGCATGGTGACGAAGAGCGGCGTGATGGTCGGACTAGGTGAGTCGACAGAAGAGCTGGTCGAGGTGTTCCGCGATCTCGGTGGTCGCGGTGTTGACATTCTTACCGTGGGCCAGTATCTGCGCCCCTCGCGCGACCACTTGCCCATTGCGCGGTTCTATACGCCTGAGGAATTCCGCGAGTTGCGGAACGAAGCTCTGCGCTTCGGCTTTCGGCACGTCGAGTCCGGACCGCTGGTGCGCTCCAGCTATCATGCACACGAACAGGCCGAGTCCACTTCCGCGCCGCGGGCGGTCTCCTAGACTGGATTTTTGAGGCGTTCGTTCTCAGAAAATGTGCAGCTTGATGCTGAGATACTTCTTGGGATTTTCCCGGATCGCTTTCACCAGGTTCCGGCTCTCCTCCAGCATCTGGTTGGCGTTGTTATACAGCGTATCGTCCTTGAAGAGTTTTCCGACCGTTCCCTGTCCAGCTTCGAGTTCGCTGGTCAAGGCTGCGAGCTTGGTCATGGTGGTATCGATCTTCTTTCCCAGTTCCTCGTCTTTGAGCAATCTTCCCGCGGTTCCCTTACCAGCGTTCAGGTCCTCGCTAACCTTTTTCAAGTTGGCGACGGTGTCGTTGGCATTGTTGTAGAGACTGGGGTCTTTCAGGAATTTTCCGGCGGTGCCTTTGCCCTGCTGCAGGTCGTCCACCACGGCATTCATTTTGTCGAGAGTTGCGACGAACTTGTTGTAGGCGTCGTTGCTATTGATCAACTGGCCCAGGCTGCCTTGTCCCTTGGCGATCTCGTCGACCACGGTTTTGAGCTCTGCGACGGTCTGCGAGAAGCGGTCGTACAGCGTGGGATCATAGATCAACTTGCCGATCGAACCTTTGCCGCTCTCTACGAAGGCCATGATGCGGTCGGCGCGCTTGAGCAGAGCATCCATGTTTTGCAGCGTGCTCTGGCTGGAGCGCACCACTTCGTTGAAGTCGGGATGCACGTGGGTGGGGAGCGCGTCGCCGTTCCGTGCTACTGGGCCGACGGCCTGCGAGCTGTCAATGTCCAGGTAGGTTTCGCCGAGCACGCCGGCAGTATCGAGAGACGTAACCGAATCGCGGCGGAGGTTGAAGTCGTACTTCGTACTCACCTTCATGAGAACTTTCACGGGAGTGAGCTGCCTGTCTTTGTCGCGGACAATGAGAATCTTCGAGACGTTGCCAATGTCGACGCCGCTGAGCCGCACCGGCGCGCCCACCCGCAGCCCCTCCGCATTGTCGAAGTAGGAGACCAGCGTGATTCGCTTGGTGAAGAAGCCGCCGGTTCCGGACATCAGAAACAGAAGCAGCCCGAGCACGAGGCTCGCAATGATCACCGTGATGCCGACCCGAAGTTGCGACCATTTGAGTTGCTTTTGGCTCGGCAAATGATTTCCTCAAAGCGCAATCTGGGGTATCTTCGCTGCTCCCGGAACAGCCTGACCGGCCGCCGCCCCTCGCAGCATCATAACAAACCCGGGGCCATTCTTAAGCGCGTTGCGGGCGAAGGGTCGGCAGAAGCATCAAGGCGAGCAGGTAGGCTGCTACTCCGCAGGCCAGGGTCACGGTCAAGCCAAATTGGATCGCGATCACCATCGCCAAAACGGAGCCCAGCACGCTGGCGGCCGCGTTCATCGCCCAGGCCCACTCCACGGCATTGTCCGCCTCACTCGCTCCGGAGGGAACTTCGAAGACCGGGCGCGCCGCGAGTGCGCGCAAGCCGGTAGGGAACGGCATTCCCATTACGAAGCCGAGTGGCGCCAGCAGCAGCGCGCTCACCAGCAGGCGGTAGTCAAACGCGAGGCCTACCCAGGCGGGAAGCACCCGCGGCAGGAGGAATACATCAGCTGCCAGCGCGAGGATCACGAGCACCAGCGGCATCCAAGCCATTTGTGTGCGGGGTAGCCAGCGTCGAGAAAACAGGCTTCCAGCGCCGCTCGACAGCATCAGCAGAAAGATCACAACGGTCAGCGCGTAGGTCGGATGCCCCAGAAAAAGCACGAAGCGCTGAATAAATGCGATCTCTACCAGGATGTAACCCAACCCCACCGCCACGAAATAAAGCAGCGGAACGGGCGACTGGCGGCCTCCATGAAGCGCCAGCGGCAGAATCAGGAAGCCGAGAACCGCAACGAAAGAGATGATGAGCACCAGAATCAGAACCAGCACTCCCAGGTTAACCTTCCAGTCAACGCTGTGCCGCAGTCCGTGCTGGCCCAGGATTTGTCCGGGTTTGAGCGTGAAGAAGAAAAACGGCGCGTTATCGGTGACCGGCGAGACGTTGTAGGCATAACTCTGCGCGAACTCGTAAGGATTGTTGCTCGCGATCAAATCGGCAAAGGGATTATGACCCGCTTGCCATACTTCCGGATGTGAAGGCAGATAAAGCGCAACAAGGTCGTGATACTCGTAGAGATGAGCCCGTACTGCGGACTCCTCTTGGTCGGTAAAGGCAGTTTTCTTGGCCAGCACGACTACGGGAATTCCATCTTCATTGAGCGGCCCTTGCGAAGCGACCATAAAATTCCTCGCCGGATTTGCCACTCCGAGACGATGCAACGCTTCCATCGCGACCGAAACGATACGCAGGGCCTCGCGAGGCTCGCGGAATTCCCAGCGAGTAATGGCGATCATGCCGTCCGGTTTGAGATGCTCAAAATATTCCTGGAATGCTTGCACCGTGTATAGATTGTTTTCACTCAATGCAAAAGCGCCTGCCGCGGTGGAAGCCCACGTATCGACCAGGGTCATCTGCACCACGTCGAACTGTTGCGGCGTGGAACGTAGATAGGATCTGCCGTCGGTCACATTCATGTGCACATCGGGACGCTGGTAGAGGTGTTTAGAATAAGTGGCGTAGCGCCCGCGCATGATGGTGTTGGCGATGAGCGGATTGATCTCGATGCCGGTCACGCTGGGGCTGCCGGTGGCCAAGGCGCTCAGCACGTCGATCCCGCCGCCCGGTCCGATGATTGCGAACTCCCCGTGGGGCCGCAGAACGTTCGCCAACGCCGGCGGTCTGGACATCAGAATGTTTTGCCAGGGCGTACCGCGCACGTGCTCTGGTTCGACATTCATGATGTAGGTGGAAGCGTCGGCGTCAATGACAACCGTCTTGGACTGACCCTGACGATCCACTTCCACGCGCGACAGAGCATTCCAACGGGCAAACTCGACCCAGGCGGGATCGCGGAAGATTCCCTTGGCGTAGACCACATCGAACAGCCGGTCAGAAAGATTGCCGGCAATCAGCATCAGGAATAACGCGAGCGCGCCGCCCGCCACCCGGCGCCAGACGCGCGAC
>JBATXV010000010.1:0-7722 GCA_049673585.1 Candidatus Sulfotelmatobacter sp. | reverse complement strand
GAACCACACTATTCCGCAGACGTATTGAGGAGCCGATATGCGCAGAATCATCGTTGCCGTTGCATTGCTCTACTTCCTCAACAGCGACGTGCAACGCGCTGTGATCGAGCAGGAACGCAAGGACAACAGCATTCAGAATTACGTCAAAGACAGCAGCCTGCCGTAGATCGATGTGGAGATCAAGAACGTCATTCTTGACGACCTGCGACGGTCGCCGTATTCGGCGCGCATCGAGTTCGAGAAGGTGTACACCAACCCCGCGGATCATTCCGAACTCAAGCGGGAGCGATGGACAGCCAGCGTTACCTATGTCTTTCGCGAGAATGTGAAAAACAATGAGCTTGCCGTGAACCCCCTCGGTCTGACTATCGTGCGTTTCCGGGCAGACCAGGCATTCAGCTAGGGAGTCATCGACCTGCCCAGAGGCTTATTCATGTCCTTTCATGCTGCTAATCCGGCTGCCTTTCCCCACCTGTCACCGTGTCCGGTAGAGTCGGCGAACAAGAGCCTTTCGACGCGCAACTACGGCGGCGAATTGCCTCCTTCTTACGGCGGACCTTGCCGCTCGAATCGCACTGCAATTGCGGTGAACTTCCGCAGCCAGTGTGCGGATGAAGACTTTGCTCTGGCGCGTGTCTGCCGTTATGTATCCCGTCTTTTGCTCGGTCACAGCTTCGGGGCCTTTCCGGCGCCCGGCGGCACTCGGTCTTCTGCTTCGCATTGCGCGCCCCTTCGGGGTCTCGGTTCCTCCCAAAACAAGTTTGCAAACCACGGCAAAGTACGCCGTGCAAACTTCTTTCGGGCCCCTCCCAGAAAGCAGACCTTCGGCACTTGGGAGCCGGGCCCGCTCGCTAAGCTCCGCCCAGGGTGACCCGAGCAACAACGGGCGAATTCAACAAACGGAGACACTCTCATGTACCAGAACAAAGTAACCCTCATCGGCTTTCTCGGCAGCAACCCAGAAGTTCGCACCGCCAATAACGGCACCTTCACGACACTCTCGCTGGCAACGAAGTCCTCCTACAAGAAGGACGACAAGTACATCTCGCACACTGAATGGCACCGTTGCGTAGTCTTCGGCAAGCTCTCGGAGTTCGCCAAGACGCTCACCAAAGGCGCACATGTCCAGGTGGAAGGCGAACTGCGCAGCCGGGAGTACGAGAGCAAGAAGACGGACACGAAGCAGCGCGTCTGGGAAATTCGGGTCGCTTCGATCCTGAAGCTGGACCGCGCCGAAAAGGCCGCCCCGGAAGATCAGGATCACGATGAAGTGCCCCAGGAGGAAACGGCTGCATAAGCCCTTGTTCTTCACTCTCGGAAGCCTGGCTATCCGCTGGGCTTCCATCGCTGTGAGGTTCCCGCTATGAGCTTTGAATTGATCCTGCCCTTCCTTCGGCCCATCGAGGCGCTGCTGCTCGACGAGAACGTCAGCGAGATCATGGGCAATCCCGACGCCTCGTGGTGGTACGAACGCGACGGCATCATGTTCCAAGAGCAGAACATTTCGTTCGACGCCGGCAAGCTACAAACCGGCCTCGAAGTTATTGCCAATCAACTCGGCAAGAAGCTCGACGAGGACAACCCACTTCTGCACGCACAACTCCCGGACGGGAGTCGGTTGGCGGCAGTCATCCCGCCGGTCGTGCGCAGTACACCTGCGCTCATCATCAGGAAATTCACCAGCCGCCATTACACAGTTGATGATCTGATCGCTCGCGGCACGCTGACGCGGGCGCTTGCGGATTTCTTAGCCGAGCAGATTCGCAGCGGTAAGACGCTCCTTATCAGTGGCGGAACCGGTACCGGCAAGACCACGCTATTGCGCATACTGGCCGACTTTATTCCAGAACAGGATCGCCTCGTTGTCATCGAGGACACTTCCGAACTTCAGATCCAGAAGCCGAACATTCTGCCCACAGAATGCCAGACTGATACGTTTAAGGCCAAGATAACTTTCGACGACCTTTTGAAGTCCGCTCTCCGCTGGAGACCGGACCGCATCATTCTCGGGGAAGTCCGCGGAATCGAGGCACGAACGCTGCTCGATTCCTTCAACACGGGCCATGCGGGTTCAATGGCTACGATCCACGCCAACTCGGCGGAGAAAGCCCTTCACCGTTTCGCCAATCTCGTGATGCGCAGTCACGCGCAAAGCACGTTCGCCGATACCGAAGCCGAGATCGCAGAAGCTGTCGATTTTGTCGTCCATGTTGAACGTCAACCAGGCCGCAGGTTTGTCCGCGAGGTGCTTGCGCTTCGCGGCTATGACCGCGACGCGAAACGCTTCCTTATTGAGCCCGTCTTCGAGGTAGAACATGCCACAGCATTCGCACGGACTGCGCCGCCTATTGCTGCTGACTTGCTAACTAATTCTGCACATAACGATTCCTTGATTCCACTACCTATAAAGGAGAACCAACATGCCACTGCTTGAGATCAACCAGAGCCGCCACATCTGTGCTTCTGTCCGACTCGATGAGGTCACCGCCACGCAGGTCGATCAGTATGCCGCCTTCATCCACGCATCCGCGGATGATGTTGTGGACAAGGCGCTCAACTATGTCTTCTCCAAGGACCGCGACTTCCAGGACTTCCTGAAGACGGCACACGCCAAGCAGGTTGCCCCCGCTTTGCGTGTGCGAAAAGGCCCGAGCAATGGTGCGACGGAGCAGCCGACAAAGAAGCTTGCAGCCGGGGTCGAGTCCACGGCTTCTGCGCGCGCAGTGAAGGCATGATCTTCCATTCGATTTCGTGGTGGTGCAAGAACGGTGCTTCGCACCGGAAGAATTTTGACACTCCACCCCTCAAAGGGTCGTGCGGTGAATCCGCACGGATTCGTGAACAGCAACCTGCAAGATCAACATCTTACGAGCAATACGGATTCGTGCGACTTCGCGCGAATCCGCGCGACTTCATTCGTATGGGAGGGAACAGGCATGGCCCTAGTGAATGACGATTCGATTGCAGACAGGGCGAGAAAGCTTGAGTCGTTGCGGATGACCAACGTCTCTTCAAGACTCACGCGCCGCGAGACTGACCACCTCGACGAGCTGGCAAAAAAGCACCGCCTGCAACGTGGCGAATTTATCCGGCAGCTCATTCTTGACGAGTTGGCGCGCGACTCGGGCGATCCGCCCGTGAGCCCGGAGTTGGTCGAAATTATCGGCGTTCGGCTCATGCTCACGAACCTTCTGAAACCACTCACGACAGGGCAGAAGATAACACCAGAAGTCTTCGACGGGATCATAGCCGAGGTCAAAAAGCACAAACGCAGCTTGGCGATCAAGACGCGGACAGACTTGGAGAAAGACTAATGGCAAGCATTCACTGGGGACGAAAAGAAACGATCATTTTCCCGCCACACAGCCCCATCTACACCTATGGCGCAGTGCTCTTTGCTGTGATCCTCACCGGACTTTTCGTCTACCTGCGCTTCACCTTTGGCAACACTCCGCTGCAGCGCTTCTACACGCCGATCTACATCCGGTCGAGCGTTGCGGGCAGCGTCTCCGCCAGCCGCAAAGACAAGTACCGCCTGGTGATGATCGGCGCTCGCGGAATCCAACCGCGACCAGCCACGGACGCGGACGTGGCAGACGGGAACACGCCGGAACCGGGAACGAAACCGCTCCCGCTTGCGCTCTCGCAGTCCGCCTTGCAGGCGGGCTATGATCTGCTCTACCAGGAGCCGGAACGTACCTACATCGATGCGCCCTTGAGTGCCTACCTCAAGAGTGCGATTTACGGTGGCAACAGCCTATCCGAGATTTACCAGCTGCCACTGTTTTTCGGTTTCCTATCGTTGCTCCTCCAGTTCCCGTTTTCCATCCGAAAGGACATCAAACGCCGCAAGCAAATGAGGTACGGGCGGCGGCTAAGAGGGACGGAGCGGCTCACGCCGAAAGAATTCAACCGCAAGGTACAGGGGGAGGGACTTGGCATCAAAATCGACGGTCTGAAGGACATGCTTCGCATCCCGGCCAAGGCCGAGGCGCAACACGTGCAGATCATCGCGGACACCGGTGGAGGCAAGACGACCATTATTATGCAGATGCTCCGGCAGATTCGAAGCCGCGGCGATTCCGCCATCGTCTACGACCCGGCGCTGGAGTACACGCGCCGCTTTTACGACCCGAAGCACGACATCATTCTCAATCCGCTCGACCGGCGATGCCCCTATTGGGGACCAGCCGAGGAGTTGCGCACAAGTTCAGAAGCGGACGCAATCGCGGTGTCGCTGTTCCAGCCTCCGCAGGATAAAAAAGGCGAGTTCTTTTTCGAGATTCCGCAGCAGATCTTTGCGTATCTGCTGCGCTATGGACCGACCCCGGAGGAGCTTATCGAATGGATGAGTAACCCAAAAGAGATCGACAATCGAGTCGCTCGCACAGAAGTTGCTAACTTCATCGACGCCTCAGCGCCCCCGCAACGAGTTGGCGTGTTGGCGTCTCTCAGCAAGGTGGCAAAGAGCCTTCGGCTGTTGCCGCACAAGGGTGCTGGCAACGGCGAGTGGACCGCAACCGAGTGGTCGGAGACACGCCAGGGTTGGATCTTCATCACCTCGCTTCCAGCCGAGCGGGAGGCGCTTCGTCCACTGCAAAGCGTATGGATCGACATGCTCGTGCTGCGCCTCCTGAACGAACCGAAAGCCCACCAGAAACGGGTCTGGTTTGTGCTCGACGAGTTGGCCAGCTTGCAGCGTCTTCCCCAGTTTCACACTGCCCTCACCGAGAACCGCAAAAGCAACAATCCCATCATCATGGGCTTTCAGGGAAAGGCTCAGTTGGAAGTGATCTACGGCCACCTGGCAGAGGTCATGCTATCCATGCCAACGACCAGCATTTTCCTGAAGACCAAGGAGCCGAATGCAGGCGAGTGGGTCAGCAAGGCAATCGGCAAAGTCGAAATCGAGCGCATGAAAGAAAGCCATTTCGACGGCACGCGCTCGGGCAGAAATTTCGCGCTGGACATCCAGGTCGAGCCCGCAGTGATGGAATCAGAAATCTCGGGATTGCCCGACCTGCACGCTTTCATCAAATACGAGAACTACGTCACAGGTTTCTCCTTTCCTTACATCGATATCGAGGGGCATCAGATTCCATTCGAGCGCAGACACTTGCCGGACGAGAAGCTCACCTTCGACCCCAAGAACATAAAGGCCAAAGCCCGCGACGGCACCGCCGTGCCCCCGCCTGCCCAGCCGGCAGCGCCGCGCGCAGCAGTTGATCTTGAGACAAAGCCGGTCGAAGAAACAAACGCCGCTGGGGCTGCGCCCGACGCCGAAAAGACCACTGGCGCGAAGACCTCCGACAACATCGTCAACGCCGAGGAGCCGACACAAACAACTTTGGACTTTATTACGAATTAAGAGGCGTATTGCTCACCATCTCAAAAGCTCTCAGCTCCGCCCAGGCGCAGACCTACCACGCCAAAGAGTTCACGTCTGCCGAGCAAAACTATTGGAAGCAAGACGGCGCCGTCGTCGGCGAGTGGCAGGGCAAGTTGGCCGAGCGATTCGGCCTTGCTGGAGCGGTCGACGCGCAGCACTTTGCCCGGTTGAGCGAAGGCCAAAACCCCATCACTGGCGAGCAACTGGTGCGTCATCGCAGCGGGCAATCCTATACCACCGCAGACGGAACCACCATCAAGCCAGTCGAGCACCGGGCCGGTTGGGACGCGACGTTCTCCGCCCCAAAATCCGTTTCCTTGACGGCATTAGTTGGCGGCGATGAGCGGGTGAGAGAAGCCCATCGGCAAGCAGTGACCGCCGCTCTCACCGAGTTGGAGCGGTACGCGCAGGCGCGGATCGGTGGCAACCACGCCGCCGAGACCACCAGCAAATTCATCGCGGCAAAGTTCGAGCATGACACCGCCCGCCCGGTCAATGGCTACGCCGCTCCCCAGCTTCACACCCACGCCGTCGTCTTCAATATGACGGAGCGCGACGATGGCTCCACACGCGCCATCCAGCCGAAAAGTCTTTTCGACAGCCAGCAGTTTGCCACCGCTGTTTATCAAGCGGAACTGACCTATCGGCTTCGCAATCTCGGCTATGAGATCGAGGCAGGGAAAAAAGGCGCACCTGAGATTAAAGGGTATTCGCTGGAGTATCTGGACGCTTCCAGTCCCCGCCGCCAGCAGATCGAGCAGGCAATAGCTAAAAGTGGCTTCAGCGGGCCGGAGGCCGCGCAGATCGCCGCCCACAACACCCGCGACAAAAAAGAAATTCGTACCCCAGCCGAGGTTATGGAAGCTCACCGCCAGCTTGCCGCGAAGTTCGGCAATCAGGCCGACCGGGTTGTTCGAGAGGCCCACGAACGAGTTCATGCGCAGGGACAGAATCGAGTGCCGGACGCGCCCCAGCGCGCGCAGGAAGCCGTCTCCTATGCCAAGGAACGCAACTTCGAGCGCGAGGCGGTCATCGACCAGCGGAACATCATGCGCGATGCGCTTCGCCGCGGCATGGGAGACCTCACCTTCAGCCAGATACGCGACAACTTCGAGCACCGCCACGCTATCGGCGAATTCCAAACAGTAGAGCCTCAGAAGCACGACACCGGGCCACGATTGACGACTCCCGAAACCATCGCCGCCGAACGAGCGACAGTTGAGCACATGCAGCGCGGACAGAACACCGTTCCGCCCATTATGAGCGAACAACGTGCTGCGTCTCACACCGCTGCGATGGAGTTTTTGAACCCCGCCCAGCGCCGTGTCATCAAGGAGATACTGACCTCAAGAGATCAAATCCACGGTTTGCAGGGACTCGCGGGGGCTGGAAAGACCACCGCTCTCGCAGCCATCCGCGAAGCTGCCCAGCGCAACGGCTACACTGTCGCGGGCTTCGCCCCGACCGCACGCGCCGCTCACCAGCTGCGCCAGGCCGCTGGCATTTCCGCCGACACCTTGCAAGCCTATTTGGCGATGGGAACCCGCGAGCAGGCCCAGACCAACCGTGACGATGCGGCTAACCGCCGCCTTTTCCTGATTGATGAGTCCAGTCTGACCAGCACCCAGCACATGAAGGACTTCCTCGACCGGCTAGGCCCCCATGATCGCGTTCTGCTTATCGGCGACACACGCCAGCATCAGGCCGTAGATGCGGGAAAGCCCTTCGAGCAACTGCAGGACGCCGGAATGCGAACCGCCCAACTCGACCAGATCGTACGGCAGAAAGACCCCGAACTGCTCAAAGCCGTCGAACATCTTGCCAGGAATGAGACGCAGGCCGGCATCTCTCTGTTGCAATCTCAGGGGCGCGTCACCGAGCTTTCGAGTCCCCAAGATCGCATCGCCGCCATCGCCAGGGACTACGCCTCGAACCCCGACAAGACTTTGATCGTCTCGCCCGACAACGCTTCCCGGCGAGACATCAACCAGGCCGTAAGGATCGAGTTACAAGCCTCTGGCGCACTCGGCAAAGAGAATGTTTCTTTTCCGGTCCTCGTGGGTCGAAGCGACATGACCGGCGCAGATCGAGCGTGGGCCGCGAGGTACAACCCCGGCGACACCGTGCAGTACATTCGTGGCAGCCAACAGCTGGGCCTGGAGAAAAACAGCTACGCCACGGTCGTCGCGACGGACCCCCCAAACAATCTACTAACCGTTGCCAGAGCAGATGGCCAGCCGGTGGCCTACGATCCGCAGCGCTTGCGCGGAGTGAATGTTTACACCAACCTTCCGCGGGAGTTCTCGACCGGCGATCGCATCCAGTTCACGCAC
>JBATXV010000009.1:0-19038 GCA_049673585.1 Candidatus Sulfotelmatobacter sp. | reverse complement strand
GAATCGATGTGGCTGCCTCCGAAGCCTGGGCGTCGCTCGGAGACTTCAAGCAGAGCCAGGCTTCTGCTGTTCAGGCAGCACAGAAGGCAAGAGCCCAGAACGCAAGACTGCTTCTGGCCCGCGCGCTATATCGCCAGGGATCCAGCCTGGAGAACCTCGGCGACACTGCCGGTGCCATGTCTGCTGTCGAAGAGGCAGGCCGCATCTACCAGGCGGTCGGCGACCGCTACGGATTCGCCAGCACGCTCGAAGTGACCGGCCAGGTGCTGGTCGATCGTGGTGACTACCCCGGAGCGCTCGGCAAATTCAACGATGAACTTGCCATTGCGCGCGGGATCGGCAATCGCAAAGCAGAAGCCTCCGCTCTTAACAACATGGCAAACGTTCTCGGTCAGCAGGGAGATGGCGAGCAAGCCCGGAAAATGTATGAAAAGGCTCTTCCCATCTTCCGCGAGATAAGCGACCACAACAACTACGCGATGACGCTCATTAACATCGCGGGCATTATGCAAAACGACGGCGATCTGGCAGGAGCCAAGAAGACCTACGATCAGGCGCTCACACTTTTACGTGAAGTTAATGATCAAAACGGTATTGCATTGTCACTGACTGGGATTGGTACGGTGCTCGATGCGCAAGGTGATTCGACCGCGGCCAAGAAGACATTGGAGGAGGCCGCGGCCCTCGATCTTGCTGGCGGACAAGCCAATCCCTCCAGCGACAAGCTGATCGACCTTGGCGATGCGCTGCAACACCTCGGTGATCTGCCGGGCGCGCGGGAAGACTACGGAAAAGCTCTCACGCTCACCCGCGCGGCCGGGGATAAGAGCATGGCAGCATACGCCCTCGCGGGTCTGGGAAGCCTGGACCTGAAAGCGGCCGATTTCAAGCAAGCGCACAAAGATTACGAGGAGGCTCTGGCCCTCCGCAACGAGTTGGGGGAGAAGGACACAATCGTCTCCACTCGCGTGGCCATTGCCGAATTAGCTATTGAAGAAGGCCATCCCGACGCGGCGGAAGTACGTGCCCGGGAAACTCGCGACGAGTTTGAGAAAAGGCACAAAAGTGACGATCAGATTAGTGCCACCGTCGCGTTGGTGCGGGCTCTGCTGGCGGAGGGCAAGAATGCTGACGCTTTCAAGGAGGTGGCGAAGACTACTCCGATCGCTGCAAAAAGCCAGAACCTGAGTGTGCAGCTGGCATTCGCTACCGCTACGGCGCGCACCGAAAGTGCATCCCAACAAACCGGCATGGCCAAAACTCTCCTCAAAGAGGCCTTGGTCAAGGCAACCCGGTCAGGCTATGTCGGTGACCAACTGGAATCCCGCCTGGCATTTGAAGAAATAGAGTTGAAATCTGGGAAATCTGCGGCCTCCCGCGCTCGCCTCGAGCAGTTGCAGAAAGACGCGAAAGAGAAGGGATTCGATCTCATCGCCCGCAAGGCGGCTGCGCTCTAAGAAGTAGCCCGTTCGGGGAGGTGACACCCGATCCATTGAGACGCATACTTTTGCCCCACATATCTGCAAGCTCCCCCAGGCTTGCGCGGCATTTTTCCGTCTAGAGTTTGAGGGCTTTTCGGAATAGAGAGGGCTCACTACCTAGGACGACGACCGGAGGAAACATGCTCGCCAGACTTACAAAACGCGCCGCGTTTCTTACCCTTGTCATCGTACTAGCCGCGGGCACCTTAGAGTCGCAAACAGCGCCGGCCCAGAACTTCATTACCGTCGATTATCCGGGTGGCACGCTGAATGAGGTGCGCCAGATTAACAACCAAGGAGAGATGGCAGGCCGATACGTCGACGTTGAAGGTGTTTACCACGGTTTTGTGGTCCAAAACGGAGTGTTCACGCCCATTAATTTTCCGGACTCTCTGGGGACCGCAGTTTGGGGGATCAACGACGATGGCGATCTCGTGGGGCGCTACCTGGACGCGAAGGGGATAACTAACCACGGATTCCTATTCCGCAACGGCGTGTTCACGACCATTGATCCCCCTGGTACCACTCAGACGTACGCCGAGGGGATCAATAATGTGGGTCAGATTGTGGGCTTTTTCACCGATGCCAAGGAACACACGCACGGCTTCCTCCTCAGCGCCGGCATTTACAGCACCATAGATTTTCCCGGATCCATTCTTACTGACATTTTGAAGGTCGATAATGCGGGGGCCATGGTCGGTTATTACGACGACTCCAGCGGAAATGAACACGGTTTTCTTCTCCAGAGCGGAACGTTCACTTCGTTCGATTATCCAGGTGCGTTTCTCACCGATGGCTATGGCGTTAACAACGGCGGCCAGATTGCTGGCGGTTACTTAGCCACTGAAACTTCTAACGAACTGGGATTCGAAGACAACCACGGCACTTTCACGACTATTAATTTCCCCGCCGCAGTTGGGGGCCTGGCTGTTGAGGACATCAATGATGCCGGGCAGCTGGCTGGCGCATACGTCGACGCGGAAGGATTCGAACACGGGTTTGTTTCGGCCACAGGTCCGTTTGCCTACGTGGCCAATACGGGCAACTATTCCGGCGACACCGTTTCCATGATTGACATTCCCACTTCGTTGCCGATAACCACGATAACCGTCGGGTCCGGACCTTATGGAGTTGCCGTCTCTCCCAACGGGAAGCAGGTTTACATTACCAATCCAGGGGGCACTGTTTCAGTGATTGATACTGCAAGCAGCAGCGTGGTGGCCACCATCCCAGTTCAACGGGGTGCCGCTTACGTGGCTTTCACTCCGGACGGAACCTCAGCTTATACGGCTAACTACAATTCCAACACTGTTTCGGTGATCGACACGGCCTCTCAAACCGTGGTGGCCACCGTGCCAGTGCAGAGCGGTCCGGCTGGAGTGGCGATGGCACTCACGTCGAATGGCACGTTCGCATACGTCACTAATTCCAATTCCAACACCGTTTCCGTGATCGCGGTGGGAAGCAATCCCACCGTGGTCCAAACCATCCCCGTAGGCAACGAACCCCAAGGGGTGGCAGTGGCTCCGAACAGCAGCATGGCATATGTCGATAACATCAAAAGCAACACCGTCTCCGTGATTTCCGTCGCCACTAATCGGGTGACGGCTACCATCCCGGTTGGAAGCGGTCCACAGGGCATCGCCTTCACCCCAGACGGCAGCTTCGCTTATGTGGCAAATCCAGGTTCGAATACCGTGTCGGTGATCGATGCTGCATCTGGCAGAGTGGTGGCGACCGTGGCAGGCTTCAACGTCCCTTTCGGGGTCGCGGTAACCGCGGACGGCACTTCCGCGTACGTCACGAACCAGGGTGCCAGCAATGTATCCGTGATTAGCACGGCGAGCAATACAATCACGGGCACGATACCTGTCGGTTCGGGCCCACAGGGGATCGCGATCGCCGACGCGCCCCCCACCTCGCAATTGATCACGCAGCCGTTGAGCCCGACCCTACCAAATGTCTTTGACTTTGGAACGAACAACTTTGCAGTGCAGTACCCGCCCGGCACAAGTTTCTCCGAGGTGGAGATGACGGTTAAGGAGGTCGAGCTTACGCAGGCTCAATTCCAGCAGCGTGTGGCGGGCACTCAATTCGCCAATGCCACCTGCATCGTCTACGCGGGCGCGGGAGGTAACTGCGTGGACGATCAGGTGACGTGTTCGGAAAGTGGCAGCCCCATCGCCTGCCCGAGTGAGCCCATGCCCACCATCTCGGTGCAGACCACCTTTGATACGTCGCAGGCCATCATCAATCCCGGGTACCTCACCACTCCCATCGGCAAAAATGAGTGGACCAACATCTTTGTCAGTTACTCTGACCCCAGGGTGAAGGCGAAGACCACCGGCTTCTCGGAATTTGTCGCGGTTGATTTAGGCACGACCAACTCCCAGGGGGCTGGAAATATGACCTTGCTGGCTCCGCTCCGCGCAACTGACCCTCGGGTGTTCGGCGCCGGCGCTGGAATTCCGGTGACCTTCGAGCTCACGTCGATTGCAAATCCTGACAAATCCATTACGGATGCCGTTGCCAACCTCACGATCGTAATGGTGAGCAACGCGAGTGGCATGCCGGAATCCACGGAAGTCCTTGCCCTGAACAATGCGTTCGCCTACGAGAGCGGAATCGGCTATAAGTACGAGGTCAACACGAGCGCCTATCAGGCGGGACAGTACGTCCTCACCATTTACGGGAATGCGTTTGCGGCACAGCAAGTCACCTTCACCATCAAGAAGAGAGTTGCTACGACCTGCATCATCAATTCCTCGTCGAATCAGTTTTCCGCAGGCCAGTCCACCACCTTCACGGCGGCCGTAAGGGTTCCACCGTCAACTGGCACACCGACGGGGACCATCACCTTCGTCGACAGCGCCGACTCGCAGTTCGTCTTAGGGATGGCACCCCTGGTCGGAGGCACGGCGTCGGTCCAGGCTGTGCTGCAGGCGCCGCCGCCACGCCAGTGGATAGGAGCCGTTTATTCTGGAGACAATAACTTTCAGAGCTGCAAGTCGCCCTACATCCCGGAGGATTACGGGAACAATTAGAAAAATTGTGTGATCGACGATTGTCACGAGCCTCCGAAGTCCCATCCAAGAGCGGTTTGGAAAGAGCCTGTAAACTGGATTGTCTCTTCGGGAAGGCGGACCCGCAAATGATCCCGGCTACTTTGGTCACAAGGAGTGCGGCGATCCTCAGCTTCGCAGTAACGGTATTGCTGCTCGGCTGCGGAGGCTGGTCTTCATCCACGACCGATACACCGACTGGCCCCGGCACCACGGCACAGTCGACACACTCGGTCAATCTCTCATGGAACGCGAGCACGTCGTCGGACGTATCCGGCTATAACATCTATCGCGCCACGTACACAGACTCCTGCGGGTCATTCTCCAGGATCAACGACACACTAAACACCAGCACCTTATATACGGATTCGGAAGTCATCGAGGGCACCTCCTATTGCTACGCCGCTACCACGGTAAATACGATGAATGAAGAGAGCGGCTATTCGAACATCGCGATCAACGTTCAGATCCCTGTGCCGTAATATCAGAATTCATGCCGAAAGAATTCAAACGTGAAGTTGAGAAGGCGGCGCTGACGGGAAACGAAAAACTAAAGTGATTGATGCTGGAGTTGGTGGCTTCGTTTTGTAAAAAGCGACCACGCCTTCGCCACGCCGATATCGAGATCTCCCGGAGCTAACTGTAGAGTTCAATGCAGCGAACTGTACAGTTCAGCCGACAGCGAATGGAGATTTTTATGGACGACGGTATTATCGTCGCCGTACTGGACGCGCGCTGAATCTCTCGATATTCCGAATCCTTCGGAATCACCTGCAGTCTCTTAGCCACACAATGAGTCTATCTGACTCATATCTATGGGCCATCTAATGCGAAATGCCATGCCGACATCCATCGCTGAGGAGCCCACGCCTTCTACGCTGATGTTCCTCCCGGTGCCTTCCACCTCGGAGCATCGGCTAACCGAATATTCTTGCAAAAAAATGTCGCACGCCCTCGAATCTCTTGTGTTTCACGGGCGCCCGTTCTTGCGTCGGAAGCGGGGGTGGCAGAGCTGCCATTGGGATTGGTGCAGGGCGAGTTGATACCGGGAGTGCTTCGGCAAGCACACGGGCGGAAGGCGTGAAGGTCAGGGTAGCCTCGGCTTTCGCAGGAGGCAGATTCCGTTGCCAGGCAGGCGGTTCTGCCACCTCCACTCCTGCATCAGGCAATTTGGCGCCTGTCGTCGCCTCCAATGAGCGTTCGGTTTCAGGTGGCGCCGAGGAGGGCTCTTTCACGGAAGCCGAAGAAGTTCCTTGCGCGCTCGCATCTGCACCCTCGCCCACCCCCGCGCCGGAAGCCAAAAGCACTGAAGGCTGCGGGGGCGGAGGACATCCGCATTCTACCGGCAAAATCGTCTCATTCCCGTCTAGAGACGCTCCGTGGAAAGCCGTGTCTTCGCTCCTTAGACGTCCCGCGTGAAAAACGATCTGATCCCGCGGCTGGAATTCATACTTCCCGTCTCCCATGAGTTCGTAAATGATTGCCTGGGATGTGTTGCCGGGAAGAGTCTTGACACAGGTGTTGCCCTGCGGGTCGGCGCGGATCGCATAGTCGAACTCTCCCGGACCACGAAGCAGAATGCGGAAATCGGGCGTCACCACTTCGTCCGTGGAATTGCCCAGCATGATGTGCGTCTCCAGTGCGCCGACGCCCATCGCCAGCATCAAGTCGGGACCGTTCCGGGAGCGGTTGACCGAGACTGTGGTGCGCGGGCAGACATAAAAGTCTCCGCCCCGCCGCAAGCGCATCACGGTCGTGTCGGACAAGGCGGTAACGGAAGATCCCGACGGCACCCGATCAACTGGTACGACGTTGCTGTAGTCTGCGGCAGCAATCGGAGGCGGCCCCGGCGGCGACTTTGCAACGATTGGATGCAGTTGCACTAATAGACGATTTCCGGCTGATTCCCAGGTATAGTCCAACGGCTTGAGTAAATCGATTTCCACGTGGACCTGCGGCGGATCCGTGGCGCTCAGTTCGAGACGAATCGCGCCAACGTCCTGACTCTTCACAGGTACCAGCTTGCGGGGAACAGACATGTTCGTGTTCGGCAAATCGATAACTAGACGCATGGGCTCAGCGAGCTTACTGATCTTCGGCTTCACCGGGTCCGTCGTTATAATTTCCACCGCAGGTGTACCATCCTTCAAAAAAACGTTGAAGTGAACAACTGTGGCGGGGCTCTGGGAACCGGCGACCTCCTGGTCGGATTCGCGTTGCGCTGGACTGCCCCCCAACAATTGCATAGGAGAGAACAACAAGGAAATTGCAGCCAGCAGAGTGGCAGCAGCGGAACACACAATTCGACTCCGCCCCTCACCTTGTGCGTGACGCCGCTGTAACCGCGCTCTCATGGCAGTGCAAAAGTTAAGGTGATGTTGGTTTCAAAGCTGGCGGGGCGTCCATTACGAGTCATCGGCTCAAATCGCCACTGTCTGACTGCATCGGCAGCTGCAGCCACCAGCCTGGGATATCCGCGCACCGGACTGAGTCGCTGAACTCTTCCATCCCCGCCTACCAGAACATCGAGCACCACAATCCCTTGAATATGATGGGCCTTTGCCGTGTCCGGATATTCCGGCTCGACGCGGTCTACGACGCGCGCGAGGGCCGTTCGCTCGGGAACGATCCCGGGAGGTGATGAGGCGGACGCATTTCTTGCGCCCGAATCAGGGGAAGTCGTTGATGCGCCGTTCATTTCTGTGTCTTCAATTACAAGCAGCCCAGAGTCACCGGCAAGTGTGTTCTCAATCTCCAAGTCAGGCAGATGATGCTTTGCGCGGACTGACAGCGGACTTGAAGACTTGGGGAGGGAAGGTTTGACAGGCGGATGTTCGGCAGGAACCTGGGCGATAGCCGCCGCCTTCACGGGTTGAACCATTGGCGGAGCAGGAAGGCCGGAAATTTCTGCAGGCACCGCCGATCGTCGCGCGACCACCGTGGAATTCCTGGCGAATAGATGTAGTCCGTCGTGCGGGACTCTCCTGCTCAGGGCCCAACTTGCGAGAAGCAAGGTGCCCGCCACGAGAACTACCAACAGCGATCTTCGCGCTCCCGATGCAAGTGCGACCACTCTGGCTTTTATGGATTCAACGGAAACATGGGACGGCATTCTGCTGATCTCTTGCACCGGAGGGGGAACATGGGCTGCGGAGTCGCAAGCAAGTTCACCCACCCGCGCGATCGTGTCCGCGACACGCTGCGACATCGACTGTATCGCCACAAGATCGCCAGCCGTGAATGCATCCGCTTGAGAAGAGAAGGCGCCGAGCACGCCGAGTTTCTCCTTTGCATCAGCCAGGACCGGCACAAGCACAATCGAGCGAGCACCTAGACCGCGGCAAACCGACGCATCGAGGCCCGGGAAGTTCTCGGAGTTACGGCAATACTGCGGCGCAGAGGCGCGCAGGCAAGCATCCACCGAGCGTGAATCCCGGCGCAAATAGGTGACAAACTCGCCGGAGTTGGCCCCGTTCAGGGCACGGGAAACTATCTGACCGTTGCGCAGCAAACCGATGAATGCGCCAGTCGCACAAGTGGAGAGTCGCGTTTGACAAACAATTTGCTCGAACACCAAATCGAGCGCAACCTCTGCGCGCATCAATTGGTCAGCCGGTTCGCTTTCCCGTGCGCCGAAATTGAACCGGCGCGGGAGTGGCGACGGGGGCTTCGGCGAAAAACCTCGCGCCCCAAAAGATGTCGAGTCGTCCGGCGCGCTGTTCGCCTGGGACGTATGAGCCGCCGGCGGGATTCTGCGCTCCGCCGCCGATTGACGCCGTGACTTCACCGGCACCCTCCCGCCGCGGCATTCCGCACGCGTTGAAAAGTCAGCTCTTCCTTTGACGAACTGGAGGGGAGGAGGACAAGGGACCCCGTGCCGGAAGACGCGAGCAAACCAGGGAGCGATACGGCCATGTTGACCAACTCCTAGCGAAGATTGGCTTCCAAAAGCGCGCGTCCATAACGCTCCACACTCGGCGCACAGCGCCGCATGTTGCTAAAAAGGGTGGACCGGAAAGGAAATCTATTTCAGAGCTTGACGCACGCGCTCTCAGGGGAGGCGAGATAGTAGCAGTGAGTGTGCCACCTCTGCGACTCAGATGTCAAGATGGCAAATACGGTTTTCCGAAGCCTCGAGAAGCGAGGCCGGCCACGCGCCGTGCTGCTGAGCGTTCGGGACTATGTGCGTCTGGCGGTCGACGCATCAACCGCCTGATTTTGCCCCTAGTTTGCCTGCGAGTTGAAATGTCCGAAAAAGGCGCCGTTTCAGCAAGAGATCTTGCACCAATCGTTTGACCCGAGAGCCGTGAAAATCTCTGAGCTTAAGTTCAGCTAGCAATGCGAATAATTGATGATCTTCAGCACCCGGTACACCGATGGAGGTGCCGCGAAAAATGGGATTGCTCCGAAACATGAGCTGGGTCGCTTCGAACAGGAACGCGTTGGGATTCGTGTTCGGTTTTCCAGTGTAATCGAAGTAGGGCCCGTCCTGGACGCGGACACCAGGTTGAATCAATCCCTCGATGACGATCTCGGACTGTGCCGGAACCTCCAGGTTCACCGTCTGGCATCTAACGAGTTGAACAGGCTCCTGTTGCAGGCCTCCGGCTAGTTCGTATTCGTCCATTCCATCTGGGTATGCGGCGGCGGCGGCCATGACCACTGCTTCGCTGACGCCAATCGCGACCGCCATGGGCAACGGTCGGCCCTCTTTTTCGGCCCTGGCAAAGTGCTGCGAGAGGTGGCTCCCCGGAGAAGCACTAACCGTCGCGTGCTTGGGACCTAGCAGTTGCATCCGGTACACACCGATGTTCCGGGAGCCTGCCTCCGGATCTTTGGTGACGTTGATGTGCCAAGTGCCAAGATAACGACCGCCATCGTGGTTGCTCCACCGAGGAACCGGCAGTTTGAGAAGATCGACCTCCCTCGCATGAACAATGTTATCCAGTACAGGGGCCGTTTCAACCAGTCTCGGTTTGACCGGCGTGGCCATCCTCTTTTTGGCTTCCGCGACTAGAGTCTTGCGCGTGGTTCCGAGTTCCAGACCGAGAGCCAGACCGATCGTTGTGGTGTCACACAATCCGTTGGTAAACACGCGTTGACCTGGATAGCCTTCAATGTTCTCAAATAGAAGCGGCGTTCCGGTCTCTCTTGCCACTGTCCCGATATCGAATCTCCAATGGACTGCATCTCGGACGTGCACGAGGCGACCATTGTCTTCTAAAACTTGAATGAAGTGGCGCAGATCTCTTGCCTCCCCGGACAGAGCCTGCGCAGGGCGGACCCAAACAGCACCAGGGCAGGGCATATTCTTCGAGAGAGTATCTTCTGCGATCATATTGCCCACTCTGCCTCGGGGACCTCGGGCTCGGAATGGGTAGGGCCTGAATGTTCTTGGCGGCGAAGCAGCTCCGCGGCCCGTTTCGCGAAATAAGTGATGATGATGTCCGCGCCAGCGCGTTTCATGCAGGTCAGTGCTTCCAGCATAATCGCGTCTCGGTCCAGGCGCCCGAGCCGAGCCGCCGCATCGATCATTGCGTACTCTCCGCTCACGTCGTATACGGCGAGCGGCATTTTGAATTCCTGCTTGGCGCGATACACGACATCGAGGTAAAAAAGTGCCGGTTTGACCATGACGATGTCCGCACCTTCCTCGATGTCCAGGGCGATCTCGCGCATCGCCTCATCGGAGTTGGAGAAATCCATTTGGTGGGTTCGCTTGTCACCGAACGACAGCGGCGAATGTGTCCCCTCCTTAAAGAAGGGGTCATAGAGCTTGGACGCGTACTTTGCCGAATACGCCATGATTGGCAGATTGCAAAATCCGTGCGTATCCAAGGCCTGTCTCATCGCGTGAATTTGTCCATCCAGCATGGAAGCTGGCGCAACCATGTCGCTGCCGGCTTCGGCATGCGAGAGAGTGATTCTTACGATTAGGTCCAACGAGGCGTCATTTTCAAGATAGCCATTGTGGATGATCCCGCAGTGCCCATTCGTGGTGTACTCGCAAGGACACACATCTGTGATGATAAGGATCTCGGGAACGGTACTCTTCAAAGCTCTTACGGCTTCCTGCACGATGCCGTGCTGGGAGTAGGCGCCCATAGCTTGCTCATCCTTCGTCTCGGGCACGCCGAACACAAGAACCGCGGGAATACCTAGATCACGTGCTGCGATAGCTTCCTCGACCAGACAGTCGATCGACAAGTGATAGTTGCCTGGAAGGGATGCGATCTCTTGCCGGATCTTGCTGCCGGGGACCACGAAAAGGGGCAGAATGAAGTTACTGGCGGAAAGCTTATTTTCGCGAACCAGTCCTCGAATCGCGTCGCTCTGCCGGAGTCTTCTGAGCCTTCGTGCTGGAAATCCCATGATCTGTTCCTTTCATTTGGCCGCATACTCTGCATGCTGGTTACTTTGTTTTCCTAACTGGAAGGGCAGGATCTTCCCGCTCGGTGTACAAACTGGAAAGTCGCGCCTGATTCGCACCATGCTTGACTGCCGCCACATCTCGGTGCCAGACTGCGCCCATGATTCTGGACTGGCTTCACCACGCTTGAGCAACGTCATGAACTTGTCCAGAACCTCGCCTTCGTTTACCTTTCCCACTCGAGGGCTGACCAATAATTCCAGGTGCGTGAACCCCCTCCCGTCTTCCTCCTCGACCAACTGGTAATCTGTGCTTTTCCCGCCGAAGCTCTCGGGCAGTTCCTTCTCAATAATTCGAACGAAGTCCGTGTCGACAAATGTCACTCCTTCGCCGGTCAGCTTTTCATAGCTGCGGATGTTGCTGAGACTCGTGTCGAAACCGAGCTTGCCGAATTCGCAGTTACAGTCCTCCACATCAAGAGCGCCAAAATCGCCCATGCCAACGTTCAGAAGTAATTTTGGCGACTCATAGAGCAGGCTGGTGAACAGGTAGGAATCCAGGCGGAGATCGAAGTTCGGAATCACCTGCTGGTGGGTGATGATCGCAGTGGTGTCTTTATAAAGGTGGCAATGATCACTTTGCGAATGGGCTTGGTTGCAGCCCGCGGCGATTACGCCGGCTTCCGATATTCCGTAGACTGGAATTGCCGTGGCACCGGTGGATTCGATTTCTCTCTTCTTCTGTGGCGTGAGAGGCTCGCCCGTTACTAGAAACTTGGCGCCCTTGAGATTCAGGTTCGCCTCCGCCGCGGCGATGCACACTCTTACTGCCGAAGCTGCAAATGTATAAATGACGCAGTTCGAATGCTCGCTGAGAGCCCCGGAGGCCCATTGAGCTATTCGGAGGGCGTCGTTGAGTCCGGCGTATTCCGGCTCTGCCAGGGCGCAACCGTAAAGCCGATGGATGGCAAAAATGGTCTTTGTACCCCATCTCTTTTCCCAGTTAACATGGACCTGGTCTTCCGCCACCTGCGAGAACCACCGCCGTGCCCGGTTTCCGATATGCGCGAATCGCAGGCTAGAGTTGATCCCCGGCGCTCCCGGAAACACCGGAAACCAATTGGCGATCGGAGCCGCGAGGCATCCGTGAAGATCAAGCAAAAACGCATCATAGAGAGACCTTTGATGCAGGTAATCAAAGTCGATCCGGATCCTCGTACCGGCGCTCCGCGTCGCGCCGCTCCTCACCTCATACACAAAAGGTAGATAAGGGTTATCGAACATTTCCTCTTCGCAGACAAATGTGATTCCCTTGCGCTGAACCGGTATCTTTCCCTTGAACTCGTCCACCGTGAAATAGACCCCTTCAAGTTCCAGAATCCGCAGGCTGGCCTCCAGGCCAAACTTTGAAACCCAGGACTGGAGATCGCTGAAGGCGATTCGCCTGGCAGCGAGCAGTGGCAAATAAGGGCTGCGCGGATAATGGAAAATGCTCCGCTCAGCAAGACATAAGAAATTGTCTTCGCGGGCTGCGATTCGTTTCTGGAGCAAAGTTCGTGCTAAGGCGATCGCTTCCTTGGGTTCCAGTCGCGATTTTGCGAATTTCCGCAGGCCATCGATGAAGCGATAATATTTTCGCAACCGTCCACCTCGTAACGAAACGCGGCGGGGTATTTCACCTGCCGTTTCTGTTGAACAACTGATTGGAAAATAGAGGGAGGAAACGTCAAGCTGGGGGTGGCGGAGGGAACGATCCGGCGCCAATACTCGACTTCTTCACATTATCTCAACTCTGGCGAGGAAGTCTGTGATGGAAATCACATCACCGAATTTTGATTCCAGGGCGGAGTGTGCAATAAGCCGCCATTCATCAGGTCAGCTGCACGTTCACGGGAGGCAGCACCGGCTCGCCCTTACGGCGTCGCTGCAGGCGCTCCAGTCGGCTAGTGGTCCTTGTTCGCGTGCAGTCACGATAGGCGCGTAATACGGGGGAACGCGTCGAAGCCCGAGTCGAAACTCAAGATTCGCTCGATTCCATTTTGTTCCATGACGGATAGATGCACCGCGTTACGGGAAGACAGCTGTCGATACCCTAGAACAATCTGCTTCGCACGCTGCACCACCGCGCCCTCCACCGCCAGCACCTGATCGACTATGCCCAGCAGAGCGTCGAAAGCTGGCTGAATGGCGTTTGGGCTGTGGGCCGCTACGAGGGGATGGTTGGCATTGCCAATTGTCTGGTGCGATGTCCAATCTGGACTCCATCAGTCACCGGCATTTCTGCAGCCGCCGGGAATTACGCTCCGTTCCGCACAGAACGCTCAGCCACCACCTCTTGAGACACGCGCGATGCAAACAAACAACTTAGTGGGTTTGTTTCGTCAAATCACACGGGATATCGCGACGGCTGTTCTGGCGGTACAGTTCAATGGCCCGCCACGGATCTTGGCGGGGCCATTCCGCTTCTGGTCCTGATTCTCATATCCTCTATGGTCACGTGGAACCGAATCGGTCTTCGCGTTTCATACCACATGAGAGCATCCATAACTCCACAGCATGTGGCGCGGCAACTTAGTCCGCTTATGTTGCCCGAGATGCGTCTTGAACCGCCGTAGATTCGCCGAGGCGTCCGGCGCCATATCCGGCAGAAACAGCCGTCCCGCGAAAGCACGGTCGATGTGCTCGCGAGATGCTCGAGACGGGGCTGCCTGCAAGCCTTCAAGTCCCCCTGCTGACGTTCAACCGCTTCTCTCAAGGCCCGCTGGTCTTCGGAGTCATCATCCCGGTAGGGTTCAATGTCTCTATTCCGGTGTGCGGATTTTTCCAAGCGGTTTCTGACGATGGTTAAACTGTTCCGGCGCGGCCTCAGATGTGAAAGGACTCATGACAACATCTCCTTGAGTTTTTCCTGGTCCTGCGTGTTGATTGACGTGCCTGCGTCGTGGTCCCAGGAAGTCCGAACTGACTTGTCGCAACCCAGGCGGAATGCCTGAGATCAGCTGCTGATCAGCAATGTAGATTCAATGAGGCGCACAACTGATGCGACCAGCGCTTGGATTGCGCGCCTCACATCCTGGCCAATGATCAAGTCCTTCACGGGAATTCGTCGTTTTTCTTCCCCTATTCGCCTTCCTCCGCGTCGTTTTCACCTCTCGAGTTAGGCTTCCGTTCTCTCCGTACTTTGTAAAGCAGGTTCCACGCGCGAAAGAAGTCTCGAGCGGTAGCCCTCTGGTACCGCAGGGCCTTATCCATAGGATCCTGGAACTTGACGTGGAGCTCTCGTTCTTGACCATGTCCATTGCTCTGAGCCACGGGACCGTTCCTGGCTAGACCTTCACTGTCCTTCTTAGCAGACATGTGGAGTTCCTCGCATTCCCATCCAGGGCCAAAATCGAGCCGGCAGACGCCGTCGCTCACGAGCTCGGAATGCTCAATTGCCCCGAGAGCAAGCTCTGTCGCTGGGTTCTGCCGTCGGCAGAGCCTCTGCTCCAGCTTCAGGGCACGCCCACGACGAAGGTGAGCTATTACGACTTCCTCTGCGAGCATCGACTGCAGGGGATCGTCCCCATCGATGCTCCCGTCGAGGTCGGAAATTAGCGCGTCGTAGGCGGCTTCTTCCTGATCGTCCTTGAACCGAAAGTTGTTGGCCAAAACACCATGCCTTGTCGAATTTCGACTCACGATGTCCTTGCCCTTGAGCGTCCTCGGGCCAGTTCCCTTCTTGCTATTGGCGCGGTTGGCCGCAATGACATCTGCGCTCATCTTTTTTCTGATCCTCATAACCTCTCCTTTCCTTTCGTGTGTCGCGAACGTTGTTGAAGCTCGCGACTACACCAATAGCCTCGCGCACAACGGACAAACTCGCTTCAAAAATCGCTGTCCGAAAATTTGTGAAAGATGATAGCGCCTAATGGCAAGCGGACGGGAACCGCTGGCAGAAAGCGGTGTACTTGCGCCCGTAGAGTCTGGAATACGCATTCGCAAGCGTCGCGCCGGCGCCCGACCGTGAGGCCAGGAATTCACACGCTGCCGCAATCGAGCTTCGTTTTTTCAACGCGGCCCAGACTGCTTTTTCGTCATAGCCTTGCTTCATGAGCTTCGAGCTGTCCTTGACCACGCGGGACTCCGGGATCAGCCTGTCGAAGTAAGGGATCCAGGCCCTCACCGCGTCGGCGTGGTGGAAATCGGCCGTGGAAAAGCACGGAAAGAGCTTCTTTGCCCTTCGTCCTAGTTCTTCAACCCCAATAATGTCCTCCGGCTTGCAGATCTCCTCCTGATTTAGCCACCAGGCCAATATGAAAAGTCGCTCTTTCCGCCTGGTTTTTGTCCTGACGAGTTCCTTAATGAGTCGATATTTGCGCGCCTCCCATAACTGTCTGCGGATCTTGAGATCCGTTTCCTTATTTATTGCGGAGGATTCATCCACCGTTGGTGGCGGCTCAAAGAGGGGTCGATCAAAAAACAAGCCTCTTACAAGAATGAGTTTGAGCTTGTCCAAGTCGAGTTGTGTTGATTTCTGTTCCTCAGCAAGACAGCGTCGGTACAATTCAGCGATTCCAACAGGGTTTTTGTCCGATAGCGGACATGTCGCTTGTGATTTGTTCGGGCCGCGACGAAATTTTCGGTCACCGTTCTTTTTTGTCTTCATGGTTTTCTCCTTCGCCAAGCTGGCTTCCATCACTGCTTACTTACTACCGCCGGTGCCGGCATTGCATCGAAAAAGTAAGACGCCTGTTAATTCGTCCTTGTTCTGCCGTGGCGTTTCTCTCGATTAGTGGTTTTGTAAGATTCCATTTTGAATGGTTGCTTCATAGAATGCGCGTGTCTTGTCAAGTATTCTGCCAAACGTGCAACTTCCTCGAAAGCTTCAATCGGTTGTCGGCGAATACTCGATTGGTCGGACGCGAACTCTGGAGATGGTGTCACAGCTGGACCTGCGGCTGCTCGGATTCCGCAGGCAACCTCTCCTTTTGCCCACATTTCACGTGGATTACTTGGATTGACTCCGTGAACTCGCATAAACTCATGGATCAACTCGATTTTCAGCATCGTCAAGGATTTCATCATCTCGAAGTATTTCGTGAACCGCATTCGGTTTCTCGGGGATACGGGGGACTGATCTGGAAGGAAAAGCTTGTCACCGAATGCTGCGTCCACTCTTCTCTGCAGTCTTTCACATCCCAACAAGTACCGTTCTATAGGGCCCGCCATTCTAGCTATCGCTGCTGCCGAATCCAAGCTTTGTTTCACACTTGCAGGCGGAAATTGATTCGCCGCTGTCCCATTTGATTTTGTCGGTGCCGAACTATTTCTTGCCTTGATACTGCCTGTCGACATTTTTCTCATCACCGTCAGCTGTCGCAGCAGAACGCAGCCGCCATCTCCTTCGGTTGTATTGTGTCGGCAGGGCGCTCGCTCAGTAAGTCAGTGCCGTTCGGAGCCTCGCGCGCGAGATGACCCGCCGGGTCGCGCGATACAACTAGTTCGGAACCCTAGCAAGGTGCGTCCGAAACGAGCCTTTAACCATGCAGATTACTTATCGCTCGTCAGAGGTTACTTATCTCAGATGTTGGCACACCCGAGAGATCGGCCCATTTTTCTTTGCCGACCTGGGGGTACTTTAGACCGGTTACAACGGGCAAGTCAAGCGTTGCAACTGCCTTCGCATCAATCGCTTAGTGACGGCATTTTTCGCGAGGGACACGAGGTCGCGCATCGATGGCGAACTGCTTCCCGACGTCGGTCATTAGTCCTTGACCCTAGTCTTCTGCTTAGCGACCAGGCGCTGCAAGAATTTGGGCCCTTCCTTCTTGTAGGCCTGCACGCCCTCGGACAGTAGCAGTTCGCAGACCTGCGAAAGACTCCTCGCTTCACTGTTTGCTATCTCCTGAATCTCGCCCTTCAGCTCGGGTGAAACTCGGAATGCCAAGAAAACCTTCTTTGTTGTCACGACAAAGACTATAGCCGCGTCAGAAACCAAGCGACAACCCAAAATTAGATTGCGGTCGGCGATATCATGTGTTATCATATGTTATCACCTTGATTGACAAACACTGGAGGGCTAAATGAAGGGATGTCCAAAACACACCGTCCGCAGGTCCCAAACGAGCGATCCGCTGCGAGAAAACTTACGGCTTGCTCGGCAGCTATTGGGAGGCAACCTGGCAACCCGAGTGGTTAAGCCACTCGAGAGTTTGTCTAGGGATTTCAACTTTTCATTGAGCAACGGAGAACTCCAGTTCATTGGTAGTTGCTGGTATGTCACGCACACTGGCCTCCTCCGGCTGGCGCGCCGCAAGAAATGCTGTGGCATCCATGTTGAAGCCGTCGACTCCCTCTGTGATTCCGCAGCGAGCCGATTCGTCCTAAAGGCAACCGTCTATCCGTCCAAGAGCTCCTCGGGCTTTGTGGGCTATGGTGACGCCGATCCCTCCAATGTCTCTTTCCTTGTTCACGGCGCCGAGATGCGCGTGGCCGAAACGCGGGCCGTGAATCGTGCGCTCCGTAAGGCCTACGGTATCGGCACCTGCTCTGTCGAGGAGATCGGATCCTTCGCCGAACCACCGCAATCCTCCCGCGAATCGAAGAAATTCCCTCCGCAACCATCCAATGGCAATGGGAACAACGGCAGCCCGAAAGTTCGCGACCGCCTTTGCCAGATCATTCGCCAGCATCAACTCGATCCCAACTTGGTAAAGTCCTACGCCGCTGATTTCTGCAGCGTCAAGGCGCTTCGCGATGCCACCCGGGAGCAGGTGGAAAACTTCGTCAAGCATCTGGCCAATTGGGCCGAGAAAGACCGCAACGCCCTGCTCTGCCAGCTCAATAGCTATCTCGGCCAGAAAGCAGGTGCCGCATGAGACGCCAGATCGAAGGTCTGCACGCCGCCGATCGCTGTGCCGCCGATCAGGTCCCCGACGGAATGTTCTTGGTTCGGGTGCAAAGAGTCTATTTTCGCCGGCAGGCACAAAAGCCCTACTACACACTCACTCTGGCCATTCTTGAGCCCAGCCGCTTTTCTGGTCACATCCTTTCGAGCCGTCTCTATTGCAACCCGAAAGCCCTGTGGAAGCTGAACTGGTTCCTGCGCGACTTTGGCTATGACACCGAACTGCTCGGACGGGATGAGGTGGATGAAACGCAGCTCGTCGGCCTGAAGGGCGTGGTCAAGACCAGCCACATCGTCTTTAACGGTGCTTCGCTCCTCCGATTCGACGGTTTTGCTTCGGCAGATCGTTGGGAAGAACTTTCGCCGGCAAATCTGGACAGCCCCCAGGTGGCCTGATGACCTACAGCTACACTCAGATCAGCCAATACGTGACCTGCCCGCGGCGTTACCGGCATCGCTACCTCGATAGCTGGAAGGAGAAGGACACCCGGGCGGCGATGCTGTTCGGCCGCGCCTTCGAACAAGCTCTAGGTGCTTATTTCCGCAGAGAAGATCCAGGAGCAGTTCTGTTCTCCGAATGGTCTCAGTGTCAGAGCCAGGGCTTGCACTACTCCAACGGAGATTCGTGGGATCGCATGCTACGGCAGGGGATCATGCTGTTGACCCGGTTCTGCCAGGACGATCGCATCCAGGTTCGCCGGCCACAGCGGAATCTACAGATCAAATTCACCCGGCCAATTTCAGGAAAGAACGACTTTGTCGCCTATGTCGACGCCATCGGCAAACTCGACGGAACGCGTCGCCTGCTCGAGTGGAAAACCTCTTCCAGCCGATACCCGGAAGAGCCTCAGGGGTTATTGGCCCTTGATCCACAGCTAGTTTGTTATTCGTGGATGACCGGCATCGCGGAAGTTGCTCAGGTCGTATTCGTCCGCAAGCGCTTGGTCGAGGTTCAGTACCTGCGAACCACGATTACCGACGAGCAGCGGCAAGAGTTTGGCCACTTGGTGGAAAGCACAATCCGTCGCATCGAGTCGGCAGACTTTCTGCCGCACAGCGGCATCCGCTTTCCGCAGAATCCCTGCAGCAGCTGTCCCTACGTTGGGCTTTGTCTTGGAAACCAGCATATGGCAGACGCCAGCTTGGTGCGGCGTCCAGGAGCAGACAGTCTTGATTGGCTTGACGAGCTTAATTACTGAGAATCCGCCCATGCCGCCGAAGCTCAATCGCCGCCGCG
>JBATXV010000008.1:0-21779 GCA_049673585.1 Candidatus Sulfotelmatobacter sp. | reverse complement strand
TGCGATCGTCAATGTCGATACGGGTACCGCACCAGCGCGTAATCTGGTCGGCCTCATTCCGCAACGGCCGAATCTCGTATACAAACCATCGGTATTCGCCATCGTGTCGACGCATGCGCGCTTCCATCGAAAAGGACTCGCCACTGGACATGGCGGTGCGAATGCCTTCTTTCAGTTGTCCCACGTCCTCGGGATGGGTGACCAGATCGAGAAACTCCATGGGAGCTTTCGGCGGGATCGTGCCGAAGTAGTCAGATGATGTGAGATTGCCATACGACCCGCTCCCATCGGCTTCCCAAAGAAACATGTGCAAGGGAGCTACATCAATCACCTGCTGAAGCTCCTTCGCGTGCTGCCGCACGGCTTCTTCCACACGCTTGCGTTCGCTAATGTCCTGTACCACAGCTTGGCGCCCACCGGGGAAGGTCGGTGAAAGGGAGACCTCCACGGGCACTTGGCTTCCGTCCTTGCCAACAAACGTGCGCTCAAACTGGAAGAGAGCTCCTCCGATCTTCTCGAGCGGTGTTGGATAGCGCGCGAGGTCCTCCTTCGAGTAAGTATCCAGAATGGATATTTTCTCAAGTTCCGACGCACTGCACTTCAGCAGTCTGAGGCCGGCAGGATTGGCCGAGACGAATTTCCCGTCGTTGCTCAGCAACAAAATAGCCGCGGGAGAAAGATCCACCAGGGAACGATACTTGGTTTCACTCTCGCGCAATTCATTCTCGCCCCGCTGGATTTGCTCAAAAGCACGAGCATTTGTAATTGCTACCGCGACCTGATTCGCAAAGATTTCGAGCCATGAAAAATCCTGCTGGCAGAGGCATTCGCGGTTGAATGTGGCTAAGACTCCAAGGATCTCTCCACGGGAGACGAGTGGATAGCCTGCAAAACTTCGGATGCTCTCCCGTTTGGCCCATTCCTTGTTCCCGATCCACTCACTGGTAGCCGCAGCATCTGGGATCAAGATCGATCTGCCTGTGGTGCCGATCTCCCCGACCTTTCGATGGCCCCGGGGAATCCTGCGGTATTGGCCATGAAGAGAGGACCAGTCTTCGCCAGGAACGGATTTGGAAGAGCCGGCACTTGCGACCAAATGGAGGCACTGTGTTTGGTCGGCGCAGTCGGTCCTGCGGAAACAGCTTTGACAGAGATCTCCGGGCGCTAGCAACCAAACCCGCGCCAGTGCGACCCCCGGTTGTGCCGCAAGACCACGAACAACCGCGCTCAAAACATCGACCGTTTGGTGTTCGCCCGCTACCTGTGCTGCGAGGGAGAGTAAGGGTTCAGCCTGCACAACAATACCTCTCGGTCGGCCTGATTCTACATGAATGTCCTTCCTAGTGCTGGCCGATCGAAGCGTACATCTATAGAGAGATAATCACGGCAGTTCGCCCATTCAGTCGGTGATATTCGTCACAAACGCATGTGATGCTGGCATAAAGCGTGCGAACAGCGATCACGACCCTGCTTATACCGGCAGGAAGCTGATTTCTCTACAGGAACGATCGCGCAGCTCTATCCCCCTTCGAAACCTGAGGGTGAGAAACACTCTCTCCCTTGTTTTCTCGCATCGTCACCTCGGGCATCCCCCCGGAGGGGAAGAATGACTTTCGCGGCCGCCACTCCCAGCAAGCCGCCGAGCAGCGTTTCCCAGGCGCGCGCCCCCAAGAGCGATGTCGACGTTTCCCCACTGATCGCGAGCGTTACCATCAGGGTAAAAGCGTAGGCCGCGCAGGCAACGTCGTAGCGCTCTGGTAATGCCATTGCGTAAATGATCATTGCAATTGCAGCGAGTATCCACGCCAGCGGCGGTATGTGCATTGCGATCGGCACGCACGCGATGCCAAGCGGGACCCCGATCAACGTTCCAACGATCCGTCGGCGAACGCGATCTGCAGTTCCGGATGCCGACCCGGCAATGACATAGGTGCTCGCAGTAATCGCCCATGCGGACTCTTGGAGGTGGATTACGCTGCTTACTAAAACGATGACAAAAGCGGCCACTGCTGCCTGTAACCCCATCCGCAGTTCTCGTGATGCTTGCCTCTCCCCAATGGAGGCATCGACAACCGACACAGGCGTCGGATGTTCCGCCGGTCCGCTGAGCAAGCGAGGAACAACCGTGGACACCGTGGCTACTAATCCTGCCAGCACTACCAGTCCCAGATCCGCCCGAGTGATCGCGGTTCCGTAGCCGAGAAGCTGGCCGATATAGATCTGGGACCCGATGCCCGCACCAAGAATTCCGAATCGCTTGAGATATCCAACCAGAAACGCGCCCGTGATCAGAATCCACTCCGGACCCAGCCCATAGCGCATCAAAATCGGCGTAAGACCGATTAAGCTAAGTGCGCCCGTCACCGCGGCAGCATTCAGGATCACAAGATCGCGAGCAGACGACCAGCGAGTTGTCTGACCTTCTGAAACGCTCGCCCACAGGCCGAAGCCGGCGGCTAGGTAACTGAGAAACGAGCCGCCCGAGATGTGATACGAGTTGTAGAGAAGCGCACCCAGCATCGCCGCAATGCCATATGCGGTTACCAGGCGCACGCCCTTGACGCGGCGGTGGACGCCGGGGTCGAGTCTGTCAAGCCACCTACCGAGTCTGTCGACCATCGAGTTCATCTCGCAGGGACCAGCTTTACGCTATCTGCTCGGAGCGACATTGCATGCAAGCCGCCAAAGATCGGTAGGCGGCAAACCGTCAGATTTCTCGAGTCAATTTGCGGGAGCGTAACAGTCTGCTGCCTCGGCGGCGCCGTGATTGTCTCGAAATCTCGTGAACTCCCGATGGTTCCGTGAATCGTTGGGCTCGTTAATGTGCGTGTTTTGAGCGGCTTTGATTCGGCACGCGTTTTGCAATAGCGAATCACGAGGATGAACATGCGCTATACCCGTCCACTATTGTTTTTTCTTTCCTTGGCCCTCACGCTTACTGCGCAGTCGAAGTTCCAGTCCGCGAAAATTGAGGCCTCGTCTGTTTGGCAGCTGCCGCCGCAATTCATGACGACAGCCCACGCCGCATGCGATCGTTCGGCGTCCTCCGACTATGCCGACTGCATGATCAACCAGATGACCAAGGCCGGTGCCCCAGCCGACGCCGTGCAGTTCACACGCGAGCTTTATAAGCAGAGTCACGGCGAATTCGGTGTGATGACGGGATTTCACGATGAAGGCCCGGTCGCGTTTGCCTGGATCACCTATCCCTTGCGAGCCAATACAAACTACGGTCTTCTCTTGCTGAATGGTCAGCCGCGCATTGTCAATGTTGAGGATCTCAAGCTGCTTGACGTCAAAGCGATGAAGCAGAGTCCGCAGTTCCGAGATGTTAAGGCGCAGTTTCCGAATGTCGATGTTTGGCCGGGAGATCGCGCCGGAAAGATATGGCCCGACTCGCAAGTCGGACCCGACGGTGGAACGCAGTTCACGGTGGCCTATCCGCTAATTAACGGATGCCATGCTTGCGCTCGCGCTGGAGCCGCCATTTTTAACTGGAATTTCGACGCGAGAGGAAAGTTTCTCGGAACCTCGTTCCAAGGAATGATTGATCCGCCGCTACAGTAGTGGTCAGAGTTTTTGTCGCGCAGAGTAACTGGGACTTGACGCCCCAAGCGCGGCACCTTTGAGCCATAAAAGGGTTTGAGAAAGCTTATATGCCATTCATCCAGATCGCACAACTATCATTGCTGACGAACATCGACTACTCGACGAGCCCATTGCTATGGGTCATTGCACACACGCAGCTATTCTTTCCCCTCTTGTTGAGCGGCTTAATGTTGATCGTGGAATTCGGTTTCAGGCTCCGCCAAGCGTCGCCCATCAACGGAGAACGGCAGTCACTACTTGAATCGGCGCGGGGCGAACTGAGTGTTCTGCTGGGTCTATTACTTGGATTCAGTCTACCCATGGCCTTGCCACACTATGAGCACCGGAATCAGCTGGTGGTCGACGAGGCAGATGCGCTAATAACCGTCCAAGAGCGCGCTCAGCTATTACCGGAGCCGTTTCGAGACGAAATCTTGTCATCGTTCGCGAAATACGTAGCAGCCCGCGTCGAATTTGGAGAGGCCAAACCAGATGAGCCTGCGGTACAGGAGAGCGTCCGTCATGCAAAACAGTTCCAGAGTGAGATGTGGGAAGACACGATTCGGCTGGTGCAACGTAACCCCAACGCCCTCACCCCAATATTTGTACAGGCCCTCGGTGAACTGCCGGATTTGATTGAACAAAGGCAGGCAGCGGAAGAGAAGCGCATCCCCGCCGTCATTTGGTTGGTGGTGATATTGATATCCGCGCTGACCTGTTTTGTCGTGGGATACAGCATGCGACAGAGGTTTTTCTTGGCCATGGTGGTCGTGCCGCTGACGGTCGCAATCGTACTGTCACTGGTTGCCGAATTGGATTACCCACGTACCGGTCTCGTTCACGACAGCCAACAAAGCATACAAAGACTCTATGTCGAGATGGGGTCACCACCCATGTACCCACCCTCGGCCGATGACCCGCGGCTAGCCCTGCGCACGAGTGGTAGATAGCGCCCAACATCACGAACCCTCGGGAATTTCACAAACGTCGGGACGGGACCCCCTACTTAAACCCGCTGCCTTCAACATTCGCAACTTGGCACTGAGGTTGCAGTGTCAAGAGAGTCGTTATTAGTTCGGCAACCAAATAGGAGAACTACCATGTTTGAATCGGCCAGCAAGTTCAGCGTTGAGCACTTAGGCGGAAATCGAAGCTTCCACGTACACAGGGACGATACTGCGCTCTTCACCTTTACGCGTGTACAAGCCAATGACAAGAGCGTCGAGCACCGCTTCGAAACTTCTGCTGCCACTCTGTACTTCATCCGCGGCACCGGCAAAATCGCGATAAACGACAAAATTGTCGAATATGGCGGTAAATGGTTCGAGATTCCGAGTAAGATCGAATATCAGATCTTTCCCGAGACAGATACCTTGATGCTGACGATCCAAAAGCCCACCAGCGATACCGTCGAGATGAATGACATCACTTCCGTAGGAGCAATTTATGATTCGCATTCTGTGTCTTAGTCTCATGTTGTCGTTCGCGAGTCATGGGATCGCCCAAGCGCCCCCTCCTGTTCCCAAGCAACACACGTCGCATGCTCCGGTTCACGCCGCGCCGTCCGCAACTGAAGTCTGGGACAGTCTGATGGCCGGCAATCGCCGATTTGTTGCTGGCAAGCCGCAGGCGCGCGACCTCGCTTCGCTGCGCCACAAACTGGCCTCCGGGCAGTCTCCCAAAGCAATCATCCTCTCGTGTTCCGACAGCCGAGTCGGTCCGGAGCTGATTTTCGATCAGAGCCTGGGAGATCTTTTTGTTGTGCGGACAGCAGGCAACGTTGTCGACGCGGTGGCACTCGGAAGCATTGAGTACGCGGTGGAACACTTGCACAGCACTGTGTTGGTCGTGCTTGGACACCAGAGGTGCGGTGCGGTGAATGCTGCGTGTTCCGGCGAGAAGATGCCGAGTCCAAACTTGGACGCGATCGTGGAAAAGATTCGCCCTGCCGTGAATCAGGCGAAGACTTACGCCAAGGCCGATGATCTCGTCGAATCGGCGATCAAAGAAAACGTTCATCGTAGTGCGATGGATCTTCTGGCCAACAGCGAGATCATTCGCGATGCAGTCAAGTCAGGCAAGCTCACTGTGATCGAAGCAGAATACGAGCTCGATGCCGGCCGGGTGGTTCGTCTGAATGCGCCTCCGAGCGCGCAGAACTAGCGACCTGCCATCACTCCTCAGCCGAATTTCACCTGCGCATACCTGCACGTCGCGATCACGATGATGCAGGTCTGTCTTCTCGGGACGACTCTCTCTCACTAACTGCTGTGCGGCCTCACGAAAGCTCGGGAATTCCCGAGGGGTTCGAGAGCGTGAACTTCTTGCAATTGTCATGTTTTCAACCGGTTGTGATTTGGTATCGAGGATGCATTAGCTGTGGCGAGATCCAGGCGAGACTTGGTGACCAAACAAAGGAAACAAAATATGCGATCACGAATTACGACCAAAATTCACTCAGTAATTGCAATGGCGGCGATTGCGGCCGCCCTTCCTCTGCATGCAGAGGAACCCACGCAGACTACGGTGCCGGTAACCATGACGGTTACGGCAAACGTGGCAAGCAACAAACGCATGCCCGAAATCAGCCAACAGGACGTCGTCGTCACCCAAGGCAAGGAACGCCTGAAGGTGCGGGGCTGGGTTCCGGCTCAGGGACAGTATGCCGGACTCGATCTGTTCATCCTGATCGACGATGCTTCGGACCCGAGCCTGGGCATGCATCTCGATGACCTCAAGACGTTCATAAACGCGCAGCCGTCCACGACGTTAGTCGGCGTCGGATACATGCGTAATGCGACCGTTCAGATCGCGCAGGATCTAACGACGGACCACGCCGCAGCTGCGAAGACCTTGCGGTTGCCCCTGGGTTCCAGAGGCGCGTACGCGAGTCCGTACCTCTCGGTTATCGATCTGATGAAGCGCTGGCCCTCGACCGACCGCCGGCGTGAAATCCTGATGGTGACCGACGGAATCGACCGAGCCCGGCGTACGTTGCCCTGGCGCGGACTCCAGATCAATCCTGACGTAGATTCTGCGAGTGATGTTGCCATGCGTACGGGCACGATCATTCACACGATTTATGCGCCGGGCGTTGGCCGCTACCGCCGCAACTACTGGGAAGCCACGAGTGGACAGATGGGCATTGCCAAGCTGTCAGACGTGAGTGGTGGCGAGTCCTTCTTTCTGGGTCTGGAGACGCCTGTAAGTTTCACACCGTATCTGGATCAGTTGCAGAAGATACTCGACAACCAGTACCTGTTGACCGTTTCCGCCCAACCTGGAAAGAAGACACAACTTCACAACGTAACCATCGACACTGAAGTTGCCGGGGTTGAACTGGCTTCGGCCGATGCAGTTTGGGTGCCCGCAACCAAGTAAAACGAACGCGCGAGGGGGCTCGACTCAGTCGAGTCCCAACCCGCCTAATGTGCTTCACCTTGAGTCGTTGAATCGTCGGTGGCTGGTTGATTCACGTTTTGTGAATCGACCAATCAAATCGAGCAAAGAGGTTCGTCATGAAATTCTTCAAGTCAAGTGATCCATGGGCCAGCGTTGTCATTGTGCTGACCGTTGCACTGTTCAGTTGCTCGTTAGCCGTTAAGGGAATTACCCACGAGCTTTTTCTGGAAACGGGTGTGTTTCTCGTCTCGGTGAAACTGATTCTGATGGCGGGCAAGAATGCGGCAACTGAGAAGCGCCTGGAGCTGCATTTGCGCCAGATCAAGGATTTGCTGGCAGGCAACGCTTCGCTGGCTGTGATCAGAGAAGAGAAATCGGCGGGCAATCCTGCTGGGAGGATCCGTCAAGTTGTCTAAAAATTAAGAGAGGAAAACTATGAAAAACATATTGGGTGTAATCACGCTGCTGCTTGCCATCATTGCATTACCTGTTTTCGGCCAGGAAAAAGAACAGGGCCGCGTGGCAAACGCGGGACAGGTAATGAAGGAAGTTCTCAACATTCCAGACGATATCCCACAGAGCGTCATCGATAAAGCGGATTGTGTCGTCGTCCTGCCTTCCGTTCTGAAGTTCGCCTTCGGATTCGGCGGAAGTTATGGAAGGGGCGTCATGACCTGCCGCGGTGGCGAAGACTTCAAAGGCCCCTGGGGCGCTCCGACCATGATGGCGCTCGAAGGCGGAAGCTTCGGACTCCAGATTGGCGGACAGGCGACCGACTTCGTGCTCCTGCTGATGACTCCGCGGTCGGCCCACGCCATTCTGGACAGCAAAGTGAAACTGGGCGGGGACATCTCTGCCGCAGCTGGTCCAGTCGGACGCAATCTCTCGGCTGAGACCGACGTGACGCTGCGAGCCGAGATTCTTTCGTATTCGCGGTCTCGCGGACTCTTCGCTGGAATCTCTCTGTCGGGCTCGACCCTGCGCCCGGACAATGGGGCCAACAAGAAGTTATATGGAAGAAACATCAGCGCGCACGACATCGTATTCAACAACGAAGTTCTTACTCCGCTGTCGGCTAAGGTGCTGCTGGCTGAACTGAACAAAAAAACGCCGACGAATCAGTCGAGTGATCAAGGGAGCATGTGACTTATGCGAGGAAAGCCGCTGCCCATCCTGATCTCACTGCTGATCCTGTGCGTGGCGCTGCAAGGCGCCGGTCCTCTTCTCTCGGCGCAGGCCGCATCCCCTGCGCCGGAGGAACTCGATCAGTTGCTTGCGCCGGTCGCTCTTTATCCGGATGCGCTGCTGTCGCAGATCACTACGGCGTCAACAAACCCGCAGGAGATCCTGGATGTCAACGCCTGGTTGCAGGCGAATCCCGGTCTGACGGGCACGGCGCTCACCGACGCGGCAGAAAAGCAAGGATTCGATCCTGCATTCATCGCGCTGGTGAACTTTCCTCAAGTGCTCGACATGATGGCTCAGCACATCGACGACTATGCCGCAGTCGGGTAAGCGTTCTCCGCTGACCAGGGATCGGTCACTGCGTCGATTCAACGCCTACGGGCTCAGGCATACGGCTCGGGCGCCCTGCGCACCACGGAGCAGCAAAAAGTGGAAGTGCAGCAATCGCCAGGGCAGACGATCTATGTGATCCAGCCCGCGAATCCGGCAGTCGTCTACGTCCCGCAATACCAGGGGACAACGCCGAGCCAGCCGAAATCGCCTGGAGGAAACAGGCCGACGCGCCCACAGGCACCCTCAGTGCAACCTGCGAAACCTTCGGCGCCGCAGCAACCCGGCACAAATCAGCCAAGACCGGGGCGGCCAGCCGCTCATGCTGGGAATCAACGCACTCGTCCGAATCAGCCCGCTGTGCAGCCGGTCAAACCCGACGTGACGCCGCAACCGAACTCGGGCCAGCCAAGCGCGAAACCCTCGACGACGCCTGGCCAAGACAATCCGCCCAGCGGCCGGTTTAATCGCCAGCAAAGCTGACTCGTTCGAAGCCTATTCCAGCAAAATTGGGGTGCGGACACTTCGTCCGCACCCCAACTTTGCATCAGGACATTCGCGAGTACTGCAACGCCGCGGGAGCTCGTCACACGTCACTTTTCCTTTCTGTGCTGCACGGCGGCGGTTTTTCCCTGTTCTTTAGATTTCGTGAATTCCCGATCCCTCGGGAGCTAGCCAGCGTAACAATTCCAAGCAAATCAGCAGGATAACTTTGGCTCGCCAGTTGCATTGCTCCTCCTTGAGCGGCAATGAGATCAGGAAGTCGCAGAAATCTTAGGAGAAATGTTATGAAGAGAACCAACACTGCAACGAAGCTGGCGATTACCCTTCTGGTGCTGGCCTTCGCCGGCACCGCGTTCGCAGACCAACCGCCTGACAATGTGCAGGGCGACTGGACGATTTACTCAACCAACATCGAAAACGGCGAGACGGTCGTGAAGCACGTCCAGATCGCACAATACGGCAATCGCATCACAGGGTATTTCGAGGGCCCCGTGCAGTCGGGTCCGATTCAGGGTGAGGTCAATGGACATCGCATCCGGTTCAACACAGTTACCCGAACTGTTCTTCACTTCTGGGGACAGATCTACGGAGATTCGATGTCAGGAACCTATGGGATCCGCGGCAAGCACGCCGCGTGGCAAGCTGCGCGTCCGGCCACGACTCCCACGGCGGTTCCGCCGAAGACGGGGGCGATCTATCAGTCTCAACCGGTTCTGACTCCGCCGGAAAGTCAGACTGAATATCAGCCGGCGAGCAACCAGGCTCCCACGTATCAGGCTCCGGCGTATCAATCTCAAACGACGTATCAGTCGCAGCCGGCATACCAAGCTCCGCAGCAGGCGCCGGCTGCTCAGCCTGAAGCGCAGCAGCCGACGAATTATTCCGCACAAGGCGCCCAGCAGGGCAACTCGGCCCCGGCGCCAGCGCCTCTTTCGGCGGATCAGCTCGATTCACTCGTTGCTCCCATCGCGCTTTGTCCCGATGCGTTGGTGGCGCAGGTGCTCGCGGCTTCCACGAACCCCGACCAGGTTGCATACGCCGACGACTGGCTCGCACAGAACAGAAACCTGTCCGGCCAGGCGCTGGCGCAGGCCGTGGATCAGCAATCTTGGGATCCCAGTGTGAAGGCGCTTACACAGTTTCCGTCGGTGCTCGACAACCTGGCGCATAACCTCTCGTGGACATCGAGCCTCGGGCAGGTGTTCGCCGATCAGCAGCCCGATGTAATGGCGGCCGTGCAAGCTATGCGCGCCAAAGCGCAAGCAGCCGGCACACTGCAGTCGAATTCCCAGATCACGGTCACCACGCCGACGCCGAACACGATCGTGATCCAGCCGGCGAACCCGCAGGTAATCTACATTCCGCAATACAACCCCACAGTGGTTTATGGCGCGCCCGTCGTGGTGCCGTACTATGTGCCGCAGCCGCTGCCAGTGTCAGTGGGAGTGGGACTCTACTTCGGAACTCCGATCACGATCGGAGCTTCGTTCGGTGGTGGCTGGGGTGGAGGCTTCGGCTGGGGCTGGCACGCATGGAATGTGAATTGGGGCTGCTGCGGCGGTGGTGGCAACACGACCATCATTTACAACCACAACACCTACATCAACAACCATACCTGGAACAACACGAACTACAACGGCTACCACCCTTGGGGAGGCGGAGCGGCCGGATCGCAAAACCATGCCTGGTATGGAAACAACGGCACCTTTCACCCCGACGGCAACTACAAGCCGGGCGAAGACACGCATTATGGACCCAACGGCGGCTATCACCCGAACGGGTATTTCGGTCCTGACGGCGGCTGGCACGCCGACAAGAATGCCGGCCAGAACTTGCCCAACGGTGGAAACAACGGGAACCACGGGCTGATCGGCGGGAACGGCGGTGTGCAGCACGCGAGCGCGCCCAATGGCGGAGCCAACGGCAATCACGGATTGATCGGCGGGAACGGTGGTGTGCAGCAGCACGCGAGCACACCCACGAACAACGGCCAGATGCTTGGTCAAAGCCGCAGCGAAGACAACCACTCCATGGGCGCGGAGCAGAACCGCTCCCGCGTCAGCGGAGACGGCGCCGCTAACCGCGCAGAAAGCAATCGCGGCCGCGGCAGCATGGCCGGACATCGTCCGCAACAGCGCATGGCCCGGATGCACGCACCGGCGCAGCACCGCTCTTCCGGCGGTGGCGGACGCCGTCGGTAAAGCGGTTCAGCGATAACACGAGATCAAAACCTAATTCGAGGGAGATTGAAATGGAATCCAACGCGAAAAAAAAGAACAACTGGAAGCACATCGCGCGAGTGGCCGCAGTAGCGCTCGCCGTCGTGGCAATCACGATTGTGCAATTGAAGACAAGGAACACGGCGCTGACTAAGGACGCACAGCCTAAGTTCCAGTCGCCCGCCGCAGCCGGTTCGGCTCTGGCCTTGGCCGCCGGAAACAGCGACGAGCCCACTCTGGCGAAAATCCTGGGTGTCGACACCAAGGCTCTTCTGACGACAGGCGACAAAGAAGCAGATACGGCGGCCCTGAAGGCCTTCGCCTCCAAATACGAGAAGATGAATCGCTGGGTCGACATGACCGACGGCAGCCGTGTGCTCTATATCGGGGCCGACAACTTTGCGTTCCCAGTCCCTCTGGCGAAGGACTCCTCGGGACATTGGCACTTCGACGCAGTTGCGGGAGCGCAGGAAATTCGCGCGCGCGATATCGGCCGGAACGAATTGCTGACGATCGACGCCTGCTCCGCGGTCGCAGACGCGCAGGAGATGTACTACGCCGATAGTGGCTACGCCAGTTTCGCGCAGCGCATCATCGGCTCTCCAGACAAGCAGGATGGGCTGTATTGGCCTGCGTCCGACAAGCAGGACGTGAGTCCGCTTGCGACTCTGAACCAACTGCCCAAGTCCTCGCTCAGTTCGCTCTCGCCGGATCAGCCTCTGGTCCTCGACGGTTACTCGCTGCGCATCCTGACGGAGCAGGGCGACGATGCCCCCGGTGGGTCCCGGAACTACATCGTGAATGGCAGGATGGCCGGCGGTTACGCCATCCTGGCGACGCCCGTCAGGTACGCCGAAACCGGCATCATGACTTTCATGACTGGCGTTGATGGTGTCGTGTACGAGCGGGATCTCGGTCCCGACACGGCGAAGATCGCGGCATCGATTCACGAATTCAATCCGACCGACGACTGGTCGCCGGTCGAGTAAAGGGGAAGCCCTCGAGGTCACGCCGGAGGTGAATCAAAATGAAAGCTCTTATGAACAGCAAATGGTTGCGTTTAGGGTTTTTCGCCCGGCACCGGATCAAAATCGTGATGTGGGCGCTGGTCGCCGAGATGCTGGCCTCGCCGCTCGCCGATTCACATCCTCGCGCGGGCGCGCTGCTCGGTCTTGCGGTGCTGTTGATGGTGCTCGCCGGCATTGGTCACTTCGCCAACCGTTCGGTCGTGCGCCGGGTTGTGCTGCCGGTCTCGGGGATCTGGATCATCACGAGGCTCGTCGAAGCCTTCGCCAATCCCCACGAGCCTTATGCCAACCTGTCTCCGGTAGTCGGTCTGGTGTTCTCGTGTTCGATTCTGTGGGCCATCTTCGATCACTTTCATTCCGAATTCCGCACTCCACGGAACGCGATCGCCGAAGCGTTCATCAGCTACCTGGTGCTCGCGACCGCGTATTCCCAGCTTTATTGGATCCTGAATCGCTTCGTCGACCATGCCTTCAACCAAACTATTCCGTCCACGCAGGCGGGAACGTTTCTCTACTTCAGCATGGTTACCTTGACGAGCGTCGGCTACGGCGGAATCGCTCCGCTGAACCCTTATGTGCGAATCGTCGCCGCACTGGAGAGTATGTCCGGTATCTTTTTCGTCGCGGTTGTGGTCGCGCGGCTGGTTTCGAGCTACCGCCCAAAAACGGCACAGCAGCGTCAGTCTTTGGCTCATGAAGCTGGCGCTTCTGAGATGCAGTCCAACTGCGAATGCGGACGTGTCGAAGCTGTGACAACGCTGGCGTCCTACTAGTCACTCGGCTCGGGAGAAAACTCAATGTGAAGGTTGTTACTCATAGGAAGGACAAAATGAAAAATACACGGTTCCTCGCTCTCACCATTATTCTTACTCTTGCTGCAATCCCGGCGACGGCGCAACAGAAGACCAGGCCGAAGTGCTCCGCGAATACCGAAGCTGCGTCTGCCGTGGCCCAAGATTATGCTGCTCGTGTCGACGGATTGCTTCGTGATGTCTACGCCCGCCTACAGAAAATCTCTGAAGGCTCGGAGACCGGAAGTGTGACGCCCCAACAAGCGCAGAAGTTGAAGCTCGCGGCAACGCGGGACATGATCTCTCGCCTGGACGCAGTTGCCGCCGTTTACGGTGCGCGGTTACAAGCAGCCAATCATGGTGGGGAAACCGGATCGGCTTCGACCGACGCCTGTGATGATAGAGCGACGCACACAAACGTAAACGGCACGGTCAGCGTAGAGGAACTCAAGCACGAGGCGGCCGTCGCGGCTGTCGCCTTGCGAGGTGAGCAGGTTACCCGCTGAGCGTCGTCAAGACCGCGTTGAGAAGACGTGCGCTCGTCGGTTGCCCGTCGCGACCCCTGCCTGACCCGCTCCTCTCGCGAACTCTCGTGAATTCCCGAGCCCGCGACCTCCTTGTGTATCTCCTAAGTCAATTTTGTTCAACAACTTAGCTTTGGCCCGGCATTTGCCATTATCAATTAGTGAGCGATGGCCACAATCCAAGGAGCTCAAGAATGCCGAAGACCTTAACTAACACCTGGACGATGCCAGCGGCTCGCCGTGCGCTTTTCGTTCTCGCTTTCCTGACTGCCGCATGTTGTGCGCAGACGGCAGCGAATTCTAGCTGGGCCGTACTGGAAGCGGGTCTGGAACAGAAGAGCAGCACCCAGAGGCTCGGGGCGATCAGGGTTCTCGGCCTCATCCCAGACGATCCTCATTCCGTTGAACTCGCCGAGGCGGCTCTGAAAGACAAGAACAGCTCGGTCCGTGCAGCGGCTGCGACCTCCCTGGGCCAGATGCACGCAACCGGGGCGAACGCCGGCCTGAAAGGAGCTCTCAACGACAAGAACCTGTCAGTTGTGATGGCAGCTGCCCACGCGCTCTGTTTGCTGAATGACCCGGCCTGCTACGACGTCTACTACGAGGTTTACACCGGTGAACGTAAAAACAATTCAGGAATGATCGCGCAGGAGATGCAGATCCTTCACAACCCGAAGCAGTTGGCGCAAATGGGATTAAGCGAAGGAATCGGTTACGTCCCGTTCGCCGGCATTCCATGGGAAGCCCTGCAGACGATTATGAAAGATCGCAAGAGCGGTACGGCTGCCAGGGCTGCTTTGATCGCTGCTCTCGCAACCGATCCTGAGCGGCGTACGGGCAAGTTACTGGTAGTCACTACGCAGAACAAGAACTGGGTGCTCCGCGTTGCCGCGTTGGAAGGCATCGCGAAACGTGGTGATTCCGCTCTCCTGGAGGGAATCGAACCCAGGCTTTCCGACTCCCGGCGTGAAGTGAGATTTGTAGCGGCGGCGACCATCATTCATTTGGACGACCTTGCCAAGGCCGAGTCAGCAACCAGCACCAAGATTGCCCAGGCTTTGCCGAGGATAAGCTCGGCAGAAATACAGGCAGCGACCACGGCGACAGAAGCCACCAAGTGAGCCATGACAGAAAGGCATGAAAATGTTCAACCTGATTCGACAACTCGTTCGCCCGTATCGCGGAACGCTTTTCATCATTCTGATCGCCATGGTCGTTGAGACCGCGATGAGCTTGGCGGCTCCCTGGCCGTTGAAGGTCATCATCGATAACGTTGCCGGTGGTCATCGGCTGCCCTTGTGGCTGCGGGATATGCTGGGGGCTGGGCTCGGCAATGAGAGCAAGATGCACATCGCGCTGCTGGCAGGGATCGCCGCAGTTCTCATTGCTGCTATCGGTGCCATCGCCGGATATATCGACAGCTACTTCACGGAAAGCGCTGGCCAGTACGTTGCCCATGATCTCCGGGTGCGGACGTTTCATCATCTTCAGCGGCTGTCGCTCGGTTATTACGATACGCATCAGATCGGCAATCTGCTGAGCACCATTACGACCGACGTTCAGACCATCCAAAATTTCGCGTCGTCCTCGATGCTTGGCATCCTGGTCGACGCGCTGACGTTGGTGAGCATGCTGGCGCTCATGTTCTACTTGAATTGGCGGTTCACTCTGGTTGTCCTGGGGGTCACGCCGTTCCTGCTCTTCTTCGTGTTCCACTTCAAGAAGGCCATAAAAAACGCGACGCACGCGGTCCGCAACGAGCAGGCCAACATTCTCACCGTGGTTCAGCAGACCTTGGAGTCTATGCCCGTGATCAAGGCGTTCGACGGTCAAAAAATCGAGGAGGATCAACTGATCAATGTAAGCAGCGCCACTGTAAGAGCGGCGCTGGCGGCGCGGCGCATCAAGTCTCTGCTTGCGCCGATGGTATCGGCCACGGTGGCACTCTGCACTGCCGTTGTCATGTGGCAGGGGTCGTATTTGATCCTTGCGGGAGGCATGACCATTGGCGCCCTCACGGTCTATCTCTCCTATCTCACAAAGTTTTTCAAGCCGGTGAAGGATCTGGCTACGACGACCAACGCCATCGCCCAGGCAGCTGTTGGAGTGGAACGCATCCGCATGGTTCTTGAGGCTGATGCCATTATCCCCGAATGCGAAGATGCCATCGAACCGCGGAACATCAAGGGCGAAATCATCTTCCAGAATGTCGCCTTCGCTTATCCCGACAATCCTCCGGTGTTGAAAGATGTCAGCTTCTTCGTCAAGCCGGGGCAGCGAGTGGGAATCGTAGGGCCGACCGGCGGTGGAAAGTCTACGATCGTCAGCCTGATTCCCCGCTTCTACGACGTCATTGCGGGGAAGGTGAGCATCGACGGGCATGACGTGCGCGAGTACAAACTACATCCCCTACGTGATCACATCGGCTATGTCCTGCAGGATACGGTGCTGTTTCACGGGACTATCCTCGATAACATCGCGTTCGGCCGGCCGAGCGCGACTCGCGCGGAGATCGCCGAAGCCGCTCGCTTGGCAAATGCTCACGAATTCATCGCCCGCATGCCGCACGGCTACGACACGATGGTGGGCGAGCGCGGCCTGACTCTCTCCGGGGGCCAGCGGCAGCGCATCGGCATCGCTCGCGTGATTGTGCGCAACAATCCCATCCTTCTTCTCGATGAGCCCACCGCTGCTCTCGATGCCGAATCGGAGAGGGTGGTGATGGACGCGCTGGAGCGGCTCATGAAGGGACGCACGGTTCTCACCATCGCGCACCGCCTGGCGACGATTCGCGATGCGGATCAGATTGTCGTGATCGCAGCGGGCGTGGTCGCTGAAAACGGCACGCACCAACAGTTGGTCACCCAGAACGGCATTTACGCGGCGTTGTGCCGCACACAGTTCGAGAACGAAACGGACAAAATCAACTCACGGTTGAGCCTCGTTCCACAGGCAACGCTTGCATAAAAAGGAGAAAATACAATGTCGCGATATCTCATAGCTTTCCCCGATGATTCGGTGCGTCCCATCCTCGACGCGATCGATGCTGCCTCAGCTTCTCTGCGGGTCAAGATGTTCGTCTTTTCCGACTCGCGCATTTTGGGGTCGGTGATCAAGGCACACCACCGCGGCGTGCAGGTGCGCATTATGCTGAATCCGATGCGGCGCAACGGCCAGACGGAGAACCAGCAAACGCGCAAGCTGCTCGAAAGTTCGGGTATCGAAGTCATCGACAGCACACCGGATTTTGAAGTGACCCACGAAAAATCCATGGTGGTCGATGAGAAATCGGCCTGGATCATGTCGCTCAACTGGGAAACGGAGAATCTGACCGACACCCGCGACTATGCCGTCGTGACTTCGCATGCGCACGAAGTGCGGGAGATCGTCGAGTGTTTCGAGGCGGACTGGGCGCGGAAGCCGTTCCATCCCGGCGACCACTCGCACATGATCTGGTGTGTAGGAAATGCGCGGCAACGGCTGTCGCAATTTATCGACGAAGCGAAGCACTCGCTCTGGGTGCAGAACGAGCGCTATCAGGACCCGCTGATTATTGAGCACCTCGTGCGCGCCAGCCGCCGCGGGGTCAAGGTACACATCATGGCGCGCCCACCGCATACGCTAAAGGAAGAAAAGCTTATCGAAGGGGTCGCCGGCCTGCGCATCCTCGACGATGTCGGCGTGAAGGTCCACAAGGTGCACGGCCTCAAGCTCCACGCCAAACTGATGTACGCGGACGGAGCCCGCGCCATCGTCGGCTCGATCAACTTAGCCCCCGGCAGCTTCAACAGCCGGCGCGAGCTGGCCATCGAAGTACGCGATCAGGATGTTGTCGACCGCATTCACAAGCTGGTCCATCACGACTGGAAGAACTCACGCCCGATGGATTTGTCCGATGACGGGTTGGTCGCCGACCTGGGCGACAAGGGCAGGGAGATTGTCTCTGCCGTGTAATTCTCGTCCGGCACTCTTCTACTGCGTTCAATTCAACGCGCTGTTATCGCTCCGTCATCCCAAGACTTCCTTTCCGACCGGGCTCTCCGTTTCGCGCCGGTGAGCGCGTCCCGGAATCTCGGGAATTCCCGAGGAAGTCACGCCGCATAAAAGCCTCTAAGTCATTCATCTTGCGAAGAAAACAGATTGGTCACGGCCATGCATTGTTAATTCACGCAGGGCTGGCCGGTGCAGCCCAAGACATCGGAAGAAAAGGATCACGAAAATGAAATTACACAAAATCGCTCTCGCAGTATTCCTCGGAGCGGCTTCGATGGCCGCCTCCGCCGCCGATAACTCTACTTCGCAAAGTCCAGATGCCCCGGTGGGCCTATCCTCGGCTCAGAACGCGAGGAAGAGGTCCGATGCGCTTCAGATCGTGGAACCTAAATACGGCAATATCATCACCGACAAAACCACAGTGAAGGCCGTGGTGCGCGTGGGCAACGGGATTCGTCCCAAGTCGCTCCGCATTAAGCTCAACGGAAAGAACATTACTCGTCACGCCAAGCAAGAAGACTGCGGGCCACAGGCCTGTCGCTGGACGGTGGAACTCACCAAGGCTGATCGGCTGTTGAGTGGTCAGAATCAATTGGTGGCGTTCGCGCGTGGCGCCGACGACAGCATTAAAGTGACAAGCGCAAAATTTGGTTACTACTACGGTCTGAGAGCCGGCGAAAACCAGCCCAACTATGTGCCTTCAACCGTTGGACTCTCCCTGAATGCGGGTGGGGCTGAGCCGTGGGTCACAATGACGACGGGCACTCCGGCGAACCTGCAGGACAACCTTGACCCAACCAAGTACTCACTCCCGTACCGCGATGCTACGTTTCCGACTGCCAGTGACCCACCGTGCGGCAGCCGCTACCAGGTTGTCGTCCTGAACCGCAACAACCCAGCGGTTGAGGATGCTTACTGGTGTCTCAGCGATTCAGGGTCGCTGAAGACGAAGTTTGCGACGCTACAGGCAGGCGCGGAAATCGTGCTGGTCGGGACGACGGTGAACAACAATGCCGACTCCGCTCTCGATACGACCGCAATCGGAGGCACCAATTATTCCAGCTATCCCGCTGCCTGGCAGCCGCAAGGGTATGCGGCCATTGGAGTCTCAGGTGCGGCGACTGGCAGCGCGTACGAAGATTACTATCTGCCTGGCGATGTGGGCAAAGGCTACTGGACGACCCCCTTCGCCAACGGTCTGCTGGCAGTAGATCAGTTTGGCAACTACAACTTCCATGCCGGCAATGTTGTGCAATTTGAGATCTACCCGAACAATCCGAACAACAGCACCAGTAACGTCTTTATCACCTACAACGGCGGCGTTCATGGTTGGGCTGCGCCAGTCGGGTCAGCGAATGGGTTCTGGCTTCTGACATTAGACCGTGTAACGCTGCTGCCGATCGATGCAAGTACGACCAGCGGCAGTCTCTGTCAACCGCAGGGATTCGCCCAAAATTGCGGGCAGTTTTTCCCCACAGGCAGCTCGGACTCGACCACTGCTTCGCAAGCCGCTGGTAATCTCTACCAGGCGCTCAAACTGGCCACGAACCGTCAGTTAGTCGTCCTGACGACAGTAGGCCAGCCGCTCCAGAGTGCATCGGTCGCAGCTGACGTGGCTCCCATCATTGACTGGTACGGGGGATCTGGTTACACGTTGCAATCGCTCACGACTCCCACATCAACTTACACGCTAGTCGCTCCTGGGTTACAGATTGCGACAGGCTTGCCAGGGATGCTGAATCCCTTCTCCACAGGAGTGGCTAATTCTTCGTCTGCATATAGCCAGCAAGGTCAGACCGGTATTGTCCGCGGTGTAATGGCTCGCGACAACCAGAGCCTCTATTTTCCGTCCGTCGTGTCGCAGGAAGACGGGAAAGGAAATGCCTCAGATGCGAGCACCGTGAGTATCGATTACGACTTCTACTCAATCAGCACCCAGGCCCCCATCGACTGGCCGCTGACCGACACGCCGGGACACATCGCCGCTTATCACTATGCGAGCCAGCAGTTTCTCGCGTATGCACTTAACGAGAATGGAACGTACAGTGCCGACGTGCGCTGGTTTTATACGGATATCGTTAAAGGTCCACTCATAGCAAACGCGAATACGGACTTTGACTGTTCCGTAAATCCTGATATGCCGAATTGCAAATACCCCGGCGATGGCAACGGCTTTACCGTGCAAGACCTGGCGGACGCGAATGCGCAGCTTTACACAGAGGTAACGGCGTTCAAAGATACGTACGGCTATCTCGGAGACCCTGGCATTGGAGGCGTGATAAAGGGCAATGGCAACGGTGGTATGTCCGACGAGGTAATCGCGGCAACTTATGAGGTGCTGAACGGACAGGTGGGCGCGCTGCCGAGCACCAGCGTGAAAGCTTCATCGTACGATTGGATGAATCTGGCGGCTGGAGTCACATCGATCGCGACCGCCGCCCTCGGCCCGGAACTCCCAATCGTTGCGTCAGCAGTCGGCGTAACGAGTGGAATGCTCTGGTCGGGCTCGGCGCTTGACCCGTGGTGGGGGGCTAGCGCCTCCGCTACTCCCCCGAGTTACGAAAACACCTTCGATACAACCCTCGGGAACCTGCAGAACAACGAGACGAATTACGCCGAAGATCTTGCGAATTCGTACGGGGCCGCACTCAACAACATTTACGTCGATTGGGGGAAGCTGCAGGCGATTGGAGCCAAAACCGAGGATTCGAACTCCGGCTGGACCTTCAGCAATGCATTGACCACCAACAACGTGGCGGAACAGTTGGCAGGCGGCGTACGGCGGTCCATGTACCTTCAGCTGGTGCCGCAGTTTTACCAGCTGGATGACTATCTACAGCAGCCGGTGTCAGACATCAACAAGCTCGGCATGTTTGAAAGCACCGCCGTTGACGAAGATCATCTTTACCACTGGAACAACTCTTGCAATGCTTCCTACCCCTCGACCACCACGTCGAACGGGTACGCCTATCGGACCTTTCCCTCGTTCACGAACATGGCCACGACCGACATCCTTGTGATCGGTGGCACGATCAACAATCAGGGCACCATGCAGGTGAGCGAGTCACTTCCTTCCGATTTGCTGCTGAATACATTGTTTGGAACCGGTGATCCGTCTTTGACGGGGCCCCTGAACATACCGCAGGATCTCGTATACGGGACCTCAGAGTTGACCTGGAGACCAGGCGGGCCAAACGCGGGTACATACAGTGGCGTTTCTCAATGCTACCAGCCGGGTTGCTCCGACACGACGGAGCTTCCTAACGAAAGCGGCTGCATCGCCGCCCAGTAGCGCGCGCATTCGCGGTTTCAGCACTTAACCGCGGCCCTCCGGCGAACCTGCCGGAGGGTCATTCATTTTCGGCTGACAGCCGAGCGCTCGCGTCTCGCACCCCTTCGCGGCAGAGTCCCGCTGCAACAATCGAGGCTGCAGGAGCTCGCTTGTGGAGTTGTCCCGTCTATGTCCACGTATGTATTGCCTACTGTAGAGCGGCCAGGAAATCCATTGCCGACTAATTCTTGATTTCTTTCTCTGCTCCTGAAATTTCGTGAATTCGCGAGCCTCCCTGAAGTTAAGACTCCCCGCAAGTCCAGTCTAATCATCAAGTTAAGTTTGGTTCGCAGGTTGCATTATTCCCCTCCGAGAAGAGGGTGACTCACATGACGAAATCAGAGAATGTTGCACGACGCATGAAAACCGCGGTCCAATCAAACAACTTTGCCAACGGATCGGAAGCAAGGCTTCCAGGAACGATGTTCGCAATCGTGGCCGCGCTCTGGTTCGGTCTTTTGGGCCTCAGCGCTCCCGCGTTAGCTCAGGACCAGCCAGCGGCGGTGACTGCACCCGCGTGTGGGGAGGAGATGAGTCTTCTCTCCCAGAGCGGCGCCCCAAGCCTTAGTTTCGGGACTCTCGCTACGCCAGGCGCGACCGATCCCGAGGGGGCTCCATCCGGCCGCTATATGCTTTTCCCGGATCAGGAGGTACTCGCATTCCAGCCTTACCTCGCACGAATCAGCGCAGTGGAATTGACCACGGATCAAGGTGGCACAAGTCCCACAGCGCATTTTTATCCCTTAGATGCCTGGGATCCCAACGGATGGGGACCCACCCCTTACTTCCCGTCAGCCGCACATTTCCTGAAGCCCTCAAGCGAAGACGCACTATGGGCCGCACGCAACGGCAGGCCGAGCGACCCGCAGGCTGGAGTGGACGTC
>JBATXV010000007.1:0-73408 GCA_049673585.1 Candidatus Sulfotelmatobacter sp. | reverse complement strand
TCCTGTCGCTGGGGGAGCGGTCTATGTTCCGTTCGGGACGTGGCCGTAAACATGGTCTTGTGAACAAGTGGAACAAGAAGTGGACGGCAGAGCAAGACAGAAGTGCTCCGCAGATGCAACTAGAGGGGGGCTTCTGATGAGAACGATTACCGTCACAAACCCCTTGATGGAAGCGGTTTGTAGTGGGATACTTTCAGCCGCGCAACCAGACCGGAAAGCGAGACGTACTTTGTCAAGACGGTCTGGGCAAAATGGTTGGATCGAACAACGAAAGGGCAGTTTCTATGGCCGGTTCTGGATGGATGTTGCAGGGCAGGAAAAGCGCGTCTGTAAGCGCGTTCGGATCTGTCCGGCTACCGGGCCGGGATCACTCAACGCATCCGAACGTTCACGAAGACTTAAGCAGATCCTCGCGGCGTCCGGTGCCAACTCCGAGCAAGTCTTCCGCGAAGCGGAAGCGGCGAACCTCGGTATTACATTCAAGGAACAATCTGGAGCATGGCTTCAATCTGTGCAGAGCAGGAAGCGGAAGCCGATCAAGCTGCGGACTGCGGAAGCATGGACGAGCCATCTGAAATACGTCAACGGAAAGATAGGACAGATGCAACTTGCTGATGTGAACAACCGCACGATGCGGGGGTTCGTGGCAGAGATGGCCTCGGAGACGAAGGATGGGAAACCCCGGTTCTCAGCCAAGTCGATTGAGAACTATCTCGCTGTCATCAAGTCAGTGGTTGCCTCGGTCCTGAACGACAAAGGAGAGCCGGTTTACTCCGTGAAGTGGAATCACAACTTCATGGATCTTCCTGTCGTGGAAGAACAGAACGCTCCCAGCTTCACGGCTGCGGAGATCGAGACGATAATCTCTAGCGCCAACGGACAGGACAAGATTCTGTATGCCTTGCTCGCCGGCTCCGGGCTTCGGATCGGGGAGGCTTTCGCGCTGCAAGTCGAAGACGTATGCGACACAGTGATCCATGTGAAGCGCAGCGCGTGGGAAGGTGATCTTGGCAGCCCGAAGACTGCGGCCGGAAAACGAGAGGTGGATCTTCACTCCTCGTTGGCTAGTGCGTTAGGGGATCACATCGGCTCGCGTAAGAGCGGGTTGGTATTTCCATCGGCTCGCGGCACTCCGCAACGTAAATCGAATCTGTTGCGGAGATCCCTTCACCCGATTCTCCTAGGGATGGGAACGCCACTTTGCGGATTCCATGCCTTCAGGAGATTCCGGGCGGCTCACCTCGATAAAGAGTTGGTGCCTGAGATCCTCGTTCACATTTGGATGGGACACTCGAACAAGGACATCTCACAACGCTACGCTCGTACCGGGGTAAAGATAGACGGGATGTTTCGTACAATGACCGCGCAGAGGGTAGGATTGGGCTTCACTCTTCCTGAGTTGCGCCCAATTGCGCCCACTGTGAGTTTCGATAAGTCCTTTAGAAATGGTCGGGGAGAGAGGATTTGAACCTCCGACCCCCTGGTCCCGAACCAGGTGCTCTACCAGGCTGAGCCACTCCCCGACGGTGCTGCAGGCGGCAACAAGGAAGACATCCATCGCACGCGTTGCTGCTCGATGGCACAACGATTATAACATCGCAAGTGGGGACGGTTCTCTCCGCTCGCCACCCGATCCATCTTTCGCGCTACACTGATGACGCAATGCGACCGAACCCGGCCAGGATTTTAAGTGCTGTTGCGAGCGCAGTCTGATTCGAAGCCATGATCGTTCTCCGCGCCCATCGTCTCTACACGCCACAAGAAGAAATTAAGGACCCGCTCCTCTTCATTGAGAACGGCCTCATTTCAGCTGTCTCCTCGCGCGCTGAGCGGGAAATTCCGAAGAACGCAACGGTAATTGATCTTGCGAGCGAAAGCCCGGCCGAGGCCATCCTCGCGCCTGGTTTCGTCGACATTCACATGCACGGTGGCGCTGGCCTCGATGTCATGCGGGCCGCCCCCGGCGAGTTACCGCGTCTGAACAAATTCCTGACCACCCACGGCGTCACTGGATACTTTCCTACCACTGTCGCCGCGCCGCTTGATCAGACCTGCGCAGCTCTGGAGCGGCTAGCCGATGCCATCGAAGCCGCTCAAGCTTCCAACGGTGAAAGCGACGCGATCCAGGCCCGCCCGCTCGGAATCCATCTCGAAGGTCCGTTTCTCAGCCACAAGCGCCGCGGCGTGCACCCCCCCGAATACCTCCTCGATCCCACGCTCGAAATCTTTGAGCGTCTGTGGCAAGCCGCGCGCGGCCACGTGCGCATGATGACCATCGCACCGGAGCTTCCCGGTGCCCTCGAGGTCATCGCCGAAGCCGCCCGGCGCAAGGTTTGCGTGAGCATCGGCCACTCCGACGCCGTGCTCGAAGCCGCTCGCGCCGGGGTCCGCGCCGGCGCCCGCCATGCCACTCACACTTTCAACGCCATGCGGCCGCTCGATCATCGCGATCCCGGCATCCTCGGCGAAGTGCTCACCGACCCCCAACTGAGCGCCGACATTATCGCGGATGGAATTCACCTCGCTCCCGAAGTCATTCAGATTTTCCTGCGGGCAGTCGGCCTCGAACGCTCGGTGTTGATTACGGACGCGATGGCCGCGGCGGGTATGCCCGACGGCACCTACCAACTCGGCCCCATTCAGGTCGAGGTGAAAGATGGAAAAGCCACGAACAACGGAACCCTCGCCGGCAGCGTCCTCACTATGGACCGCGCCGTTCGCAATATAACCCGCTTCTCCCACTGGACCCTGCGCGAAGCCGTACGCGCCGCAACCCTGAATGCCACACGCGCCGTCGGCCTCGCGCAACACGGCGAGCTCGCCCCCGGCGCCGAAGCCAACATTATTGTGTTGAGTCCAGACGGAGAAGTGCGCAGAACGATCGTCCGCGGCCACTGCTAAACAGGACATCCAGGAGAAAGATTTTGTTCTTAAATCCGCGGGAGTCCGCGTAGATCCGTGGCAAATGGTTTCTTGTTAGTTCGGCTTGCGCTCTTTTGCGTCCACCAGGTAGCGCAAAAGCACGGCCTCATCGGCCCGCGTGAGCTGATCGAGGAATGAAGTATCCACCTTGCTGTCTTCGACGGTTTTCACGGCGTTCGACTGACGGAGCTTATCGCCCAGCTCAGGCTCGTTGCTCATCACCTGCGTGTAGAACCAAAGGAAGTGCCGCATCTGGTCGAGCGCCTTGCACAGAATCTGGATGGCTTCGGTCTCGGGCAGCGCACTCAGGGCTTCCATCAATTCCGGATCGCTGGGCGCCTGCATGGCTGCGTAGTTCAGCTCTCGCTGAATCGCGCGCAAATCTTCAGTAACTCGCGCCATCCGCGTGTGTAGATCGTCCATCTGAGTGTCGTTCTCCATATGTCGAAGCGACCTTCGAAGCGATGTTCAACGCGATGTTCGCGTGCCTTTCAACATCTCATCGTGACCGCCCAGCGGATAGATGTCCCACGATCATGCGCTTTCGTAATTCAAGCCATTACTTTGGTTGGGAGACTCATGCCCAGCACTCGATCACGGTAAAACCCGCTACTGGCAAGGCTTTTCGCGTCATCGAGAACAAAATCGGGCATCGGTTCTTCCGGCGCTCCAAAGTCACCACCCCTAGTTACTGAGGCCATGGTTACGGAAACTCAACGGAGAATTCACTGTGGGGAAGTCCGCGACATGTGATACAAACGCGCGGATGGAATCGCCTTCGCCGAACCCGCCTCGCGGTGACCTGGTCCGCGCCATCGGCCGCTGGAGCCTGGTTGCGCTAGTGGTGAACTCCATCATTGGCAGCGGAGTCTTTGGCCTGCCCTCGACCGTGGCTGCGCTCATCGGCAACTACAGCCCCTATGCCGTGCTCGCGGCCGGCGCCGGAATGTGCGTGATCATGGGCTGCTTTGCCGAGGTCGCTTCGCGCTTTCAGCAAGCCGGCGGTCCTTATCTTTACGCCCGCGTTGCCTTCGGGCGCTTCATGGGGATTCAAACTGCTTGGATGCTCTGGCTGGGGCAAGTGGCTGCGCCCGCGGCGAACGCCAATCTGTTTGTGATTTATGTCGGCGAGTTCTTTCCGCACGCCAAGGATCCCTTGCCCCGCGCCATCATTCTCACCGCGCTGGTGGGCTTGTTGACCGTCATCAACATTCGCGGCGTGCGGGCTGGAACGCAGGTGAGCAATTTGTTCACGGCAGCAAAGCTGGTGCCGCTGTTCGCGGTGATTGTCCTCGGTTTGTTTGTGCTTCAACACCAGCACTGGACCATTGCCTCTGCGCCCGTCGCATCTGCCCGCACCAACCAGTGGCTGAAAGCCCTGCTGCTTCTGGTTTTTGCCTACGGCGGATTCGAGACTGCGCTCGCTCCCATGAGCGAAGCGAAAAATCCGCGCCGCGACGCTCCTTTCGCGCTCTTCACCGCTCTTCTGCTCTGCACCGCAATCTACGCGCTGATCCAGTGGGTGGTCGTCGGAGCCCTGCCCGACGCCGCGCACAGCCAGCGCCCCTTGGCCGACGTGGCGCGGCTGGCGGCCGGTCCCGTAGGCGCAGCTCTGGTTGCCATCGGCGCGCTGATTTCTTTCTATGGATACCTCAGCGCAAAAATTCTGGCCATGCCGCGCGTTGTGTTCGCCCTCGCTGAACAAGGAGATTTCCCCAAGGTCTTCGCCGACGTTCATCGCCGCTTTCACACGCCCTACGTCTCGATTCTCGTGTTCGCGGGCATGATCTGGGGATTGGCGCTGATCGGCGACTTCAAATGGAATGTAACGCTTTCTGCCGTGGCCCGGCTTCTCTACTACGGCGTTGCCTGTGCGGCCCTGCTCATGCTTCGCCGCAAACAGCCGGAAGGAGCGAGCGCGATGTTCCACCTGCCCGCGGGAAATTTCTTCGCAGTGATGGGAATTATCCTGTGCGCGATCCTGGTAACCCGCGTTGATTTTGGCCAGTCGTTGATTCTGGTCGCGACCATCGCGCTCGCGTTGGTGAACTGGGCGGTAGTAGCGCGCGCGGCTCGCCTCAATGATTGAATAGCGAACCATACATCTTGCAAATGGTCGATCAACTTATCTTCCGTGTTCCGCAACCACATTGAACTTCACGCCAAGCGCGCGCAAGACAGAATTCACAGTTTCAAAGCGCGGGTGTGCACCGGCACTCAGGGCCTTGTACAGGCTCTCCCTGCCCAATCCCGAGTCCTTGGCGATTTTTGCCATGCCCCGTGCTTTCGCCACGTCTCCAAGCGCGGCAACGAATACATCGGGGTTCGAGTCTTCGGCAGCCGCCGTAAGATATTCGGCAATAACGGCATCGTTATCCAAATATGCCGCAGCATCGAATGCTTTGTAAGTTGTTTTCCTCTTCATCCTTTCGCCCCCTTCAGTTCGCGAGCCATTTTCGTCGCTTTGGCAATGTCCTTGGCCTGCGACGCCTTCGCGCCGCCAGCCAGCAAAACATAATTGGTCGATCCCGTTCGCGAGTAATAAACCCGATACCCCGCCCCCACATGAATACGCATCTCGGAAACGCCCCCGCCGACGGGCTCGCAGTCGCCGAAGTTCCCAAAGGTCGCGCTGAGAATGCGAGCCAGGATTCTGGCTTTTGCTTTGTGATCGGCCAGATTGGATAGCCACGCGTCGAAATCGGACGACCGGATAAACGTATTCACGCCTGCTCTATTGTATCCGATTGGATACATAGCCGGCAAGCCTTCACAATTCCCTTGACTTCGATTCTCAGGCCTGAGACCCTATCTCTATACGCATTGGATCTTTGACATGAAAATAGCAATGAGATATAAGTCCCATGAACGCAATATTTTGCAGCCCAGCCTGTGATTCCAAAGCGCTTAGCCGCAGCAGAGTAGGCTAAGTCCTTTGGCTGGAATATCTTGCGAGCAAGCTCTTTGCTTTCAATATTTTAGCCAGATCTACCGTGGCCACGGGGATTGCAACCCATTGATTCGAAGGATTTTAAGTGGCGCGATCCGTGATTTTTTCGATCTGAATCGATCTGGCCGAAGCCCGAAGCCCGAAGCCCACGCACTACACTCCCCGCTGCTCGATCTCCAGCAGCGCCTTCTTGCGCTCCATGCCCCAGCGATAACCGCTGGCGTCGCCATCTTTGCGCACTACGCGATGGCAGGGAATCGCGACTGCGACTGGGTTTGTGGCGCAGGCTCGGGCCACGGCACGGCTCGCGCTCGGCCGGCCAATCGCTTTTGCTACCTGGCTGTAGGATCGGGTCGCGCCGAACGGGATCGACTGCAGATAAGTCCAGACGCGGCGCTGGAATGCAGTGGCCCGAATATCCAAAGGCAGAGCGGTATTCAACTCGTGGCCGGTCATCGTCGCGAGCAAGGTTTCAACCCAGGCTTGCAATCCGCCCTGGTCGGGCTTGCGCAGGGCAAAGGGAAATTCGCGTTTCAGGCCCTCGATCAACTCGCCGTCGGAACGCGCGAACTGGATGGCGCAAACTCCTTTGTCGGTGGCGGCGACCAGCGTGCGTCCGAGCGGCGAATCGGCGATGGCATAGCGAACGGTGGCGGCGATGGCGCCGCGACGGTATTTATCGGGCGTCATGCCGAGTTGCGATGCGGTCTTTTCATAAAGGCGGCTGCTGGAGCCGTAACCGGCGTCATACATGGCGCGGGTCACGTTGTCTCCCGCCTGCAGATTGCGCTTGAGCAGGCGCAAGCGGCAGGTATCGGCGTACTCGCGCGGAGTGATTCCGAGGGCGGCTTTGAAGCGCCGCTGCAAGTGGAAAGCGCTCTGGCGAAATACTTTGCCGAGGCGCTCAAGAGTGATGGGCTCATCGAGATGCTGCTCGATATAGCGGCAGACCTCTTTGGCCCAGTCGGATTGCGGATTGCCGCTGATCGACCGCGGGCGGCATCGCAGGCAGGCGCGAAAACCGGCTTTCTCGGCTTGCTCGGGCTGCGAAAAGAATGTCACATTCGCGCGCCTCGGGCGGCGCGCCGCACACGAGGGGCGGCAATAGACGCCGGTGCTGGAGACGGCGAAGACGAATTCTCCGTCGCGGGCGGAATCGCGGGCGACGACTGCATCCCAGCGCTGGTCTTCGCTTGACTGGAGTTCGCTGAGTTTCGCCGAATTGGAGCGCGCCGGCATTTCGCTGAAGGTTTCCTTGGTGAGTATGGCACTCGCAGTGATCATTGGGAAAGTCAGGTTTGTGGAAGTGATGATAGGGACAGCGTATGGCGAAGAGGATTAGCGGACTATCCGAATCTTGCGGGCAAAGCGAAATCGTGGTCGCCGGGGGGCGTTCGTCTCCCGGCCTTAGTTGCCTCGCGGATGGAAGGGGCCGAGCACGCTCGAAACTCCGGAGCGTTTGCGCAATTCGCTGAGCAGCGCGCTGGCGGCGTTGGTGTAGGTCTTGCTGGGATCGGAGGGGTCGGCCCAGACCGCGTCGTAGATGATCTGTGCCGCTTCCTTGAGATCCATGTGCAGGGCAGCTTCGAAAACATCCACACGTTCCTGCAGACGGGCGTAACACGCTTTGCAAATCGAGGCTGGCTCGTCATCTTGAGTGCGGTGATTTTCCAGACTGCAGATGGCAGTCGAGCCAGGGACTTCTTCAGGGGTTGCGGAAATTTTCGACTCAAGCTCTTTCAGGAACGCCTCTCTCTCGCGCTCGACGACAACGCTGTCCGGTGCAGATTCGGTGGCGGGCTGCGTCTTGGGAACAGGAGGAACAGCGCGGGGTGAGACCCGCACTTGGCTGTTGCAGGCCGGGCAGACGTCGAGGTTAGCGGGATAATAGAGACGGCAGTTGGAACAAGGCAGGCCAAAACCTGAGGGCTGTTGGGCCTTGGCATCACGTCGAACCGCGTTCCGCAGATCGTTCCTGACTTCAGTCCGAATCTCGCTCCTGGCGTCGTTCTGAGCAGGGTTCTGAGCAGCGTTCCGAACGTTGGTTTCAAGCGGCGGAACGGACTGTGCGGGCTTGGCGGCGGCGGATGGTGTGGATCTTGTCAGGTCCATGATCAATCACCTGAAAAATGTTTGGGCGCGTAGCTTCATCTTTTCGCCGGAGCTTAGCTCCGGCGCAGCCCTCGCATTCCAGTGTAAGCAGTCCCGAGCCCGGGCGAACATGCCGGGAGTACACTTTCTGGTACTGTCCCAGCGGAGCTATTACCGGGAGGTTGTGTCCTTCATCTGCATTAGTTTGAGCAGTTCGTCGCGGCGGGCGCGATAGAGTTGGCGCTCGGGATCGAGCCGCGCCGCCGTCTCCAGTTCCGACAAAGCTTCCTCATAACGGTTCATGGTCATGAGGCAGGCTGCGAGGGCGTAGTGGTTGTCGGGAGAAGCATTGAGGCGCAGGGCCTCGCGGAATTCTTTTTCTGCTGCCTGTAGCTGGTGCTGCTGGAACAGCGCCGTGCCGAGAACGTGGTGAGCCGAGTCGGAGTCGGGATTGAGCGCAACCGCAAGGCGCAGCTCGCGGACGCTTTCGTCCAGCTTGTCATCGAGCAACAGGGCTTCGCCGAGGACGCGGTGTTCGGCAGAACCGGTGGGGTTCTCGCGAACCGCCAGTTCCAATTCCGAGACCGCGCTGGCGTAATCCTTCTTCGCCATGTAGGCGCGGGCCAGGCAACCGTGTCCCTGCTCCCACTCGGGATGCTCGCGGTAAAGTTCGCGCAGTTCGCGCATGGCCCCGTCGAAGTCGCCTTTATCGCAATAAGTGTTGCCCAGATTGTTGCGCACCGAAGCTTCTTCAGGCGCGAGCTTTTTGGCTTCGCGATATTCGGCGATGGCTTCATCCAGTTTGTTTTGCTCGTGCAAGATCAACGCGAGGTTGGAATGAGCCTGCCAGAAACGCGAGTTCAGACCAATGGCGTGGCGATAGGCGGCGATGGCGGCGGGCAGGTTTCCATCGGCGTGCAGAGTGATGCCCAAATCGTAATAGGTATCGGGGTTATCGGCGTCGCGGGCAAGCGACTCGGCGAATGCGTTAGCCGATGCGCCGTATTGTCCGTCGGAGAAAAAGGCGAGACCTAGGAACTGGTAGGCTTCCGCGTTCTGCGGATCCATGCTCAGGGCAGTGCGCGCCTCCGCGATCGAGTCGGAAGGATCATCCACCCGATAGAAGATATACGCCAGGCTGCTGTGGTTCTCAGGGAAATCCGGCATAAGCTGCGCGGAGAGCGTGATCTCGTCGATGGCGTCGTCCCAGAGTTCCTGCTGCCGCAGCATGGTGCCGAGGGCGAAATGCAGCGCGGCGTTTTGAGGGTCGGCGGTTATGGCCTGGCGCAGAGCGATTTCCGCTTCGTGGAAGCGTTGAGCGCGGGCATCAGTGGCAGCCTGAAGCAGGGCGGGGGGAATCTCGGAGCTTGAGGAATCAGCGGTTGCGAACCGCTTCAAGTTCTTCAGAGCGTGGATCAGATCAGCATCGGCGCCGGCAGCTTCGAGCTGGCGAATTAGTTCTTTGCCGGGGACATTGGCGATTCCCCGCTCCTGAACAATGCGGACGAGGCGGTTGCCGGGCACGCCGGCCGTCAGCCAAGCCATCAGCTGGGTAGAGTTCACCGGCTGGCCCTGGCTGGACTGGGCAGCCAAAACCGCTCTTACTGAAACAGATCCAAGAAGCAGCAAAAGAACGGACAGGCCCTTACGGTTCACTCGACTCTCCGGTGACGGTCTGGCTTGCTGGTGGCGCGAATGCGGCGCGGGGCAAGGTTTTTGGCCCGAACCATACTTTCCACTTTAGCCCCCGGGCAGAACCGAAGGTAAGGTCACGGAAGTAATAGGCAGGGAGGGCGTGGGAAGTTAGGACCCTGCGAGGGCGTAGTTTGACTTCCCCCTGACCCTCCGGTACCGTATTGGAAGGGAGACCGTTGCTGTGTCTTCTCAGGAGGTTCCCCGTGGAAGGTTTGTTCCAACCGTGGCACCTGATCATCATTTTTGCCATTGCTCTGCTGATTTTCGGTCCCAAGAAGTTGCCCGAGCTGGGCAAAGGGCTGGGCGAAGGTTATCGTGCACTGAAAGAGGGGATGAAGGATACCCCCACACCGCCGGCTTCGACTGAAGCGAGCAAGACCGTCGAATCCAAGGAAACCAAGGCCTGACCGAGTTCTCTTCGCGGGCAGTAATCCTCTTTGTTTCCACCGCCATTTCGTCGCCGTTTTCTGTTCCGTTCCAGTTCCGGGCCCTAGATAGCATTTAGGCTGTGAGACTAACTCTAAAATCTGGAGGTAGGCAGTGTTGCGTAAAGTAGAAGTTGTTGCTCTCATACTGTTCCTGGGATTAGCCTCGGCGGTTTTCGCCGATCAGATCACATTGAAGAATGGTGACCGCCTGACTGGCACGGTCGTGAAGTCTGACGGCAAGGTTCTGGTGCTGCATACCGAGTTCGCAGGGGACGTGACCCTGCAGTTCGCCGCGATCACGCAGATCACGACCGAGAAGGAATTGCATGTCAGCACTTCCGACAAACAGACCGTCGTGGGTCCGGTAACCTCCAGCGACGGGAAACTCGAGGTCGCCACCAAGACCGGCGGCACGGTCGAGGTTCCCGTCGGGAAGGTCGTGTTGATCCGCAATGACGCCGAGCAGGCGGCTTACGACAAGTCGTTGCATCCCGGTTTGACGCACGGCTGGAATGGCGGGGCCGACGTGGGCTTCTCGCTGGCCCGCGGCAACAGCGAAACGGAAAACCTGGCGCTGGCGCTCAACGCTGCCCATCCCACTTTGAACGACAAGATTATCCTGCACGTGAGTTCCATCTACACCAGCAACCAGTTGGCGACTCCGAGCACCGTGGCAGATCTGATCCAGGCAGGAATCCGTTACGATCGCAATATTAATCCACGAATGTTCGGCTTTGGAGCCGCGGATTTTATGAGTAACGCGCTGCAGGATCTGGATCTGCGCTCGGTGTACGCCGGCGGTCTGGGGTATCACGCAATCAAGTCGGCCGGCACAACGTTGGACTTCCTGGCCGGCGGGAACTACACCCATGAAACGTATTCCAACGGGCCACCGAACCCGCCCACAACGCCGCCGACGCCGACTACCTACACTTCTTACGGCGTGACTAACCGGTTCGCCGCACTTACGCTGGGCGAAGATTTGACGCACAAGCTGGGAAAGAGCACGGTGATCACGGAGAACCTGTACCTGTTCCCGGATTTGTCGAACACCGGCGAATATCGAGCCACGTTCAACTTCGGCTCGGTGACTAAGGTCAGTAAATGGCTAGGTTGGCAGAATCAGTTCGGCGACATCTATGTTTCCAACCCGCCCTCGACCGCGAAGAAAAACGACGTTATTTTTACCACTGGGCTGAACTTCTCTTTCACGCACTGAGGGCTTTCTGTCCTGAGAATACGCAAGCCGCTCGCGAGAGCGGCTTTTTTGCTGGCGTGGAAAACCCGTTCGCAGCTCGTTCCCAGCCTCTCCCGCTCACCAAAACTTGAAAGATGCGTCTACTACCGAGTAGAGTACTGTTTCTCGTTTTTCCGGGTTCTTAAAAGTCCCTCACACACAGGAGTCTGCTCGATGCGTCATGCCTTGATTTTGCTGATTGCTGTCTGCTGCTTCGGTGTATTTTCCTACTCGCAAACCGCGGACGAACTGATTGCCAAGAACATTGAGGCGCGGGGCGGGATCGAAAAAATGAAGGCCATCAAGAACCTTCGCGTGACAGGCAAGTTCGAGGGCGGCGACGGCTTCACCGCGTCCGTGGGCCAGGAGAATGAACGACCCGACCTGGTTCGAGAGACATTCTCGCTGCAGGGGATGACGGCAGTGCAGGCTTATGACGGCGCGACCGGCTGGCAGATCCAGCCCTTCAACGGAAAAAAAGATCCAGAGTTGATGGGCGAGGACGACATGCGCGACCTGCTGCTCGACGCTGACTTCGACGGACCTCTGGTCGATTACAAAGAAAAAGGCAGCACGGTGGAGTATCTGGGACACGACGTGGTGGATGGCGACGATGCGTTGCGGCTGAAGATCACGCTGAAAAATGGCGACATTATTTATGACTATCTCGACCCGGATACTTTTATCGAGATCCGCAAGGAGATCCAGCAGTTTATCCGGGGCTCGGTGCGCGATCGCGTGATGGGTCTGGGGTCGTACAAGCCGGTGGCGGGGGTGATGTATCCGTTCTCGATTTCGCAGGGGCCGAAGAATAATCCCGACGCGCAGACCACCACGATACAAAAGATGGAAGCGAATGTGACCATCGATCCGGCGGACTTTATGCTTCCGGCTTCGTTGAGAACCGAGGAAAAGAAGTCGGGGATGGTTGGGATTCACTGATTTCTTGAATTAAGAAGCAACGATTCGCTCGGATGAAGGCAGCGACGAAAATCATTGACGTGGAAAAGGACTCGTAAACATGAAAGCATGCGCTCGCAATTACTGGGCAGTGACTGTGTTGTTCGCCGGGGTCTCGCTGTGGGCGCCTTTGCAGGCTGCAGGGCAAGCGCCTTATCGCTTCGATGCGGCGACGGTTTCGGGGTTGCCGGCGCGAAACATCGGCTCGGCCATGATGAGCGGACGCATTGCCGCGGTCGACGCCGTAGAGGAAGACGGCCGCATCACCGTGTTTGTGGGCGCGGCCAGCGGTGGAGTGTGGAAGTCGGTGAACGGCGGCACGACCTACAAACCGGTGTTCGACCGGGAAGATGTGCAGTCGATTGGAGCGGTGGCGATTGATCCCTCGAACTCGAAAATTGTGTGGGTGGGCACGGGCGAAGCGTGGACGCGAAACAGCGTGTCGGTGGGCGACGGGGTATACAAGTCGACCGATGGCGGCGAGAACTGGACCAACGTCGGCTTGAAGGACAGCGAGCACATCGCGAAGATTCTGGTGAATCCGACCGACAATAATGACGTGCTGGCGTGCGCGACCGGGCACCTGTGGGACGACAACGATGAACGGGGGGTCTTTCAGACGACCGACGGGGGCAAGACGTGGAATAAAGTTCTGGCGGGGGTGAATGGATCGAGCGGCTGCGCCATGATCGCGCGCAGCACGCAGGAACCGAAGACCGTCTATGCAGCGATGTGGGACTTCCGGCGGCAAGGCTGGACGTTCCGCTCGGGAGGCCCGGGCAGCGGGTTGTTTAAATCTACTGACGGTGGCGCGCACTGGAATGAAGTCAGCAGTAATAAGGGTCTGCCGCCGAAACCTTGGGGCCGCGTGGCCGTGCAGGTGGCGCCGTCGAAACCGCAGGTGGTGTATGCCAATGTTGAAGCGGAAAAAGGAAGAGGACTTTACCGGTCTGACGATAGCGGCGCGTCCTGGACTAAGCTGGATGCCAGCAACTACATGGTGTGGCGTCCATTTTATTTCGGCAACTTGATCGTCGATCCTAAGAATGAAAACAAGATTTTCAAACCCGATCTTATTCTGCTGCTGAGCAACGATGGCGGGAAAACCTTCAACGTAGTTTCGAGCGCGGCGCATGGCGACTTCCACGACGTGTGGATTAACCCGAAGAATCCGAACATCGTGATTGCCGGAGACGACGGCGGCTTGTGGCGCAGCGAAGACGGCGGCAACCGCTGGAAGCACCAGCTAAACCTGCCGGTTTCGCAGTTCTACCATGTAAGCACCGACAATTCGGATCCGTATCACGTGTACGGCGGGCTGCAGGACAACAGTTCGTGGGTGGGTGATTCGTCCTATCCAGGCGGGGTGAGCAACTCGCGCTGGGAAAACATGTTTGGCGGAGATGGCTTCTGGATGTTCGAAGACACATCCGATCCAGATTACATCTATGCCGAAGCCCAAGGCGGGGAGATTGGGCGGGTGAATCGCTATACGCACGAGATTCGCTTTCTAAAACCCTGGCCGAATTATGGCGAGAAGAAACTGCGCTTCAGCTGGAATACGCCGATTCACATGAGTCCCAATGAGAAGGGGACGATTTACATCGGAGCGCAATACCTGTTCCGCTCGCGCGATCACGGCCAGTCCTGGGATCGCATTTCTCCGGATCTGACAACCAACGATCCGGAAAAACAGAAACAGGAAGAATCGGGCGGTGTGACCATCGACAACTCTTCGGCGGAAATGTACACAACGATTTATTCGATTTCAGAGTCGCCGAAGAACGGTCAGATCATCTGGGTGGGCACGGACGACGGGAACGTGCAGATCACCCGCGACGGGGCCAAGACATGGACGAACGTGGTGGGAAACATCAGCGGGTTGGGAAAAAATTCATTGGTGACGACGATTGAGGCCAGCCGCTTCGACGAAGCGACTGCGTATGCCACGTTCGACCGGCATACGTTCGGCGATATGAAACCGTACGTTTACCGGACCACGGACTACGGTCAGACGTGGACGCAGCTGCCGGCGCAGGAGAGCGGAGTGCGCGGCTTTGCCCACGTGATCAAGGAAGACACGGTCAGCCGGAATGTTCTTTTCCTGGGCACGGAATTCGGGCTGTGGATTTCGGTGGACGGCGGGCAGCGGTGGGCGCAATACAAAGGAACCGACTTCCCGGCGGTGCCGGTGGACGACATCGTGGTTCAGGCGCGGGAATCGGACCTGGTGCTGGCCACGCACGGGCGCGGAATCTGGATTGTGGACGACATCTCTCCCCTGCGCTTGCTCACGCCGGAGGTGATGAGCGAGGAAGCGACGCTGCTCGCCGGGCGACCGTCGATCCAGTATTTTGATGTGTTCGGAGGCTGGCCGGAAGGTGACGAAGCTTTCCTCGGACGCAGCCGGCCCGCAGACGCGCAAATCACTTATTACCAAAAAGGCCGGCACATTTTCGGCGATTTGAAGATTGAGATTTTTGATCAGGACGGCAAACTGGTTGATACGGTAGCCGGCAGCAAGCATCGTGGATTGAATCGCGCCAGCTGGGGAATGCGCGTGAAGCCGCCGGCGGTCGCTCCGGCGGCATCGGCGCTGTTTGAAGCGGCGCAAGGACCGCGTGTGCTGCCCGGCACTTACACGGTGAAACTGACTAAAGGCGATAAAACCTATACCGAACAACTCGACGTTGCGATGGATCCGCGGGCCAAGTATTCGCTCGAGGAGCGCAAGGCAGAGTTCGACCTGTCGATGAAGGTCTACAAAGAGCTGGAGCACATGACCTACGGCGTGGCTGCGATTGAGGGCGTGCGCGATGGGGCTAATGCGCGGGCGGCCAAGCTGAAGGAGAAAGATCCGCTGCGCAAGCAATTGCAGAGCTTTGCTGCGGAGTGTGACGCGCTGCGCTCGAAGATCGTAGCGACGAAGGAAGGTGGAATGATTACCGGCGAAGAACGCATCCGCGAGCTGCTGGGACAACTGTATGGTGCGGTGACGGGATACGACGGCAAGCCCACGGATTACCAGGTGGCGCGGACCGAATCGTTGGGTCATGAACTGCAAGATGTGATTGACGACTTCCAGAAGCTGACTGAAAAAGAACTGACGGGCATCAATGCGGGGCTGAAAAAGAAGAAGCTGGAAGCTATCACGGTTTTGGCTGAGGCAGACTGGCAGAAGAAGCAGGCTGGATCTGCGGCCGCGGCCGGCGCAGGAATGCGGGCGACCGAAGGTCAGATGCGGGAGATGGATTAGAGTTGGGGTCGCGCCTACGCTAACTCTAATTCGATTTTCTTCGCTGCCTGATCCAGCTTGGCGATTCGAAACTTGCGAATCTGTCCGGCGCGGACGGCCTCCGGCTTAGCCTCGCCCGCGGGCGCTCCACCCTTCCAGCGGGCCTGCAGCATGGAGCCGAGCGAAGACAAATCGGGTTTCGAGTTCGCGTTAGAAGACGATACATCTAGTTTTCCCTGCGCGATCTTTTCCGCACCCGCGCCTGCCGCATCCATGCGGCACTTGGCGTGGATGCCCTCGCCCAGTTCCACCTGCGCACGTCCCTCCGAAATTTCGATCATGCGGCCGGTGACCACATCGCCTTCCTTGTGTTCGGCAATGTATTCATCCAGCCCGCTGGGCGCCAGCTGCTTCATGCTCAGCCGCAACTGCCGCTTTTCAGTATCGACCGCCAGCACCTGAGCCCTAACCAACTGGCCAACCTTCAGCACTTCCTGAGGATGGTTGATGCGCTTTTCGGCGCTCATCTCGCTGATGTGAATCATGCCCTCGACGCCTTCGGAAAGCTGCACGAAGGCGCCGAACTTGGTGATGCTTACGACCGGACCTTCGACCACTGAGCCTGCAGCGAAGCGCTGCGCCACCTCGGCCCACGGGTCTCCCAGCGCCTGCTTCAGGCCCAGAGAGATGCGGCGCTCGCCGGCATTCACGCCAAGAATCACCGCGTCAACAATCTCTCCCGGCTTCACTAATGTGCTAGCGCTCCGCAACTTCTTCGCCCATGACATCTCCGAAACGTGGATCAATCCTTCGATGCCGGGCTCGAGTTCGACGAACGCTCCGAATTCGACCACACGCGTAACCGCCCCGCGAACCCGTTCGCCGACCTTATATTTTTCGGCGCCCGCGTCCCAGGGATGCGGCTGCAACTGCTTCATGCCCACGGAAATGCGTCGCTTGCCGGAATCATTCGTGATCTTGAGTACCTTGGCTTCGATCTGCTGTCCCACCGAAAGCACATCCGCCGGGTTCGCGACGCGGCTCCAGGCAATGTCACTCACGTGCAACAAGGCATCCACGCCGCCTAGATCGATGAAGGCACCGTAGTCGGTGATGGTGCGAACCGCGCCGGTCACGGTGTCGCCTTCCTTCATCTCCGAATAGCGGCGATCTTTCACCGAGCGCTCTTCCTCTTCGGCCACCACGCGCCGGTCGACTACGACATCTTCCTCCGTCACGTCGAGCTTGATAATGCGGCAGAGGATCTCCTGCTCCACCAACTTTTCCATTTCAGCGGCATCGTGCGCTCCGCTGCGCGAGGCCGGCATGAAGGCTCGCACTCCCACATCCACACTGAGGCCGCCTTTGATCACGCCCGTGACCGTGCCGACGATCGTCGCCTTATCGGCAAAAGCCTTCTCCAGCGCCGACCAGTCCTTCGGCCGCTCGACTTTGGCGCGCGTGAGTTGGTAGTAGCCCTCGGGATCGCGGCCTTTCACCGAGACCGGAAGTTTGTCACCTGGTTTCACCGTTTCGCCAGCGCCCTGCAGAACCGCCAGGGGCAGAATGCCCTCGCTCTTGAATCCGATGTCGAGAAAGACCGAGTCACCAGTGACAACGATCACGGTGCCGACGATTTGTTTCCCGCCATCTGCGCTCTTGCGCGAATGGCTCTTGTCGTATTGCGAAAGGAGGTCGCCGAAGGACTCACCAGTTTCGGCAGCGGATTCAGCCGTGAGTTGGAATTCTGGAACGCTGGGGTCGGACATGATCAAGTCGGGAAGCAGTCAAGAAAATGCTAGGCACAGGGAGATTCGAACTCCTGACCTCTGCCATATCGAAGTTTAGTTTAGCAGAACCGATCGACATTCAAGGTCTCCCGGACCGTCGTCAAGCGATAACTCACGGAAATTGAGCTACAGACGGAAACAAACATTGTCACTAGCGTTCCCGACAGTGCTTTTGGTCAAAATTTGTGTAATACACGAAAAGCGGAACTCTCGTTCGAACGCCACACAAAACCCAAGCCCTCGCCTCGTGCGTACCTTCTTGAAGCTGATGATCGCGCTTCGACTGGCAGACCGTCTTCGCGGGTCGTGGGAATGACCAGGATGGCGAGGGTTCGCAAGGCCAGCACCAACACCTAAATGCAACGCTGATGCACATCAACAATCCGCGCGGGAATGAACGTCATCGCTTCTAGGCGACAAACTCGGCCACTCTTTCCTTGGTGATTTGGAGGATTCTGGGTTCCACGAGTTTGACGAGATCCGCCCAATCCATCCGCAAGAGTTGCCGATGGGTGCCCGCGTTGAATGTGATTTCCGGGTCGGCAGCCAAGCTCTCATCGGCATAAACGGACATTCCGTAGAGGTTTCCGAAAGGCGGCATGGCGCCGGTTTCGCAATCGAGGAACCTGGCTTTGAACTCCTGTTCTGAGGCAAGTTCCACGACGTGCGCGCCCAGAGCTCGTTTGAGCAATGAGAGATCGACGTGGCGGGAGGCAGGAACGACCGCCATTGCCAGCTCCCCATCAATTCTTACGATCACGGTCTTGGCCAACTCTTTTCCTGAGATGTGGGTAAGCGCCGCGGTGCCCTGCGCGGTGTAGGCCAGCGGGTGAGACAAAATCAGATACGGGATGTTGTAAGCGTCAAGAAAATCGCGCACTTTGCTAAGCGGCATGACAACCTCCTTACCATCCAAAACATAAGAACGTTGACAAGATGAAAATGTTGACGAGCTGAGCATGCAAGATTATTTATTGCGCTGCATCGACTCCACCTGCCTGGTGACGGCTTCGAGCCTAACTTCTCCCCAGTCCTGATCGGATTCGATGTCATGGAAGATTGGTCCCCAGACCGGCATTTCCTGGTCGCCGTGAGCGAGGCGGGCAGCTTGTTTACCTTCAATGATTTCTCTTACGCGCTCGTAAGGAAACTTTCCGCCATTTCTTTGCGCGATCAGGGTCAGGTCGGGAACGGTATGCTTCAGAGCAAGCGCGCCCGGGCCGTGACCTCGACCATCAGAGCCATGGCACTCGGCGCAATTGTGCTGAAAAAGCTTCGCTCCCTCGATGGGGATGCGCGCCGGGCGATAGTGATCGGCGTTCGGATAAACACCGCCCGAGCTGTTCTGGTCCTGGGCGATGCACATAAGGGGGAACAACAATAGCAAGGTAAGAATCAGTGTTGGGCGCATGGGATACCTCCGAAGAGAGTTACGGCGGGATGCCGTAATCGCCCGGCCTGTATGTTTCTATTTTGGGGAGCGCTTTGTCTGTGCGCGTGGGCACGGCCTTCTGTGACCGAAGATACGCTCGACAGGTGGAACGCCTGCTACGGGTAAAGGATTTAGCGAATGGCACCAAGGCCAAGATCAAGAATGGGCGACCGCGAAGACCAAGCGGCTCGCTCAGGACAAGCTGGTCGACGCGATCCTGCCGACCGGATTACTGTCTGCAAGCAAATCCCACCTGATTCAGTAAATTCTCCAAAACACTTGCTCAGCAGCACGTCGACAACGATCTGTGAAACGGGTCTCGTTTCGGAGTGCAGCGCTTATTGGACCCTAATGGACCCTGATTTTCCAGGAGGGTTTTCATATCTAACTGAAAGATATGGTAGGCACGAGGAGACTCGAACTCCTGACCTCTACCGTGTCAAGGTAGCGCTCTAACCAACTGAGCTACGCGCCTACGTTTTTTTCAAGCACTTGCGGTAACAGACGTCCCCCCGTATGGGGCCATTGGGGGCCGACAAGAATTTTACCACGCGACCCTGGGCCCGCGGCTTTGGTCGGCATCGTGTATACATCCAGCGTCATTCTGCTGTTTGCGTGACGCAAGCTCTTTTGCACGACCTTCACGTCTTCGCCATTCGCCTTCAGCAACATTGCAAACGAATGCCGGAACGTGTGCCAGCCGATGTGTTTGACGATCCCTGCACGCATGGCGCCAGGCCGAACAGCCTTTCGCATTGCGCTGTCGGGCCAGTAAGGCTGTTGGCCCAACTTCTCAGGGCTGGCGAACACTCAGTCTTGATCGCGGTTGTAGGGCGTTCGAGCACGCCAGTCAAGCAGAACTTCCGCCAGAGCAGAATCGAGCGGAACTGGCTTGCGCGACGCTTCGGTATTGATGTCCCCCACTACACCATCGACGATCGCGCGGCTGAGATGAATTTCTCGGCGCCAAAAACTACGTCTTGCCATTTCATCCCCAGAATCTCACTCACCCGCAGCCCGGTCGTCGCCGCCACGAAAACCATTGTCCAAAATGGGTCTTTCAGTTCTGACAACAGCGCCTTGGTTTCGTCTACATCGAGAACATCTGGTGTGCGCGCCGTCCAGGTACTCTCCGAGACCGCACGGGAGGTGCGGAACCTTCCCGCGATCTCATTCCCAACAAGATCGCGGGGCCGGCTTGCAGGCGGACATCGGACTACCAACTTTCCCTTGCCTACAGTGTTTCACGGACGCCCGGAGGAGGTCGTGGCTGCAATCACGGACCTCGATGACGCGGCGGGAGTGACGAATCATGGAGATTGTTGACCTTAAACAGGCGTCTCCCATGCATTGAGATTAGCCGGTGCGGGTCAATGAATGTAATCAGGATTTTGCAACAACAATTCTTCGGTGACGCCCTTACTAAATTCCACGCGATGAGATGTCTTTGTAAGGCAACACGGCCTTACGCCGTGACCGAATACTTCTCCTGAGCATCCTCCGCCGGTTCATCCACCTGCGGAGGACCGAGAACATAGCTCGAACCAGCGCCCTCGACGGTACGGTCGATCAACTCCTGGAGAAAGTCATAATCTCTTTCTTCTAGGTCCGCCTTCCACTCCGCTACTTCTTCCGAGCTCCATGGCCACTCTATGCTCCTGTCCATCTGAACCTCCTACGCGCCGTTAGGCGGCGACAGCCTGACCGGATACCTTCTTGTGTGCGATCACTTCTGGAATCGTGGAGAGCAGAACATCGGGACCATCAAGCTTTTCCACACATGCAGCGGCGAGCCACCTTAGCCACTCCGGCACCGCTACGAGGAAGCCGGTACAAAGCACGATCGGCAGGTCCGGTTGACATCTCAAAAGCACTTCTGCCACTTCGCCGCCATTCATTCCCCGCATTTTGAAGGCGAGCACAACTACATCAATAGGGTTCTCGGAAGCGAGTGTAATCCCCGTTGGGCCGTCAGAGGTTATAAGAACTGTGTATCCGTTCGTCTCTAGAGTGTTCTTTTCCAGTTCGAGCCAGTTCACATCATCATCTATGCAGAGAACGGTTGGCATGAGGGCCACCTCCCAACGTGTCACCCTGCTCAAATTTGCTCACACAAATAGCCAATATTTCAGTGCGTTCGCTCACTGCTGCGTGTGAGCATTCTGGGACTGTTGGGAACAGCGTTCACAACCATTGAGAAGCGGCGGATGCCGGGGCGAAACCGGAATTGTTCCAAGGTAGGAAAATGCCGCACGCTGATATGCCCTCGCATCTAAAATTGTGAGGTATGAATTCCTGCTTCGTTTGGAGGTCGCTATGTCGCCGCGCACACATTTTCTTAGCAGGCTCTTCGGGCTGTACTGCATTCTCCTCGCGCTATCCATGATGACTCGCAAGCAAGCGACCGTGGAGACGGTTACCGCCATTGTTCAGAGCCCCTCGATGATGTTGATCCTCGGTGTAATCACGCTCGCCGCCGGCCTGGCGATGGTTCTCGCCCACAATATCTGGTCGGGGGGTGTGCTCGTGGTTGTGGTCACCCTTGTTGGTTGGATAACGCTTATCAAGAGCCTATTCTTTTTGTTCTTGCCGCCTGAGATGGACGCGAGACTCTTCCTTGAGCAGCTTCACTACCAACAACTCTTCTACGTGTACACAGCTCTTTCGCTCGTCCTTGGCGTCTACCTGACCTATGGCGGATTCAAGGCAAGATCGCACTCGCAGGTAAGTGGGTAGATATACAGAGGTACGTCAGTTTCTCATACCTGGCGCGCGCCCTGGGGAGTTTCCCGGCCAGATACAAGATTCACAGTATGGGAGCTATGGCATTGTTTTATTAGGTTCTAGTCACAAACGCCCCCATCGAGCAGGTGCTGGATCCTAAAGGGGGGACGCCGGCACTTGCTTTTTTCTCGTACGCATTACCACCTCAGGCTGTTACAGCACGCGGAATCGGGAAATACAGATTGAAAGGGATTCGTCCGCGCGTGGTTCACCACTAAAGTTGTTGTCGACGCAGATAGTTGGAAGGAGGGATCATGCTTTATTGGACACTGATGTTTCTGGTGTTGGCACTGGTGGCCGGAGTATTGGGCTTTACCGGCATCGCAATTGCGGCGGCGGGTGTCGCCAAGCTGCTATTTTTCATTTTTCTGGTGTTCTTCGTCATTTCACTCGTCGGCCATCTCTCGCGCCGAGGCAGCGGCGTTTAAACTCGACAGCACTCCGTGCGAGAGAGCGGAGGAAATCTTTGCAGCTCGATCGGAACGATAGCTTGATGCCGGCTAAAGCCTGCCGTCGTCAATGGAGGAAGAGCAGTTGAGCCAAGGCTAACGCAGATTGTGAAGGAGACATACCATGAAACTCATCAGACTAGTCAGGATATTCGTTTTGATTTCTCTTCTCGGAGGTAGCGGGCTGATCTACGCACAGGACCAGCAAAATGATGCTAAACCATCGCAAGAAGAAGCTCGACCCGAAGCAACCAAGCCGGCGCACGATGAAGCCACGGCTCCGCGCCAAGACGACGCGAAACCTCCAAAACAAGACGAAGTTAAGCCTCAACGGGACGAGAGCAAGCCGGCAAGTCAGGAAGAGGCCAAGCCGTCCAAGCAAGAGGAGCAGGCGCAGCGTTCGGACAACCAACACGGCCGCATTCCTGAGGACAAGTTCCGCGCTCACTTCGGGCGTCAGCACACGCTTGTGATCCATCGGCCAACCGTTGTCAATGGCCAACCACGCTTCCAGTACTCCGGTTACTGGTTCACCATCGTTGATCCATGGCCAGTCGGTTGGGCCTACACGGATCAGTGCTATATCGACTACATAGATGGCGAATATTTCCTGTTTGATCTGCTTCACCCCGGCGTTCGCGTTGCAATTACGGTTGTGATGTGAGCACGGCTGCGCGTTGATGCGGACGAGAAGCCCTCCTTTTTGCGGCACTGAGAGTCTGCAGATTGGAGGGCATTTCTTCTCTTGTCGGATCGCTTGTCGGATTGACATTCGATCTTGCGATCGCTTCCGCACGATCTCTCCCAACCTTTGCAATCCCCTGCTGCAACTAAGTTCTGTATGCAACAAATTTTCGGGGGCGCAGGAAGGCCCGCGCCTTCTCAGGAGGAACTTTTTATGGCAGACGATATGGAGAAGAAGAACCAGCAGAGTGGTCAATCCGGGCAAAGCCAGCAAAGCGGTCAGCACGGTCAACAGGGCAACCAGCCTGGCCAGGGCCAACAGAGCGGTCAGTCCGGCCAGTACCAGCCGAAGAAGGGCGGCCAGACCCAGGACGAGAACGAACAAGACCAGAACCGCGACCGGCAGCGCCGCGCTTCGTAGTTCGGGGTTTTTCTTTCAATGGAAAAACCAGTGACGACTGAATGCTCTGGAAGTCCCGGCCCTGCGGGGCCGGGACTTCATTTCTTAATTTCCCATGAGGATCGCAGGCTCGACGCGACGCCTTTACCATCGAACTCTTTTCGACGGAGGCCCAAATGACAGCACGGGAACGTAAGGCAACTGAAGAACCTCTTCTAAATACCGTCGCTCGCAAGCTGGGTTACGCGGCCGGCACGCTCACCAAGGCAACCCATGAGATAACCGAAAACCTGGCGACGCTTCCTGAAACGGTGAGTACGAGGGTGCGCGAGGCCGCAACCGCCGCCGCTCCTTCGGGGCGCTTGCGAACTCGTGCGACCCGGCCGTCTCGGAAGAGTAGGGCCGCGGTAAACAAAAACCGCAAGTCGCCGAAGGGCAAATCGACTCGACGCAGGCCTGCCGCATAGGGCAAGCACTCCTCGATATCAGTTATTCGTGAGGCAGCTTGGCTCCGCCCTGGAGAACCCTACAACCTTCCCGCTCTGACCAGTAGGGAAACTATTGCCGGACAACCGGGGCTGCACAGTATTGCCGCCTTGTGAGCCCCGTCCTACAGTGGCAAGAGTGCAGAAAAAGAGTGCAGAAAGTTGAGTTCTCTCCCATGGCATACAAGATTGCAGGCCACCGTATAGAGGCGCACTGCTCGCCTTCCGCAGACGATCTGAGACGGGTATTCGAGGCGGCTGTGCGCGAGATCCATCAGTCTGATCTCTCCGCCACGAAGACGGTTGGATATCGGACTCCCATCGTTAGCAAGGCGAGACTCCTGGGGATCTCCCAAACCAATGCAGAGAAGCGAGCATTGTACGCGGCGGCTCGAGCTCTGGCCCAGTTATGGAAGCTTTGAGCGGGCGTCATGCACCGAGACTGAAACAGTCAGAGCGGGGGTGAGCGAAGATAGCAATCGAGCCCGATAGCTATACAGTGATGCCTAGCTCACGTTGCGCCGCAAGCGAACATCCGCGCTTCGTTCGGTCAGAGTACGGGACTTCGGCCTTGGATCAGGCGGATTAAAACCGCAATCACTGCCAAGACCAGCAGGATATGAATGAATCCACCAAGCGTGTACGAGGTGACCATACCCAACAACCAGAGAATCAAGAGCAACACGGCGATGGTCCAGAGCATAGTCATTTCCTTTCCTGGAAAGCGGTAACGCGCTAATCAACTATTCTGGAGTTTACGCAGTCCGCAGCGTCGCCTGTATCGAGTAAAGACAGTAGCGAAGGCTCAATCCAGCTTTACGTGCGAGGAATTTTCGAATGACGGCAGCGGCCGTCGTTCAATAGATGTGAACGATTCCATTCCGCACTGCATAGAGAGTAAGAGCCGCAACCGAATGTAGATTGAGCTTGCGCATCAGGTTGGTCCGGTGAGTTTCCGCTGTCTTGACGCTGAGACTGAGAGCTATAGCAATCTGCTTGGTGGTTTTTCCCTCGGCGACGAGCTGAATCACTTCGCGTTCCCGCGGCGTCAAAACGCATTGTCGGGAGGGGTCGCCCTTCTCGTGAGGGCGCAGGTAACCCTCGACCATCAGCTGCGCTACGCTTGAAGTGAAGAATGTTCGCCGGCGCTGCAGAGCCTCCACGGCAGCCAGCAGGTCGCGTCCCGCGTCTGATTTCAGCAGGAAGCCGCGCGCCCCGACGGCCAACACTTCGCGCACCACCTGTTCCGAATCGTGTACGGTCAGGATCAAAATGCGAGCACCGGGGGTTGTTGCCAGGATTTGTCGCGCGGCATCCAGCCCGTTCAAGTTCGGCATCCCAATATCAAGCAGGATGATGTCCGGCTCCAACCTGCTGGCGCACTCGACGGCTTCACGACCATCACTGGCCTCTGCACAGACCTCCCACTCCGGATGGCTTTCGAGCAGGGAGCGAATGCCTTTCCGCGCCACCTCATGATCGTCTGCGATAAGGATTCGCAGCACGTTCAAACCTCCGGATACGAACGGCATCTCCGTCGCGCGCCTCCACTGGAAGCGGCGCTGGATCTGGCAATGGTTCCACTCACGTCCGCGCCAGTTCGCAAGGGAACGAGGAACTGGCCCCGGGGAGCTGCGCAAAGTGGCTCGATGTTCAGGTCACATTGACTCAACGAGCACGGAGATTGCCAAAATCGCAATCCCTTGAATTCCAGCGTTTTAGGTGGACAAGCCGCGCAGAAATGTGGTGTAAGTTTTTCTTCAGCGGCGACCCGGGAGCGTAGCGTTCAGGCCACAGTACTCTCAGGCGTGCCGCCGAGTTGCGGCATCTGGATCTGGATAATGTTGTTCTTGATGGCGTAGACGACCAGATCACGGATGGAGTGCAGACTGAGCTTCCGCATAATGTTGCTGCGATGGGTTTCCACAGTCTTGGTGCTCAAGTTCAACAGTACGGCTACCTCCTTGGAACTTTTCCCTTCGGCCAGAAGCTGGGTAACTTCACGTTCGCGTGCGGTCAGTGTCGGCAAATCCGGTGGCGCATTTCGGGATATAGCATGTCCCTTCTCCAGGAAGCCGGCTAACACCAGGTCATTGACTCGCGGGGTGAAGAACATTCGTTTGCTCTGCAAGGCTTCTACTGCGGCCACCAGATCGCGAGCTGCGTCCGATTTAAGCACGAAGCCGCGTGCCCCCGCATCGAGGGCCTCACGAATAACCTGATCGGAGTCGGTGATGGTTAGTACTATGACTTTGAAATGAGGGTCGTGCTGCAACAACTGGCGGGTGGCTTCCAGGCCATTGAGGAATGGCATGCCTATGTCCACGATTACGACATCAGGTTTCAATTGCTTGGCCATCTCGACCGCCTCGCGCCCATCGGATGCCTCTCCGCAAACTTCCCACCCTTCGTGTTTCTGCAGCAACGAGCACAAACCTCGCCGCACGATTTCGTGATCATCGGCCAACAAAATACGAAGTTTCATGGCATCCTCCAGGTATAACCTCAGAGATCGACCAATTCCGACATACTCAGAGCACAGAATTCAACACGAAGCGTGCGGGATTCGCGCGAGCGCTGTAAACACCCGATGCTGACTCACCGCCTCAACGGCCTCCAGCAGATCGCGGGCGGCATTCGACTTCACCACATAACCTCTTGCTCCCGCGTCCAGAGCCTCGCGCATCATCTGCGGAGAATCATGTTGCGTAACGAACAAAACCTCGAGACCAGCGCTGGTTTGCCTCTTTTGAATTAACCGGCAAGCCTCCAAGCCATTCATGCGAGGCATGGTGACATCGAGCACCACGATATCGGGCTGCAAAGCCTCGACCTTATCCAGGGCCTCGATTCCATCGGAAGCTTCACCCACAACTTCCCAACCAGAGCGTCCCTCCAGTAGAGTCCGCAGGCCCTGTCTCACGATGGGATGATCGTCCACCAGCAGGATTCGGACTGCCATAAGGTTTCTGGCTCTCTGGAGGCAGCCTTGTAAAACTCCATCGCTACGCTTCACGGCTGGCTCTATTTTCAAGTTTGCGCCGTTCTTGCCGCCGGAGTCTACTCATACCGGGCGGAAAAAACAATTCATGCGGAGCAACTTTGAAAGTAACATGGTACTACCGGGGTTCGAATACAGAGAATCCTGTATTTTCGGTCGCCAAAGGGATCCTAGCTCCCGGTCGAGCCTAGTGACGGGAAATAGGTTCCAGCATGCAGCAGCACTTCGACGGCTTCGACGATCGAACCCACATCTGATTTCGCGCAGGCCCCACGGATGCCCGCCTTGCGTGCCTCCTCCGCCAGTTGCCTGGATAGATGAATTGTGATCATCAGAATCGGGATTTCTGGAAACAGTTTCGTGACCTCACGCGCTACATCAAGCCCGTTTAGATCCGGCATCTGGAAATCCAGCAGAATCATGTCGGGCGGATTCTTCTCCACGCGTTGCAGCGCTTCTCTTCCGGTTCGAGCCTCGTCGCAAACTTGCCAGGCACTTTGCTGCTCAAGAAGGGCTCGAAGATAGTGCCGGACGGCCGGGTTATCGTCTACCACCAAAATTCGAACCAAGCTGCAGCGCCCTTCCTTCCAGCCCAGGAAACTGGAAATACAGATCCGGGATCGGCCTGGGCCAACACACCTGCGACCAACTCTCTGGCTCACGGCGCTGGTGCAGTGCGTGACCCCAACCGACCGCTCAATGTCCCTTGCTGTGACCCTCCGCTTTATGCTTCTTCAGCACGGTTCGCGCAGCTACTTCCTTTGCCCGGTCGCCGTAGCGTCCGGATCGTTGTGCACTGTTCTTGATATGCTCGTATTCCCGCTGTTCCTTTGCGCTCACGCCGCGAAGATGTTTTCTTCCGGGCATTAATTCCTCCCACTCACAAGGTTCCCCGTCTTTGGGCCTCGGGATCGTTCTTCTCGGAAGACTGGAATTCAATCACCGGATTGGCTGCGGGCCGGCGCAGAATTTTGCGCTTTGGAAACAGCAGGTCACGCATCTTCATCTTCGCCTTGTGCAGTTGCGATTTTGAATTGCCGACTGAGCAGTCCAGCATTTGGGCGATCTCATTATGCTGGTAGCCTTCAACCTCGTGCAGAACGAAAATCTTCCGGCAGCCGTCGGGGAGTTCGCGCATAGCGCGGCGCAATGCAATACGATCGATCGCACCAGAGAGGTGCGGATCTGCTTTTCCGACGTCGCGCCGCAGAGATGGCGACTCCGACGAGACCGGCTCGTCAAGAGAAAGCATGGGCGCGGCTTTACGGCGCCGCAGCTTCATCAGAACCGTGTTCACGGCCACCCGATAAAGCCAGGTAGAAAAAGCGGAGTCGCCTCGGAACGAGCCCACGCTGCGAAACACTTGCAGAAAAGCCTCTTGCGTCAGGTCCTCCGCCTCGGCTAGATCCTTTGTCATCAGCAAACAAACGGAATACACCCGTTTCTTGTGAAGCTGAAAGAGCCTGGCAAACGCGTGCTCGTCGCCGCCCTGTGCACGCTGGACCAGGCTATGTTCGGATTCCCGGCGGGCTTCCTCTTTGCCCGGAACCAGATTTGCTGCTGTCGCCGAAATCGCGCAGGTCGCCACTGTAGTTTTCCTCCGATCAAGCTAGAGTGCTTTAAATTGCTCTCGATGATTTCGTGAGCTTTCACTTTCACAGAGAGAGTACCGGCACCGCGGCTCGCAGCCCATCGGGATGCTCCTGTAATTGATTGCCAGACTTGCTGTACACCCTGGCGGAGCTGACGCTGTTTTATTCTGAAGCGAAGAGACAAGACATTTCTGCTGATTGGTTATCTTCCGTATTTGAAGATCGGAGACCCGGCCTGCAGAACGACCAGCCGGGTCTCAGAAAGAAGCCATCGGAGATCTTCGTCTCACCGGCTGGCGGTGACCGGAGTCCCCGGCGCCGGTTTCAGTTCGGCATGTTCCCTGGCTTGGCCAGAATATCGGCGGACGGCAGACAGAAACGTGTCGCTTGCCTCCCTGGGGCGGACTTTTCCGTTCAGGATGTCGGCAAAGGGCACGAATCTTCCGTAGAGAAGTCGTGTTTCATCTTTGTCCTGCGTGACGACGGAGCCGTTCAGGTCAATTCCCGCAAAAATTCCACGGGCTCGCGAGTAGGTCAGTACTTCGGCCCTCATCTTCCAGTCTGTGTCGGCGCCGGCATCGCGTCCAACCGGGCCCGCGGCCGCCGAAGCATCTGCGCCCAGTTTGAAGTGGCTCGATATCAGATGTTGCATTCCATCGTCATTCGTCACAATCATCACGAGGTCGACAGCCTGACCGCCCAGCTGCAATCCCCAACTTCCACCTGCGATGGTGATCGGTGCAGGAGCGCTCCAGTGGCCGCTTGCCGTCCGGCAAGTAGCGACGCCTTTGCCGTGACTGCCTCCGAAACCGATGGCAATTTTCACCATAGAGGGAATGACGGCCACGCACTTGGCATCGTTCATCACTTTGTCCGGAATTGCTTTGTCCGGAGTCGCCATGATTTCATTTAAGACCTGAGCGGATGCATCGAGGCGTTTGTCGATGTCCGACCGATCTTTGTCATCCGCCGAAAATGCCATGCCGGAGCAGAGTAGAAGACCAGCAACAAGCATCACGAAACATCTTGGCAATGCGGAACCGATTCTTGTCATAAGCGGACCTCTTCCTTGCTCGAAACGAGCAATGGATCGAATTTTTGTGCGAATTCAACCCTAACCTTGCAACTGGGATTGTTCCATCCGGTCTTCGCTGTACCGCGAACCGGAATGTGCGGGAGAAACCAGGAAATTCCTTCCAGCGGGCTACAGCTTTGTGGGGACGGTTACGACCGCGGGTGTGGTCCCGGTAGTAAGGATGCCCGAAAATCGAAGGGGTGTCGCTCCAACAAGTGCATCCACATCTGCTCAGGACGCCAGGACGGCGCTGGGCTCGCGCAACACTAAACGAAGAGGAATCGTGAGTTCGACAAGAGTTCCGGGGTGGGCGTTCGTCAACCGCAGCTCTCCGCCAAATTCCCGGGCGCGCTGTTTCATGCCTCCAATGCCAACTCCAACGCTGTCTGGTTGCAGTTCGGTAATTTTTTGGTCGACTCCCTTGCCATCGTCGCGCACCCCAACCACGATGTTCTCTTCTTTTCGAGTCAGGGTAATCCACACCTTGTTTGCTTCTGAATGCCGGAAGACATTGGTCAGCGCTTCCTGGACGATTCGGAACACAGCCGTCTCCACGTCGGCGGAGAGCCGCGGAAACTCGCGCGGCTCAACCTCGAGAGACGTCTCAATGCCGCTGCGCTTTGTGATCCCTTCCACATACCAGGAGAGAGCGGAGAGCAAACCAACTTCATCGAGCAGGGGAGGATGCAGAAGGTGAGACATGGTGCGCACTTGCTGGATGGCACGATCAATAATGCTGCTGGCTTGAGCCCATTCTTCTTCTGGCGGTTGCGCGGATTTCTGCAGGATCATTTTGTCGAGCACCATCTTGGCCACGGCAAGTTCCTGTCCTAACCCGTCGTGCAGATCACGCGCCAGCCGGCGGCGTTCCTGGTCTTGCATGGTCATGAGCCGAATCGAGAGGCGCCGCAATTCGTCCGTCCTCCGGTCGACCATTCTCTCCAGCTCTAACGCGTTGTCGCGAATCGAGTGTTCCAGCAGTTTGCTGTCCTGAATGTCGGAACAGGTTCCGTACCATTTCACGATTTTCCCATCATCGCGAATCGGAATTGCGCGAGCCCGGAACCACCGATAGGACCCGTCTCTGGACCGGAGGCGATACTCCGCTTCGTAATTTGCTCCGGATTCAACACAGCGCATCCAGTCCGCCATGGCCTTGTCTTTATCTTCCGGGTGCACATAGTCGAGCCACCCGAAGCCGTTCGCCGAAGCCGGGGGCGCGCCGGTAAAGTCATAAAACCGGTCGCTGATGTAATCCCGGAAGCCGTCAGCCTGGCGACTGAAGATTATGTCTGGCGCGGTCTGAATAATAGCGTCGAGTTCCTGATTCCTTCCTACCAGCTCAGTGTTGACGAACTCCAGCAATTCCGCTTTTCGAGCCAGTTCTTCCGTACGCTCCAGCACGCGCTGTTCGAGTTCGCGGTTGAGGGTTTCGAGCTGCCGCGTTTTGCGGTGCAACTCGGCGAATACCCTCACCTTCGCGCGTAGAAGTTCTGCCACCACCGGAACCGAGATGTAATCAACAGCGCCGTGTTCATATCCCTTGAGCTGGTCCAGGTCGGTCAGATGCACCGCCGACACAAAAATGATCGCCGTTCTCTGAAAACGCGGATGCTGGCGAATCATGGCAGCCAGTTGAAAACCGTCAAGCTCCGGCATACTCACATCCATCAGCACTACGGCAACGTCGTTCTTCAGGAGAACTTCGAGAGCCTCCTTGGCGGTAGCGGCTTTGATCAGGTTCTCGCCCAATCCGCCGAGCATGACCTCATAGCTGAGCAGCTTGGCCGGCTGATCGTCGACCATGAGAATGTTGACTTTTTCGTTCGTGGGCATGACTTACAACCCTCCACTCTCGGTCTCGACTGTCAAATGCGTGCCGCAGGCCATTGCTACCGGTGAAGCCACACACGCAGCGACGAGAGCAATTGCTCGGTATTGACCGGCTTCGCCAGATACTCCGACGCTCCTGCCTCGAGACACTTCTCGCGGTCTCCCTTCATGGCTTTCGCGGTCAGGGCAATGATGGGCAAGCGGCGGAACGAAGAATTTTGCCGGATCACCTGCATGGTCTCGTAACCATCCATCTCGGGCATCATGATGTCCATCAGCACAATCGCGATATCGGGCGTCGATTCGAGTTTGGCGATCGCTTCCCTGCCGGTTCCGGCCGTGAGCACGGTCATGCCTCGACGTTCGATCACGCTGCTGAGGGCGAAGATGTTGCGCACATCATCATCGACGACCAACACTTTCTTCCCTACCAGGGCGTCGTCAGAGTGGTGCAACCGGTCGAGTAGCCTCTGCTTTTCCACGGGGAGATCGGCGACCACACGGTGCAAAAACAATGCAGTCTCATCGAGCAGACGCTCCGGCGACTCCACCCCTTTTACCACAACGCTACGCGCCAGCGAATGCAGCCGGGCATCCTCCTCCGGGGAAAGTTCCTTGCCGGTGAAGACTACAACCGGCAAGTCGCTCAGCGACGGGGTGTCACGGAAGCTCTCCAACACGTCGAAGCCTGATATATCGGGCAGACGAAGGTCAAGCACCACGCAGTCAAAGGCCTGCTCGCCCACAATCTGGACGGCCTGAGCACCGGTGGCAACCACGGTGACATCAATGTCCTCATAACCCAGCAATTCTTTGATGCTCAACTGCTCCGCTGGATTATCTTCCACCACCAGCAATCGCTTGCGACGGGGAGCGGAATATTCCTTGATGCGGGACAATGCCATCTCCAGCCCTTCCGTAGTAGTCGGCTTGGTAACAAATGCAAACGCGCCCCGCGCCAAGCCGTGGTGCCGGTCTTCGTCCAGCGTCAACATCTGAACCGGTATGTGACGGGTCGCCGGATCCTGCTTCAAGTGGTTAAGCACGGTCCAGCCCAGCATGTCGGGCAGGAACACATCCAGAGAAACCGCAGTCGGATGATATTCCTTGGCCAACGCGAGGGCTTCTGCACCTCGTGTCGCCACAAGAACTTTAAAGCCCTTGTCCCGCGAGAGATCACACAACACGCGCGCATAGTGCAAATCGTCCTCGACGATCAGCAAGATGGCATCATCAGGTTGCAGATTGTCTCGGTCATCCGAAATCCTCTCGGCTTGATGTTCCGCGACCCCCGAAACCGTCAACTGCTGGGTTGGTGAAACGGACGATCGGGATCTTCCATCGACCGGAGCAGCGATCGAGGTGGAAGGGCCCACATAGGTCTGCGGCAGGTAGAGAACGAATGTGCTGCCCCGTCCCGGGGCGCTGCGCAACTGGATCTCTCCTCCCAGCAGACTGGCCAGTTCGCGGCTGATCGCCAACCCCAGGCCCGTACCACCATACTTACGGCTGGTGCCGGCATCCGCCTGCTGGAAGGCCTCGAAGATGATCCGCTGCTTTTCGAATGGAATGCCGATGCCGGTGTCAGAAACTTCAAAGGCAACCACGGACGCCGCATTGTCCAGGATGGGGTGACCCTCAGTCCAACCGCTTCTGGCCTGCGACACAGACAAGCGGACACCTCCAACTTCGGTGAACTTGAAAGCATTGGACAACAAGTTCTTCAGCACCTGCTGCAGCCGCTTCGAGTCCGTGACCACACTCCGGGAAAGGTGAGGATCGGTCTGCACCTCGAAACTGAGATGCCGGTTCTCCGCCTCGTGCCGGAATGGACGCTCCACTGCATCCAGCATGCTGGCGAAGAAGACTTCCTCCGCCTCCACGGACACGGTTCCAGATTCGATTTTCGACAGATCAAGAATATCCGTGATCAAGTTCAGCAGGTCGGTACCGGCACCGTGAATCGTGCGGGAGAATTCGACCTGCTTCGGCGTGAGGTTGCCATCGGGGTTATCGCTGAGCTGCTGGCCAAGCACCAGGATGCTGTTGAGCGGTGTCCGCAATTCATGGGACATGTTGGCCAGGAATTCAGACTTATATTTCGAAGTCAGAGCCAGTTCTTTGGCCTTCTCTTCCAGCGCTCGCCGGGCTTGCTCGATTTCCTGGTTCTTGCGCTCGACCTCAACATTCTGTTCGGCAAGCTGCTGCGCCTTCTGCGCCAGTTGCTCATTGGTCTGCTGCAATTCTTTTTGTTGCACCTGGAGTTCGGTGGCCAGTTGCTGAGACTGCTTCAACAGCCCTTCCGTCTGCATGGTGGCCTCGATACTGTTAAGCACGATGCCGATGCTGGCAGTCAACTGCTCCAGAAACGCCAACTGAGAGGTAGTGAAACTGCTTAGCGAGGCGAGTTCAATCACGGCCTTAACCCGGTCTTCAAACAGCACTGGGAGAACGATCACATTTCGCGGAACCGCCTCGAACAAACCGGAACGAATCGCAACCGTATTTGGTGGCAGGTCGGAGATGAGCATTCGCCTTTTTTCCACCGCGCACTGTCCCACCAGCCCCTCGCCCAGCTTCAAGCGCCGCAGATGTCCATCCTCGCCGTCGCCGGCGAAGGCCGAAAGCAGCACCATCTCTGTAGATTCCTCGCCTCCCATCTGATAGATCACGCCTTGCTGGGCGCTTACCAGAGGAGCCAGTTCCGACAACAACATGCGTCCCACGGCCGTCAGATCGCGTTGCCCTTGCAACATTCCGGTGAAGCGAGCCAGGTTCGTCTTGAGCCAATCCTGTTCGGTATTGCGATCGGTAGTGAGCCGCAGATTGTCGATCATGGTATTGAGGTTGTCTTTCAAATCCGCAACTTCGCCGCTGGCTTCCACCTGAATGGAGCGCGTCAAGTCGCCCTTGGTGACGGCAGTGGCAACCTCAGCGATGGCCCGCACCTGATTGGTAAGATTGTCGGCCAGCAGGTTCACGTTGCCCGTGAGATCTTTCCACGTACCGGCCGCGCCGGGCACGTTGGCCTGGCCGCCCAGCCGGCCTTCCACGCCGACCTCGCGCGCTACGGTTGTAACCTGATCAGCAAAGGTCGCCAGCGTATTCGTCATATTGTTGATAGTTTCCGCCAGCGCGGCAACCTCGCCCTTTGCGTTCACTGTCAGCTTCTGAGTCAGCTCACCATTAGCGACGGCGGTCACCACTTTGACGATGCCACGCACTTGCTCCGTCAGGTTGGCGGCCATCACGTTCACGTTGTCAGTGAGATCCTTCCACGTTCCGGCCACACCGGGCACCTGCGCCTGCCCGCCCAGCTTGCCTTCCGTACCCACTTCCCGAGCCACGCGGGTGACTTCGGCGGCGAATGCATTGAGCTGATCGACCATCGTGTTGATCGTGTTCTTGAGTTCAAGAATCTCGCCCTTCACGTCGACCGTGATCTTGCGCGACAGATCGCCACGGGCCACGGCCGTGGTGACTTCGGCGATGTTTCGCACCTGACCGGTGAGATTGCCGGCCATCGAGTTTACTGAGTCTGTAAGATCCTTCCATGTTCCGGCAACACCGGGCACGTTGGCCTGTCCTCCCAGACGCCCTTCAGTGCCGACTTCGCGCGCCACGCGTGTCACCTCGCCGGCGAACGCGTTGAGCTGATCCACCATGGTGTTGATGGTTTCCTTGAGCAGCAGAATTTCTCCGCTCACGTTTACCGTGATCTTCTTCGACAAGTCGCCGCTCGCAATAGCGGTGGCAACTTCAGCGATATTGCGCACCTGGCCGGTTAGATTGCTGGCCATCGAGTTGACGGAGTCAGTAAGATCCTTCCACGTGCCGCCCACGCCCGGCACCTGGGCCTGGCCGCCGAGTTTGCCGTCGGTGCCAACTTCGCGGGCCACGCGGGTCACTTCGGATGCAAACGAACGCAATTGATCCACCATCGTGTTGATGGTGTCCTTGAGTTCGAGAATTTCTCCCTTCACGTCGACCGTGATCTTGCGCGACAAGTCGCCGCGAGCCACGGCTGTTGCCACTTCAGCGATGTTTCGCACCTGGCCGGTGAGGTTACTGGCCATGAAGTTCACATTGTCAGTAAGATCCTTCCAGGTGCCGGCAACTCCAGGCACTTGAGCCTGTCCGCCGAGCTTGCCTTCGGTGCCGACCTCGCGAGCGACGCGCGTTACTTCGCCGGCGAACGCGTTCAGCTGGTCCACCATCGTATTGATGGTGTTCTTAAGCTCGAGGATTTCGCCTTTCACATCGACCGTGATCTTGCGCGATAGATCACCACGCGCCACGGCGGTCGTAACTTCAGCGATGTTTCGCACTTGGCCGGTGAGGTTGCCGGCCATCGAGTTAACAGAATCCGTAAGATCTTTCCATGTGCCAGCGACGCCGGGCACGTTGGCCTGTCCTCCGAGACGCCCCTCGGTGCCCACTTCGCGCGCTACACGCGTTACTTCGCCGGCGAAGCGGTTGAGCTGATCGACCATCGTGTTCAGCGTTTCCTTGAGCTGCAAAATTTCGCCGCGGACATCGACCGTAATTTTGCGCGAGAGATCGCCGTTCGCAATAGCGGTTGCTACTTCGGCGATGTTTCGTACCTGGCCGGTGAGGTTGCTGGCCATGAAGTTCACGTTGTCCGTGAGGTCTTTCCAAGTACCACCTACTCCGGGTACCTGCGCTTGTCCGCCCAGCTTGCCTTCGGTACCTACTTCACGAGCCACGCGAGTCACTTCGCCGGCGAACGCGTTGAGCTGGTCCACCATCGTGTTGATAGTGTCCTTGAGTTCGAGAATTTCGCCCTTTACGTCGACCGTAATCTTTCGCGACAGATCGCCGCGGGCCACAGCAGTGGTCACTTCGGCGATGTTTCGGACCTGAGCCGTCAAGTTACCGGCCATGGCGTTGACCGAATCCGTAAGATCTTTCCAGGTACCAGCCACGCCTACGACTACGGCCTGGCCGCCCAGCTTCCCGTCCGTACCCACTTCACGCGCAACGCGCGTCACTTCAGATGCAAACGAACGCAACTGATCCACCATCGTGTTGATGGCTTCCTTCAGTTGGAGAATCTCGCCGCGCACATCAACGGTAATTTTTCGTGACAGATCCCCGCTCGCAACCGCAGTTGCAACTTCAGCGATGTTGCGCACCTGGCCGGTCAAGTTGCTGGCCATCGAGTTCACGGAGTCCGTCAGATCTTTCCACGTACCGGCCACTCCCGGCACTTGCGCCTGACCGCCAAGCTTGCCATCTGTGCCGACTTCACGCGCTACGCGCGTTACCTCGGCAGTGAATACGCTGAGCTGCTGAATCATGGTATTGACGATGTTGGCGGAGCGCAGGAACTCGCCTTCCAGCGGCCGTCCGTCCACGTCGAGGCGCACGGTTTGGGTAAGATTTCCCTGCGCAACGGCCGCGATGGCATGGGTCACGCCCTCAGTTGGACGAAGCAGATCCTCAACCAGCGTGTTGATGGAAACTTCCATCTCGCCCCACGCTCCCCTGGATTCATGAAAGCGCGTACGTTCGCGCGTCCGGCCTTCTTTTCCTACGACCTGCCCAACGCGCTTCAGTTCTCCGGCCATCTGCTGGTTGGCCGCAACAATGGAATTGAAAGTGTCTGCAATTTTCCCCGCCAGTCCTGTCCAAGATCCCGGAAGCCGCACGGAAAAGTCGCCATTCCGCATGGTTTGCAGGCTGGCCAGGATCACGCTGAGATCAGCTGCCGTTGGTTGAGCGACCGGGCCGGAGTTTCCGTTGTTCTTGCTTTTTTTCTCTTCGTTCTTCTTGTCTTCGGGCGCCCGGTCAGCAACGGCAGTCGCCGAGTCTTGACTGTTTCTCTTCATAATTTTTCCTTCTCCCGCAGGCCGCTGAACCACCAAAAGCAGTGTAATCAAAACATCTATTTGAAATGTGACCCTAGGAAGGAATCCACAGGTGACCGATTGATACCACGAGAAACTGTAGGATGACTCTAGGGTCTTTCCTGTAGGGATTCGCCGCCCAGCAAAGGTCACTCCAGCCAAAACCAAGCCTGTTTTTCTCCCGCAGCGTGTTTTCTCCGAGGGCTACGGCGATTCCTGTATGTTCCCGGCATACTCTGCATCGTTAAGATTCCGCATGCGCTTGTTGAGCGTCCGGCTGATTGTGTCTCTGATTGTCGGCATCACCCTCGTGTCTCTGGGGTTCTCCTACTACGAGGTGGTGAGAGAAAAACGCGCGTTACGCAGCGACTTGGAGCGGCGCGCGGAAGTGCTCGGCGAGAGCGTGGCAGGCAATGTTGAGAAATCTTGGGAGGGCGGATCGGAGCGCGGACTGCAGCGGCTGGTGCAACGCTTCGGAAACCGCGAACATCTGCTGGGCGTCGCGGTCTACGACCGTCAGGGCAAATTGGTGGCGATCAGTTCGGAATTGCGAGAAGTCCTGACGGCTGCCCCGAACGACGTGGCTGAGGCCATCGCACAGGACCGCGAAGAGGGTTTCTTCAGCCGACTGGGAAATGATGCCGTACACATCCTTGTGGTACCCCTTCACCGCGACGACGAGACCGTCGGGGCACTCGTGGCGGTCCACGACGTCACCTACATTCGCGCACAAACCCTGCGCGCCTGGCGCGAAGCCTTTCTAAGAGTGCTCGTCCAGATGTTCCTCATAGTTTTCATTACGCTGCTGATCGTGCGCTGGAGCATCGCAGGCCCGATCGCGCAAGCGGCGCAATGGATGCGTGCGCTTCGCATGGGCAGAATTTCCTCGCGCCAGCAGATGCCAGATCTCGATCTATTTCGGCCGCTGGCGCGGGAAGTAGCCACGCTCGCAGAAAGCCTCAGTCAGGCACGCAACGCGGCAGAAAACGAGGCCCGCCTGCGGGAAGCCTCGCAGTCCATGTGGACGGCTGACCGGCTCGCAGTGCAGGTGCAGACTCGGCTGGACGGCGGCCGCATTTTTGTAGTGTCGAATCGTGAGCCCTACACGCACCAGAGAAATGGGAAATCCATCGAGGTGGTAGTGCCACCAAGCGGCTTGGTTAGTGCTTTGGAACCGATACTCGACGCCTGCGATGGAACCTGGATCGCACACGGCAGCGGAGACGCCGACGCCGAAGTTGTGGACGCGCACGATCGGCTGCGCGTCCCTGTGGATGATCCGCGTTACACCCTCCGCCGGGTGTGGCTGAGTAAGGAGGAAGAAGAAGGTTACTATTACGGGTTTGCGAATGAAGGTCTCTGGCCTCTTTGTCACATTGCCCATACCCGCCCAATCTTCAGAGCGGAAGACTGGCAGCACTATCAGGAGGTAAATCGGAAGTTCACCGATGCGGTGCTGGAAGAGATCGAAGATACGCCCAAACCGGTCGTGCTTGTCCAGGATTACCACTTTGCTTTACTGCCCCGGCTGCTGAAGGAAAAGAGGCCCGACGCGCGCGTCGCCATTTTCTGGCATATTCCCTGGCCCAACCCGGAAGCGTTTGGTATCTGTCCATGGCAGCGGCAGCTGGTTGACGGGCTGCTGGGAGCGGACCTCGTCGGATTTCAGATCCAGTCACACTGCAACAACTTTCTTCAGACGGTGGACCGGGTTGTGGAATCACGCGTGGACTGGGAGCATTTTGCCGTGTCGCGACAGAACCACCGGACAATCGTCCGGCCGTTTCCAATCAGCGTGGACCTTACGGACGACGACTCCGTCGAGAGCGAGGATTCTTCCCTCAATTACGTTCAGCGCTCGGCATTGAAGCATAGCCTGGGCATCGAAGCAGCATTCCTGGGGATTGGCGTCGACCGTGTCGATTACACGAAGGGAATCCTGGAGCGCTTTCGGGCGATTGAGCGCTTCCTGGAAGAATATCCCCGCTACCAAGGCAAGTTCACATTCGTACAGATCGGAGCGCCCAGCCGCACTCATATTAAGCGCTATCACGACCTGTTGGCGGAGGTGGAATCCGAAGCGGAGCGAATTAACTGGCGCTTTCAAGCCGGGAAGTGGAAGCCCATTGTATTTCTGAAGCGGCAGCACAGCCACGAGGAGATTAAACGCTACTACTGTGCCGCTGATCTTTGCCTGGTGACATCACTGCACGACGGTATGAACCTGGTAGCCAAGGAATTTGTGGCCGCGCGGCGCGACGAACGCGGCGTACTGATCCTGAGCCAGTTCACCGGAGCCGCGCGTGAACTGCGGGATGCTTTGCTGGTGAACCCTTACGACATTGATCAGACTGCCGAGGCCATCCGCGCCGCCTTGGAGATGGAACCGGAAGAAAAACAAATGCGCGTGCACCGCATGCGCAAGCTGATAAAAGAGCAAAACATTTTTCACTGGGCGGGGAGCCTGATTACAGAACTTTGTGAAGTGCGGTTGGATGTGTCCGATCACGCTCGGGAAGAGTTTCGCGGCAGCGTGACCGCTGCCTGATCGACCAAAGGAATGAGATGGAGGAGGACTGGTTGACGCCGCACGCAAAGCCCAAATTTGAATCTCTTCTGCGGGCAGTCGCCCGATCCCCCAGATCGCTGCTGATGCTTGACTACGACGGCACGCTCGCGCCCTTCCGGAAAGATCCAGAAGAGGCATTCCCTTATCCCGGCATTGCGGCCGTCCTGCAGGAGATCGTTCGTATCGGCAAGACGCGAGTTGTCATCATCTCGGGGAGGGATGCGAAAGGTGTTATCTCACTGCTCGGTTTCGAGCCGCATCCCGAAGTTTGGGGGCTGCACGGGCTGCAACGCATCAAACCCGACGGGAGCGCCAACCTTTCCCCGGTGGACCAACTTGCCATGGAAGCGCTCACGGCGGCCGACAACTGGTTGCGCTACCAGCATCTCCGGCACACCGCCGAGTTCAAAACAGGCAGCATCGCGGTTCATTGGCGCGGATTGGATGAGATCGAAGCGCAGTCGATTCGGGGGCGCGTGCTGCTCGGCTGGATTCCGATTGCGAGGCAGACCCACGTAAACTTGCTGGAATTCGATGGCGGCATTGAGATTCGTGCGTCGGAAACAGACAAAGGCCACGCCGTCCGCACCGTCATGAGTGAAATGAATCCAGGCACTCCCACCGCTTATTTAGGAGACGATAATACGGACGAGCACGCATTCCAGGCTGTAAATGGCAGGGGCCTTAGCGTTCTAGTGCGCTCACGCTGGCGGGAGACTGCAGCGCAGCTATGGCTTACTCCGCCCGACGAAGTCCTCAGCTTTCTGACGCGCTGGCTCGAGGCATGCCTGGTGCGAGGGGCATCCGGCGCTGCGAAAGCGGTGAACGTATGACCAGTGCCGCGGCGACAACTCCCGTACCAGCGCCGGTAAAACCTTTTTACTTCAATACGTCTGCTCACCTTCTGCGTATTACCCGGCAGAAATCGAGCACACTTGCCGAGTTCCTGGATGCGCTGCGAAAGTGTCCAGAAGGCTCGATCTTCCAGCACGCTTTTCAAACTCTGCAGGAACATCATTTCATCCGCGAAGGCTTCTCCAATGACTTCGCGCACTGGGCGCTCTCGGCCTGCAACGAACCCAGCCTGGCAGAAGAGTTAGCCAGCGTGGATGTGCGTGAATTCACGTCGGTCGCACAATTACGCGAACGATTTATCCAGATTGTTGAGGCCTTCCTTCAGAGATCGCCGGCGGCGGCCGAGCGGATTGCCCGGGAGACTTTCTATTTCTGCGCATCCGACAGCGTCGTGATTCCCACCAGCTTCGTGGCTCATAACCTGCGCGAGTTCGCAGAAGGATTGCGGGGCGTGAGCGTGCACTCCGTTCATCATCACTTTATCGAGGCACGTCTCCGCCTTAAGCTCATGTCGAATGATTTCTCGCAATGGCTGCACGAGGATATGGGCTTGACCGAAACGGCTCGCCAACTGAATCGGATCGACATCTACACCCGCACTCTGGAGGACGTTCGCGAGCAGATAATTCGAGTCGTGGAGCGAGCCCTGGCTTAGGCGCACACTATGGAACCCGTGGAACCACAAACCGAAAGTGAATTGGCCGCACCAGAAAGCCCGTTGGACCAATCGCCAGCTTCTGCTCCGGCCTCGCCTGTACGCCGCGAGCGGCGGAAGCACCCTCGAACCTGGGAGACTCCCCCCGCGCCAGTTCCACCGCCGCGTTTGGACGACTACCAAGGCATCGTCGGCGCCGCGGACATTGAAGAATTGAGGTTCCTCGCGCGCGAACTGAAGGGAAAAACTGTCAAAATGGTCAACTCCACCGCGGTGGGCGGAGGGGTCGCCGAGATGCTCAATCAACTTGTGCCGTTGCTGAATGAGCTGGAAGTGGGCACTCACTGGGAAGTCATCACGGGAGGAAACGACTTCTTCGAGGTGACCAAGGCCTTCCACAATGCACTTCAGGGCAGCGATTACAAACTCACGCAGAACGCTCGCGACATCTTCTTGATGTACAACGAAAAAAACCGCCAGCGCATGCAGTTCTCCGAAGACGTAGTGGTGATTCATGACCCGCAGCCCTCTGCGCTCATTTGTGCTCGCACGGATTCCTCTGGGCGGTGGGTGTGGCGTTGCCACATCGATTTATCGAACCCGAACGCGGAGGTCTGGGATTTTCTGCAGCCGCTCATCGAACAATTTGATGCTGCGATTTTTTCTTCACCGTCATTCGCCCGGCAGTTGGCAATTCCTCAGTATTTGTTTTATCCGTGCATCGATCCGTTGTCCGAAAAAAACAAGGATCTCGAGGACAGTTTTGTTCAGCAGGTATGCGACGAGTTCGGGATCGACCGCTCGCGGCCGATCGTCACCCAAGTCTCACGCTTCGATCGCGCGAAAGATCCAGTCGGAGTCGTCCAGGCCTTCAGGCAGGCCCGAAAGTACGTGGATTGCCAGCTTGTGCTCGCAGGCGGCGGAGCCAGCGACGATCCTGAAGGCGCAGCAGTTCTCAAGGAGGTCAAGGAGGCTGCCGGCGAAGACCCAGACATTATTATCCTTGACCTTCCTCCCTGGTGCGCACGGGAAATCAACGCTCTGCAGCGGGCTTCGACGCTCATCGTGCAGAAGTCGATAAGAGAAGGTTTTGGGCTGACCGTAACGGAGGCTCTCTGGAAAGGAAAACCGACCATCGCTGGGGCCGTTGGAGGCATTCCCAATCAGGTCATCCACAAGTTAACGGGGGTGCTGGTTCATTCCGTGGACGGTTGCGCGTATCAGATGCGCTATCTTTTGACCCATCCGGATTTTGCCAAGCAGCTCGGCGAGAATGGGCGCGCGCATGTGAAAGAGAATTTTCTGATGACCACGAACGTCCGACGATGGTTGTTGCTGATTCGGATCTTGTTAACCGGCGGCGGGACAAAGTGATCTCGACCGACACCCGGCAGATTACGGCCTCGACTCGTCCTGTCCTTTTCCATCGCTCTTTGGGGTCGTCGCTTCCGCGTCCGCTTCGATGGTGACTTCCACCTCGGCGCCCTTTTTAAGGCGCACCTTGTCTCCATTCTCGTCGGTCAGGGTGTTCTCGATGCGAAGCTCTCGATAAAGGTGATCTGCGCCCCCCACTGCGATTTGGGCCTTCTCCGGTTCACTCGGGTACAAAGGTTTAATGATCTTTTCAACCGTCGCTGGCAAAGTGGTGCTTGGTTTTTCGCTCATAGATAGCTCCTCATCGCGGCGATCCGCATGCCCCTCACCGGGTGCATCTACTCCCGTACCTTGAAACTAATCAGGCTTTGATCCCGTATCGGCGTTCTTTCCAATGTTTTCGTGGTCATCTTTATGACCGAAATCCAGACCAAAGTGCGGTTCTGATTCCGTCCCCGTGATTCGAATCGGAACCTCCGTCCCGGCTCCATTCTTGCTGAAGAATGGATCGACAGGCTTCAGGAGAATTGACTTCCACCCGGTCGTCATTTGCGAGAGCTTGGCATCAAGCCGGACTTCTCCACTAAAATCGAACGTTTGTCCATCCAGACTGTAGTCGCCAGTCATATCGACATGTGTTCCCGGGATAAGAAAATGAAGCTGAGAAAAGGACAGCACCCCATCTTTCAGCGTGAACACGCCTCGCAAGTCGACAGGCACTTCTTCCTCGGCGTGCTCCTGCGCTTCTTTGGCTTTTCCCTGGCTGCGCAGGCTCAGCGAATCGAGCCTGGCCTGCACTTTCTGGTTCGCGAAGTGCGCGCGCATCACATGAAACGAGCCGGCCAGCTCAAGTCTGTCGGCCACGCTCGCATCGCCGGGAGCAAGGCTCAGTCGCGTCTTCATTTCAACCGGACCGCTCATGATCGGCGGATCGGTACGTACGCCCAGTTGGAGCAGGTCTTCAATCTGCGCATGCTCGAGGACGACATCAAGTTCGATATCGTGACCCTTGGGCGCGATCACGCGGACTACCGAGCCATTGGCGGTCAGCGAAGAATGAAGGAATGTCGCATTCACCGGCTGGAGATATGTATCGCCGCTTGTGCCGTCAACAACGGCGTGGAACTCCGTGTGCAGCGGCACCGCATGCCCGCTCGTCGCAACTCGAAAGTCGGGCGTATCGGTTTTTCCATGCACGACGATATTGCCGAGAGTTCCCGAGTACTCGCCGGTGGAGGAGAGCGTGCCTCCAATGCCTTTGATCGTGCTCAGGTCGGCGTTGGTGAAGGAATAGTCCCCCTGCACAGGCGTATCTCGAGGACTGTCTTGTTGCCATGGCCCAAACAAACCGGAGGATTGAATGTCTCCCACTGGCTTGGGGTTGACCAGGGTCGCATCAAAGTGCAAGGGCTGGCCGGGACCAATGTCCTTCATTCTCAAGTTGCCGATCGCAAATTCCAACGGCGGTTTTCCCGGCTTCGATGTATTGATGAGCAGCCTCGTATCCTGGCAAACGAACCGGTCAACGACAATGGTGATCTTCCCCGTTTTCGAGCCCATGGTCGCCATTTCCCGGCGCTCTCCCTTAGGCGGGATGTTTAGCTCAAGACCTCTCACATATACCGTTTCGACGTGCATCGGTGAACGAAACAGGTTTAGCAAAGAGGTTCGAAAGCGGAATTCCTGAACTCCGATCAGGGCTTGCACTCCGGGTTCGTAAGGATTGGGATCCGTCGTGCCAAAAATCTTCAAGCCATTTCCCGAGACCTCGATTCCATTGACCACGGAAACATGAAGATTCGCCAGTTCCACTTTGCTTTTGAAGCGATTCGATAAAGTCTCAATAACCCGGGTTCGAAGAATCGGTTGAGCTCGAGCGATCACCAGTCGCGCGGCTACGCCCGCACCCACTAACAACACCAGCGCAACGATCCCGATCCATTTCCACGGCGCGGCGCGGGTGGCTTTCACCGGAGCTTGTCTGGCAGAAACCTGCACAATCTCCATTTCAACATTAGATGGGCCATCCACGACAATAGTCTATACATTGCTTCCTTCAGATTCTGAAGGAATGTCCAACAGGCCGGCGAATCCTCCGGGCCGCGCAAAGTAACGGCCGGGTGGTCGACACCCGGCCTGGAGAAAACTTCAGCCGAAGATCAAGATTTCGGCAAGGACGGTGCTGCTACCGCGGCCTCGCTGGAGCCGGGCGCGCTGCCTGTAACCTCTGCTGCTGTGCTGCGTGCCTTTGCTGCAACTGCTGCGTCTGCTGCTGGTGCCTCTGCTCCAGTTGCTGCGTCTGCGCCTCGCTGGCCTTTTGTTTTGCCAGCTTCTGGTGTTCTTGGTCTTGTTTCTGCTGCAGTTTCTGCCGTTCTTTTTCCTGCTTCGCGTATAACTTCTCCTGCTGTTTCTGATATTTCTTGTCTGCCTTGGCGTTGCCAGTGTTTGGCGCGACGGGACGCTCCAGAGGCGGAAGATCATTCGGATGAATTGCCGGTCGGGCTGAGGATTCCGCGCGCGGTTCGGCGGCGCCACGATCGTTTTCCGCTTTGTAAGGAGCTCCCGCCTCTTTCGCCTCGACTACTCCGCGGCCACTAAATTCACCAGGTTTCTCAGTGGCCGCAATTGGAGGTTTTCCATGGTTCTCCGATGCCCGCAGCTGCGGGTTGTTTCGCGCAGTCTGCACATGTTCATTTTGTGCAGCAACGGGCGGAATATGCCTCTCATGTTCCGCCGCTTCCTCCTGAGGCGTTGGACGCGCATCGATCCCGCCATTGCCCCCGTTGTAACTTACCCGACTGATCGTGGTGTTATTGACTCTCGTGTTGTAAACGTTGTGGATGTCGGTGACGTTTACATTCATCACGGCGCGGTTATAGAAAAAATGTCCGTTGTCCCATCGTCCGCCCTCAAACCCGGTGCCGAAATAACCGAATCCATAATTGATCCCGCCGTAGAAACCTACGGTCGGTCCCCAGTAACCCTGGTGGAAGATAAATGACTCACCTCCCCAACCCCACCAGCCCGGGGTCCACAGGAAACCAACTTCAGGAGCCAGCACCCACGTGCCCGGCACCCAGAAGTAGTCGGCGGCATCGTCATCCCAATACCAGTAACCGGGGGTCCAGAGATAACCATCGCCGGGGCAAACTGGTTGCTCGTACACCGGCAATGCAGGCGGCCCAACTGTGATCGCTACTCTGAACTGCCCGAATGACGCCGCTGACGCGGCTAGCATCACCAGAGCGATCGCCAGTGAACGAATCGTCAGGGAACGGATGGTTGAATTGATGTGCATATTATTTCCTCTCGCCCAATCATCCTTCGCTTGCCCGGCGCTGATCTACAGCTGCGGGTTGCGCGGATCGAAAGGCTAAATACGAATCACGACAACCATAGAGCCTAACCATCACCGATGCCTCTGCCCATCCACTGGAAACTTTAATTGTCGCGCGTTGTGGCTGTAGATTCTTCTCATCAGGATGAACGAATAGGAACTTCCGCAGCGGCACTTGGAAGGGGGCGTGGCATGAAGGTTTGAGCAGATTGATCAGGCCGTCGCTGCGACGCTCATTTTTTCCTCTAGAGTATTTTCTTCTAGCGTGGCAGGCCGCTGCGCTCCGGTGTGCCGTAGCACTTCTCTGGCCCAGAGTGTTTTTGCGCTTTCCGCACAGGAGACATATACCAGGACTCCCAGATTGCCGAGTTGGTCCTCGAACTTTTCTGCCTCTTCCTCAGAAAAACCAAGCCCCATCAGTGTTCTCGCACTCCCGCAAAGGGCTGGGGCCTCGCGGGCCAGCATGAGAGTGTGAAAAAACTCCTGTGATCGAATGAAGAAGCCTACGGTCGGAATCAGGACGGCCCCGAATTCCGAAAGCCAGCCAATCAGTCCGGCGGTCACCGCGCTGGCTTCTTTTTCGGCGTTAAACAAACTCGCGTCCCGAACGATCGATGCAATGGGATGGCCTGGTGGCAGCATCATGCAGATGCTTTCGTTCTCAAAGCCGGCCAGGTTCAGATTGCGCACGACATCGGTCAACGCGATGTCCTGAGGATAAAATCCATAAGCGGCTGTTGTGTTCACTGCCATGTCGAACTCTCCACGTCGCTAATCTGTCGGATCATCGACAAAATAGACGTCCCACCCGCTTCTGAAACTCGGGTAAATCATGTAGGCTCGCGACCATTTTAGGGGATTCAAGGTTAAAGCTAGAGATTCGATCGGTGAAGGACTTTCTTATAGACAGCGTTTGAGACTTGCTCAGTGCCCCCGCAGACAATTTCCGGAAGCGTTATAAGCCGGATAGCCGACTAATTCTGATGCGGTCGTGAGGGTCGAATGTCAGTCAGCCGTCTGGCGCTAACCCATGACCGCCCGATCAAGTTGCGATAGTAAGCGACGCGACTATTGCGGGCAATACCGCGAATCCCGTAGTTTGCCGGTTGAAGGAGTTGCAAAATTTCGCCTGGGGCGTTGACAATCATTCCATGCCGAAAGAGCCCCGGCAAATCGCTGCAGGTTCGGCCGCCCAGACGCCCGCCCGAGCTCCTTTTTCGCCGGGAGCCATGGTGGTCGTAACCCTGGGCAATCCCCGGGACAAATTCTGGGGCTTGATTCTGGCGCTGGCTCCGGAAGGCCTCAGCATGACTGGGATCGAGCTGGCTTCCTTCGAAGATTTCGTCGTGATGGTGAAAGACGGTGAATCCTTCAGTCCTGCGGTTGTGTTCTTCCCGATGCACCGGATTGAACGGATCGAACTCGACCTTCCCGACGGAAGTTTGCCTTCGCTTTCGCAGCGTTTCTCGACCAAGACCGGACTCGATCCCGCCCAGTTGCTAGGCAGTGCCCAAATCAGCGGCGCGGATCGGCGTAGAGCTTCTTCCGATTCCAAGGCTCATCCCACTGGGGATCGTGCGACTGAGGACCGGGCATGAAGCTGTCCCACATTTTCACAGCGCCGAATCAGCTCACGCTGTTGCGCATGGTCTTCGTTCCGTTCATCGTGATCGAACTCGTCGACGGCCGCTATTTCTGGGCTTTGGTTCTCTTCATAATTGCCGGATTCAGCGATGGCCTGGATGGATTGCTGGCTCGCAAGTTGCACCAGCAGACTCTGCTTGGCCAGTACCTCGACCCCATCGCCGACAAGCTCCTGTTGAGCACGATGTTCCTTGTGCTCTCTATCCTCCACAAGATTCCGTGGAAGTTTACCGTGCTGGTGTTTGGCCGTGATATTTCCATCCTGGCCGCCAGCGCGGTGCTGTTTGCCATCGCGGGGTTGCGCAATTTCCGCCCCAGCATCTTCGGGAAGGCGAATACCTTTTCACAGATCGCCGCCGTGTTCTTTGTATTGTTGTTTTCGATCCGGCCGGCGCGCTGGGTGTGGATTACGCGCACGGTCTTTTTGCGCGCCACATTCGCCTTTACGATTATCTCCGCTCTGCATTATGTTCTCCTGGTGCAACAGCGCCTGCGAGCCAGCACTCACGCGCTGCCGGCGCATACTCCCGCCGATATCTCCGCCAGTTGACCCTCTTTCTGGCGTACCCCTAGAATTGAGGGTTCGTGTCTGAATCCGACTGTCGCCTATGGCCTTCCGCCTTTACAACACCATGTCCTTGGAAGTGGAGGAATTCCATCCGCTGCGCGATAACGAAGTTCGGATGTATGCCTGCGGCCCGACCGTCTACGATTACGGCCATATTGGCAACTTCCGAACCTTCATTGCAGTTGACCTGCTGCAGCGATTCCTGCGCCAATCCGGCTACAAAGTACGCTACGTGATGAACATCACCGATGTGGACGACAGGATCCTGCACAACGCGGCGCGCGAGGGAGTGAGCGTTCAGCAATACACTGCAAAATACGAGAAGGTGTTCCTCGAAGATGCGGCCATGATTGGCATCGAGCAGCCAACGCTGGTGCGCGCCACCGAACACATCCCCGAAATGGCAGAGTTCGTGGCCAGGCTGGTCGAGAGAGGGATCGCCTACCGCACGGATGACGGATCGTATTACTTCCGCATCGCGAAGTTTCCGCGCTACGGAAAACTTTCGAAGAAGGATTTCAGTGGAATGCTCGACGGAGCCCGCGTCGATGTAGACGAATATGACAAAGACAGCGCGCGCGACTTCGCGCTGTGGAAGGCGCCGAAGCCAGGCGAGGCATCCTGGGATAGCTCGATTGGTCCGGGACGCCCCGGCTGGCACCTGGAGTGCTCCGTCATGTCGATGGAGGAGCTGGGCGAAAGTTTCGATCTGCACGCTGGCGGAGAAGACCTGGTCTTCCCCCATCACGAGAACGAGATCGCGCAATCAGAATCGCTCACCGGAAAGACGTTTGCCCGTTTCTGGTTCCACGTGCGCTTCTTGCTGGTCGAGGGCGAGAAGATGTCGAAGAGTCTGGGCAACTTCTATACGCTGCGCGACCTCGTTCTAAAGGGTCACAAACCGTCGTCGATCCGGTATTTGCTCGCGTCGGTTCCCTATCGCAACCAGTTGAATTTTACTTTTGACGGGCTGAAGCAGGCTGCGGTTTCGGTGGAGCGCCTGCGCAATTTCCGCCAGCGTTTGACGGTAGGGAATTTTCCTGCTGGCTCTAATTCTGAAATGCAAGCGCTGGCCACTGAGACTATCAATCGTATGCGAGCCGCGCTCGACGACGATCTCAATACGGCGCAGGCGCAGGCCGCCATCTTCGAAATGGTGCGCAGCGCCAATTCCGCGTTGGACGCCGGTGCGATGAAGAAAGAAGATGCTGCGCCGCTGCTCGCCGCCTTGGAGAAGTTTGATGAGATTTTCGCCGTCCTCAAAGATGACGACGGACCGAAGATGAAGCAGGTGTTCGACTGGGCTCCGACTGAAGGCCGTGAGAGAGACATCAGTCCTGAACTGAGGGAGGCTGTGCAGTCCGGTCAATTCTCAGACGCCGACATCGAAAAGAAAATCGCGGAGATGGAGCAGGCTCGCCGGTCCCGCAACTTCAAGCTGTCCGACGCCCTGCGCGCCGAGTTAACCAATGCCGGCATTGTCATAGAAAATACAAAAGACGGCGTGCGCTGGCGCAGGAAATAGTTTTCTAGGTGTTGAGCTGACAGCTGTCAGCTGATAGCTCTTAATGAAATCCCTCGACGAATACCTTCGCGATGCCGAGCAAGCTCACGGGCATCTCTGCGCTGGACAAGTCCTGGGCGTGCGGCTGGCCATGCTGGGACTCGAGAAACTCGGCATCGAAGATCCGCACGGGAAGGACCGGAAGCGGCTCGTCACTTTCGTCGAGATCGACCGCTGCGCTACCGATGCTGTGGCCGTTGTCACGGGCTGCCGTCTGGGCAAGCGCGCGCTGAAGTTTCGCGACTGGGGAAAAGTTGCTGCAACTTTTGTCGACGTCAGCACGGGCAGAGCAATCCGCATCGCGGCCCGGGAATCTTCGAAGACTCTCGCTCGCCAGATGCATCCTGAAATCGCCGACAAGAATCAGCAGCAGATGCTGGCCTACCGCGAAATCACCGATGACGACCTGTTCACGACACAGTGGGTAAGAGTGCATTTACCGCCCGAAGAGTTTCCCGGCTACAAAGGCGAGCGCGTGGTGTGTGAAGCGTGCGGGGAAGGCATTAACTTCCGCAGAGAAGTCCGCAGCAAATATAAAGATAAGAATAAAGAGAAGGTGCTTTGCCGCGGCTGCGCCGGAGAAAGCTATTACGAGCCAATCTAGGCGGCCTGTTCGTAGGCGCTAGCCACGCGCAGGATTGTCGCCTCATCAAAGTGTTTTCCCAGAATCTGCAATCCAATCGGCAGCTTCTCTTTCGTTTCGCCGCATGGAATCGAAATGCCCGGGATGCCCGCCAAATCTGCCGTTACGGTGTAGATATCAGCCAGATACATGGCCAGCGGATCGTTCGATTTCTCACCCAGTCGAAATGCCGCTGTCGGACTCGTCGGCGTTACGATGGCGTCTACTTTGCGGAAGGCTTCTTCGAAATCGCGGGTGAGCAGCGTGCGCACTTTCTGCGCTTTCAGGTAATACGCGTCGTAGTAGCCCGCGCTCAGCGCGTAGGTGCCGAGCATAATGCGGCGCTTCACCTCGGCCCCAAACCCCTCATCGCGGCTGCGCCGGTACATCTCCGAAAGTGTTTTCACCCCCGCGGCGCGGTAGCCGTAGCGCACGCCGTCGTAGCGCGCCAGATTCGACGACGCTTCCGCGGTTGCGATCAAATAATAGGCAGGAATGGCATACGGCGTGTGCGGCAACGAAACTGGCACGATCTCGCAGCCCAGGCTTTTCAATTTGTCGATGGCTGACTCAACCGCATGGCGCACTTCACCGTCGAGTCCCTCGCCGAAATACTCTTTGGCTACACCCAACCTCAACCCGCGCACGGGTTTGTCGATCTCAGCAACGTAGTCTGGCACCGGCAGATCGGCGGAGGTCGAATCCATGGGGTCGCGTCCGGCAATTGTGCGCAACACAATCGCCGCGTCCTTCACCGTTTTCGCCAGCGGTCCAATGTGGTCGAGCGAGGACGCAAACGCGATCAGCCCATAACGCGACACGCGACCGTAAGTTGGCATCAATCCCACAACGCCGCAGAACGAAGCCGGCTGCCGGATCGAGCCTCCGGTGTCCGAACCCAGAGCGACTACCGCCATATCTGCCGCCACCGCAGCTGCCGAACCACCTGAAGACCCTCCGGGGACGCGGCTCAAATCGCGCGGATTGTGCACCGGCCGAAACGCCGAATTCTCATTCGACGAACCCATAGCAAACTCGTCACAGTTCGTCTTGCCCAGAATCATCCCTCCCGCTGTTTCCATGCGCGCCACCGCGGTGCAGTCATAAGGAGGAATGTAGTGGCCCAGAATCTTCGACCCCGCGGTCGTGCGGACGCCGCGAGTCGACATTACATCCTTGATCCCAACCGGCACGCCGCCTAGCGGCGGCAACGGCTTGCCTTCGGCAGCCATGCGGTCGATGCGATCCGCCTGCTCCAGCGCGCGCTCTTTGCAGAGAGTGAGATACGCGCCGATTTGTTCATCTTCGTTCTGGATGTGCGCGTAGTGCGCCTCGGCCAGCGCAAGCGCAGTCGTCTCGCGTTCTTGAACAGCGGAGCGAGCCGCATCGATGGTGAGTTGAGCCAGTTGCATAACATGAGGAGAAGGCAGTCCCGGCGACGGATTTCTATCTCTCAATCACCTTGGGCACACGGAAGAACGTTCCATCGGCGTCCGGAGCATTCGCCAGCGCGACGTCCTGTGGCAAAGACTCCCGCAGTCCTTCGACTACATCGTCGCGACTAGCATAAGCAAACCTCTCGCTGCCTTGTTTGGATTCGTCGACGCCGTAGCGATCCGATACTTGCGCCATCGGTTCAACGTTCGTCGTATCCAGTTCGTTGAGCCGCTCGATGTAATCGAGAATCGAGTTCAGGTCCCGCACCATGCTCGCGCGCTCCGGCGCGGAGAGTTCCAGGTTGGCCAGATCGGCGACGTAGGCAACATCTTTTTCTGTAACTTTCATTTTCTGCGACTCATTATTAATTATTGCTGGAGAACGTTCCCCAAAAAGAATGGATCGACCTAGCCTTGCCGAATCACAAACTCGATCCTCTCAACCTTCTGGCCGGCGTAGCGATTCAACGCCGCGAGATACCGCGGCGCGAGGGATTGCATCTCACGTTTCCATCCGGCATCCGGGACTTCGACGCTCAACACAGCATCCGAGAACCCTAGAGCTCGCGTCCGCTCTGCAACGACGGACCCGCAAACCAGCGGCCAGGCAAGCGATGGCGCTTCGCCCGGCGCCACGCGCCGCAGTGAGGCCGCCACAATTTTTTCCAGTCCCGCTCCGGCCTGCTCCAACGCAGCTCCTGGTAAAAACAATTTCGCGAGACGGAAGCACTCGCCGCAGATTTCGATTCTAGCACCCCAAACACCCGCGAGGAGCTCAAGCAAACAGCACTCATAGAGGGAATTGTCGATTGACAAACTCAAGCGCGGCGTCGCGCGAAAGCAACCGTCCATCGAGCTGTGCGTCTTCCACAGCCTCGAGAATCTCACGGAACCTGGGCCCGGGCTTATACCCGGCAGCAATCAGATCGTCGCCAGTGACCAACGCCGCCGGACGAATCTTCTCGGGCGGAATCTCGGCTAGCTTCGCCCGGATCAATTCAAAGGTGCTCAGATTGCCGTGGCTGGCCAGGCTGTCGGCGCGGTGTAATGCAAGATGCTGGTCGAAGCCGGGCAGGCGGAAGAATTTTTTCAGAGTCGACTCCTTCATGCGCGTGACGTGCCCGAAGCGCATGTGATTGTCGACCAGCGCAAGCACCTGGGCCGTGTCGTGGTTCGAGAACCGCAAGCGCCCGCAGATCTCCTCCGAAATCTTGACGCCCACGTCCACATGATCGTCGAAACGGATCCGGTCGGGCGCCACGCGAAACGTCGCAGGCTTACCCACGTCGTGCAGCAGCGCGCCCCACGCCAGCGTGGGCGGGCAAGGTCGCGGCAGATTTTCCAGCAGCAGCAGCGTGTGCACAAACACGTCGCCCTCGGGATGAAACTCAGGCGGCTGCTGGACGCCCTTCATGGCTGAAATCTCCGGCAACACTTCTTTCAGAAGCCCACTTTTATCCAGCAAGAGAAACGCCGGCCGAGCCTGGCCTTCGGTGAGCATCTTGGTAAGCTCGTCGCGAACCCGCTCGCGTGACACCACCTGAATCTCGTGAGCCTGCCGCTCGATTGCAGCCAGCGTCTGCGGTTCGATCACATATTCGAATCGCGCCGCGAACCGCACCGCGCGCAGCATGCGCAATTTGTCTTCGGCAAAACGCAGCTCCGCGTCGCCGATGGCGCGAATAATCCCGGCTTCGAGATCTCTGCGTCCACCCACGAAGTCGAGCAACTCGCCGCTCACCGGATCGAGCATCATGCCATTGATCGTAAAATCGCGGCGCGCAACGTCCTCGCGCGGATCCTGGCTGAAACGCACTTCATCGGGACGCCGCCCGTCGGAGTAGCCGAGATCGCTGCGGAAGGTCGCCACCTCGATGGCTTGGGTTTTCGACAAGGCGCTTTCGTCTCCGGAAGTCCGCTGATTGTCGGTCAGGAGATCGGGCAGCGGCACCAGCACCACTCCAAACTGCGCTCCTACGGCATAGGTGTCAGGGAATATCTCCATCACTTGCGCGGGCGTTGCGCTGGTCGCTACATCGTAGTCTGCGGGCTCGCGCTTCAGCAGAAGGTCGCGCACACATCCGCCTGCCAAGTAGGCCAGAAAGCCCCGCTGGCGCAGAGTCTGGACGATCGAGATGGCAAACTCTCTCAACATCAAACCGTCGACCTTGGGCAATTGAACCGGCGCGATACGTTTTGCATTAAGCTAGAACAGACCTTGAACTGCGAATCGATTATGCCAGACGCCTACATCCTCGGCATCGAAAGTTCCTGTGACGAAACCGCGGCGGCCGTCGTGCGCTCGGGCGAACAGTTGATCTCGAACGTCGTCGCGTCGCAGATCGCTACCCATCAGCCTTACGGTGGCGTGGTTCCCGAGTTGGCGTCGCGTGAGCACTTGAAGGCGATCGTTCCGGTGGTCCGCCAGGCGCTGGCCGAGGCCAAACAGACTTTGAACTCCGTCGACGCGATCGCGGTCACTCAAGGCCCCGGCCTCGCCGGAGCGCTTCTGGTGGGCATCAGCTATGCCAAGGCGCTGGCCTTCGCCCTCGACAAGCCGCTGATTGCGGTCAACCATCTTGAAGGCCATATCCATGCGGTTCTGCTGGAAGAGCGGCAGAAGGGCAATCACGAACTGCAGTTTCCCGTGCTCGCTTTGGTCGTGTCGGGAGGGCACACCCACCTGTATCTGGCCGCCCAGCACAATCAAGGTTGGACGTATGAAAACATCGGCCACACTCGTGACGACGCTGCCGGCGAGGCTTTCGACAAAGTCGCAAAATTGCTCGGCCTCGGTTATCCCGGAGGCCCGGTCATCGACCGGCTGGCGGCTTATGGCGATCCGACCGCCGTGAAGTTCTTGCCGGCGCAGATTAAGCATCGCGATCGCCGCGACCGGAAAGGGCAAAAGGAAGTAACGACAACAATGACAAAGACCGATCGCCCCGGTTTTGACTTCTCCTACAGCGGCATCAAGACTGCCGTGATGCGCTACGTGGAGATCCACGACATGCATCGTGCGATCGAGGCCCGCCGCAAAGCTCTGGCACAGATTTCCAAGCCGAAGCTCGAAGACTATCTGGCCAATTGCGATCGGCAGACGCTCGACCTGGTAGCTTCATTTCAGCGTGCGATGGTGGAAGATCTGGTCAGCAAGACTCTAGCAGCGGCTCGCGCCTACAATGTGGCGACGCTTTTCGTCACCGGTGGGGTGGCGGCGAACAATGAATTGCGGAGTACGTTCGAGCGCGACGGCGCTCAGGACGGCCTGCCAGTGTATTTTCCCTCGCGGCCGCTCTCCACCGACAATGCGGCCATGATTGCGGCCGCCGCCTATCCCAAGTTCCTGGCAAAGGATTTTGCTGCCATGGATTTTTCGGCCGAAGCAGGTCTTGTCTTGCGCTAGTTCGATTTAAGATTCAGGCTGATTGTCACTAGCTCACTGCTGAATGGTTCCCTACTTCCCCGCTCCGTGGCCGTTGCTTTTCCCCATCACCGCATCCAGCGCCTTTTCGAGCTGGGCTTGGATGTCGATATCCTTATAGATGGCGAAGTTGGCGCGTTTTTCCTGTTCGTCGAAGCCGCTGGCGCGGCCGGCAACAATAATGATAGGGATTTTCGCAGTCTTAGGGTTCTTCTTCACAGCCGTAATCAGTTCGGTGCCCGACATCTTTGGCATTTGCATGTCGGTCACGATCAGGTCAGGACGCACGCGCTCGAGAATCTGCAACGCCTCCAGGCCGTTGGTAGCAGACTCCACCGCGAAGCCGCGTTCTTCCAGAAAGCGGCAGACGGTATACCGGATCAGCATGGAGTCGTCGACCACCAGCGCTACGCCAGGCATGAGTTTGCAACGTGCGGAATGCACACGCCCCCGGCTCGCACACTAGCAGAGCCAGTTTGCCGGGAACAAGGCGAAACGTCGCACGCAGGTTACTATGGTGATCACAGACTGTGCTTTCGCGCCTTCACTGGCTCAGTTCCTGGGAGTCTGGCAAAGCGTGGTCTATGACGTGGGGACTACGATTCCTGGGCTTCGCCTTCAGTTTTTTCCTCAATGCTCATGTCTTTGAGCTCGCTGGACTCGAAGACTTCGCGGCACTCGAGGCACTCCACGAACTCCGCGTCTTCTTCGCGGCTGACGATCTGCACGCGCGGATGTTTGCAAGGTTGCTTGCCTGCGTTTTGAGGATGCGAGAACGGCTTCGAGGTCATAAATCCGGACGCCCCGCCCTCATCAAATGCCGGAGTGGCGGATTCGCGGGAATTTCCCGGTATTTTAGACCTGCTTCGCCAGTTGTCAAGTCCCCCGGCATTACAGCGCGGGGAATTTCTCTTCTCGTTTCTACCGAGCCGATTATGCCGGCGTCCTTCACGCTTCCGTGAATTCCGACCAAAATCATCGCCAAGCACTAAACCATTCAATCGCCGGTAGTTACCATTCGATGGCTCTTCCAACGGTTGGCTGTAGCAACTTGCGCAATCTTGGGTCGTGGACGTAGAATGAATTACGACGGAAAAGGTCGGATTTCCGATCTGCCTTTATCGATCGGATTTCCCGGTATATCGGATTTCCCGGTATCAGGATGCTCAAGTTAACCAAAAAAGCCGATTATGCGCTGATGGCCATGAAGCACTTGGCCGACCACGCGCACGAGGGAACTAGCAGCGCCAGCGCTAAAGACGTTGCGGATTCTTTCGGCATTCCGCCTGAGGCTCTGGCCAAGATTCTGCAGCGGCTGGCCAAGGCTGGTCTGTTGCATTCGCAGCACGGAACCAACGGCGGTTACAGGTTGGCTCGTGCCGCGCACACGATTTCGGCCTTCGAAGTAATTCAGGCTATCGACGGGCCCTTGTTCATCACATCCTGTGTCACCGTTCGTGGGGAGTGCGGGCAGAGCGACCGCTGCAACATCCGCGAACCGTTGCGCAAGGTGAATGAGAGCATCGAAGCCGTGCTGAAACGCATCAAGATCTCTCATATGCGGGAAGAACCAGAAGAAGCCGCGAGCGCCACCATCAAGCCCGTGGAACTGGTCACGATCGTTTAGCAAGAGTTGAGAGTAGTAAGAGCTGAGAGCAAGCTAGGCATTGAACAGAAAAAGGTAGGAGAAGCAATTATGAGCACGGATGTAAAGGTCCCCCAACAGCTTCCAGTCACGCAGCACGCCGTTCCCCAGGGAGTGAAGCTTCCCATCTATATGGATAACCACGCCACCACGCCCATGGATCCCCGTGTGCTGGAGGAGATGCTGCCCTATTTCATGGAAAAGTTTGGCAACGCTGCCAGCCGCAATCACTCGTTCGGCTGGGCTGGCGAAGAAGGTGTGGAGACGGCGCGCGAGCGCATCGCCAAGCTGATCGGCGCTACCACCAAAGAAATCATCTTCACCTCAGGAGCCACCGAAAGCGACAACCTCGCCATCAAAGGCGTGGCCGAGATGTACCGCGAGAAAGGCAACCACATCATCACCGCGGTCACCGAGCACAAAGCTGTGCTTGACACCTGCAAGCGCCTCGAGAAATACGGTTACCGCGTCACCTACCTGCCGGTGCAGAAAGATGGCTTGGTCGATCTCGAAGACCTCAAGCGCGCCATGGACGACAAAACCATCCTGGTAAGCATCATGGCCGCGAACAACGAAATCGGAGTAGTGCAGCCCATCGCGGAAATCGGCAAGCTCTGCCACGAGCGCGGCATCATCTTCCACACCGACGCCACGCAGGCCATCGGCAAAATTCCCATCGATGTGAACAAGCAGAATATCGATGTGATGTCGATCTCCGCCCATAAAATGTACGGCCCCAAAGGCGTCGGCGCCTTGTATGTTCGCCGCAAGAATCCGCGGGTGCAGATTTCCGCCATCATCGATGGCGGCGGCCACGAGCGCGGCATGCGTTCCGGCACGCTCAACGTCCCCGGCATTGTTGGTTTAGGCAAAGCCTGCGCCATCGCATCGGAAGAAATGTCCCGCGAGGCCGTCCAGTTAGGCGCCCTGCGCGACCGGCTGCGGGACCGCATCATGGGCAAACTCGATGAGGTTTACATCAACGGCTCCATGGAGCATCGCCTGCCCGGCAACCTGAACATCAGCTTTGCCTACGTCGAAGGCGAGTCGCTGCTCATGGGCATCAACGACATCGCAGTGTCGAGCGGCTCGGCATGCACCTCTGCAACACTTGAGCCATCTTATGTATTGAAGGCTCTCGGCACCGGTGACGACCTGGCGCATAGTTCGATCCGTTTCGGCATCGGCCGTTTTAACACCGCGGCCGAGGTCGATTACGTGGCCGACCGCGTCATCGAAACCGTCGAGCGCCTCCGCGAACTTTCGCCGCTCTACGAAATGGCGAAGGAAGGTATCAATCTGAAGGATGTGAAGTGGGCAGGAGAGTAAAACAGGTTTCAAGGTTTCAGAGTTTCAAGGTTTCAAAATCCTTGAAGCTCTGGAGCCTGAATCATTGAAACCTTGAGACTTTGAAACATTGAAACCTGGAGAAAAAAAATGTCATATAGCGATAAAGTAATCGATCACTACAACAATCCCCGCAACGTCGGCTCGATGGACAAGAACAGCACGGACGTGGGCACCGGCCTGGTCGGCGCACCCGAGTGCGGCGACGTCATGAAGCTGCAGATCAAGGTCAACCGCGACACCAACGTCATTGAAGAAGCCAAGTTCAAAACGTTCGGCTGCGGCTCCGCGATCGCCTCGTCTTCTCTGGCTACCGAGTGGGTCAAGGGCAAAACGGTGGACGAAGCTCTCACCATCAAGAACATGGACATCGTGAAGGAGTTGTCGCTTCCTCCGGTGAAGATCCATTGCTCTGTGTTGGCCGAGGACGCGATCCGCGCTGCGATCGGCGACTGGAAGAAAAAACAGGAAGCTGCGAAGCCGGTTGCATCCACGGTGGCACAGTAAGTCCTGGTGCTCGTTGGCACGGCATGCAACGGGCGTTGGAGAGGCTCGGGAAGGGCACGACTTCAGTCGTGCCGTCTTGGTCAATTAACTGAGGGCGGCTTCAGCCGCTGAGGTACCGCGTCAGGAATTGGAATGACAACGACAACCGAACAAACCGCACCAGCGTCGCAAACCGCGGCGGCCAAGGGCATCCTCGTCACAGAGAAGGCCCTCGCCAAGGTGCGCACCGCGATGGCCAAGGAGGGCATCTCGCCCGAGCAGGGCGGATTGCGCCTCGGCGTGCAGGGCGGCGGCTGTTCCGGTCTGAGCTATAACATCCGCTTCGACACGCAGCCACGCGAACGCGACCGCATCTTTCAGTACGGCGACGTGCGCGTGTTCGTCGACCCCAAGTCGTTCATCTACCTGCACGGCATGACCCTCGACTACCAGGAAACGCTGATGCAGCAGGGATTCGTCTTCGTGAATCCCCAGGCCACGAAATCGTGCGGCTGTGGAACGTCGTTCTCCGCTTGAGGTTCTCGCGTGGCTCGGACACTCCTGTCCGAGAGACCTCACCACGAAGATATTTGTCTGCTACGGCGCGGATTCGCTCGCGCAGTCGAGTTACTGAATTATGACGAACTTAACCACCATCACCGCGAAGCCCGCCCCTGAGCAGACTCAATCCTGCTGGTCGTGCGGCACCATGCGCGCCGTTCACTTCTGCGAGGCCTGTGGCAAAGTGCAGCCGCCCGCGCCGGTGGACTATTTCACATTTTTCGCCCTGCCGCGCAAACTCGATCTCGACGTCGCGGCTCTCGACAAGGATTTTTATGAGCTGAGCCGCAAGCTCCATCCCGATCTCAACGCCCAGGCCGGCAGCCAGGAGCAGGAGTGGAGCCTGCAACAAAGCTCCCTTCTCAACGACGCACATCGCATCTTGAAAGATCCGATCAAGCGCACCGAATATCTCTTGAAACTCGAAGGCGTGGAACTGGAAGAGCAATCGAAAACGGCGACTGATCAAGCCCGTTCCACCGGCAAAATAAAAAAACAGATCGTGCCGCCAGAGTTGCTCGCAGAAGTTTTCGACCTGAATATGCAGCTCGAAGAACTGCGCACACAGAAAAAGATGGGCGAAGACAATCTCGCCCTGATCGAAGAAATTGGCAACCAGAAACATGATTTGGAAGAAAAGCAGGAAGCGCTTTTGCATGAATTAAAGGATCGCTGGAGGGCGTGGGATGGAATGATCCAGCGTGAACACAACGGCCAGCCTGTCTCCGACGAAGAACGCAGGCAGGAACGCGACAAAATGTTGGATGTGCTGAACCGCCGCAACTACATCCGCAATCTGGTGCGGGATGTGAATGAAGTGCTGGAGAGTTGAGCAAAGAATTTTGCAACTTGGTAATCCGGTAATTTTGTAATTTGAAACCCGAAGGTCCTTAATTTACAAATTACCCGAGTACAAAATTACAAATGACAACGGATCGCATCGTCGGCATCGACCTGGGCACCACGAATTCTCTCGTGGCTTTCATGCAAGGGGAGAGCCCTGTCGTGATCCCCGGCGACGACGGTTCAAATCTCGTTCCTTCGGTCGTCGCGCTCGACGAAAACAACCAGCCTGTCATCGGAAATGCCGCCCGAAAGTATCTCACCGAAACGCCGGAGCGCGCCGTCTACTCGATCAAACGCCTGATGGGACGCGGGGTTGAGGACGTTCAGGGAGAACTGAAGTTCTTCCCGTTCCGCCTCGCCGGAGACCTGCAAGCCGGCGAAGTCATCCGCATCAAACTGGGCGACAAGACGTTTACTCCGCCAGAAATCTCGGCACTTATCCTGCGCCAACTCAAGCGCAACGCCGAGCGCTTCTTCGGAGGCCCGGTTACCAAGGCCGTCATCACCGTGCCCGCATACTTCAACGATGCACAGCGGCAGGCCACAAAAGATGCCGGCCGCATCGCCGGCCTCGAAGTTCTGCGCCTGGTCAACGAACCGACTGCCGCGTCGCTCGCCTACGGACTCGACAAAAAGCAAAATGGAATCGTAGCCGTCTACGACCTCGGCGGCGGCACCTTCGACATTTCGATTCTCAAGCTGCACGACGGCATCTTCGAAGTCATCTCGACCAACGGCGACACTCATCTCGGCGGCGACGACATCGATAATCTTCTGATCACGATAGCCCTCGACGACACTCGCGGCGATCTGGGGATGGATTTCCGCCGCAACGCCGAAGCCGTGCAAGCCATTCGCAATGCCGTAATTGAGGCCAAGATCGCGCTCTCGTCGCAGCCCTCGGCCAAGCTTGACGTTGCCCTACCCGGCGGCAAACGCTACCTTCGCGAGATCACACGCGAACAGTTTGAGCAGCTCATCCAGCCCATCATCGACCGCACCATCGGCCCCTGTAAGCAAGCGCTGAAAGACGCGGGCCTCAAGCCCGAGCAAATTGACGAGGTCGTTCTCGTTGGCGGGTCCACGCGCATCCCGAAGGTTCGCGCTCTCGTGAAAGAACTTTTCCACCGCGAGCCCCATACAGACTTGAATCCCGACGAGGTGGTCGCTCTCGGCGCGGCGGTGCAAGCCAACATTCTCGGCGGCGGCTCCGAAGCTACCGACAACATGCTGCTCCTCGATGTCACGCCGCTGTCGCTCGGCATTGAAGTCGCAGGCGGAGTCACCGACAAAATCATTCTGCGCAACTCCACCATCCCAGCATCGGCCACGCAGTTCTACACCACACAAGTTGACGGCCAGGCTAATGTCGCCATTCACGTTTTGCAGGGGGAACGCGAACTCGCTAAAGATTGCCGCTCGCTGGCGCGCTTCGATCTCAAAGGCATCCCGTCGATGGCCGCCGGCATGGCTCGCATCGAAGTAAAATTTCTCATCGACGCCAACGGTATTCTGCACGTCTCTGCGCGCGAGCAGCGCAGCGGCAAAGAGGCGGAAATTCAGGTCCAGCCCAGCTACGGACTCACGGACGAGCAAGTCGAAAGCATGATCCTCGACTCCTTCGATAGCGCCGAAGAGGATTTCCGCCAGCGCCAGGTCATCGAAGCGCGCAACGAGGCAGATACCATCATGGCCGCGCTCGACAAAGGCAAAAAGAGCCCAGCCTGGGGACACCTGACTACTGACGAGAAGAAAAAGATCGCGAAGATGGAGAAGGCTTTGCTCGCAGTGAAGGCCGGAGACGATTACCAGGCCATCCGCAAAGCTATCGACGCGCTGAACCAGGGGACAACGCGGCTGGCTGAGTTGATGATGGACAGCGCTGTTTCGACCGCGCTAAAAGGCAAAACCATGGACGAAGCCGATATGGGCGAGGGCCCTACAGCCCCGCATCCCATGGCGAAAGCAGAATTTGAATGAGTGTTCAGATTGAGGATGAAAATGGCTAAAGAAGAAAATCAAGGAGCCGGCACGTTGACCGAAGAAGCCCCCGGCGAGAATACAGTGCAAGTCACGTTCCTGCCCGAGGGCAAGACCGTCCAGTTCGAGCACGGCAAGCTGCCCTACGAAGATCATGGCAAAGAAGAGTCGATTCTCGACGTCGCACTCAACTTCGGAGTCCCGCTCGACCACGCCTGCGGCGGCAATTGCGCCTGCACCACCTGCCATGTCTGGATCAAAGAAGGCGCCGAAAATCTTTCTCCCATGGACGACGACGAGGCCGACCGTCTGGACATGGCCGCCGACTTGCAGTTAAACTCGCGTCTCGGCTGCCAGGTGCAGATCACGAAGCCGGGTAAAGTAGTGGTCGAGATCCCAACCTGGAACCGCAATTACATTTCGGAAGAGCACCACTAGGAAACAGGTTTCAAAGTTTCAAGGTTTCAAGGTTTCGAAACCTTGATACGTTGAAACCTTGAAACTTTGAGGATCTGCCCATGCCCAAACCTCTAACCTGGGACGACGCCGAAGACATCGGCATCCTGCTCTCTGAAGTTCATCCCGATCTCGATCCCCTCACCGTCCGCTTCACCGACCTGCATCGCTACGTCACCGAACTGCCCGACTTCAAGGGCGATCCCGGAGCTTCCAACGAGGGCAAGCTCGAAGCTATCCAAATGGCATGGCATGAAGAATTTCAGGATCGAACGCAAGGGTAAGCCAAGGGAAACGATTAGAAAATAAAACCAAGCATTAGAAGCGCATTAGGGCGTCTCGCCACCAACATTTTACAATTCTGTGACAATTAAAACTCGCTCGCCGCACTAACATAAACATGACACAGTTGGGGCAAGGGCTCCCAAATGTTCGTCCCTGGCCATCAACTTCTCTCTCCGTCCAACTGCAAAGGGCACGGCTCTCGCCGTGCCCTCTTTTTCTTGCCTGGACTTTTCTGACTCAGCCGAACCCTACCCAACGGCCGCCGGAACCGGCTCCTCCACGCTCGCCTCGCGCAGAAACTTCGCCGCTTCCTCCGGCGGCGTCGGATTAATATAAAAACCCGTGCCCCACTCAAATCCCGCCGTCTTGGTCAGCTTCGGCATGAACTCCATATGCCAGTGATAGTGATCGTTGGTCGGATCCTGCGCCGGCGATGTGTGAATCACCAGATTGTAAGGTGGATTATCCAGCACCCGGTCCGCTTTGATCAGCAAAGTCTTGAGAGCCTTCGCCAGATTTTCAAACATCGACGACGACGAATTCTCAAACGCCGATTCATGCTGCTTCGGGAGAATCCAGGTCTCAAACGGAAACCGCGGTGCATAAGGCGCGATGGTCAAAAAGTTTTCGTTCTCCGCCACCACCCGGCTCCCATTCTCCGTCTCTTGTCGAATGATGTCGCAGAACACGCAGCGCTCTTTATATAAGTAATATTGTTTTGCGCCTTCCAGTTCCTGCGTGACGTTGATCGGAAGAATTGGCAGCGCGATCAGTTGCGAGTGCGCGTGTTCGAGCGATGCTCCGGCGGCCTCGCCGTGATTCTTGAAGAGCAGAATGTATTTAAAGCGCCGGTCTTTTTTCAGGTCAAGGATGCGGTCGCGGAATGTCCAGAGCACGTCTTCGATTCGCTTCGGAGGCAGCGTGGCGAGGCTGGCATTGTGGTCGGGCGTCTCGATGATCACCTCGTGCGCGCCGATTCCGTTCATGCGGTCGAACATGCCCTCGGCCTGCCGGCTTAGCGTGCCTTCAATCCCCAGAGCCGGAAACTTGTTCGGCACCACCCGCACCGTCCAGCCCGGCGTATCCCGCTGCGACGCTGGGCCACCATTCGATCCCGGACGGTAAGCTTGAATCTCCGGTGGCGTCTTGCCTTCGTTCCCGTAGCAGAAGGGGCAGAATCCACCCTTCAGCTTCACATTTTCCCGGGCGAAATCGGTCGGGCGCTTCGCGCGGTCCGTAGAAATAATTACCCAGCGGCCAACAATAGGATCTTTTCTAAGCTCAGGCACTATAAACCCCTTTTATTAGGATGGGCGAATCTTCAATTCTAAGCCGTCAGGGAGGAATTCCGAAACACTTCTATCTGCGGCTGGATGGCCCTCGAATCTAAATAGTATACGCTGACTACATCGAATCTCCACTGGCACGAAGGTGGAAATCGCCGAAGGTAATCACGTACCACGGCCGCCACCAGCCGCCGTTTGTGCCGGTCCACAGCCGCTTCGCCGGGCTTCACGTCGCGCGTGGTGCGGGTCTTAACTTCAACGAAGCAAAGAACATCGTGGTCCCAGCCGATCAAGTCGATCTCTCCCCGGCAGCGCGGCGAGCGGAAGTTTCGTGCCACCATAGTGTAGCCGAGCATGCGCAGATGAAAGTACGCAGCCTCTTCACCCCGACGCCCGGTGCGATGATGCGCCGCAATCTTTTCCGCCGGCAGAGTGTGGTCCGCCAGCCAGTCGAGGAAGCGCAGCGCGGTGTGCGTGAGTTGCCCGGAGAGGATGGAGCGCGAAATCACAGAGAGACCCTCAAGCTAACTGTACCGGGAACGAGTTTGGGTTGGATGTGATCTCTCTGACAATTGTGTGGATGGAGGCGGCTTTTTCTCCCAAACCGGGAAATCTCCGAAATCTTGTCAATAGGCAGAAACCACACGATCGAGCCTAAGTCGCTCAGAGCAGTGCAGATATATTTCCAGGAAAGGTGACACAATCACCCATTTCGAATTGATATACTGGATATATAGAGTAAAAATTCAGAAAAACGAGGCGCGGCCCATGGGCCGCGCCTTTTTTGTTGGGCATGGACTTCGTCAGAATCCAGACTCGGCAGGGAGCGATGTGCGCGGCCTCAAAGGTTTCAGGAATTTCAAGGAGCGCGGCGAGTGGGTCGAGCTCCGCTTCATGGCCGAAGCCATGCGCCACGGCTACAAAGTCCTAAAGCCCTGGGGCGAATCCGCTCCCTTCGACGTCGCCCTCTATTTCGGCACCCGCATCGTAAGGGTCCAAGTGAAATCCACTTCGCACCGCAAGAGCACGGGATATTTCTGCCACCTCAGAAGCGGCCCGCAGCGCCCGTACACGCCCCACAATGTCGATTTCTTCGCCGGCTACGTCATCCCCCAGGACGCCTGGTACCTCATCCCGGCTCGCGCCGTTCTCGACGGGATCCGCGACGGCCTGATGGTCTGCCCCGTGCAGCCCGTCAAGATAGGTCGCTACCACTACGAGTGCTACCGCGAAGCCTGGCCCCTGCTGCGCCCAAAGCCGGAGGAAAAGAAGCCCCGCTAGCGGAGATTGACGGGTGGCCCATTCTAAATTTCGCGCGCTTTGCGAAATTTAGAGCGGGGATGTTCATGTCACAGACTTAGTCAGACGAGCAAAACTAAATTGTTTTCATGCCTTGGGGACTGAAGCGTTTTCAGCATTAGCGGACAGAGTCATTTCGTCACCTTCTGCTGTTACCATCGCCGCCGTTTGCTTACCACCGACGCGAGCCGGCGAATCTTCGAGTCAGCTTTAGAGCGGGTGCTGGGGGCTGGCCCATCTTTAATGTTTCCCGTCGGCGCTGACGCGAAAGAGGTTGCCCCAGCCTCAGTTAGGGATTGGCGTCCTGCGAAGATTACGTGGTGCAAGAGCACCAAAGGATCGGCCACCGGCGTAATCTTCGGAAGACTTAAAGGACGAGGTATGTTCTGTTCCGTTGGCGGTAGTTCAGGATGGGGCAGCTCACATTTTAGGAGTACAAGGAGTGGCGACCTACCGCTGATTCAAATCAAAAAAGGAGACTCAGGTGATCAAGAAAATCGGTTTTGCGGTTGGTACATTGTTAGTGGGCACGTTGCTCTGGGCGACACCTCGTTTCATCGCCATCTCGGGTTTCGGTGTTGGGATTGATCCCGATCAGTCTACCGCTGACCAGACGGCAGATCAGAACGCTCAGCAACAGCTTCAGACCAACTGCATGGGCGGCGCTGGACAGATTACCCAGTCGCACAAGACCTCCGATACCTGTGGCCCAGTCGGAAGCAACATCGTTTGTAATGTGGCATACGCTGGCACCTGCCAGGTCGGGTACTAAAGCCTCAAGGAAAAGGAGATAACGAAATGAGGAAGTTGTTCGCGATCATTTTCCTGAGTGCAGTGTTCGCTGTCCCTGCATTCGCACAGGGTGTCACTCTGCAAACCGTACAGGAAGGGCAAGGAATCCAGGGTTACACGGTTAACAACAATACCGCTGGAACGGTTTGTGTTGTAAGCGTTATCACAACTCAGCAGAATGCCACGCAGGTTTTCTTTAGTGGGTGGACTATTGTAACGCCGGGAAACTCGGCCAACATCGGCGAGTTTTCCCAAGCTAACCCACAGCAGCCTTGGAATGTCCAGGTCCGATATCGTTGGTTTACCCTAGTGCCAGGACAAGGGCAGTCTTGTGCCTACGGCAGCTAAATGAAATGCTGTGGCCGCCGCCTTGCTAACATTCTCGGCGGCGGCCCAAACGCTCCCAGATGGGCGGCTGGCCCATCTTTAATGTTTCGGGCCCACGCCTCCACGAAAGAGGCTGCCCCAGCTTTGCCGGTTTTGCAAAGCTGGGCACCACGGACCTCGATCCCGCCGACCTTTCACGCGATCTTCCGGCCCCTTAGCTCGGCCTTCCGCTCCCCATTCACCAGCACGATGCCGCGCTCGCCATCTGCGTAATGCCGGTAGCTGCCCCAGCCCCCTTGAATAAGCGCTACGCTGCGATGGGTGAACACCCGCCTACGGATTGAAATAGGGATCGTTCGCCATGCGGATGAACGCTGCTTCCGAGGCAGGAGACGAACTGATGCGCCAATCAGCTTCCTTGTTGATGTCGAACCACACGACAGCCTTGATGAGCGGGAAGTTGGTGCGCAGCGTGGGAATGATGGCGTCGATCCATTTTGCTTTGTCGCCGCCAGCTTCAGCCGAGGCCATCTCTCCAATCAGGATCGGTTTTTTCTTCGCTGCCAGCAGCGGGTAGATGTCCTGGAATACTTGCCGGAAGGTCAGCCAGCCGCCGTTCGTCGTGCCCCAGTTGTAGCCATCGACCCCAGTCCAATCGACGTAGGCATCGCCGGGGTAGTAGTCCATCGTAGTTCGGTTGCCGCCGGGGGTATCGGTGACGTTGGGACACCACGCCCAAACCACATTGTTCGCACCCGCAGCAATGAAGAGGTCGTGAATGTGGCGATAGGCGGAAACGTACAGGGGAGCGTTGTTGCCGCTCCACGCCTCGTCGCCGTTCATCTCGGCGGCAAAGTCGAGAAAAAATTTCTTGCCGAGCGCCTTGGCACCTTTCGCACGCGCAATGATCGTAGCGTCGAGGCTGCCATCGGCGATCCTGGCGAAGTCGATGTGGTGGGGCTCCCAACTAATGAGCGAAATGCGTCCCGCCGCCAGGTCTGCCTGGGTGACGGCCCCGGTCCAATCGGCTTCCCACGCGTAGTAGGTGAGGTGAATGACAGGCGTCCGCCCGAGCTTTCGCGTCGTCTGCTCGATGCTGCCGGCACCGTAGAACTGCCCGAGCAACGCGCCCGACCTGGGCACGAGAATGGACGATTCTCGAATTGACGATCGATCAGACGACGCGCGCGACTTTTGGCCTGCGGCACTGGGAAGAACACCGCACAAAGCCAGTATGACAACGCTTGCTGCGGCGGCTCTGCGAAGCATTTCTTTCATGATCTCATTCGGAACCTGATTTATTCAGACCTTCTCTCAGGCTGCCACTTAGGATTCTGCGCGAAGTCAGGACTTGAGCGAAGAAAGTGAAGACGAGAAAGCCCATCATCACCAATACATGCCAAGTCCACCCCCCTTTCCCGTGTTCTGCAAGCCAATAGCTCGGTAGGCGAGGTTTTATCGCAAACCAAATGGTTTGGCCGAGAAAAATCGAGATCAGAAACACACAGTGGGTCGCCAGCACAAGCGGAATTCGCTGCTGAACTCTCTTGTTTTTCAAGCTATATCTTTCGAGCAGCCCTCTCGTTGGAAAAAAGACATACCAGAAAGCAAAGTATGTATACGTGATTGCGGTTGCGATTTGCGTCCCGAAGGGCCTGTCCCCGAAGGCGATAAAAAGGCAAAGGCCTCCGAACGCTCCGACCAGATAGGCCGCAAATATTCCGAGTGACATCGCTTTTGAAACCTGCGGCACCTTTCCCGGCTCCTCCAATTGCTCAAACATTGCGAGGCTCTCGCCCTCCCTTTCGATTGATGCTCTCGGATTATACGGGCAGGCAAGTCGAAATGTGAGGGCGTTCGCGCGACAGGCACGGCCTGGGCGGGTGGGCCCACTCAAGTCGGCTTTGGCTTGAGTGGGCATGTTTCAGTGTCGCAGACTACTCACTTTCCAACTTCCCGAATACACTCTTCCAGCACATCCATGGCGACGTCGGCTTCTTCTTCGGTCACGACCAGCGGCGGGCACAGGCGGACTGAGCTGGGGCCGCAGCCGAGGAACAGGACGCCGTGTTCGAATGCCTTTTCGACAATCAGGTCGCGCTCAGCGGCGGCGTATTCCTTGGTCGACTTGTCTTTGACGATGTCGACGCCGATCATCAGGCCGCGGCCGCGGACGTCACCTACCAGCTTCAGCTTCGCAGGCCAGCTCGACATACGTTGCAGCATGTGCGCGCCAACTTCGGCCGTGTGCTCGAGCAGATGTTCTTTCTCGATCACGTCAAGCGTAGCCAGCGCGGCGGCGATGCACACGGGGTTGCCACCGAAGGTTGAGGCGTGCGAACCGGGCACCCAGTCCATGATCTCGGAGCGGGTCATCACGACGCCGAGCGGCATGCCTGAGGCGATGCCTTTCGCGATGCAGACCATGTCCGGTTCCACGCCGGTGTGCTCGACCGCCCACCACTTGCCGGTGCGGCCGATTCCGCTCTGCACTTCGTCGAGCACAAGGAGAATGCCGTGACGATCACAGATGCGGCGCAGCTCCTGCATGAAGATGGTGGGCGCGACCACGTATCCGCCCTCGCCCTGCACGGGCTCGACGAAGATGGCGGCCACTTCCTCAGGAGGCAGCGTGGTCTTGAAGAGTTTCTCTTCGATGAAGCGGGCACAGCCGAGCGCGAATGCGTCGGGATCCTGCGTAGGATCTTTGCGTCCGCGATAAAGATCGGGATAGGGCACATGCGTCACGCCGCCGAGAAGCGGCGAAAAGCGGCGCCGCTGCTGGGGTTTCGAGGCGGTGAGGGAGAGCGCGCCCATCGTGCGTCCATGAAACGCGCCAAAGAACGCGATGACGTTCGGCCTCTTCGTGTGATAACGCGCGAGCTTCAGGGCGCACTCGATGGCCTCGGCGCCGGAGTTGCCGTAGTAGATTTTGTGCGGGCCGGGCATGGGCGCGATCTTCGACAGGCGCTCGGCCAGCGTGACCATGCTCTCGTAATAAAAGTCGGTACCAGACATGTGGATGAGTTCGGCGGCCTGCTTCTGCATGGCAGCGACTACGTGAGGATGGCAGTGGCCGGTTGAAGTGACGGCGATGCCGGCGGAGAAGTCATAGAACTCATTGTCGTCGACGTCGGTGACAACGATACCGCGTCCGCTCTTGGCTACGAGCGGGTAAGAGCGGGTGTAGGACGGTGAAATGTATTTCTGGTCGCCCGCGAGCACGTGTTGGGCGTTGGGGCCAGGCAGGGCGGTTTTGAGTTTGGGTCCAATCTTTGTCTCAGGAGCGGTCCTCGTCATGGTCTTGGTGGTCATGGAATCCTCCGTAAGGCAGTGGCCAGTGGTTTGTGGCCAGTGGTCAGTGAACGGCGCGTCGGAACTCGCGGCTCTGGTTCGAGCACACGTGGAACCGAGAAAATTTGGCGGAGGATTTGTTAGTCGCTACCGAAGAGGCTGGGACGCAGTCGTGACGGCAGATTCGCTCGATATCGCCTTGGACATACCAGGCAGTGCAGCCAGCACTCGGGTAAGTGCGCGTTGGGCGGACACGATTTGGAAAGGTTGCGCAGCATTGCTGGCCATCGACATCACTATCACTAACAGCATTATAGCTTGCGGCGATGCGCGGCGTAACCCCAAAAGTCAGCGGCCAGTAACCAGTGGTCAGTGGCCAGTCGAAGCGGGGCTGCGCCCGGCGGACAGCTGAGGGTGGCTGTTCCCACCTGTAAGTTTAGAATCCGAACGAGTTGCGAACTTGTCTGATATGTTTTAGCTTCCCCTGTTTTCTCGTTGACATGTCCAGAACGCAGAGCCCAAGCCGGGTTGCGGTGATTCTTGCCTTTGGGCTGGTCTACTTAACCTGGGGCTCGACTTACCTGGCTATCGATATTGCAGTGCAGAGCATACGGCCAGCGCTGATGTGTGGGGTGCGGTTTTCGATCGCCGGCGTGGTGATGCTGGCGGTGAGCGCGGCGATGGGACGGCGGATCTGGTACTCGGCGCGGCAGATTGCGCTGGCCGCAGCGGTAGGAATTTTGCTTTTGATGGGCGGGAACTTGACGCTTTCGTGGGCGGAACTTTCTGTGCCTTCGGGGCTGGCGGCTTTGATTATCGCGATCACACCGTTGTGGTTTCTGGTTCTGGATTCGTTGCTGCTGGGCGACCATCACATTTCGTGGCGCGGCAAGGCGGGACTGGGGCTAGGGATTGTAGGGCTGTTCGTTTTGTTCTGGCCGGAGTTGCACTCAAGTTCGGCGCTGGGACGGCGCGAGTTTTGGTCTTCGGTCTCGCTGCTGGGCGGATCGTTTTCCTGGGCGCTGGGATCGGTGCTATCGAAGCGCTGGCAATCGGGCATGGACGTGTTCAGCGCGACCGGATGGCAGGTGACCGCGGCGGGCGCGGCAAATTTGTTGTTTGCATTCATCGTGGGAGATTTCACGCACGTTGCCTGGACGGCGCGCGGGGCTGGTGCCGTGCTGTATTTGGTGGTGTGCGGGTCGTGGATCGGGTACACGGCTTATATCTGGTTGCTGGAGCATGTGCCTACCTCGAAAGTGTCGACGTATGCGTATGTGAATCCGGTAGTGGCGGTTTTTCTGGGATGGTTGATTTTGCACGAGCGCGTGGATCGCTTCATCGTGATGGGGAGTGTGATCGTGGTGGTGTCGGTGATTCTGGTGACTAGCGCCAAAGTGAAGACGAAGACTGTTGCGGAGGAACTGCCGGCGGTGGAGGCGGCGGGGTAAGCAGTTCTCAGTTCTCAGTTCTCAGTTCTCAGTTCTCAGTTCTCAGTTCTCAGTTCTCAGTTCTCAGTTCTCAGTTCTCAGTTCTCAGTTCTCAGTTCTCAGTAGTTGGACGGGATCTAGTTCGGAAAAGCATCTTTTATTTTGTGGCTTCTTCGTCTTCCTCTTCTTCCGTCATCAAATCTACGACGTGGCCGCGGATGGCGAAGGTTTGTTTGGGTGCGCCTGCGGGCTGGAAGGTTACACGGACTGGCGCTCTTTGCCAGACTGGCACGGCGCAGGAGGAATCGGCTGGGACATCCTTCGTACCTTTATCGGCGACGTTTGCGATCTCAATCGGCTTCTTGAGAATGGGCTTGCGATGGTTGATTTCGGCTACGACTGCGTAAACTTTTTTCTCGTCGTCGGAGACGCCGCAATAGGCAGCATAGTCGCGGTACCAACTGACGGCGGAGTAGAAGACGTCAAAGTCGGGAAGATTGAGGGGAGAGATGCGGCCGGTCGCGCGATCGACCAGTAGCCATCCGCCGCGCTGCCACTCCCAGCGGGGCATGGACGTGGATTCTTGCGGAAGGCTGTCGTTGAGGCGGAAGGCGCGGCGGACTACGAAGAGGCGATCAGTTACGTCGTGAGCGGGGCCTAGCGTGAATTCCTTGACATGGAAGTCGACGAGAAGTGGGCGGACTTTCAGAGTAAGCGGTTTTTCATCGGCTGGGTTGGACTCGGGGGACCACTGCACTGTGGTCCATTTGCCGAAGGTGATGAGGTGAGACTTGGCCGCGGCGACGGCGCTTGCTTGAGTGACGAAAATGGAGAGCGCCAGAGCCGCGTGGAGATGCCATTGGAAGATGCGGAGCATACCCGAGGTTAAGCAGGAAACCGGTGGGAGGGCAAGGTCAGAGGTCACGATCGTCCACCATAATTCCGAAGCGCGGTTCAGAAGTGGGACGGAGCGAGGCGGGCCAGACCTTCCCGCTGCGCGAGCGTCTCCTCGCAGCGAGGATTGCAGTAGAATTAGAGAACGATGCTGAACAAATGCAGCCGGCACGAAACTGACCCGTAGGGTGGTGGCAGAAACACCTTGCAAGGCTCGTGATGGCGCAAGCGGGCAAGGGGTCCTTCGCTCCGCTCAGGATGACAGAGTTTAGGGCGTCGCATGGTTTCATTTTACTTTCGACAGTGAAGTTTCAATCGCACAATGAGTTTCCCCCACGATTTTCGTTCGGCTGTGAGCGGTGAGGTCCGGACAACTTCCCAGCGAGAAGCGGCTTCTGATTTAAGCATGAGCGGGCAATGGACGGGGCGTCGTGTGCCCCGGATTCTGGTAGTGGACGACCATCCCAGTATTGCGGGGCTGATGAGCCAGTTGCTGACCCTGCGTGGCTATGAAGTGGTGACCGCGGCGGATGCGGAGGAGGCTGCGGCCGAAGTGCGGCGGCAGGCGCCGGATTTGATTTTGTCAGATGTGAAGATGCCGGGAAAGTCGGGCTATGAATTATGCCGGGAACTCAAAGGGGATCCGGCAACGCGTTTGATTCCGTTCGTGCTGATCACGGGATTAACGGACAGCTCGGACAAGTTGCGCGGGATTGAAGCGGGGGCGGATGACTTTCTGAACAAGCCTGTGCTGGCGGAGGAGTTGACGGCGCGGGTGAAGTCGCTGCTGCGAGTGAAAGAATTCACTGACGAGTTGGAGACGGCGGATTCCGTGCTGTGCACGCTGGGGTTGATTGTGGAGGGACGCGATCCTTATACCGAGGGCCATTGCGAACGGCTGGCGGCGCGGGCTGCGGATTTGGGACGACACCTGGGACTGGACGAAGATTCGATTGTGGCGCTGCGGCGCGGTGGATTTCTGCATGACCTGGGGAAGATCGCGGTGCCGGATGAGATTCTGAAAAAAGGCAGCGACCTGACGCTTCAGGAGTGGGCGATCATGAAGCAGCATCCGGTGACTGGGGAAAATATCTGCAAGCCGCTGAAGTCGCTGCGGCTGGTACTGCCGATCATCCGGCATCATCATGAGCATGCGGATGGGTCGGGGTATCCCGATGGATTACGGGCGGGCGAGATTCCGCTATTGCCGAGAGTTTTGCAGGTGGTCGACGTATACGACGCACTACGCACGGCGCGGCCTTACAAGCCGGCGCTGTCGCATGATGAAGCTGCGCAAACCATGCGCGTGGAAGCCCGCCAGGGCTTGTGGGATGCCGAACTGGTGAATGAGTTTTTCAGCATGCTGGTGGAGAAACGCAGCGTCGCGTAGGCCGGCAGTTCTCAGTTCTCAGTTCTCAGTTCTCAGTTCTCAGTTCTCAGTTCTCAGTTCTCAGTTCTCAGTTCTCAGTTCTCAGTTCTCAGTTCTCAGTTCTCAGTTCTCAGTTCTCAGTTCTCAGTT
>JBATXV010000006.1:0-77068 GCA_049673585.1 Candidatus Sulfotelmatobacter sp. | reverse complement strand
CATCCTGGAGCTGTAGAAGGTTCCAAGGGTTAGGCTGTTCGCCTATTAAAGCGGTACGTGAGCTGGGTTCAGAACGTCGCGAGACAGTTCGGTCCCTATCTGTTGTGGGCGCAGGAGATTTGAGAGGGCCTGTCCTTAGTACGAGAGGACCGGGATGGACGAACCTCTTGTGATCCAGCTGTCATGCCAATGGCATCGCTGGGTAGCGAAGTTCGGTTGTGATAACCGCTGAATGCATATAAGCGGGAAGCACTCCTCAAGATGAGATCTCCCAACCCTTAAGGGTAATGAAGGGCCCAGGTAGACTACCTGGTTGATAGGCAGGATGTTGAAGCGCGGTAACGCGTGTAGCTTACCTGTACTAATCGCCCGTTCGGCTTGACCATAAAATTTACTCGGTGCAGATACAGTTGCCAGCTATCAGCTTTCCGCCTCCGGCTAGAATCTGAGCTGGAGCGAAAGCAACGTTTCTTCTCCACCCGCCTGAACTTGGGCGGAATGATGAAACACGCTGACAACTGTGCGCCGACGCTTTTTGAAAAGAAAAGCAAAGCCGATGTACGGTGGCAGAAATCGGAAGTAAACCATAAGAAAGTAAGCCACACCCAATCTATTCAGTTGTGAGGCATTGTCCTCACGATCTTTGAAAGCTAAGCTTTCAGCTGTCAGCTTCCACGGGTGACGTTGTCATCGAACCTTTGTCATTCGTTCGACGTTGTCATTCGTAAAATGACTTTGTCATTCCGAGCGAAGCGAGGAACCTGCTGTCCGCTGAAGCCACCAAGTTTGCTGTCCATCAGCACAAAACGTCCGCTCCGGCAAGAAGCTGAGAGCTGACCGCTGATAGCTGACAGCTACAAGTTGTCGGTGATCTTACCGCGGGGGATCCACCCGTTCCCATCCCGAACACGGAAGTTAAGCCCCGCAGGGCCGATGGTACTGCACGCGCCAAGTGTGTGGGAGCGTAGGTCGTTGCCGGCATAAATAAAGGCCAGTCTGAGAAATCAGATTGGCCTTTTCCTTTTGCGCCGCCTTTTCATTATTGTTGATAGATCCAGTTCTGCCCGGCTGCGGTAAAGAGCTCCTGGACGGTAAATTGTACGGTCTTGTCGAGTTGTCCCTGTGTTCCAGAGGGCGTCACAAACTGGATGGGACGGGGCATAGTGTCCCCTTGGACGCGCGTGCCGACGAGAATGAGACCGTCGGTCGGGTCGCCTCCCAGTGCGGTGATGATGTAACCGGCCGCCGCCAGGCTCGTGGCCTCAGCGATGAAGTTGTCGCTCGTGGCGGCGAGTGCTTTCGCCTCGTAGATCGTGGTGGTATCGCCCTGCCAGCCGTAAGCCAAAATCTGCACTTGGCCAGCGTTAAACGTCAGCGCAGTGACCACTTGGCTCTGTTCTCCCAGTTGCGAAGCCACCGCTTGGACGTCCGAGGGATCGACCGATTGGGAGATAGCGCTGAACCCGCCTGCGGCGCTGGTTTGCAACCAGGAGACGGCGAATATAGAGTTTGCGGGCTCCTGATCGAGTGAAGTGATCACGTTGTTCGGCGTCGCCAGAGCCTGCAAGTCGGGGTCGAGATTGGTGAATGAATCCGACAGGTAATAGGCGGAAATTCCAGAGCCGCCCGCAGGTTCGCTATACACTGAGTAACCCCAGCTACAATCGGCTACAATTCCTGAAACGCAAATCATGTCTGGGGCCGCGCCCATCGACAGCGGCGTTCCAACCGCGTTGGGATACGGAACTTCGGTCCCACCGAGCAGAAAGGTTGCAACGAGCGGGACGAAGGCAGGAAGGTTCAATGCCTGGAAGCGCCAGTCGCCGGGTTTGGGCGCTCGCGGACCCACGATAAGCGACGCAGGATTGCTGGTCGCGGAACCAATCGCATTGCTGACGATTACCGTGAAATTCTCGCCGTTATCGGCGGGCGCAGCGGGCGGCGTGGTGTAGGAAGCGGCGCCGGCTCCGGCGATCGCCGTTCCATTCTTACTCCACTGATACTGAAGAGGACCGGTGCCGGCGGTGGTCACAGTAAATGTTGCCGTCAGCCCGACCGTCGTCTTCTGGTTAACAGGCTGCGTCAGAATCGTGGGTGCCAGCGCGTTCGTCGTTCCCCCGCCCGAGCCGCAAGCCGACGCCAGAGCTGCTACCAGGAGTAAGGCCCCCAGGCGGCAATTAGTGGGCATTGCCTGAAGGTCTGAATCTGAGGTGGCGAAGACTGACATAACTACCCCAACTTCTCAGCTTTCTCGAACCAGTGGCGCAGGGGCTTAAGCAGCGGCCTGGGACCCCTCTTTGGCGTTCTTTGCCAAAGGTGGGATTCTACAACTCTCAATCTCTTAGGTCTTGATCCTCTCGTCCGGCGCCCGGCCACGGCACGCAATCACTTCGGGGGAGCGTGATTGATTGTACCTCGCGCAGTTCGTGGGCGCGAAATCCAAAGTTTGGGCGGGTGGCCCGGCCTTAGCCCCAGCAACAACGATGGGTGCCCCATCTTTGGCGTTTTTTGCCAAAGGTGGGATTCCACTACTCTCGCCCTCTTGGGCCTTTGCTGTTCTAGTCGCGGCCCAAACGATTTCCACACCCCCATTGTTCACCCAACCTTTACTGACTGTCCGCAATATCAAATACTGACCGCATAACACACCATGCACCCCCACTCCCCCAACTCGTTGGGGCTCAAGATTTTGCCCCTAACTCATTGCGAACAAGAGTTCAATTCGCAAAATCCCGTCAACCCCAAGATTCCAGTAGATCAGGGGGGAGGGGGTAGGAGACCACCATGCCAAATTTCCCGAATCGGTGTCAGCACATCAAGGTCAACGGCACTCAGTGCGGATGTCCCGCTCTGCGCCACAACAAACTCTGCTACTTCCACAAGCGCAACCACGAAGAGCGCATAGAACTCGATCTCGATCGCCTAAAAAACGCCCGCGCCCGTCGCCGCAAGGTCGTCATGGAACTCCCCGTTCTCGAGGATGCCAACTCGATCCAAGTCTCGCTCATGCAGATCATGCGCCTGATCATCGGCGGCCAGATCGACGGCAAAACCGCCGGCCTCCTGCTCTACGCCTTGCAAACCGCAAGCGCCAACATCCCGCGCCTGCGCTTCGACCCCTTCGTGCACGACGTAGTTCTCGATCCGAAGACGGTCAACGAAACTCCGCTAAGCGCCCACGTCTGGGAAGATTCCGACTTCCGCACCGCCGAAGACGAAGAAGAAGATGAAGCGTCCATGCGCGTCCAGGCCCTCGAAGAAGCCCAACGCAAAGCTCGAAAGAAAGCAGGACTAGACCGCTGGGCCGAAGCCGAGGCCAATCGTCTCGCCAAAGAAGGAGCCCGCCAACGCGAGGCCGAACGCCAGGCAGAACTTAGGCAAGACGCAGAAGAACGCGCCGCAGCCGCCGCCCCAGAAAACGGAATCCCCGCAAAAACCGCGCCCCATCAGGGCAAGCGCCCCCCAGCCAACGTCAGCCTGGACGAGGTGAGAAAAAGTGTCACCGCCCAAATCAGAAAAGCGCTCCCCGATATCGCCGCCGCAATCAGAGAAAATGGCGACCACAGCGGATGAAAATCAAGCTCGTTGCTTCTGCTGATTTGTTGAATCCGAAAAAGATGGCTCGCCGTGTTCTCCGGGGTATATCCTCGCGTGGGCTGGGAAGCGCAATGGACGTCCTGGCTCGGGGTTCGTGGCTCGCTGCTTAGGCAGCGGCCGGAGAGAATCAATGAGCACTATGACCGTGCCCGTTCGCAGCGGAATATTGACTGGGAACGGGTTTTTGAAACGGTATTTCTATTTTGCGATGTCGCTGGTGCTGGCGGCGATTGTGGTCACCGGCTTTCAGCGGACGGTGAACGCAAACCTCTTCCATCCTGCGGTGCCGCGGCCGTTGATTCTGTGGATGCATGCGACGGCTTTCGCCGGGTGGGTTGCTTTTTTTATTTTTCAATCGACGCTGGTGCGGGTGCACAAAGTCAGTTGGCATCGGTCGATTGGATGGTTTGGCGCCGGGCTCGCCACCGTGATGGTTCCGCTGGGCGTGACGACGGCGATCGTCATGGCGCGGTTTGATATCGCGCGGCTGCATCAGGACGAGAGGGACGCGCATGCCTTCCTGAGCATTCCGTTTTATGACATGATCGCCTTTGGCGTGTTGATTGGGCTGGCCATTTATTGGCGGACGAAGCCGGAGCTGCATCGGCGGCTGATCTTCATCGCAACCTGCGGGCTTATGGACGCGCCTGTTGCCCGCTTTGACTACGTGTTCAACCATAATCTTTTCTATCCTCTGCTGGACTTGCTGATGGTTTTCGGAGTGGTGCGCGATCTGCTGGTGGAGGGACGGGTGAACAAGGTGTATCGCTATGCGCTGCCGGTGTTGATTGTGGGGCAGAGCCTTGCGGTATACCTGTGGCGGAGTGATCCTTCATGGTGGCGGGGGATCACGCGGGCGATTCTGGGATGACGGCTGCCGCGATGCGACTACTGCGGCTGCGCTTCCAGCAGGAGATGTTGGTTGAAGTTCGCTGGCAGTGTCGCTTTGGGGCCGTGGACTGTGCCTAAGTCTTTGCCGGTTTCGTAATCTACTATGCGGTAGTCGCGGTTCTCTAAACCACGCAGTTCTACTGAGCCCGTCCACTGTTTCGCGTAGAAGGCGTAGTACATTTCTTTTCCTTTACGGATGGCGTGGGCTTCGGGGCGGTCGAAGCCTATGTCGTAGAGCTCGCCGAGATATTCTCCGCGGGAGAGCATTTTTTCTTTGTAGATGCTGACCCACTTCGCCATGGCTTTTTCGCGTTCGGGAGTGAGGTCGGAGCTCGTGTGCTTGGTTACCTCTGCGGGGAGGACGAACTGGGTGCCTACTACTCCGCCTACGCCGATGGTTGAGGCGAAATCGTTGTGGCCGTCGCTTTCTTCTACGTGGTCGCCGAAGTAAGGGATGTTGTCGCCCATCAGGGCTTTCAGGGTCTTGCCTTTGGAGCGAATCTGGAAGGAGCTTTCCGGGTCGGAGGCTACTGACATGTTGAAGTGCGGCATGGTGAAGAAGGAATAGGCGGTGCCGCAGGGGCAGAATTCTACTAGCGCGTCGGGCTTTATGCTGCGCGCGGTTTCGTAGATCTCGCGGAAGAAATCTGGGAGGGCTTCGACGGAATCTTCCGGGCTTTTGTGATGATGGGCTGGGTTGAAACATTCGGGGACGGCGTTCATGTGCTGGCCGTCTAGCTTGAGGCCGTCGAATCCCCAGTCGCCTAGAATTTTTCTTACTAACGCTTTGTGATACTCGACTACGTCTTTGTCGGCGGGGCAGAGATAGTCGGAGTCCCACCAGGAAATTTTGCGGCGGGTGCCGTCGCGGTTTAGCAGCGCATAGTCGGGATGATCTTTTAACAGCTTCGAGTCGGGGACGGCGCTTAGCGGAGACCACCAGAGTTGGGCATGGAATCCTTCCTGATGAATGCGGTCGACGAGGGCTTTCATGTCGGCGTCGCCGTTGGGGAATTTTTTGGGATCGAGTTGCCAGTCGCCGTAGTTATTTTGCCAGCCGTCGTCGAGCGTTACCCAGGAGAAGCCTAGCTTCTTAGCTGTGGGTAGCGTGTCGTAGACCTGCTTCAGCTGGACGTTGCGGCCGTATCCCCAGGCGCACCAGATGGGGCCGAAAGCGCTGTAAGGCGCGGTGGCCATTTGGAATCCCTGGCGGATCATCAGGCGGCGGTATTCGGTCAGGGTGCGGAAGTAGTCGCCTTGATGCACGGAGACGAAAGTGTGGAGCGTGTGGAAGCTTTCGCCGGGATCAAGCGTTTGCTCGTGCTTCATACTCACGGCTACTGTGGCGTGAGTTGCGTCGGGCATGGCAACTGGCAGTTCGATCAGGCGCGGGACTGGCTCGATGTGGCCTACTGCGAGGCCTACGTCCTTTCTCCAGACGTCGATGATGGGAGTGCCTCCACCGTAGTCGCTGGCGTTCATGCCTAAGTAGTTTTGCTGATGGAATCCGGCGCGGAGAGGGACGATCCAGTTGGGGCGCTTTTCGTAGGAACCGCTTTGATAGGACCAGAATGCCGGAGTAGTCGGGGCGGTGGAAGCGCGGAGGCGGTAGTGATTGTTCGACCATCCACGGACGGTTAGTGGCGTGGCGCCTTGGTTCGTGTATTCGACTTCGAAGACTGCCATCGAGGGGAAATCTTTGTAGATGGTGACCTCGACCTTCTTGCGTAGAGTGCCATCGTTGCCGGTTACGGTCAGGCGCTGGCCGGGGCCGAACGCGTCGGAGACCTGATCGGTTTGGGCGGAGGCTAGGGCGAAGTCGGTCCAGGTGCGGGTTGCGCCTTGCAAAGTTTCCGAGGCGGAGAACTGGGTTAACGGTTTCGCGACGGCGAAAAGTGGGACTACCCGGGTGTGGAGGTTGCGGTCGAATTCTATGCGCAGGATCTTGCTTTCGATTTGCGGCTTGGCGGAAGAGTTGGGAGTGGGCTGCGGTGCGGATTGCGGGACTGCATTCGTCTTAGCGGGATTCCGACCGAAGGACAAGTTCAGCAGGGCGAGGGTAGTCAGAGCTAGGACCTGAGGGCGAGTCATGGTTGGAGGATACCATCGCGAGATTGGGGGCGGATTGGCATAAGTTGCGAAATATTACTTTTACTTTTGGTTCATTGAGATTGTCAAGGGAATTTGCTGCGAGTTCGGGGCTTCAGACTTAGACAACCGATCAGCGAAGGCTGGTTGTCGAGAACGGATGCGGCCGGGGCTGAGGAGTGTAAGTGAGGTTTCAGTCGTCCCTGCGGTACGTGCTCAACCTCCCCTTCTTTCCCAGCGCTGAAGCGCTGGGCTACTGTCGGGCGGTCCCTCCGGGGCGCTTTTGCGCTTGACAGTTGCGTAGGGACGAAAGTAAAAGTTATTGGACGCAATGATACGAAACCATACGCAACTTAAGGCGGACCGGGTGGTGGCTCGCTGTGTCGTCTCCGGTGCCTCAATCATTGTCTTGTTATTGCTGGCCGGTGCGCTGCTGGCTCGTCCTCAGCCGGCGCAGCGGGATTGGACTGGCCAGAATTGGACTGGCCAGAATTGGACTAACTATGTGCGCATTGGGGCTTATGGGTTGGGGAGCGACAATGCGGAGCGAATTGTCGAGAGCGCGCAGGAAGATGGAGTGTTTGGGATTGAGGTCGACAACGATATTGAGGGGCGGTATGAGAGTTTTGTCGATCCCACGGAGAAGCTAAAGGCGATTCACGCTGTGGCTGAGAAGGCACATGCGGCGGGGAATTACGCTTTCGTTTATATCGCTGGAACGGAGTGCATTACGGCTAACGCGGATCAGACTCCACACACGTTGTTCAAGGAACATCCGGATTGGGTGCAGAGGAACATCAAGGGCGAGCCGGCGCTGTTCGGCGGCGGGACGGCTTTCTGGATTCGCAAAGGGGATGAGGATGTTTGGGTGAGTCCCTACGCGCCGGCGTGGCGCAAGATTTATATGGAACATGTGCGGCAGATTGCGGGCACCGGGATTGATGGGATTTATGTCGACATCCCGTACTGGATGACGCATTTCGAGGGATGGGAAGACACCTGGGCCAGCTTTGACGATTACACCGTCGCCGCTTTCAAGAAAGAGACTGGGCTTGATGCGAAGAAAGATTTGAAGCTGGGGGATTTTTCGGATGGGAATTTTCGGAAGTGGGTGGACTTCAGGATTCGGACGTTCACTGATTTCATGGCGGAGATTGACCGGAATGCTAAGTCGGTGAATCCGGCGATCAAGACGATTCCCGAGATTTACCCGGGGATTGAGAAGGAAGCGGTTCGGGTTGGAGCGGATGTTTACAGCATGTATGGAGTTGTCGACGCGATTGCCCACGAATATTCATTCGGCAGATACGGGATGGCGTCGGAGAGGACGCCGCTGACCTGGTTTGATTATCAGGTGGGGATGCATACGTTTCGGGCGTTTGCGCAGGGCAAGGCTAGCTGGATATTGAATTACTCGTGGGATGGCGACAAGAAAGTCGACAAGCGCGAGGCCATGATGAATCTGGCGTCGTCGGAAATCATGGATGGGGCGAATTTCTGGGATGCGCCCGGACATTCGATGGCGGGATCGAACGACCGGGAGACGCGGAAGCGGATTTTTGCGTGGATCAAGACGCATGAAGATACGTTCTACAAGCCGCGGACGACGATTGCGCCCATTGGAGTTTATTTTTCTCCGGAGACCCGGAATTATTTTGACGACCAATTCATTTCTTCCTATCGCGGAATTCTGATTCTTCTGATGCAGAAGCATTTGGAGTTTCAGGTGGTGACGCCGCGGACGCTGGCGGAGTTTCGGGGACCGGCTCTGATTCTTCCTGATGTGCGGGTGATGAATGACGGCGAGAAGGCTTTGGTTCGGAAGTATGTGGAGAGTGGTAAGCGACTGGTGATCACGGGGGAAGATGGCACGGAGTTGGGCCCGGCCGCGGGGGTGGTGCGGTTCGGGAAATGTCCGGGGAAGGATTACTACGCGGCGTTAGAGAAGAGCGTGGCCGACACGAGCCCGGATCTGGAGCATGGGTTTCTGGAGAGCCTGAAGGCGGAGACGCCGGTGCGCGTGGCGGCTTCGAATATGGTTGCGACGTCGATTGCGCGGGTGGATGGGAAGACACACGTTTTCTTTGCGAATTTTGCGGGGCTTGAGGGCGGAGTGAATCCGGTGCAGACGCCGCAGACCGGGGCGCAGGTTACGGTAGTTGGAGCAGGAGGCGGCCACGGATTCTTTCTGCCGTTTCTGGGTAAGGTGCAGGCTGTTGCAGGGGTTGCGGGAGACGGCGGCATGGTATACAAGCCGCCGGCGATTGAGAAGGGCGCAGTGTTCTGGGTTGAGCCGTGAAGTCGAGCTGGGCTCGACTGGACAGCCGAGGGCGGCTGTCCCCACATAAGGGCACCTTGCTCGGGATGACAAGGGATCGGGGAGGGAATTGTACGTGAGTGCGTTGTCAGAATTATTGAGTTTACCGGGGAGCGAGAAGGCGGCTCGCGGACTGGAGCATACTCCTGCAGAGATTGCGCAGCAGCCTGAGGCATGGCTCTCGACGGTTGAAGTGTTCCGGAGACGACGGGAGCAGATTGCGGAATTTCTGGCGCTGGCGGGAATCGGCGCCAGTCCGCGACCTCGGCCGACGGTTTTTCTTATTGGGGCTGGGACATCGGACTACATTGGGCAGTCGCTTACTTTTCTTCTTCGCCGCTGCTGGAATTGCGAAGTGATGGCGGTGCCGAGCACCGATCTGCTGACGCACATGGATGAGTGGATGATTCCGGAGAAGAAGTATCTCTGGATCTCGTTTTCGCGCTCGGGGGAGAGTCCGGAGGGAGTTGCAGTCCTCGAGGGGGCGCGCAAACGCCATCCGGACATTCATCACCTGGTGGTGTCGTGCAACGCGAAGGGGCGGATGATCCGGGAAAGCGCCGACGATCCGCGCGTGCTGGGGATTTGTCTGGACGACGCAGTGAATGACCGCGGGCTGGCGATGACCAGTTCCTTTTCGAACATGGTGGTTTTCGGGCAATGCCTGGCCCACGTGAATGATGTGGGAACGTATGAGGGAGTTCTGTCGCAACTGGTCGAGGCGGGCCGGGATTTTCTGCCGCGGGCCGCGGATAGTGCGTCGGCGCTGGCGAAGGAAGCATACACCAAGGCTTGCTTTGTGGGGTCGGGGCCGCTCAGGGCGGTGGCGAAGGAATCTGCGCTGAAGCTTTCGGAGCTGACGGCAGGAAAGACTTTGACCATGTCGGAATCGGTTCTTGGGTTGCGCCATGGTCCGATGGCGGCTCTGGATCGGGACACGCTGTTTGTTTGCTTTCTTTCGAGCAGCCGTCGGGTGCAGGCCTACGAGCGGGATTTGCTGGATGAGATTGGGAAGAAGCGGCTGGTGGAATGCAGGGTGGTGGTGGGCGGGAGTGAAATCGGCAAGGACTCGTTGGCCGAACATTATCTGGCGTCCAGCGCGATGAGCGGCATTGCCGATGATTACCGGACGCCGGTCGACATAATTTTCGGGCAGTTGCTGGGTTTGTTTGGTTCGTTGCGGTGGAATCTGCGGCCGGATTCTCCGAGTCCGAATGGCGCCATCAGCCGCGTGGTACAGAACGTCAACATTCATTCGTGAGGAATGCGGATGGACGGTGTGCTTTCCTCAAACAGACGGAGGATTCTCATGAAACCGGGACGACTTTTCCTATCCAGCGTATTGGTGGCGTGCTTTTGCGGAGGCTTGGGAACTTTTGTAGCGGCCCAAGGCAGCTACCGGGCACAGCTTCGAGGAGTGGTCTCCGATGCCACGGGAGCGGTGGTGCACAATGCGACTGTGACCATCACAGACACGGGGACGAATATTGCGAACGTGGCTCACACCGACGACAAGGGTGAATACTTCTTCACGGGTTTGCGGCCATCGACGTATTCGGTGAAGGCCGAGTTGAAGGGCTTTCGGACGGCGGAGCGGACGGGCGTGGTGCTGGCGGTGGATCAGGAGGCTTCGCTCAATTTCACTTTGACCCCGGCGGGCGTGAGTGAGAGCGTCATCGTGACGACGACGGCGCCGCTGATGGACACGGACAATGCGACGCTCGGCACCGACATTACCCACGAGTACATAAACGAAATCCCGTTGATGGGGCGCGACTTCTTCGGCTTGACGTTCCTTGCGGCGGGCGTGACCGAGGTGGCAGGGTCGGGGACGGGGGATAACTATCCGGAGGGAACAAACTTTACATCCAATGGGCAGCGCAACGCGACCGCCGAAATACGGATGGACGGGGCCTTGATCAGCGCGCCCGAACAGGGCGAAGGTGGAAACACCAATGTTTACTATGAGCCGCTGGTTGACAGCGTGCAGGAATTCAAAGTGCAGAACAACAGCTTTTCGGCGGAGTTCGGCAATAACGGCGGCACCGTGGTAAATATGGTGCTGAAAAGCGGGACCAACGCCTTCCATGGCACGGGCTGGTATTTTCTGCAGCGTCCGCAGATGGACGCTCGCGATTTCTTCAATCCCAAATATTTTTTGGGGGATCCTACGCCCAATCCCAAGCCAGACAGCAAGCGAGACCAGGCTGGCTTTTCGCTGGGCGGACCGATTAGGAAGAACAGAACGTTCTTTTTTGTTGACTTCGAGAAAGTAAGAAACTTGAGCGCGCAAAGTGGGGTCGTGACCGTACCCACCATGGCGGAACGGACAGGCGACTTTTCTGGACTGACGAATAACATTTATGACCCGAATGTGAATTGCACGGGGGATCCGACCAACGTCGTCAGGCCGCAGGTTGGATTTGACTGCTTCAATAACCCGATTGCCGGAGAGACGCCGAATGTAATTCCGGCAAGCGAAATCAACCCGATCGGGCTAGCTGTGCTCAATCTCTACCCGAAGCCCAGCAACTCGGATGAATTCAACAACTATAACTACACAACGCTGGCGAACGGGCCGGATTACCAGTTCGACATCAAAATAGACCACCAGATCAACGACAAGAACCGCGTCAACGGCCGCTACAGCCGAGAGTGGAGCAACTACACCACTCCGCTGACCTTGGGCGACGGCTTCGATAATGACGGAATCGCGAGCGGTGTGACCGTGGCGCAAAACGGCTCATTCGAATATTCCTGGACCGTGAACCCGCGGATCATCTGGACCAGCCACGCCGCGATCGATCGAGTGCATGAATTGTCTTTACCGGGCATCCCCACGATCTCCAGTTTCAACGCTTCACTGCCGGGGGGCACTCAAGGATTGCCGGCGGTGTTCCAGCAGGCCAACGGAATCGACGAGATGCCGACGTTTATGATGCAAGGGAATCTGCCGTGGACTGACCTTTACGATCAGTGCTGCATCTACACGAAATTTGGCCACACGCTGGTGAGCTATTCATCGCAGCTGGTAATTTCCCGGGGATCGCACCTGATCAAGCTGGGCGGGGAACAGAGAATTTTCTACAACAACTTCTGGCAGCCCAACAACCCGGCCGGCCTCCTGACCTTTACGGATGAAGTCACATCTCCGACTCCGAACAACGACTATGATGCATCTGGAAATACCTCGGGCAACCCGCTGGCGAGTCTGGCTTTTGGTTACGGCGACAACGTCAACGCGTCGAGTCAGCTGCTCGTGACTCCCTCGGTGGCGGACCGGTCGCTGGAGACGGGGTTTTATATCCAGGATGACTGGAAAGTGAATTCGAAACTCACGCTGAATCTGGGCCTGCGCTATGAGTGGAGTTCGCCGTACACCTCGCGCAACAACCAGCTCGAATTCAGCAATTTCACGGCGGATAGCGGGGTTGGTATTAACTTTACCAGCCTCCCGCCCGGTGCCTCGGCACAGGGAGCGATGAGCGCGCAGGCGACTATGCAGAGCATCCCGGGGCTGAATCTTCCGACGACGCAGGAATTGTACGGCACGACGCAGTTCGCTACTTCGAGCATGAGGACGGTTCCGACCTACCGCAAGGACATTGGACCGAGGCTGGGCTTTGCCTATGCGTTCGATCAGAAGACCGTGGTGCGCGGCGGAGCCGGCGTTTATTTTGGCATGAGCCCGGCCACAAACTTCCAGTATCCCGGCTCGGCGTTCCGCAAGACGGCTAACCTGTTTTTTACCAACGACGATTTTGCCACTCAGTCCGCGACGCTGGAAAACCCGTTTCCCGGCGGCTTTACCGGTCCACAGGGCAAGCAGTACGGCCAGTTTGCGAACTGGGGTTATCAAAACCCGAACGATCTGGGCAACACCGCCGCGCGGGATGCTGACATTTACCAATGGAATCTGGGAGTGCAGCGAGAACTTCCCAGCGAGATCGTGCTTGGCGTCGACTACGTTTCCAATCGCAGCACGCATCTGCCCTGGTCTGGCACAAACAACCGGGCTTTCATTCCATCGTCGTTGCTGGCGCAGATTTCGCAGGCTGTGCGTTACGACAACGACGTCACTCAACGTAACGGTATCGGGAACTGCGATGCCAACAATTGCGTAACCAACTTTCTTCAGACCCAAGTCGGCAACCCGTTTTACTCCATGTTCAATACGCCTTGTACCTCGACCGCTTCCAATCCATGCTTCAATGAAGTGAATTCCAACTACGGCGAATCGACTCTGCCCTTGGCGACTCTATTAACTACATACCCGCAATTCGCCGGGGACTTCGAGGGTCTGATGCTGGAGAGCGCGAATTCCTGGTACAACGCGATGCAGATACGCTTCCAGAAGCGCACCACGCACCACGTTAGCTTTGAAGGTAGCTACGCGATATCGAAAGAAACCGACTATTCTTCTGCAGGCAGAAATAACTGGGTTGGAGCGCTAGGTCTCGCCATGCCGCAGCAGCTGGACCGGCTGTCTGCGGAGCATAGCATCGGCGGCAGCGACGCGCCGCAGCGGCTCGCGGGCGCCGTGGTCGTAGACTTGCCCATTGGCCGCAACCAATGGATTCTCGGCAATATGAACCGGGCACTGGATGCCGTGATCGGAGGCTGGTCGGTCGCAACCCTACTCACCCAACAGTCGGGGCAACCTATGGCGATCGGCCTGAACAACCCGCTTCTGGCCAACGGCAGCCAACGGCCTAACACTGTCTGTTCCCAGCTCAAGAGTGGGACGAGCATGCACGACGTGGCCTTGCAGTGGCAAACGAACCCGGGGGTAAACTCATTCTTCAATGCGAATTGTTTCTCAGATCCAGGGGACAATATTCCGGGCAACGCGCCACGCTATTTTTCCGGCTTACGCGTTGACGGGATCCATAACGCGGATCTGAACCTTTACAAGTCGTTCGTGCCCAAAGAAGGCATGCGGCTCGAAGTGCGGGCGGAGATATTCAACCTCACGAACCACCCGCGCTTTGGGCAGCCGAATTCGGCTGTGGGAAGTGGGCCTGCGGGAAGCTCGACGCAGACGAACCCGTTTTTCGGAACGATTACCAGCGACGCTCCGGGAGAGACCGCCCGGTTCTTCCAGTTTGGAGTGCGGTTCGAGTTCTGAGGCGGAGTGGTAGAAGCCAGGACGCTTTGGTGCTATGCCGTTAGTGATCTGCTGCCGGTATTAGAGGCAACTTAGAATGGGCTTTCTGAGAATCCGTCTTAGAAGGGGATCCCATTCATGGCTGCTGGTGCTGCTCCCGCTCCTCAACGCAAGGCTGAAACGAAAACTGAGACTACAGAAGCGGGCAAGGCGCAGCCCGCGACGCTGAAGCAGCGCTTTATGCGTCTGCTTTCTGAGATTTTCGAAGGGCGCGAAGACCACTTGGGTTGGCGCCAGTAATCGCGCGCCTGTCGCGGGTTTGACGGCTGACGTTTCGGTTGTTCTTGTCTCAATTCTTAATGCGCCGCTCTTAACGCTTTCCTGCTCGCCCTTACCTTCCTACTGATCGACTCCGCAGGTTAAGAACGGCACTGGCGATCTGCCCGAGAGGCACAACGATATCCACGGCGCCACAGGAGATTGCGCTCTTGGGCATTCCGAACACGATGCTGGTGGCTTCGTCCTGGGCGATGGTGTCGGCTCCGGCTTCCTTCATCTCATAGAGGCCCTGGGCGCCGTCGTCGCCCATGCCGGTCATGATGACGCCGACTGCTTTCGAGCCGACGCAGGTTGCGACGGAACGGAAAAGAACGTCAACGCTGGGACGATGGCGGGAGACCAGAGGACCGTCGGTGATGCGGGCGACAAGTTCTCCGGCGCTGCGATCGACCAGCATGTGGCGGTTGCCGGGAGCGATGAGTGCCTGGCCGGTTTGCAGCAGATCGCCATCGCGGGCTTCCTGAACTTCGATTGCGCATTCGCGGTTGAGGCGGTCGGCGAAGGCGCGGGTGAAGACCTCAGGCATATGCTGCACAATCACGACCGGGGGACAGTCGGTGGGCAAGGCTGCGAGCAAGACACGAAGAGCTTCGGTTCCGCCGGTTGAGGCACCGACGGCAATCACTCCGGTGTGGGCAGTGGATGAGTGCTGCCTGCCCTTGCGTGGAAGAACGGCGTCGGCAGTGAGGCGAGGGGACGTCACTTGGGCAACATGCACCTGAGCTATTGGCGGAAAAGTGGGCTTTGAGCGGTGGGCGATTTGGGCGTGAGACGCGCTCCAGACGGCATCGAGCAGAGTCACGGCCGATTCGTGCAGGAAGTCACGCACTCCAACCTTGGGCTTGGTGATGACTTCGACTGCGCCCTCTTCGAGGGCGCGAAGCGCGAGTTCGGTGCCGCGGGCAGCGAGGCCGGAGCAGACGACCACAGGAGTGGGCATCTCGGCCATGATTTTTCGGATGAAGGTGACGCCATCCATGCGGGGCATTTCGAGGTCGGTGATGACGACGTCGGGAGGGTCTTTCTGCATCTTTCCCCAGGCAATCAGAGGGTCAGCAGCGGCTTTAACACTGATTCTGCGGTCGGTGCCGAGGATGGCCTGCATGACCTGGCGCACCATTGCGGAGTCATCGACGACCAGGACTTGCAGACTTTCTTCAATCATATGAGGCACGCTTCGCTTCTCCCGATCTAATGGTCCTGGTCGTCTAGTTCGTGTCTTCCGTTTTAATGAGAATGGTCGGCTCGATGCTCCGCAGTTCGGGGAACATGCTGTTCAGGTTCTCGGCGTGGCCTACGAAAAGAAAACCGTTGGCCACAAGATTATGGGCGAGATTGGCCACCACTCGGCGTTTCGAAGCCATATCAAAATAAATCAGAACATTGCGGCAGAAGATGGCGTCGAACGGGCCTTCCGGGAGATTGGATTCCTGGTTCAGGTTCAAACGGCGGAACTCGATCATCTGCTGGATCTCGATCTTTACTTTCATGTCGGCTTGGCGATCGGCGGTTCCACGCAGCATGAAAGTGTGCAGCAAGTCGGCTGGGAGCTCAGCTGATTTTGTAATGGAATAAATTCCGTTGCGCGCTTTTTCGAGCACGCGGTTGGAGATGTCAGTGGCGAGAAGGCGAACGTCCCAGCCTTGCTCGGCGGGAAGATGCTTGGCTAGCAGCATGGCGATGGAGTAGGGCTCTTCGCCGGAAGAACAGCCAGCGCTCCAGATGCGCACTCGCTTAGGGCGCAAGCGGTGTTCGGCTTGGGCGCGCCAACGCGGTAACACTTGCTGCACCATGAACTCGAACTGCCGGGGCTCGCGGAAGAAACGAGTCTCGTTGGTAGTGATCGCGTCGATCATCCGGGTGCGTTCCTCGTACTGATCGGGATGGGAAACGCGTTCGTAGTAAGTTTCGAGAGAAGTAATTTCGAGAGCGCGAAGGCGGCGAAAGAGGCGTCCGCACAACAAGGCAGTTTTTGAGTTTCCCAGCCAGATGCCGGTTTCGGAGTAGATCAGTTTCTGAAATTTCTGGAACAGAGCGGGGCTGACCGAGAGCTGAGGTGGCTGCTCAAGGCTGGGGTCAATCTGACGAGAAGCGCCCGCACCGGATCCGGCGCTCACGATTACGCCCCAGTCCCGATCCGGTTCGCCGCTTTGGCAGGTGCATTGATGACAGTGGCGTCTGAAGTTTCTTCGCCGGCGGTGGACTCAGTTACGGCGAGCACTTCGTCGGCGGAGAGCACCTTATCGATGTCGAGGATGAGACAAAACTTCTTGCCCAGCGCCCCCATGCCGAGAAGATATTCGGTTTTCACACGAGTACCGAACGGCGGGGTGGCTTCGATATCGTCGGCAGACAGCTCAATGACCTGGCTCACAGCGTCGGCCAGAACTCCCATGATGAGGCTTTCGCCCTGGAACATCACCTCGGTGATGATGATGCAAGAGAATTTGGAAATGCTTGCCGCCGGCATGCCGAACTTTACGGCGAGGTCGACCACGGGGACAACCTTGCCGCGCAGGTTGGTGACCCCACGGATCCAGACCGGAGTGTTGGGCACGGTGGTGACGGCCTCATACTCGATGATCTCCCTGACCTTTACGATCGCAATGGCGTATTCCTCGCCCGCAGTCAGGAAGGTAAGGTACTGCACGGTGCTTGCGGGGAGTTGCTTTTTCCCCTGGTCCGACGCTCGCATAGTTTGGTTCCTCACATTCTGCCGTTCGCATCGTCGCGTTTGCCCGGCTTCTCCGGCGGCTCCCTAGAACGGAGAGAAGTTTGCTTCTTCCGTTACCTTGCCATTATTTGGCCGGGAGTGGCCGGGCTGCGCGGGATCGCTTCTGAATGCGGGCTTCAGGGGCATGATCACGCGCTGTTGTTTCCCGTCGCCGCCGCGCGGGCCGAATTGCTCTCCCGCGACTCGAAAGAAAGTCATCAGCTGCTGCAGTTGTTCGGACTGCGCAGCCAATTCTTCGGCGGTGCTGGAAAGTTCTTCCGCCGACGAAGCGTTGCGCTGGGTGACGGTGTCGACCTGGGCCATGGCCTGGTTGATCTGCGTTACGCCGCTGGATTGTTCGGTGGAAGCGGCTGTAACGTCCTGCACCAACTCGGCCGTCTTCTTGATGGAAGGCACCAAGTCAGAGAGCAAGCGGCCAGAGCGTTCGGCGACGCTGACGCTCTTTCCAGCGAGGCCGCCAATTTCCTGAGCAGCCAACTGGCTGCGCTCGGCCAGCTTTCGAACCTCGACTGCGACCACGGCAAAACCGCGACCCTGGTCGCCTGCACGGGCCGCTTCGATCGCGGCATTAAGGGCAAGAAGGTTCGTCTGATAGGCGATTTCCTCGATCACCGAGATCTTGGCGGCGATCTGTTTCATAGCCTCGACCGTCTCTTTGACGGCGGTGCCGCTTTCTTCGGCGGAAAGCGCTCCCTTGGCAGCGGCCTGCTCAACTTGCCGGCTGTTGTCGGCGTTTTGAGTGATGGATGCGTTCATCTCTTCCAGGCTGGAGCTCATTTCCTCAACCGAAGCAGCTTGTTCGCTGGTTCCTTGCGAGAGATTCTGGGAGGAGGCTGAGACTTGCTGGGCGGCAGAGGCGACCGCGGCGGAGCCTTCACGGACGTCGCGAATGATGCCTGAGAGGCGGCCGCTCATTTCCTGCATGGCCAGCTGCAATTGGCCGGTTTCGGAACGGTTCGTAATCTCAATTTCTTTGGTCAAATCGCCAGCGGCGATACGCTGTGCGTGCTCGACAGCACGCTGGATCGGCGTCGTGATGCTCTTAGTAACGCTGATGGCTGCGAAGGTGGCCAGAATAAGAGTGACAATCAGGATCACCAATGCAACGCTGCGCCCCACGGCGTAGGCTTGCTGACTTTCTTTGATGGTCTGCTGCATGGCAGCGGTCTGAAGGTCAATGAACTTCTGCCACGTGGCGCGGTACTTGTCGAGAGCTGGAATCACGTCTCCGCTCAACGCCGCCATCGCTTCGTCGCGTTTCTTATCGAGCAGGAGCTTCTTGGCTTTTGCCCGTGCGTCTTTGTAGGCGTCGCGGTCATGAGTAACGACTTCGAACAGTTCACGCTCCTGAGAAGAGCTGAGAGTCTTTTCGATTTCGGCAACCTGGGTGCTGATTTCCTGGCTGATCGCGTCGTTTTCCTGGTTCAGCTTTTTTTCTTGTTCGGCGTCGGTAGTCTCGAACAATTGAAAAGTGATGCGGGCGTTGGTGATTGAGTGCTCGATGGTCTGGCGGGTCAACTCAACCGTGTTGTAACGCTTCTGGATGGAGCCCGCCATCTCGGAGTTCAGGCGGCCGAGCCAGGTCAATCCGAATCCGCCCACGACGATCACGCACAGCAGAATGGCGCCGAAGACGACGCCGAGTCGCGTGCCTATTTTCTGATCTTGCCAAGTGTTCATTGTCCCTCACCTCTCTCCATCTCTAATGACTGCCTTGTAACTAAGCTTGTGCCTGCACAGCTGACTGCATCACTCCGCGCAGAAGAGTGGGCACGTCGATAATCAAACCGACGCGCCCATCCCCCAGAACTGTAGAACCGGCGATCCCGGAAACGGCTCGGAACGCTCTACCCAGGGGTTTCACGACCGTCTGCATGCCGCCGAGCAATTCATCGACTGCAATGCCGGCATGGAACTCGTTGATCTTGACGATCACAACGTTTTCCCTCTTCGGGGTCTCACCTGTCACGCTGAACATGTGCCGCAAACGGATGTAGGGAACGGCGTTTCCCCGCAGGCTGAGGATTCCGCTAGCCTCGAGGCTGCGCTGTTCCGCGGGCAACTCGGTGCATTCGGTGACGTGCTCGAGAGGGACGATGAAAGTTTCATCGCCCACCCGGACCGAGAAACCTTCGATGATGGCTAGGGTCAGGGGCAGGCGGATGGTAATGGTGCTGCCTTTTCCGGCTGTACTCGATATCTCTGCGGTGCCGCGCAAAAGGTCTATGTTGCGCCGGACGACGTCGAGGCCGACTCCGCGGCCAGAAAGATCGGTGACCGCTTCGGCGGTTGAGAAGCCGGGCTGAAAGACCAGATCGTACAGATCCTGATCACTAAGCTCGTTCTTGTCTTTATCTTTGCCGGACAGAAGTCCAAGGCGTTTTGCTTTTTCGAGGATGCGTGCGCGGTCGAAGCCGGCACCATCATCCTGCAGCTTCACGATAATGTTGCCGCCGCTGTGGGCGGCCGAGAGGCGAATCACTCCGCAGGGATTCTTGCCCTGGCTCTCGCGGTCTGCGGGCTTTTCGAGGCCGTGATCGACGGCGTTGCGGAGCAAGTGCAGCAGAGGATCTTTCAATTGTTCGAGCACGGTGGTATCGACTTCGACGTCTCCGCCGATGACTTCGAGACGCGCCATCTTGCCGTGGCTGCGGGCGAGGTCTCTCACCGAGCGAACGAACTGGCGAAACAGAGGACCGACTGGGACCATGCGGATGCTCATTACTTCACTCTGCAGGTCCATGTAGAGGCGTTCAGCTTCGCGATGCATCTCCAAAAGCGTGCGGCCTTGCTCGGTGCCGAGCTTTTCAATCATCTGGCGCAAGCGGCCTTGGGCGATGACAATTTCGCCGGTCAGGTTCAACATGTGGTCGAGTTTGTCGACATCGGCGCGGAGGGTGCGGGGACTGGCGCCAGGCAGCGCGTCCATCTTCGCGCCTGAGCTGGATTCATCCCGTGTTCCACTCGTGGCCAGAATTCTCTTCGACCGCTTTTCGACTTCCTGCGCAATTTCTTTTCTGATCTTCTGTTGCTTCGCAGTGAGTGGTTGCGACCCAGCCTTAGCGGCGGAGACCATGGTGCGAAGCTCATCCACTGCCTTCAGCAATAGGGAAATCAAATCTGGGCTGGGCAGCGCCTGCTGCTCGCGAAAAACGTCGAGCAAATCTTCTACGACGTGGGCGAAGCCCGCTAGCTCGCTCAGGCCCAGGGAGGTTGCGTTTCCTTTGAGACTATGAGCGACGCGGAAAATACTGGGCAGGAGTTCGGGATCGGAAGGATTCGATTCCATCTGGACGAGCGCCTGCTCCATCACGTCCAGGCCCTCTTCGGACTCGACGAGGAACGACGCGAGCACTGCGTCACGGTCAAAATCCGCTAAATCCATTGTTCCTCCTTTCGAGATCGAGTTAGGCAGGGCTAAAGCCCGCGCCCCTATTGATTCTGCACGGCATGACTGAAGTCGTGCCCTTTCCGAACATAGCTTCTAATTCGCTGCGCCTAGCTTCACTGCTACACCTGGTCGAAATTCTTGATTGTGGTCACGCCATCGGAAATCTGAAAAGCCAACCTGCGGCCGCGCTTGCCAGAAACTTCTTTTTCCACCACACGGATGCCGGCGGCGCGAAGAAAAGTTTCTGCGAGTTCCACGTTTCTCGATCCCACGGAGTTCGACGGGTCGGCGCCGAAAGCGCTGGAGCCGCCAAAAATCTTTGCCTGCATGTTGCGGATTTCGCATCCCAGAGCCAGAACTTGGTTCAGCAGTTCCTGGTTGGCAACGTTGCCGTAGCGCAGACGGTTCGGTCCTTCATCAACGCCCTCGGGCAAGAGGTAGTGATTCATTCCTCCGGCTCGCTTGTTGCGGTCCCAGAGACAGACCGCGGCGCAGGATCCGAGAATGGTTGAGATGGTGATGGGATCACGGGTTGCGAAGACCTGTCCGGGATAAAGGAAATAGCGCGGCTCTTTGACCTTCGGCCGCTCGAACTTCTCCATGTACTCCGCGGGCAGGACAGCTGGATTAAATTTGGGGGAGTTTTCGCTCATGCACTCATTCCTGGTCCCTCGGACGCGGGCTTCGGATAGGGGCTCGGGCCAAACAAGGGCTGAGCCGCCTTTTCGGAAAGAAGTTTGAACAGTTCCATGTCGGACCGGTCAAAGGCCAGCTTCTGAGGAAGCAAACGTAATATCGCTAGTATCGCTATGGTCTGGTTCGCCGAACGGATGGGAACAAAGGCCTGGGCCTTGGCCATGGTGCCGCGGCTGTCGCGAGTTCCGAGTTCAACGTGGCACTCGCCGCGCATCACGCGCTGAAGTCCAGCCTCGCCCAGGGCTCGCAGAAGGTCGTATGTTTCAAGGTCGATTCCGAAGGACCAGAAAACGTGGAAGGTTGAGGTGCCGCGATCAACCCGGAACAAACCGATTTCTTCAGAGCCGAGGAAGTTGGCCACGATCTCGCGCAGGCCGTCGATCGCGTCCTCTTGACCTGTGCTCTCGGCCAGCCTCTCGCGAGCCGCTTCCAGCCGCACGTCGGTCGTAGGGTCGGCTGCGAGCGGCTTCACGCTAGATGCGTCGCTCTTATCACTTTTCATGAAGTCCTTGTTGCACCGATCAAGTTGCACTGATTGAAGCGATACGGAAAATTCACTTACACTTGACCACTACTCGCCCAAATAACTTTGCAGAAGGGCCACGAGTTCAGCGCCGTTCACTGGCTTGGTTATGTAGTCGTTGCATCCGCTCTGGAAGCCGGCTTCCATGTACGATTCTTCGCCGCGAGTGGTGACCAGAACAATTGGTATCTCGCGGGTGCTGGATTGCTGACGCATCATTTTGCAGGCTTCGAATCCGTTCATGCGGGGCATGACGACATCCATCAAAATCAGATCCGGGCGCTCCTGCTGGGCTTTCTCAACGGCTTCCTGGCCGTCGCTCGCGGTCACGCACTCGTAGGTCGTACGCTTCTCCAGAATCTCGCGCTCCATCATCAAGGCAGTCTTGGAGTCGTCCACCACAAGGATCTTTTTTGACATGGTTTTTCCTCGAACCGCACTGCCAAAGCTCGTGCACAACCGCCCTAAGGTTGGAATGTGAGTTCTGCGAATCGCCTTTCCAAGCCCGGTTCCGGAAGACTCGCTGAAATGCCTGGAATACGCTTACGTTGCCGTCCGCAACCCTAAGTCACATCTAATCACAGCCAGATGTGCAGCTTCTAATTACGTCGGTAATTGACCTGTCGCGCGGAATGCTTGTGTTTAGAGGGGTCAAATGAATAAGGCCACACCCAGAATGGGCGTGGCCTTACTTGTCCCGTTTCTTCTGCACCCGGGCGCTTAAGCCGCGGCCTGTTGTTGATAGGCTGGGACGAACGACTCAGCGACAAAGGTCTCGAACGGCGTCGGCGTTGTGTTGCGGGGCGTGCGAGGTTCGAGCGCCCGCATATAACCCGAGTTCAGCGAGGCACACATTTCGAGAAGTAGCCCGACGAACTTTTCGGACATTCCCATCTGAACCATCGCGGCTCGAACCTGATCGTCGGGAGCATGGACGTATCCGAGATCAGCTTTGCCGATGCCCTTGCCGATTATGGTGGCAACTTCCGTGTAGTTCAGGTCGCGCTGTCCTAATAGCTCGTGGGTCTGCTTGCCGTGGAAGCCGAGACTTAAGAGGGCGTCGGCGGCTGCCGCTCCGATGTCGCGAGTGGCGATCATGGGAAGTTTGAGGTCGGGGCGAAAGGGCCCTATCACAGAGCCAGCCATGCGAATGGCACCCACCTGGGGCAGTGTATTTTCCATGAAGTAGCCAGCCCGCAGATAGAGTATGTTTGCGCTATCAATCTGGTTGAGCTTTTGTTCGAGGTTGTGCAGGCCAAGGACGGGTCCCGTTCGGCTGGTCTTGTCTGCTCCAACACTGCTCAACGAAACTACATTCTTGATCCCCGCGCTTTTGACGGCTGCGGCAATGGCGTCGCTTACGCGTTCCTCATAACCCAGTGGATCGTTGCTGGCGGGGTTGGGTGGAATCATCACATAGGCTGAATCTGCCCGCTGAAAGGCCTTGGTTAAGGCGGAGACATCAGTGACATCGCCGACGAATATCTCTGCACCCTGAGCCGCGAGAGCTTGTAAATGAGCTGAGTTTCTGCCGACGACACGAACCTTTTGCTGGCGGGCAAGAAGATTCTTCGCCACGATGTGACCTGTATTGCCGCTTGCTCCAAGAACAACGTACATAATTGACCTCCATTGTTAGGTTGGATGCGGGGGGACGGGTTCGGGCTCAGCGTTCAGCGATAAAATCCTGCCTGTGCTGCACACTACTTTTTGCGCGGCTTCAGGGATTGCCAGTCTTTTTCTGTTAGGGCGCGGCCTAGATTGCTGAATTCTCCGGCGCCCTGAAGAAACTCGCCGCCATCCATGCGGATTACTTCTCCGTTGATGTAGGCGGATCCATCGCTGATGAGAAATGCGGCAAGGTTTGCCAACTCTTCTGTCGTGCCGAAGCGGTGCATCGGATTGCGATCGAGCGCTAAAGCTTCCAGGTCGGAGCGCGGCATGAGGCGGGAAAACGCGCCTTGCGTGGGGATGGGGCCGGGGGCGATGGCGTTCATGCGGATGCCCCGATTGCCCCACTCGACGGCCAGACTGCGGGTGAGGGCTTCGACTCCGGCTTTGGAAATGGCCGAGGGCACAACGTAGGCCGAGCCGACTGGAGCGTAAGTGGCGGAAATGCTGAGCACGGTGGCGGGGTGGGCGGCTTTGAGCCAGCGGCGTCCGCAGGCCATGGTCGCGTGGAGCGTGCCGAGGAGAACGATGCCGATTACGGATTCGAAGGCGCGCGGAGAAAGTTCTTCGGTGCGGGCGATGAAATTGCCGGCGGCATTGTTGACCAGAACATCGAGGGGGGCAGTTTTCCAAATGACGTCGATCATGGCTTCGACGGCGTCGAGATTGCGGACGTCGCAGGGGAGAGCGTGGATGGGGCCTTTGGTAGCGTTGGAAAGTTCCGCGGCAGTTTCCTCGAGAACTTCTTCACGGCGGCCGCAGATGTAGACCGTGGCTCCCAGCTGGAGGAAACGGTGGGCCATGGCTTTGCCGAGGCCAGTGCCGCCGCCGGTGATCAGAATGCGTTTGTCGCGCAGGAGGTCATCGCGAAACATTTGTGCTCGCCCTCGATTCGGAGGAGATGCCAGCAGACAGCAGGTTCTTCAACGGGCTTTCGCCCGGTTCGGAATGACAAGATTATATGAAGTCGCACGCTACGCGGAATCCGTAGTCAGCGTAGTGGAATTCGGGAGGGATGCTGGAACGGGCGGAGCAGCGGGAGACTTTGACGTGATGACGCCACGATCCGCCGCGGGAGGCCTTGCGCTGGTTTGTTTCCAGCGGAGATTCGGGCCCCTGCGGATTGTGGTCCGGGGAAATTGCGTAGTAGTTGGGATCGTACCAGTCGCTGCACCACTCGTGGACGTTGTCGCACATGTTGTAGAGACCGAGACGGTTCGGGGCATAGCGGGCGACGGGTTCGGGTCCGGTTAGCCAGCGGGTGGCATAGTCGGGGAGAGATTGAGGCGGGTCGTTGCCCCAGGGGAAATCGTTTTGCTCAAGATCGGCGCGGGCAGCGCGCTCCCACTCCGCTTCAGTGGGAAGACGGTAGGGGCGGCCAGTTTGCTCGACTAGCCACTGGCAGTAACGATCTGCGTCGAACCAGGAGACGCCGGTAACGGGCTGCTGGGGATGATTGAAGTTCTGATCACGGCAGAAAGGTGGCGGATCGGACGATGTCGAGTGCACGAAGCGTTCGTACTCCGCGTTGGTGATTTGAGTGGCGGCGAGGAGGAACGCGTCGATCCAGACGCGGTGGATGGGGCGTTCGCAATCCTGACCGGAGGACGAACCCATGAGGAACCAGGCTCCGGGGATGGAGACGAGGGTGGGCTCGATGGGGGATGCCAGCTCGGGTTGGAGACGCGAATGAGCTGCCGCCATGATTTGCTAGCGCCGGTCCCGCGCGGGATAAACCAGCCACTTCAGCAGCACATTTACTATGCTGAGTAAAATGGCGCCGAGGAACGCGGCTGTAAATGTGCGCACCTGAAAACCCGGAACCAGGGCCGACGCAAATTTCAGCATCAAGGCGTTGATCACGAACCAGAAGAGCCCCAGAGTGATCAAGGTCAGAGGAAAGGTGAGAATCTTAAGCAGGACTCCGATTGTGGCGTTGATGAAGCCGATGACCAGCGCCGCGATCAGAGCGGCTACGGGGCCGCTTACGGAAATCCCCGGCACGATCTTCGACACAATCCAAACGGCTAAGGCACTCAGGACCCAATTTAATAGCAGCCGCATTTTCGCTCCTTGCGCCGGAGTTGAGTGTATGACGCAATTTACCTTCTAGGGCACTATATCAATAAGGCATCTTATAAGTCTTGAGGTGCGAAGGCGGGATGCCCGGCGCTACTTCTTCGAAGCGACGGTGCAGTAAGATTCTCAATGTAAACTTTCTCAACGGTGAGGCGTGTGGACCTTCTGAATGATGTGGAAGTTCGGGTGCTGGGGTCGCTGATCGAAAAGGACGTTACGACTCCGGATTATTATCCTTTGTCGCTGAACGCGCTGGTGAACGCGTGCAACCAGAAGAATAACCGCGATCCGGTCATGATGCTCGACGAAGACGCGGTGCGGGATGCGCTGGACTCGCTGCAGGTGAAGCGACTGGCGGGCCCGTCCAGCGGCGCCGACAGTCGAGTCACGAAGTATGAGCACCGGCTGCAGGAAGTGTTCAACTTCGACCGGCGGGAGATTGCGGTCTTATGCGTGCTCCTGCTGCGTGGGGCGCAGACTCCCGGCGAGTTGCGAGGACGAGCCGAGCGCATGTATCGGTTCGAGGGGCTGGAGGATGTGCATGGAGCGCTGGACCGGCTCAGCCACCGCGAGCCTCCGCTGGTTGCCGTGCTGCCGCGCCAGCCGGGCACGAAGGAGTCGCGCTACATGCATTTGTTCTCGGGCGTTGCGGTTTCCGCGGAACCGGCGCGAGCTGCGGAGAATCCTTCGAGAGTGGAGAATCCTTCGAGAGAGGATCGGCTCGCCATTCTTGAAAGCGAAGTGGCGGAACTCAGAGAGCAAATTGCGGGAATGCAGGAGCAGCTTGCGGCGTTTCGGAAGCAGTTTGAATGAACGGGCGGATCGCAGAGAGTGATCGAAACGCGCCATTATTGCGCGGCAAGAGCCCCCCGCCGCCGCGTGTCCCTTGATCCACATCGTGTCCGCGACGCCACGAGCGCCGGCGTCTCTTGTTGCTCTAACCCCCGTCAAATCAATGGTTCGATGCTTGGCCTCCTCCGTGCAATCTCACTTGCGCTGCTTGGCAGCAGGAGGTGACCAACCATGAACCGCATCAATCTGTTTCGCAACTTGTCAGTTAACACCAAGACATTTCGCACCACCCCATTTCACGGTAACCCGGCAACTCAGGACTCCGTTACCTGGGGCAAGACCAATCTCGATAAAACCAGCTTCGATAAAACCACCAGCACGCTGGTGTTCGCCGGGCTCCTGATCGCTTGTTCGGTAGCCGTCGGGTGCTCCAGCGATAAACCTCAACCCACTAATTCAAGCAATCAGGTGGCGATGACGCAGCCCGTGCCGCCGATTTCGACACCAGCCGTTCCCGCAGCGCCGGCCGCGGCTCAGCCCGTGCACAAGAAAGTTATTCACAGGGCGCCGGTGACGGTGACTTATGAGGACAAGGCTTCCGGCGTTTCGTTCCGGTATCCGCGCAAGGATTCGCTCGAGACGGGTGATGCGGCGAACCAGCTTATCTCGTCTGACACAGTTCCGATGGACTTCGTGCAGCCGGGTGGAGTCGCGATCGCAGCGGTTACCTTGCCCACATCCGTGTACCCCAACGGCGACCTCGCCGCGGCGTTTTTCAACGTTAGTGTCAACAAGACGATGACGGAGGAGCAGTGCGGCAAATTCTCCGATGCTAAGCCTGCGACGCCCGTGGATCCGGAAGCTCCGGCGTCGGCCACTGTACAGCCGTCGAAGCTGATGGTTGGCGACATGGAACTGCAAGCCTCGGAGACGTTTGCCAGCCAAGGGACTCGCGAGGAAACGTCAAAGTATTATCACGTCTTCGAGAATGGGGCTTGCTATGAGTTTGCGCTTAAGGTTGCGACCACGGGAAGCGAAACTGAGAATGGCAAGCACGTGGATAGCAAGGAAGTCTTTCAGCGGCTGGGGAAGATTCTGGCTACGGTGAAGATCAGTCCTACTGCAACTCCGGAAGTGACAGCGAGTACGCCAGCGGCTACTCCAGCAACGCCGGCACAGTAGGTTTGGATTGTGAAAGGCCACGCTGCTTGCGGCGTGGCCTTTTGCAGTTGTGGACTTTCAGCCGCGAGCCATCAGGACGAGGATCAGCTGCGCAAGTGGCGGACGATTGTGGCTATGTCATTTTCCTGGAATAGGCGGATGGCGGCTATGCCCGCTGCGCCGGCTTTCAGGCATGACTGGGCATTTTGCAGAGTTACTCCTCCAAGGGCTAACACTGGGATTCCTGCACGGCAGGCTTGAGTCAGAGCTTCCAGGCCAGTGGGTTGAGCGTCTTTTTTTTCGAACACGGGAGCGAAGACAGCGAAGTTGGCTTGATTTGCGGCAGCGTCGAATACCTCTTGCGGGGAGTGACAGGAGACTCCTATCAGTGGACTTGGCAGTGAGTCGCGGGCGGGAGCCTGCCCTGAGCTTGTCGAAGGGGCGCCCGCTCCACACGTACTTCGCCATGCTGTTCTTACTTCTTCGGGGGAAACGTCGTTCGATCGGAGGTGAACGCCGTTGGCTGCGGCGGCCAGGGCTACATCGGTGCGGGAGTTGATCAACAGCGCAGTTCTCAGTTCTCGGTTCTCAGTTCTCAGCCTAAGAAGAATGCGGACTGCTTCGCGAGCCAGCGATTCCAGGTCGTGGGTGGAGAGATCTTTTTCGCGGAGTTGGATGTAGTCGACACCCTGACTGGCGGCTTCTGCGATTTTGTCGAGTAGACGAGTGCGGCGGGCCTGCTCGTTGCCTGGGAAGGCTGTACGATCGGTGATGTAGTAGAGGAGCACGCTGTCAGATCAGATATCAGTTTAAGGCAAGAAGCGCAGGTGTCGGTGTTGAAGTGCCTCGCAGAGCCAATGGTCGCGCAAGCGGGCAAGGGGTCCTTCGACTGCACGAGCGCTTGCGCTTAGCGCGCAAGCCCTTGTTCCGCTCAGGATGACAGAGCCCGGGGGGTTAGGGTCTGGTTTTGGCTATTTCGGGGAGGACTTCGTTCTCTTTTTCTTTCTTGGGTTGGCCGCCCAGGTGGTGCTCGGTCAGGCCGTCGCGGAGGAAGGTGAAAGCGTCCTCGGGTGTATCGACGAATTTGAAGAGGTTCAAATCTTCGGGAGAGACCGCGCCGGCGTCGACGAAGGCCTGGAAGTTCATGATGCGGTGCCAGTATTCGCTGCCATAGATTACGACGAGAATTTTCTTGGCCAGTTTGTCGGTCTGGGCGAGGGTGAGGATTTCAAAGAGTTCGTCGATGGTGCCGAAGCCTCCGGGGAAAATCACCAGAGCTTTGGCGAGATAGGCGAACCAGAACTTACGCATGAAGAAATAATGGAACTCGAAGTTGAGGGCGGGCGTGATGTAGGAATTGGGATTCTGCTCGAACGGGAGATTGATGTTGAGGCCGATGGTTTTGCCTCCGGCCTCGTGGGCGCCAAGATTGGCAGCTTCCATGATGCCGGGACCACCGCCGGTGGTGACAACGAAGCGGCGGCGGCGCGCGGGAATCTGAATGGACCACTCGGTGAGAAGGTAGGCCAGGCGGCGCGCGTCTTCGTAGTAACGGGCCATGTCGACTGCGGCGAGGGCACGCTTGAGGTCTTCTTCCCGCTGGGTGACGGGCGCTTTCAGGTTTTTTTCGACTGCGGCCAGGTTCTGGCGAGCGGCGTTGGCTCCCTGGAAACGGGCCGAGCCGAAAAAGACGACGGTGTCCTGGATTTGCTCGCGGCGAAAACGAGCGAGCGGTTCCTGATACTCGGCGAGGATGCGGAGAATGCGTCCGTCGGGACTGCTGAGAAAAGGTTCATTCTCGTAAGCCAGAGGCGCGGGGTTGAGCTTGTTGGTCATCGGAAGACTCACGTTCTTAAGTCAGGCTGGCCTTCCCACCGGACGGCCGCACTGCATTCGGCATTAGCTGTGTTCGTGGTAGTGGAGGGCTTCGGCGAAGCCGATCCCGATATCGAGTAATCCCAGGCCGCTGCACAGGCCGCGAAAAAAGCCGGTGGAGACGAAAGTGCGAAGCCAGGGAAACGAGAGCAAAAGATAATTGTCGGTCCACTCCGGGGTCCAGGGCAGGATCACGAGCAGGACGCCGGCGACGGCACAAATCAATACGAAGAGGAATACGGAGGTCCGGTGCAGCCAGAGTTGCAGACCACTGCGGGGCTGCGGTGCGGGGTCTGGGGGCGGAGGGTCGAGGAGGGTTGCGGTGGTCTGCCTCTGCGCGGTCGAAGGCTGGGAAGGCGCGATAGTGCGGTTTTCGACGGGCAGCTTGGGATCGGTGGTCACTGGGCGCTCCACTGGGGTGGTGGTGGAGGCGAGAACCAAGATCCCTCGCTTCGCGAGGGATGACAAGCCCATGCGGGGTGGTATGTGCGCTTGGGATGACAAGCGGCTGTTTTGGGGGCAAAACCCATCGGGTTATTCTACGACTTCAGGGGCTTGATGCGCTCGGCGACGTCGCGATAATCAATGTTGCGGCCGTAAACCTCCATGAAATGCTTGAGGGCGGAGGCTTTATCGCCGGCGGTTTCATAGGCGGCGGCCAGCTCGTAGTGGAGAGCGGTGCGGGTTTCTTCGTCGATGCCAGGAGCGCTCAGGGCTTTCTGGTACCAGCGGATGGCGGCCTCAGGCAAGCCTTTGTCGAGGAAACACTGCGCCAGCCAGGTGTAGGTCTGCATGACCTGCGGGAAGGCATGTCCGCGCTCGACGGCCTGGCAGGTTTTTTGCAACTCGCCAATGGCTTCATCAAGCAATCCCATTTCGCGGAACGCGATGCCGAGGTTGTAGTGGGTTTCAGGATCCTCTTCCGTGGTGGAAGCTCCGACTTCGAGATCGTGTTTAAGCTCGCCGAACATCTCGGCGAGATCGACGCCAGCGTCCTCGCCGAAAGGAGAAGACTTGGCAGCCGGAGCTGTACTGGGAATGCCGGGCGAAATTTGCGGCGCGATCGCAGGCGCAGGCTTCTGTGGAGGCGGCATCTGCGGAGATGTTGTGGCAGTGCCGGACGACACCGCGCCGGCTGCGACGCTGGCGGCGATGGGAGCACTGACCTGTGGAGCGGCCGCGGGCCGCGGCTGAGCCGGGGCGGATGCGGCAGGCGCCTCAACTCGGGGCGCGGCGTGAGTCTGCGGCGCGGGCTGAGGTTCGGCAACTGGAGCGCCCTTGAGGAAATCTTCACCCAGGGAAGCTTCAAGATCGGCGACAAACTCGCCCATGGGCTCAGCTTCAGGCACGCCGAAGGAAGTGGGAGCGGCATTCCCGATCGGCTCAAGTTCAGGCTGGGCGTGGGCTGAGGCATGCTTGGCTGCGGGCTGGGCTTCATGGGAGATGGTTCCGGGAAGGAAATTATCGCCCAGGGAAGATTCTAAGTCGGAGACGAACTCCTGTAGGACTGCGGGCTGAGGCGCCACCGGCGGAGGGGCTACGGGAGGTTGGGCCGCTACCGGCTTGGGCGCGGCAGGCTTGGCGTGCCACACCGGCGGAGCGGCTCGTTTTGGCGCGGGTACCGGCGGTGCCGGAGGAGCTTCTTCAACGACGGTTGGGAGTTCCTCGACGGCTGGCGGTTCTTCAATCGTGATTTCTGCGGAAGCCTCTTCTGCAGAAGTCTCGTCGACGGTGAATTCAGCAGCGGGTTCTGCCGCAGCTGCTTCTTCTTCTGCTGCAGGCGCGGGCTGCGAGGCGGCCTGGATTTCAGCTTCCATGGCTGACAAGATGGCTTCGTCGTTGGTGACGGTCTGAAGCTTTTCAAAGGCCGCGGAGGCCTGCTCGGGCATGCCATGCTCGAGATAGAAGCGGACTTCTTCGACGGTCTCAGCGGCCTTTGCCTCGTCGACTTCATCGGCAGGCAGCTTGTGTTCGCCAACCGCATCTGTGATTTCGGCTTCTGCAGCTTCGGCAGCTGAAGCGTCGGCTTCGACGACGACGGAGTCGTCCCACTCGGAGGATAGGTCGATCTCGGCTGCAGCAGAGGGAGATTCAGCGACGGCTGAGACCTGGTCTTCTTCAACCTGATCCTCTTCAACTTCTTCGGAAATTTCCTCTTGTGCCTCTTCCTGGGTCTCGCCCTGATCCTGTTCTGGATCGCTGACAATAGCGAACTCCGCATCTTCAGTGGGCTGCGGCGGAGCTGCAGGCCACGGCGCCGAGGCTTCTGCCGGGGTGGAGGTTTCCTCTTGGGCTTCGACCGCAACGGCGTCTTCGGCGACGGCATCAGTGAGAACCACAAGGCCGGAGCGCTCCTGATAGCGATCGGCGAGTTCGCCGTAACGGGTTGCCTCTTCCGGATATCCGGCCTCGGAGTAGACTTCCTGCAAAGTGCGGCAGCAGACACCAGCTTCGGCGAAGCGCCCAGCCCGCGTGTGCAGAGAGGCCAGACGCTGGTTCAGGCGCAGGTCGGTAGGCGCTTGCGGCAAAGCTGACAGAAGAGGCCCCATGGCCTTGGCCGGCATGTTATAGGAAATGAAAAGTTCCGCGTCGGTGAGGGCCGAGCGAACTGCGAGGGCGACGGCATCGGAATAGTGCTGATGGATCGAGGGAGCGGTTGCTTCCAGTTCGTCAACGATGACGGTGGCTTCCTCCGCCGAAATGAGGGTTGCGCCGGAATCTCCGCTAATCTGGCTGGCCACCTGCTGGTAGTTGCTCATGTGCAGGGGATTGCCAGGCTCCATGGTCGTTAACTTCTGATAGAGATCGCGGGCGCGGGGCAGGTCGCCAGACTGAACCGAAGCGTGAGCCAGAAGCTCGATGACTTCCGTGGTATGAGAGTTGTCTCCCGCTTTATGGAACAGATCGAGGAGCTTTTCGAGCGAAGCGGGATTGTCGCGCACGTGCCCGATGACGGAGTGCAGGTTCTTTAGAACTTTGTCGGAATTTTCAGCCAGCAGGCGCTCGGCATGCTGGTCATAAACCTGGAGCGCATTCTCGAACTGGCCGGCCTGCATCAGGGCGTCGGCGAAAGTAGAAATGGAGTTCAGGTCATTGTGAACAGTCAGCAGCTTGCTGGCTAGAGTGCCGGCATCGGAGAGCCGGCCAGTCTTCAGGTAGGCCTTGAGCAAATCGCGGAGGCCATCGGGATTGGAATCGAGATCGGAGACTTTCTGCAACGATTCGATGGCGGCCTCGGCGTCACCGGCCTCGAGCAGATTGCGGCCCTGCATGAGCAGCGCGTAGCCATTGCCCGGATCGAGGGTGAGCATGCGCTGCAGAACTTCTTCGGCCCCGCTGGTCGAACCCTTGGAACGCAAAGTCTCGGCAGCAGCAGAGAATATCTGCCAGGCTTCGTTTTTCTTGCCCAGGCGGACATAGACTTCCGCCAGGCGGATGCGCATGGCGGTGTTTTCCGGATCCATTTCCAGAATCTTCTGGAAGATGCGGACCGCGTTTTCCAGTTCGCTGGCCTTCAGGAATTCTTCCGCAACCTGCAGATACTGGGCGCGGGCATCGTTGAAGAGTCCCTGCTGGGTGTAGAGTTCAGCCAGTTTCAGCACGCTCTCGAGAGAAGGCTGGAGCTTGCTGATCTTTTTGTACATGGCGATGGCCTTGACCGTGAAACCCTGGTTGGCATAGGCATCGCCTACAGCTTTGAAGCATTCGGTAGCTTTGCTGGCTTCCCCGAGGCGGGAGTAGAGATCGCCGACGGTATTGGTGACTGTGAGATCCTTGGGATCTGCTTTGAGAACCTTTTCGTACTCAGCGATGGCGTTCTGCATCTTGCCCTGCTGGACATACTTCTCCGCAGCGCTGAGAACTTTCTGTTTGTTGAACCCGAAACCGAACGCCATATGTGTACGAGCCCCAGAACCTGGTCTAACTTAAAAACATACAGCCGAGAAACTCATGACGGCTCCTCGGAAGCGCCGCGCGGGAGAAAGTCACGCGGCCAAACTCCTATTTGGAGATGGCCGGTCGGACAAGGGCAATTGTACGGCTGGACGGGGAGAACCGCATGGTTACCAAGGGTTACCGAAAGGGAGTGTACGAAAGGGTTACCAAGGGAATCAATGGCGGGTACCGGCGGATCGGCAGATTCGCCCCTATATAAGAGGATGGCGGGTGTCTAGTACAAAGCTGGTATGTGGAGGGGCGTTCGCGCGGTGTAGCCTTGCGGTGCGCAATTGCTGGAAACTCAGGGATGAAGGGTGATCGCGATTATGACTTGGATTCGAACCATACCGATGTCAGAGGCGGATGAGAAGGTGCGGCAGGCGGTGGAAGGGCAGAAGGGGATGTATCCCAAGGAGTACTTCGAACCGGTGCATCCCGATGAGTCGGGCGGGTCAACGATTGTGGGGTCGCACACGCTGATTCCGGAGGCGCTTTATCACTCGTTTGCCACGTTTGGGGCGCTGATGTCGCCGGACCTGCCGCTGAGCCGGCGGCAGCACGAAATGATCACCACCATGGTCTCAGTGACCAACCGGTGCCAGTATTGAATCGAGTCGCACGCAGAGTTTCTGCGTAGGGTGACGCTGGATCGGGAGTTGGTGGAGGCGCTGGAGAAGGATTACACAACTGCTCCTATCACTCCGCAGGAGCGCGTCATGGTGGATTATGTGGTCAAGCTGACCAAGGACGCCACCAAGTGTTGTAAGGATGACATTGAGGGGCTGCGGGCTGCGGGGTTTGATGATCGCGGGATATTGCAGATCACGTTGATTGCTTCTTGGTTCAACTACATCAATCGTGTGGCCGATGCGTTAGGGGTGGGGCGGGAGTGACTTCGCGAATAGGCTACCGTCTGGCGCGATGCATTCCAGTGGTCATCCTCCTCTTCATGTCCTTTCCCTTGCTGTTTGGACAGCGATCCAGTGCAAACGTGGACCGCGTCGTCGTTTACAAGCGAGAACGAAAACTGGTGCTTCTGTCACAGGGAAAAGAACTTCGGACTTACAAGATTGCCTTGGGCAGCGAACCTGTGGGGCCGAAAGTTCGCCAGGGTGACCATCGGACTCCCGAGGGGGTCTACACACTGGATTCGCGAAACCCCAACAGCCGCTTCTACAAAGCCTTTCACATCTCGTATCCAAACTCGAGAGACGTTGCAGCCGCCAAGAAATTAGGCGTCAGCGCGGGCGGGGATATTATGCTGCACGGGCTTCCGAAGGAGTATGCGTGGGTGGGGAGGGAGCATACTCTGCACGACTGGACGGATGGATGCATCGCGGTTACGAACGCCGAAATGGACGAAATCTGGAAACTCGTCCGAGTCGGTACTCCGATCGAAATCAGACCGTGAAGGGATGATCCCTTCCGGGTTCAATAACACTAATTCGCGTGGGCCGATGCCTTAGGGGGTGGGGCGGGAGTGAGGTTCGAAGAATCGCGCCCGTCTTTCAATCGACTTTCCACAACTGGATTGTGACATCTGACCTTGTCACCCCAATCTGAATTGCGCGATCATGATCGAGGCCGTGACGGTCCATTGACCGTAACCCATGGCGTCCTAAAGCATTTGTTCTCAAGATTTTGACCCTTAAGATCTTTGACATCAAGATTTTGCAAACACTTTTTGCAAAGCCCGCGCCCAGCAAGACTTTCAGAGGGGATGGGGGGGAGGGGGTACCCCGAGCTCCCATCCACATTCCCGAACCCGGCGCAGCCACGCGGAGATTTATTTCACGAAGAAAATCCACAGCCCCGATCCCAGCCTTTCCTCTTCCACTAAACTGAGACCTTATCAACGCTGAACCTCACTCGACTCCATGGCCGAATCGTTAGCAGAGTTTTTCCTGACGAACTTTCAGGCGCACCGCGATGAGCGCGCTTACGGGCAGCGGTGTGGGTATCGGATGAAGTGGTTTAGTTACGGGCAAGTTTCGGAGATGGCGTTGCTGTTCGCCCGCGATTTGGAGGTGCGCGGAATCGGCAAGGGCGACCGAGTGATGTTGTGGGGTGAGAACCGTGCGGAGTGGGTCGCGGCGTTCTTTGGATGCGCTTTGCGTGGAGTTGTTGTTGTTCCCATGGATGATGGGGCTTCCCCGGAGTTTGCTGAGCGGGTTGCGGGGCAGGTTGGGGCGAAGCTCTGGGTTTGTTCAGGGAAGCATGATGCGACGCATGCGGGCGCGGAATCTTACGTGATTCTGGAAGACTTATCGCTGTTAGCCGGCGCGACGCCCGCGCTACGGTCGGAGGTCGCAATTGGGCGCGATGACATTCTGCAGATTGTGTTTACTTCGGGAACTACCGCTGAGCCTAAGGGGGTCGTGATCACCCATGGGAATGTGCTGGCTAATATTGCGCCGCTGGAGCGGGAGATGAAGGCGTATTTGAAGTATGAGCGCTGGGTGCATCCGGTGCGGTTCTTGAATTTGTTGCCGCTTAGCCATGTGTTTGGGCAGTTTCTGGGGATGTTTCTGCCGCCGCTGTTGGGTGGGACTGTAATTTTTCAGGACGAGTTTGGGCCGTCGGAGATCGTGAATACGATTCGGCGCGAACGTGTGTCGGTGTTGGTGAGCGTGCCGCGAGTATTGCAGTCGCTAAAACAGAAGATCGAACGTGATCTCGAAGATCACGGAAAGATGGAAGGCTTTCGGCGGAGGTTCCGCGAGTCTGAAGGCAAGCACTTTCTGCATCGGTGGTGGATTTTTCGCGAGATTCGCCGGCAATTTGGCTGGAAGTTTTGGGCATTTATTTGCGGAGGAGCGGCGCTGGATGCGGAGACCGAGCAGTTCTGGGATCGGCTGGGCTATGCCGCGATCCAGGGATATGGACTGACGGAGACGACTTCGCTGATCAGCGTGAATCATCCGTTTAAGTTAGGGAAAGGGTCGATCGGGAAGGTGCTGCCGGGGCGGGAAGTGAAGCTCGCAGAAGATGGCGAGATTTTGATTCGCGGAGGTGGAGTCGCTGCGGGGTATTGGAATCGAGACCGGCCCGTTGTCGACGGGATCGCAGATGGGGTTACAGATAAAGACGGGTGGTACCGCACCGGAGATGTGGGCGCGCTGGATGACGCCGGGAATCTTTATTTCAAGGGGCGTAAGAAAGAAGTGATCGTGACTCCGGGCGGGTTGAATATTTATCCGGAGGACTTGGAGGCAGCGTTGCGGCGGCAGCCGGAAGTAAAAGATTGCGTCGTGGTGGGGATTGAGCGGGGAGGAAATGCGGAGCCTTGCGCAGTCTTGATCTTGCGCGACGATTTGCGCAACGAAAATAATTCGGCCGAGGTCGTGGAGCGGGCGAACCAGTCGCTGGCTGACTTCCAGCGCATGCGAATGTGGGTCGAGTGGCCGCAGAGGGATTTTCCGCGGACGAGCACGCAGAAGCCACGGCGGAACTTAATTGCAGAATTCGCCGCGAAGGAAATTCTGCGGCCTGGCGGGAAGGTTGCAACCACGGGTGAAAGTCCGGTGGCGGAATTGATCGGCCGCATCACGGGTAGAACCATTGGTGGGTTGGATGCTGGTACGGCGCTCGATTCCGACCTTGGACTCAGTTCGCTGGACCGGGTGGAGCTGATCAGCGCGCTGGAGGATCGGTACCAGGTAGATCTTAGCGAAACTCGTTTTAGTGCGGCGCGGACTGTCGGCGATGTCGAAAAGATGTTGCGAGGCGAGGTGAGGCCGCGAGCGGAGTATCACTATCCGGGATGGGTTTTGCGCTGGCCGGTCACGTGGGTGCGATGGCTGGTCCACTATTTGCTGGGGAAACCGGCGATGATTTTATTGGGCTGGCCGCGAATTGAAGGGCGGGAGAACCTGCGCGGGTGGAGTGGTCCGATGCTGGTTGTCTGCAATCATATTTCGGACGTGGATTTTGCTTTCGTGCAGGCAGCGATGCCGGCGCGTCTGGGAAACCGCATCGCGACCGCGACTCGCGGAGAAGACCTGGAGGCGTTGCACACGCCGGTTGCTAGCAGAGGGTTTTTCGGCAAAATTTACGATCGCATGAAATGGGTGCTGGGAGTTTCGCTGCTGAACTTGTTTCCGCTGCCGCGCGAGGCCGGATTCCGGCAGAGTTTCGCTTATGCGGGTGAGGCGGTCGACCGCGGATACAGCGTGCTGGTGTTTCCCGAAGGAAGGCATACGCTGGATGGCAAGATGAATCCGTTTCGCACGGGGATCGGGCTGCTGGCAAATAATCTGGGCATTCCTGTGCTGCCCATGCGGATTCACGGGTTGTTTGAGTTGAAGCAGGCGGGGAAAAAGTTTGCGCCGCCATTGAAGATACGTGTCCACATCGGACACCCGATAAAGTTCGCGCGTGGAAGCGATCCGGAACAGGTTGCACGGGAACTGCAGAGCGCTGTAGAAGCGCTGTAGGTCGCAACTAGCTAGACCGCGGTGATCGACCTATTCTTCGTCCATCCCTCCTTCGTCCTTGTGCGGGTCCGATTCGATTTGTACCTCCGGCAAATTAGCAGTGTGGAGCGACTGATTGAGCGCGGAAAGATCTGTAGTCTTGAGCGCATCCCAGCGCCTCATCACCTCCGATGCGTCGTGTTCGATTACCGTGGCGGCCGCAGTCTGCGCCGCGGTTGGTTCAGCATCGGCCTGCCAGACCTGGCCATATAACACCATGACCTCGCCGTTCACCCTCGCCAGCGTGATTTCGCTGGTCGGCGGTGCAAAGAATCCGCCTGGAGCGCCAAGCACGGCTGCGAGTTTGGTTTGGAAAGCCTTAACGGATTCGAGCGCTGCGCCGGTTGCTTGCTGACTTAGCTTCTCCAAAGGCTCGTGTAGCGATCCCGCTTGCATTACGGACCTGGAGGTCTCGCTCAACAACGAGGCCAGGTGCGTTTCAAGTTGAAACTTCTTTTCGAGGCCGGCAGTTGAAGTTTTTACGCGAGGGTCCATCTTGACGGTGAAGTTCGCGGTATAACTCTTTCCGTTCGCGGTGAGCCGGGCTGTGTAAGTACCCGGCAACGCCGTGGGCCCGAGCGGGTAACGAGGCGTGTCTCCGGGAATTGCGGAGATGGGATAGTCGTGGCGCGTGGAATCGGGCGCAGGATAGTGCAGATCCCAAACCCAGCGGTGCATTCCGGCATCTGTCGACAACGAGCGGAAAGTACGCAGCCAGTAGAGGGGAATGAGTTGTTTCTTCAGTTCCGCCTCGGTGACGTCAGGTTTGTCGGCACTGGAGAATTTGCGAACGAGTTGGCCGCGCGCGTCAAGAATTTCGAGAGTTACGGGAGCAGAGGCGGCATGTCCGAGGTAGTAATCGATGATTGCGCCATCGGGCGGATTGGCGGCAGTGGGTTCGTCAGGTGGAAGCGGCGTGTCGGTGTAGGTGTCGCGTTGAATCCGGTAGGCGGGCGCCGGAGTAAAGAGATGGGCGTCGGTAGCGGCGAGCGCAGCGGAGGCTTCGCGCAATGGGGCGATGTCATCCAGAATCCAGAAGGCGCGGCCGTGCGTGGCTAAGATGAGGTCGTCATCGTGAATCCACAGATCCCGCATGGAGGTGTGGGGCAGATTCAGCTGCAAGGATTGCCAGTGATCACCGTCGTCGAATGAGACCCAGACTGCGTTCTCCGTGCCGGCAAACAAAAGTCCTTTGCGGACGGGATCCTCACGGACTGTATCGACCGGACCAATTTCAGGCAGGCCGGTGGTGATCAGCTTCCAGGTTTTTCCGCTGTCGTGCGTGCGGTAAATGTAGGGTTGCTCGTCGTTGATGCGGAAGCGGCTCACAGAGGCGTAGGCGGAGTCGTCGTCGAAGTGCGAGGCGCTGATCTGCGTGACCTTGCTCCAGGGCGTCAATTCTTTTGGAGTAATGTCATTCCACTTCTTGCCGCCGTCGCGAGTCTGCCAGATCAGGCCGTCGTCCGTGCCCGCCCACAATGTATTGATGGTCTTGAATGAAGGAGCGAGAGCGTAGATGACGCCGCGCTGCTTGTCTGCGCCTTTAGGGATTAAGTTGCCCACGCTGGCCGGGACTCCGGGATTCTCGCGCGTGAGATCGGAACTGATGGTCTGCCAGGTGTTTCCGCCGTCGGTGGTTTTGAAAAGAACATTGCTGGCGAAATAAAGGGTGTGCGGGTCGATGGGCGAGAACATTGTGGGTTCGGTGCGGTCGGTGCGGTATTTGAGACTGCGAAGCGGGATGGGAGTGACGTTTTGAACCTGGCCAGTCGACCAGTGAAATTTCGAGACCTCGCTTCGGCCGCCGCCGTAAATTATGTCAGTGTCGAGCGGATCGGGTGCGACGTAGCCATATTCGATTACGCCCACGGGATGCCACTCGCGATAGGTGACGGCGCCGTCGTTGCCGCGGCTGGAGATGCAGACGGAGCCGCTCTCCTGCTGGCCGCCGCAAACGCGATAGGGAAAAGTGTCGCTGACGGCTACGTGATAGATCTGCGCGGTGGGCTGGTTGTACCAGGAACTCCAACTGGCACCGCCGTTGACGGTGATGATCGCACCCTGGTCGCTGACGATGAGAATGATGTTGGGGTTGTTGGGATTGATCCAGATGTTCTGGTAGTCATCGCCGCCGGGCGCGCCGCGAAATCCGGACCAGGTCTTGCCGCCGTCCGTCGATCGCATGGTTACGGTGCTGACGCAGTAGACGATGTCCGCGTTCTTTGAATCCACTTTAGGGATGGAGAGATCGCCGCCGCCAATGCGGCCTGAGGGGCGCGGATCATCGGTTACTTTGTACCAGTTCTCTCCGGCGTCGTCGGAACGGTAGACGGCGAGTCCGCCCGAGGCCATGGCGATCGTCGCGTAGAGGCGCCGCGAGTCCGTGGGAGCTATGGCGACATTGATTTGCGACAGATCCTTCGGCAGACCGTTGGTGAGAGGATGCCAGGTGCTTCCACCGTCGGTTGACTTGAACAATCCGCCACCTGTTCCGTTGAATAGATTGCCGTCCTCCCAGGGGCCTTCGCGCGCTTCCCACATGGAGGCATAAATTGTGTCGGGATTCGAAGGATCAATCTCGACGTCGGAGGCTCCGGTGTTCTCGTCTTTGCTGATTACTTTCTGCCAGGTCTGGCCTCCGTCGGTGGAACGGAAAAGGCCGCGCTCTTCATTCGGGCCATAGGGATGGCCAAGCACGGCCGCGAAGACTCGATTGGGATCGCGAGGATCGATGGCGAGAGCTGGAATCTGGAAACCATCGCGCAGTCCGAGATGAGTCCAAGTTTTTCCGGCGTCCGTCGATTTATAGATTCCGTTTCCGATCGAGAGGTCGGGGCGATGCAGGCCTTCGCCGCTAGCCACATAAACGGTATCGGGATTGGACGCAGCTACTGCGATGGCGCCAATCGACTGCGTAGATTCGTGGTCGAAGATCGGCGCCCAGGTGCGGCCGTAGTCGTCCGTCTTCCAGACTCCGCCGTTGACCTGGCCTACGTAAAAAACATTCGGCTGGGTGGGGACGCCGGTGGCGGCTCTGGTGCGGCCTCCGCGAAGCGGGCCGATCATGCGCCAATGCAGGTCCTGATAAGTATTTTCAGGAACTTGCTGTGCGGTGGTTGATCCGATGGACAGAAAAACCGAGAGGCAGACGAATAGACAAACCAATGCGTTAGATCTGATCACTGGGCCCCCTAAGTGGCAAACGCCAAACCTGACAGAATAAACTAAAACTCGCAGTGATGTGCGCACGGATGCGAATGACGAATTCTAGGTAATCTCAGCCAAGCTTTGGGACAAGCTGCCCGCCTTTGGTGCCGGAGTCGCGCCAGGCTGGCTGGCGACCCACGCGCCGACGCGGTTAGCGGTTTCGTTGATTTGCGCAAGTGGCGTGCCCCGGAGATATCCGTGCACCAGGGACGCGGTGAATGCATCGCCAGCGCCGACCGTGTCCGCGACCTTCACCTTGAAACCCGGATGCTCGTTGAGTTCGCCGGCGGAGACGAGGAGGCTGCCGCCGTTGCCGCGCGTGACGCAAACCAGCTTCACTTCTTGCGAAAGCAGCTGCCGAGCCGAGACTTCTTCGCTGCGAGCCTCCAATTCGAACAGGCGCATGATCTTCGGAAGTTCCTCATGATTTAGTTTGACGATGGTTGCCAGCTTCATCGATTCTGCTAAAGGTTCCATGGAATAGAAATGTTGCCTCAGGTTGACATCGAAAATCCGCACTGCGCTTTTACGCAAGGCCTGCAGAAATCTGCGGATGGTGGCACGGCTGTGTTCCGATCTTTGCGCGAGCGATCCAAAGCATACGGCATCGGCCTGTTGAGCCAGGTTTTGCCACTGCGGCGTCCACTCGAGAAAATCCCACGCCACTGACTCGGAGATTTCAAAGCGCGGCTGGCCGGTGCGATCCACTTCGACCTTCACTGTTCCCGTGGGATGGTCCGCGTCTTGCTGAATGAACTCGGTTGCGAGACCGAGCTCTCCGAGGCGGCGGGTCGCGTCAGCACCCAGAGAATCCTGGCCGAGACGGCTGGCTGGAATTCCTTGATCCCCGAGCAAAGAAGTGATGTAGGCGAAGTTGGCGGGCGCTCCACCCAGTTGTTTGCCGGCAGGAAATAAATCCCAAAGCAATTCGCCCAAACCGACGACGATGCGTTTCCTGCTCAGCATGCGAACGTCCAAGCTGAAGCCGATGCTTGCGGAGACGACTGTACTAGCGGAGAATCGGTGGGCGTGCATCGAGGTCGAGGCATAGGGCAATCTCGCTGCAACTGCAACAGACGTTAACGGTGACAACCGTGATGATGCATACTATTCATTCCAAGATTTGGGTAGGATTGGTCGCGCTGCTTCTGGCGCTGGCTTCACAGGATAGCGCAAATCTTCCATTCGGGGCGTGGCGCCGCGTTTCGGAGACCCCGGTGATCTCGCCGCAAGGGGAGGGATGGGAGTCGGCGGGCACTTTCAATCCTTCGGTGGTCTTGCGTGACGGCAAAATCGTCATGCTCTACCGCGCTCAAGACAAGGGCGGTACCTCGCGCCTCGGCTACGCTGAGAGTACGGATGGAGTCCACTTCATGCGACGAAAACAGCCTGTACTGTCGCCCGAAGAGGATTATGAAAAAGATGGCGGAGTGGAAGACCCGCGACTGGTGCGCTTCGGCGATACCTACTACCTGACTTACACCGGATACAACAAGCGAGACGCGCAACTCTGCCTGGCGACTTCGAAGGATCTCATCCACTGGGAACGAAAAGGCGTGATTCTTCCGGCGTACAAGGGGCGCTGGAACGTGCGTTGGACGAAGTCGGGAGCGATTGTGCCGGAGAAGGTCGCCGGCAAGTACTGGATGTATTATCTGGGCACGACTCCGGATAAGAAGGACCAGATGGGGCTGGCCTCTTCGACCGATCTGCTGCACTGGACGGACGCGACGGATGCCCCGGTGTTGCCGGTGCGGGCGGGAAAGTTTGATTCTCGCGTGGCTGAGCCGGGGCCGGCGCCGATCGTCACGCCGAAAGGGATTGTTCTTATTTTCAATGGCGCCGACGACAAACTTGTATACCGCACCGGTGTCGCGGTGTTCGATCGAAACGATCCACGGGTCTTGGTCTCGCGCACGGAAGATGGGATTTTCGCTCCCGAAAAGCCTTGGGAGAAAATCGGCCAAGTCCCGAATGTGGTGTTCGTGGAAGGGATGGTGCGGCAAGGGGAGCGGTATCTGTTCTACTACGGGGGCGCGGATAAGAACGTCGGAGTGGCGGAAGCGCCGGTCGTTCCCTAGTTGATCTTCGTGAAGAGGACGCTTATTGAAGTGCGTGCGGAGTACGGAATTTATTCTTTTTTGACTTGCTCCCATGACTTCGCACGGGAGATAGCTTCGTTCCAGCGCTGCCGCATGGCGTCTACTTTGGAGCGCGGCAGGCATGGTTCAAATCGGCGTTCCTCGCGCGGCATTTCGTAAACCGTCTGCAGGTTCTTCCAAAAGCCCACGCCCAGACCCGCTAAGAATGCTGCGCCGAGCGCGGTCGTCTCCGTCATGGCGGGACGCACGACTGCCACGCCGAGAGTATCCGCCTGAAATTGCATGAGAGCATCGTTGGCGGATGCGCCGCCATCCACTCGCAATTCTTTGAGGGGAGTGTTGGTGTCAGTTTGAACTGCGTCCATCAGGTCGGCGACCTGGTAGGCGATACTCTCGAGGGCGGCGCGCGCGATGTGACCTGCGTTGCTGCCTCGCGTGAGGCCGAAGATTGCGCCACGCGCGTAGGAATCCCAGTGCGGAGCGCCCAGGCCCACGAAGGCAGGGACGAAATAAACTCCGCCGTTGTCGGGGACGGAATTCGCCAGCGCTTCTACTTCCGATGAGCTGCGAATAATTCCTAAGCCGTCGCGCAGCCACTGGACCACGGCTCCTCCTACGAATACGCTACCCTCGAGCGCGTAATCGGTTGTGTCGGCGATTCTCCAGGCCACGGTGGTAAGCAGACGATTCGTGGATGCGACCGCGCGATTGCCCGTGCTCTGCAACATGAAGCAGCCGGTGCCGTAGGTATTCTTCGTGAGGCCAGGATTGATGCACCTTTGCCCGAAGAGTGCGGCCTGCTGATCGCCAGCGATTCCAGCGATAGCGATGCCGTTCAGGCCAGGAACCGAACTTACTTCTCCGTAGACTTCGCTGGAGGGCCGCACTGCGGGCAACATCGACGCTGGGATTCGGAAGAGATCGAGAAGGTCGTTATCCCAACGGCCGGAATGAAGATTGAAAAGCATAGTGCGGGATGCATTGCTGGCGTCGGTGACGTGCACGCGGCCAGCGGTCAACTTCCAGACCAGCCAGGTATCGACGGTGCCAAACGCGAGGCGGCCGGCTTCGGCGAGTGGGCGTGCATTTGGAACGTGTTCCAAAATCCAGGAAATCTTGCTGGCGGAGAAATAAGCGTCGATCAACAAGCCGGTTCGTTGCTGGATGAGATCCTCGTGACCCCGCGCCTTGAGTTGGTTGCAGAAAGCGGCGGTGCGGCGATCCTGCCAGACGATGGCGTTGTAGATGGGCTTGCCAGTTGCGCGGTCCCAGACGATCGTGGTTTCGCGCTGGTTGGTGATGCCGATCGCAGCAACGTCGTGGGGCTGGGCATTGGCTTTGGCCAAGGTTTCCAGGGCAACGGCGATCTGTGATGCCGCGATTTCTTCGGGATCGTGCTCGACCCACCCGGACTCGGGGAAAATCTGCTTGAACTCGCGCTGCGCGATGGATCGGACTATGCCGTCACGGTCGAACAGAAGAGCGCGGGAGCTTGTCGTGCCTTGGTCGAGAGAGAGAACGTAACTCAAGAGGTCTCCTGTTTTCTGCCGAAGGTCCTGGTTCAGGGCTGGGATGACGACTGAGACGCGCGCAGAAATCGTCGGATGCCGAAATCGTAGACTGCGGCGCCGATAAGTCCGCCGACCAACGGCGCAAACACAGGGACCCACCATACGCGAACGCCGTCAGTGAGGCCGTTGTTTTTGAATCCGGCCACCGCGGTGAAAAGGCGCGGACCGAAATCGCGCGCGGGGTTGATTGGATATCCATGCATGCCGCCGAAGCTCATGCCGATGGCTACTACGACCAGGCCGATCATCGCTGGCGCGAGGTTGGCGCCGGGAGGAACGTTGAGTTCATCCGTGATGGCCAACACCATGAGCAGCAGCAGAGCCGTGCCGATCACCTGATCGAGAAAACCTGCTTGCGGCAGGGCCGGAAAAGTCGGGAACGTTGTAAACACGCCCGCCGTTTTTTCCAGTTGAGGGTCAACCTGGTGGAACGCGGGCAGGTAGTTGCGGTAGACCAAAGCGGCGGCAAGAAATGCTCCTGCGGTTTGTGCGATGGAATAGGGCAGGACCTTGCGCCAGGAAAAACCACGGAAGACTGCGAGAGCTAGGGTGACGGCGGGGTTGAGATGTCCGCCAGAAACTTTTCCGGAAATGTAGAGGCCCATGGTCACGGCCAATCCCCAGCCTAGCGTGATGTTGGTGTAGCCGCCGTGGACCGTGGCGCCTGGGGTCTTTGAGGGGAACAGCACGACCATAGCGACCACGCCCATGCCGAAGAGCATCAGGACGAACGTTCCGAGGAACTCGGCAATCAACTCGGCCGTCAGCGTGGGCTTGCTCATGGGGCGGGCTCCTCGGCGACTCGCTGTTTTTCAACCGCGAGTAGTCTAGCAAGGATTTGGAGCGGGCTCCGGTTTTCGGGTTGCGGGCGGCTTCCGGCGCGGCGTGCCACAGGATCTGCGGTCAGATTACTGAAAATGGGACGGGCAGCGTTTTTCCTTGACAGGAAGAGCGCGGCCTGTAAGATAGAGAATATTTATTCACTGAAATGAATAAATATTCATGATGAATAAAGCCCTGCGACAGAGAGCCGTTTTGGAGGCGTTGAAGCAGGGACCCATCGCCAACCAGGAAGACTTGCAGCGGGCGTTGCGCAAGCGGGGATTCAAGGTGGGGCAGGCCACGCTGTCGCGGGACATTCACGACCTGAACCTGAGCAAGACGGCGGCGGGCTACGCCTTGCCGCAGGGCGAAGGCGCCGCGGGCTTGGCGCTGCCGCCAGTGCATCGGCTGGTTCGAGAATTTGTGCTGGATGTGCGGCCGGCGCAGAACCTTTTGGTAGTGAAAACCATCATCGGCAGCGCTCAGCCGGTGGCGGCCGCGGTCGATGAGCAGGAATGGGAGGGAGTGGTGGGAACGATTGCTGGCGACGACGCCATCCTGATTGTTTGTCCTGACAAGGATGCTGCCAGGAAGGTCGCGGTGCGGATCGAGGAGATGCTGGGCTGATGTCGGCGAAGCTCGAGAGCGCGGTGCTGGGAGCGAGCGGCTATTCGGGGCTGGAGCTGACGCGCATTCTCGAGCGCCATCCGCGGCTGCAGAAGCCTGTGCTGCTGCGGCGTGAGGGCGGAGCCGATGGCGCAACAGATTTGGCCGAGATTTTTCCGGAGCTATCTGGCAACGGAGGCTACCCCCTGCGGACGCTGTCGTGGCCGGAACTGAAACGCCAGGGCGTGCAATTGCTTTTTCTGGCTACGCCGCATGAGGCATCGCGGTCTCTGGTTCCGGAAGCGGTAGCGCAAGGGTTGCGGGTGATCGATTTGAGTGGGGCATGGCGGCTGAAACAGGCGCAGCATCGCGCCATCTACTCGTTTCAGGACGCTGACGCGGTGACTGCTGCAGCACTGACGGCGAAAGCGGTTTATGGTTTGCCGGAGTTGAACAGTGATTGCATTTCGGACGCCCAGCTGGTCGCGAATCCCGGATGCTATGCGACCTCAGTGATTTTGGCTTTGGCGCCTCTGCTCAAAGCGGGCCTGGTCGATCGGGAGCACGGAATTATTTCCGACTCGAAATCGGGAGTTTCGGGAGCGGGCAAGGCGCCTACATCGCGAACTCACTTCGTTTCGGTGGCAGACAATCTTTCCGCCTATTCGGTCTTCAATCACCGGCATCTGGGAGAGATGGTAGAGCAGTTGGGATTGGACGATGCAGAGCTGACCTTTACGCCGCATCTTCTGCCAATCCCGCGCGGAATACTCTCGACCATCTATGTGCGCCTAAAGCGGGCGATGAAACCAGCGGAGGTGGAATCCTGTCTCGGCGATTTTTATGCGGGCAGACATTGGGTGCGAGTTTTTGCGACGCCGAAGCTGCCTCAATTGCAGTTTTCGTTGCATACGAACTACTGCGACCTTGGGTTTTGCCTGGCGGAAGACGGGCGGCGTCTGGTGCTGGTTTCCTGCGTGGACAATCTGCTGAAAGGCGCGGCGGGGCAGGCTGTGCAGAACATGAACCTGATGTATGGGTGGGAAGAGCAGGAGGGTCTGCAGTGACGATTGTGGTGAAAATTGGTGGAGCGGCAATCGAGGACGCTGCGACGTTGCGCAAGTGTGCGCGGTCGATCGCGGAATTGGCGCAGGATGGCCACCGCGTCGCTGTGGTTCATGGCGGAGGCAGTGCGTTGACCCGCATGCTGAATCGACTAGGGAAAAAGAGCGAGTTTGTGGACGGGCTTAGGGTCACCGATGCGGAGACTCGGGACACGGCGCTCATGGTGCTGGCCGGGATCATCAACAAGAAGCTGGTGGCGGCGATTCAATCAGCAGGGATGCCGGCGATTGGATTCTGCGGCGGAGATGGTATGACGTTCCGCGCACGCAAAAAGTTTGTCCACGGGCGAGACCTGGGGTTCGTCGGCGAGATTTGTTTCGCGGAGCCGTGCTGGATTGAGGCTCTCTGGCAGCAGGGAGGAATTCCGGTGCTGGCTTCGCTGGCGCTGGGCGCAGACGGCGAATACTACAACGTGAATGCCGACGAAATGGCAGCCTCGTGCGCCGCGGCTTGCCACGCCAACGCGCTGATCTTTCTCACCGACGTACCGGGAGTAAAAGACGCCGCAGGAAGCGTGATGCCGTGGCTGAGCACGAAGCAGGCCGCGGAACTGGTGGCCGGGTCGATCATCAGCGGAGGCATGTTGCCGAAGCTGCAAGCTTGCGGACAGGCGCTGAAGCAAGGCGTAGGGCGAGTCAGAATCCTGCCCGCAAACGAGGCCGAGATCTTGCCGCAGTTCTATCTGACCAAGCTTTCGTGCGGCACGGAGGTTACTTATTCATGAGGCAGTCAGTCGCCGCCGGTTACAAGTCGCAACCCGCGAGGACACGGGTTCAGAAAAAGGAGTCAAAGTTGAATACGCATATGCAAGGTAGAGTGGCGGCTTCTCCAGAGCGAGTGCCGCAGATATTTTGGTGTCGGGATCTGGTTTCGACTCGCGATCTTGGTCCCGCCGGTGTTGATGCAGTGTTGCATCTGGCTGGAGTCATGAAATCGCGTCCGGCTGATTTTCAGCGAGCTCTTACCGGCAGGCAGATTGTCATGTTCTTCGAGAAGCCGTCTTTGCGGACCAGGCTGACGTTCGAAGCAGGAATGGCGGGCCTGGGTGGTACGACGATGTTCGTTGACCAGACCCATGAGCGGCTCGATGCGCGTGAGAAGTTGAGCGACGTGGCGCACAATCTGGAACGCTGGGTGGACTTGATTGTGTTGCGCACTTTCTCGCAGCAGACCATCGAGGGTATGGCGCAGCATGCGTCTATTCCGGTGATTAACGCGCTTAGCGATGTGGAGCATCCGTGCCAGGCTCTGGCCGATTACCTCACGCTGCTCGAGCGGTTTGGTGACGTGAAGGACCGCTGCCTCGCTTACGTGGGCGATGGCAACAATGTCGCGCACTCGTTGTTGCTTACGTGCGCGTGCCTGGGGTCTTCGATTCGGGTCGCAACGCCGGCCGGATATGCTCCCAATCCGCAGATTGTCGCCGCCGCTCGCGAAATTGCAGAGGAGACTGGGGCCGAGATAAATTTGCTGACCGATCCTCACGAGGCGGTGTGCGGAGCTGACGCTGTTTACACCGACGCCTGGACCAGCATGGGTCAGGAGCGGGAAGAAAATGAACGAGCAAAAGTTTTTCCGCCTTATCAAGTTAATGCGGAACTCATGGCGGAAGCCGCGCCCCATGCGGTGTTCATGCATTGCCTGCCGGCGCACCGGGGTCTCGAGGTGACCGACGAAGTGATCGATTCGCCGCAGTCGGTGGTCTTTGAGCAGGCGGAGAACCGCCTGCATGCGCAAAAAGCGATACTCTATCTGCTGCTGGGTGGCGGCGATCGTTTGCCCGCAAGGAGTGCTCATGCCTGAAAAAGTTGTACTCGCTTACTCCGGGGGACTCGATACCTCCATCATCATTCCGTGGCTCAAGGAGAATTACTCTTACAGCGTGATCGCGATGGTCGGCGATGTGGGCCAGGGAGACGACATTGAAACCGTCGTCGAAAAGGCTTATGCGACGGGCGCGAGCAAGGTTGTCGTGGAGGATCTCCGCGAGGAATTTCTGACTGGATATGTATTTCCCGCGCTGCGGGCAGGTGCGGTGTACGAACATAAGTATCTGCTGGGCACATCGCTGGCGCGGCCGGTCATCGCAAAACATCAAGTCGAAGTCGCTTTGCGCGAGGGAGCGACGGCTGTGGCGCACGGCTGCACGGGTAAAGGGAACGACCAGGTTCGTTTTGAGCTGACTTACCAGGCGCTTGCGCCCGAACTGAAAGTGATCGCGCCGTGGCGGGAGTGGTCGTTAAAATCCCGCGAGGATTGCCTCGATTACGCGGAGCAACACGGCATTCCGGTGGCTGCGAGCCGCGAGAAAATTCACAGCCGCGACCGCAACTTGTGGCACCTGAGTCATGAAGGTGGAGAACTGGAAGATGCTGGGAACGCTCCGCTCGCGACAACGTGGCAGATGACGCGCTCGCCGCAGGAAGCTGCGGACAAAAACGAGCAGGTGACGATCGCCTTCGAGAAAGGGACTCCGGTCGCAGTTAATGGCATGAAGCTTGATCCCGTCTCTCTGGTTGAGTTGCTGAACGAGATTGGCGGGCGAAACGCCATCGGCCGGGTTGATCTGGTGGAAAATCGCTTTGTGGGCATCAAGTCGCGCGGCTGTTATGAAACGCCCGGAGGAACCTTGCTCATCGCGGCGCATCGCGAGCTGGAAGCTCTGTGCCTGGAGCGCGAGGTTGCGCACTTCAAACAGCACGTGGGACTTAAGTATGCGGAACTCGTCTACTTCGGATTGTGGTTCACGCCTCTGCGCGAGGCACTGGACGCATTTGTCGCCAGCACCCAAGCGGAGATGACCGGCAGCGTCACGCTGTCTTTGTATAAAGGGAATGTTTCGGTGGTGAGCCGCCAGTCGGAGCACTCGCTCTATCGCACCGATCTGTCGTCGTTCACCATGGGCGATGGTTACGACCAGAAAGATGCCGCCGGCTTCATTCGCATTCTCGGATTGCCATCGCGGACGCGAGCACGGGCGCGCGTGGAGGTTGCGCGATGAAGATGTGGTCGGGGCGGTTCCGGCAGGCGCTGGATCCGCAATTCGAGCGGTGGCAGCGGTCGTTCGATTTCGACCGCCGGCTGCTGAGTTACGAACTCGCCGCGAGCGGGGCTCACGCTCGCGCTTTGAAAAACGCCGGGGTCCTGTCCGCGGATGAACTCATCAGCATTCTGGAAGGGCTGCAGCAGATTGGCGAGATGGCGGCTGCGTCCAAAGGATTGGTGGAAGACGATGAAGCGGAGGACGTGCATCATTTCGTCGAGAAACAGCTGGTAGCGCGCATCGGCGATCTCGGCTACAAGTTGCATAGCGGGCGCAGCCGGAATGAGCAGATCGCAACCGATCTGCGTCTTTATGTGCGGGCTGCGATTGATGAGCTGCGGAAGGAACTGGCCGAGGTCTGTGCGGCCTTCACCGATCGTGCCGAGCAGGCGGGCAACGCGGCGATGCCCGCGTACACGCATTTGCAGCATGCGGAACCTGTGTTGATCGGGCACTGGCTGCTGGCCTATGCCGAAATGTTTTTGCGGGATGCCGACCGGCTCGCCGATTGCCGCAAGCGTTTGAATTTGTGTCCGCTGGGATCTGGCGCCGTGGCAGGTGCGACTCTGCCGCTGGATCGTGGGTTTATGGCGGAGGAGCTTGAGTTCAGCGGTCCGACGGCGAACAGCATGGACGCTACCAGCGACCGCGACTTCGTTGTCGAGTTCGTCAACGCGCTCTCGCTCCTGGGGCTGCACTTGAGCCGGTGGGCGGAGGAAATGATCATTTTTTCTTCACAGGAGTTTGGCTTTGTGCAGCTGCCTGAGGCTTACTCCACGGGCAGCAGCGCCATGCCTCAAAAGAAGAATCCAGATCTTCTGGAGCTGGTACGGGGCAAGACTGGGCGCATGATCGGGAGCGCGGCGACGCTACTCGTGACTTTGAAGGGTTTACCGCTGGCTTACAACAAAGACTTGCAGGAAACGCAAGAGCCGCTGTTCGACGCTGCCGATACAGCGCTTGGATTGCTGCCTCTGGTCGCTGGATGGATGAAAGCGGTCGAGTTTGATTTCGAACGCATGAACGAAGCAGCGCAATCGGGATTCATGAATGCGTGGGCAGCAGCGACTTATCTGGTCAAGCGTGGCGTTCCTTCGCGGCTCGCACACGAGCAGATCGGCAAGGCTGTGAAGCTGTGCGCGGAAAAGCAATGCGAGCTTCAGGATTTAACGCTGGATGAGTTGCACGCGCTGAATCCAGTGTTTGACCGCGATTTTCATGAGTGTCTGAAGCTGGCCACGGTGTTGGCGATTCATGACGTCGTGGGCGGGACGGCGCCAGCGCGAGTGCGGCAGGGGATTGCAGCGGCGAGAAAGAAAATCGACGCGTTGCGGGAGGAGGTCAATTTCCATGCGCACGCGTAAAGCCATTTTGCCCGATGCACAGCACATTCACGATCTGATTGCCAGCTATTCCGGCGACGGCACTCTGCTGCCGCGCACGCTGGCGGAGATTTGCGAGAACGTACGGGACTTTGTGGTTCTGGAGAATGAAGGCCGCATCATTGGCTGCGGCGCGCTCCATCTTTATGGCACGCACCTCGCGGAGATTCGTTCGATCACGGTAGGACCCCGCGCGCAAGGGCAAGGCGGGGGCAGCCGGCTGATGAAAGCTTTGCTGGCCGAAGCGAAGCGGCACCGCGTGGATTGCATTTGTCTTTTCACGCGGGCTCCGGAATTTTTTGCGCGCCAGGGATTCGAGATGGCCCGACGCGAAGATCTTCCCGATAAGATCTACAAGGACTGCCATGTCTGTCCCAGGTTTCACAACTGCGACGAAGTCGCCATGGTGCGGGGCAAGCTGCCCACGTTCGCCATCCTCCCGGAACCGGCGAACTGGCTGGTGAAACTGCAGGTCCAGCAGTAGCGCAGAGACCTGAATTCCCGCTAAACAATAATATTCCGGATCGAGAAGGCTGCCCTTTGACCGCAATTACGGGGGGCAGCCTGCGATGCTATGATCGGTTGGCGACAAGACCTGAAAATCCCTGAGTGCGGGCGGATACCAAGCTATGGCTATCGTTGCTCCCGGCAATTCCAGTGCTACATCGGCTTCCGAAGGGTCGACCTCCTACACCGTTCCCCTGGCCGTTGTGACTACTTTATTTTTCATGTGGGGCTTTCTAACCTGTCTCAACGACATTCTTGTCCCCCACCTGAAGCCGATTTTCGACCTGAATTACAAAGAGATCATGCTCATTCAGTTCGCCTTTTTCGGAGCGTATTTTCTTTTCTCCATACCTTCGGCGAAGATCATCGACTGGATCGGCTATCAGCGCTCGATGGTGTTGGGCTTGTTGACCATGGGTGCGGGTGCGTTTCTTTTTGTCCCCGCAGCCAGCGTGCCGTCGTACCCGCTGTTTCTCGTCGCACTGATTGTCCTTGCCGCCGGCATCACCTGCCTTCAGGTGGCGGCTAATCCGTACGTGACCGTATTGGGTAACCCCGCGACGGCGTCGAGCCGATTGAACCTAACGCAAGCATTCAACTCGCTGGGAACGTTTCTGGCCCCCTTCTTCGGCGGCCTTTTTATTCTGAGTGCAGCGCCGAAGACCATCGACGAGATACGCGCGCTGGCGCCTGATGCCTTGCATGTCTATCGCCTGCACGAAGCGGCCACCGTCAAGACGCCATACATGGGGCTAGGTTTCGCGTTAGTGTTGCTGGCGATCGCGATCGGCAGTTTCAAGCTCCCGAAAATCCCGCAGGCTCAGCACCAGATCGGCGAAAAGGTGAACGACTCCATCTGGAAGCATCGCAATCTGATTTTTGGCGCGATCGGAATCTTTGTATACGTCGGCGCCGAGGTTTCGATTGGAAGCTTTCTGGTGAACTACTTCAGCCAGCCAGAGATCGGCGGATTGACGGAGAAGGTTGCGGCCAGTTTCGTGGCGTTCTATTGGGGCGGAGCGATGGTCGGGCGTTTCATCGGATCCGGGCTGTTGCAAAAGATCAAGGCTGGGCGACTGCTCGGCATTTGCGCCGTGTGTGCGGCCGCCCTGGTGACAATTTCCATGCTGAGCACGGGACACTTCGCCATGTGGAGCATCATCCTGGTGGGGTTCTTCAATTCCATCATGTTCCCCAGCATTTTCGCGCTGGGCGTGGCGGAACTCGGCCCGCTAACCGGGGATGGTTCCGGAGTGATGATTATGGCGATCGTGGGCGGAGCAATTCTGCCGTTAGCTCAGGGCGCGATCGCCGACCGGATTGGAATTCACCACGCCTTCTTTCTGCCGGTGATTTGCTACCTGTACATCCTGTTCTTCGCGTTGAGCGGTTCGAAGCCCAACAGCGAGCGTCAGGCGCGGGCGTAAGAAGCACGCGCCGCATTTTAGTCGAATGGTCAGGCCGTTGCTAGGCCGGGCTTTTTTCCTCTGCCCTCGAAATGCGCTTCGATTTCCTCCAGCGTCTTCCCTTTCGTCTCAGGCAGGAACACTACCGCCGTGATGAAGTAGATGACGGTGCAGCCGGCGAATCCCCAAAACATGGTGGAGTAGCCATACTTGCCGACCGTGGGCAGGAATATGGCGGCTATGCCGGTGGAAACCGCCTGGTTGAGCAGCAGGGCGATGCTCATTCCGTTGGAGCGAATGCGGGTGGGCATCAGTTCGGAAAGCGCCAGCCACACTACCACGCCAGGCCCGACGGCATAAAACGCCATGAACACGAAGAGAGTAATGGCGACCTTCCATCCACTGCGCTGGCTGGGCAAGGGAGTGATTAATGCATTGTCGATTCTCAACGGTGCCTGGCGCGCGGCGTCGAGATCGCCAAACGGATTCGAGAAGAACGCAACTACCTTGTTAGCGGGTACGCAGCTCTCGCGCGTGATAGCGATTGGGGTCGCTGCGGTATCGTCAGAACGCGCGGCCTTGGTGGCGGCGTGGAAGTCGCCATAGGAATAGATGACCACCAAAGAGGTAGGGCGGTCGCCAAGTCGCCGAGCAGCATCACCCTCCGCACTTAATAACGTCCCGGCCAGCTTCTGATCATAGGTGAGTGTGATCTTCTGGTCCGGCTCGACCATGGATTGAACTTGGCTTCGGGAATCGACGCGCAGGCGTTCCGTCTGGCGGAAAAGCAGGCCGGTGCAGACCAGGGAAACGATAATTCCTGCTGTTCCTAGAGACAGCAGGAATTTCCGTCCTTTGCGATCCACCAGCATGACGCCGCCGATCGTGACGAGGAAGTTCACGACGGTGAAAAGAACGTAGCCCCAATGAGCCTGCACATCGGAAAGGCCGCTCTGCAAAAGAATATTAGTGTTGTAGCCGATGATGGAGTTGATGCCCGTGGCCTGATTGCACGCGAGAATTACGCACGCCAGCACAAATGGGATCACATATTTCCGGCGCAACAGCGATTCCTTCACTTTGGTTCCCGTTGAGGTCTGAGCTTGCTCCGCGGCGGCAGCTTGTTCCATTTCCTTAAGTTCGAGATTCGCCTGCTCGCTGGTCCGAGAACGCAGCAGCGCCGAGCGGGCCGCGTCGCGTTTGCCGCGGCGGAATAGCCAGCGCGGGGACTCCGCGACCATGATGCTGCCGATCACAAACAGAATGCCCGGTGGCAGCGAAACCCAAAAGATGCTGCGCCAGGCCATATCTTTAAATGCGATCAGGCGGATCGCGTCGCCGAGTTTTGCCACCTGGTCGACACGAAAACTGAAATACATGCCCACGATCGCAGCCGCCGTGATGCCGAGAGTGAGCAACCATTGGAAGATGCCCGTACCTTTGCCGCGACTCGATGCCGACAGACACTCCGCCAGATATAGGGGGACCACTACACCAATCAGGCCGGCGCTGATTCCCTGTAAAAGACGGCCAAGAATCAGGGGCTCATAACCGTGCGAGAGCGCAATCATCGGAATGCTGATGACAAACAGGACGCCGCTGAGCGTCATCAGAAGTTTGCGCCCCATCCAGTCTGCCAGCACGCCCGCGAACAAGGTTGAGATCACACTGCCGAGCAGGACGGCGGCAACCACGGTTGAAAGTTGGCCCGCATTCAAACCGGAAGTGGCTTCGAGGTAGGGCAGCGCGCCGGCAATGATTCCGACATCCACTCCGTAAAGCAGGCCGCCGAGACCTGCGACCAGCAGGAGGAAGCGGTTGTAACCAGCTTTTTCGTCTTGTGCCACGTGGCCGGTCCTTTCGCGCGATTGCAACGATTCCGAAAATTTATTCCACGCGAGAATACTACGGCCAGGCGACGAGAGCTGAATCTTTCTCAATCACGGAGCAGACTGCCCGGTTTCGATGGGAAGTTCGGAATTAATAGCGGACGAGGCGCTGCGCCCCCGGCAATATTCGTCGTCGGAATACGGATGGCTAGGGCGCCGCGGCCAGTGCTAGGAGACTAGGCACTAACCTGGATAGAGATCAGCTCTGGATTGCAGCGGGAATTCTGGATGGACTTGACGGCGTCTTCCGCCGTAAATCGTCCCATAATCAGCGCCAGCTTGCGGTCGGTTGTGGTCTGGATGGGAGTGCGGTCAATGCGCTGGACGTATTCCGGAGCGCGAGTACCGCTGCGGTTCACTTTCACAAGAAACTTGGTGTTTTTCATGTTTACTTCCTCCAGGCTCGCGCTAAACGCAGATGTCGAAACGAGGGTGGACTAGACGAGAGTCCCTTGTCGGTTATGCAGGTCGCTCTTTCAAGAACGCAAAACGATGGAAACTTCAGATTGGGCTGACTTACTGCCGCAAGCGTGAAAGAGTAAGAAGAACTATTTCCCTCAGCTATAATACTATGCCCCCGCCGAACGGTTGTCAACCTGCAAACCAGCGAGATCAGGGCTGCAAAACCTGATTAGCTTGGGGATGGACTCGCTGGTCTCTAATTTGGCTGGCGTCCCAGCCGCCGCCAAGAGCTTTGACCAGATAAACGGAGCTGACCATCTGCTGGCCGAGCAACTGTGTTTCCAGACGCTCGCTGGCCAGCAGCGTGGTCTGCGCATTAATCACGTCGAGGTAGCTAGTCACTCCGCCGATATAACGATTGTTGGCGATCACCAAGGCGCGCCGCGCATCATCGACGGCAGCGCCTTGCGTGGCCAGAGCTTGAGACAACGTGCTCAGATTGCTGATTCCGTCTTCGACTTCCTGAAACGCCGTGAGTACGGCCTGGCGGTAGTTGGCCACGGACTGGTCATATGCCGCGCGGGCCGCGGCCAGGTTGGCTCGATTTCGACCACCCTCGACGATAGGCTGCAAGGCATCCGCGCCGAGAGACCAGAACAGGCTCGGAGCGTTGAGAAGCGAGCCGAGATCACGGCTTTGCCATCCTCCCGAACCACTGAGCGTGATGTGCGGATAGAAAGCCGAACGGGCGATTCCGACTTGTGCGTTTTCATACGCCATCAGGCGTTCCGCGGTTGCGATATCAGGGCGGCGTTCCAACTCGTCGGAAGGCACTCCCAGCGGAACCGGCGGCGGCGTGGCATGCAACGGAGCGACGGGCAAGCTGAGACTGGAAGCTGGCTGGCCCACCAGCACGGCGATGGCGTGTTCATACTGTGCGCGCGATTCCTGCACTAGAGCCAGCTGCGATACCGTGGAGTCAAGCAGCGCAGCCTGCTGCGCCACTTCGAGTCCGCTGGCGATGCCGCCATCGTGGCGATTCTTCACCAGATCCAGGCCTTTTTGTTGATAGCCGACGGACTCCTGCACTACCTGGAACTCGGCGTCCAGTTCGCGCAGCGTGAAATAGTCGGCAGCGAGTTCAGCAGTCAGCACCAACTGCACGTTTTGCAGATCGGCGGCGCTGGACTGCAGAGAAGCGTTGGCTGCCTCCACGTTGCGCCGCACGCGGCCGAAAAGATCCGCCTCATAGCTCAAGGAAAACGGAATCGTATAGACGCTCTGCGTGTACGCAGTGACGGGCGGTGCTTGGCCGTCCAGAGGGCGATTGGCGCCAGCGTTCTCCCGCAACGCGTTAGGATCGGCCGAAAGCTGCGGGAACATGTCCGCGGTGGCGACGCGCGCCAGCGAGCGCGCCTGGTTTAAACGGTCGCGGGCGGCTACCAGAGACTGGTTGGCCTCGAGCAATTGCTGTTCGTATGTATTGAGCGGCGGGTCGTTGTAGATTTGCCACCACGGGCCCTTAGGAATCGAATCCTTCGGAGCGGCTTGCTGCCAGGGCGGTTGCGTCTTCCACGCATCCGGCGCCGGCGCTGGAGCCGGCGGCCGGCTGTAACGCGGACCGACGGCGCATCCTGCGGCAAAACCAAGCAGCGCGAGAGCGGCCGAAATTGCGGCCCGTTTCACAATTCGCTGCCTTTCTGCTGGTTCGGCGGCGGTGATTGAGCGGGCTTCTGCGCCACGATCACCTGTTGGCCCTCTTCGAGCGAGTCTGCAGGGTTGATCACGACCTGGTCGGCGGGCGTGACTCCGCCGAGAATCTCCAACGTCGTGCCGTAGTCGCGTCCGATATTAATGGAACGCAACTGAACTTTACCGTCGGAACCAACGACTGCGAGGCGCGGGCCTTCGGCGCGGAACAGCATCGCATTTACCGGAACTGTAACCTTGTTTACCCCGGAACCCACGGCGAAGTGCACCTCGCCGAACGAGCCAGGCAATAAACGCTCGTCTTTATTCGGCACGTCGACCTCCGTCAGCAGAGTGCGCGTAGAGGGATCAATCGCCTCCGCCGTGCGCACCACCTTGCCGAAAAATTTCTGGCCGGGAAACTCCTGCAACGTGACAGCGGTCTTTGCGCCAACCTTGATAAACGGTGCGTAAGCCTGCGGAACGCTGGTGTAGACCCGCAAGGGATCGACGCGCGCCATGCGAAACAGTTCGGTGCCGACGGTGCCGGAGCCAGCGTTGATCAGTGCGCCGGGGTCGACGTTACGGCGTGTGAGCACGCCGGTGAATGGCGCGTAGACATCCTTAAAGCCTTCCAGTTGCTCGAGGCGCCGGACATTTGCCTCAGCGGCAGCCAGGTTGGCCTGGCTCTGCTTGTATCCGCTTGCGTACTGATCCACTTCCTGCGCGGAGACGGAGTCGGTCTTGAGCAGGTTGTTCCAGCGGTCGGTGGTAATTTTGGCGATATCCATCTGCGCTAAAATTTGCTGACGGGTGGCGCGAGCCTGGTTCAGTTCCTGATCGACCTCAGGGGTGTCGATTTTTGCCAGCAACTCACCTTTAGTTACCTGGCTGCCAATGTCTTTGTACCATCGCAAAAGGTAACCATTCGTTCGGGCGTAAATAGGAGACTCCACATAAGCCAGCAGAGAACCAGGCAGAACCAGATCCTCGTCCGGCTTTTCTAATTGCGGGTAAACCACAGCGACGGTTGGCACGGTCTCGCGTTCTGTCTCCTTGGCCAGGGCGCGCTCGTGGGTGACATGGTCCCAGAGAGTAAGCGCACCCGCGATTAGCAGCACGAGCAACGCAATGCCCACAATGGTCAGCGCTCTACTCGCGGGCGCGGGCGGAAGCTCAGGCGGCTTCTGAATGGCAGGAGGCTGATGCCGGGCGTGCTGCTGTATCGCGGCGATCTCTTCGTCGCGCTGGGCCTGCGCGCTCAGCGCGTGATGCTCCTCGCTTTGCACCGGCTGCTGCGCACTCGCGGCGTCACTCTGCCCGGCACGCGTTGCATCCGGTTTAGATTCGTTCTCTGCACTCATGCTTGACTCCGATTCACTATTTGAGCCACTCTCCCGATTACGCTAACTCCTGGCGCGCCCGCTTGGCTTCCTGGCGGCCGTGGAAGATGGCGAACACGCTGGGAACAAAAAATAAAGTGGCGACCGTGGCAAACAGCAGCCCGCCAATGACGGCGCGGCCCAGCGGGGCGTTCTGCTCGCCGCCTTCGCCAAGACCGAGCGCCATCGGAACCATTCCAATAATCATCGCCAGCGCCGTCATCAGCACGGGGCGCATTCGGGTGTATCCCGCGGCAACGGCGGCCTGCGCGGCGGGTATGCCTTCGTCCAGTTGTTCGCGTGCAAAGCTGACCATCAGGATGGAATTGGCGGTGGCCACGCCCATGCACATCACGGCGCCGGTGAGCGACGGCACGCTCAGCGTGGTACGGGTCAGCAGCAGGAACCAGCAAATTCCCGCTAATGCTCCCGGCAAGGCTGCGATGATGATGAATGGATCGAGCCAGGACTGAAAGTTAATGACGATCAACAAATAGACGAGCAGGATGGCGCCGATCAATCCGACTCCCAGCCCGAAGAAAGACGAGCGCATGGTGGCTACCTGCCCGCGTACGATGAGATGAGTGCCGCGCGGCAATTTGCCGTCAAATGTCTTGAGCACTTTGTCAGTATCAGCGGCGACCGCGCCCAAATCGCGATCCTGCGTGCTGGCGTAAACGTCAATGACGGGTTGCACGTTGTAGTGGTTCACACTGGCCGGGCGCGCGACCGGAGATACCTGCACCAGGTTGCTCAGCAACTGCGGGCCCTGCTGCGAAGTCACTGGAATATCCATCAGGTCTTGCAAATTGGTCATGCGGTATTGCGGCGACTGCACCGCCACATTGTAAGTGACCCCGTTGCGCGGGTTGAGCCAGAAATTCGGCGTGGTCTGGAAGCTGCCGCTCAGCGAAACCAGCGCGCTCTGCGCCACATCGCGCGCCGTGAGTCCTACCTGCGTGACGCGCGTGCGTTCGATGTCCATGTGGAGTGTAGGGAGGGAAAGCAACTGCTGCACGTGGACATCTGCAGTGCCTGGAATATGCCGCATCTTGTTAGCAATCTGCTGGGCAATAAGATAGCTGCTTTGCATGTCCGTGCCGACCACCTGTACATCGATAGGCGCAGGTAAACCGAAGTTCAGAATCTGAGTAACGATGTCGGCAGGCTGAAAGAAAAACTCCACCCCGGGAAAACGCCGCGGCAAAACTTCGCGCAAATGCCGCCGGAGCGACGCAGTCGGAGGATGATGCTCTGGATCGAGCGCGATCAGAATTTCGGCATCGCTTGAGCCGATGGTTCCATTGGAGCTGTAGGACTGGTTGATGCCGGAGTTGGGCAGACCGATATTGTCGAGAACCGTCTGCAATTCGTCCCGGGGGATCTCCTCTCGCAGAACGGCTTCGATTTCATCGCATAGCCGGGCCGTTTCCTCCACGCGCAAGCCGGGACGCGCCCGCACATGCAGGCGCAAGAGGCCGGCGTCAACTTGCGGAAAGAAGTCTTGCCCTAGAAAAGTGTACAGTCCGAGCGAAAGGATGCAGAAAGCCAGGAAACAAGCCACGAAGACGCCGCGATGCTCAAGAGTAGTTTCCAGCAGTTGCTCGTAGCTGCGGCGGAATTCTTCAAACTTACGCTCGAAGCCGCGCTGGAAGCGGCCTAGCGACGACTTGGGCGCTTCGGCGCGATGCTCGTGCCCGCGCATGATGTACATAACCAGCGTCGGGATAAGGGTCCGTGAGAGCAGATAACTGGCCAGCATGGCGAAGCTCACGGCCTCGGCGAGGGGCACGAACAGGAATTTCGCCACGCCGGTCAGAAAGAACATGGGAACGAACACGATGCAAATACTCAACGTGGAAACGAAGGCCGGCACGGCGATCTGCTGGGCGCCGTCAAGGATGGCCTGCTTCATCTCCTTGCCCATGGCGAGATTGCGCTCGATGTTTTCGATTTCCACCGTGGCGTCATCCACCAAAATGCCAACGGCAAGCGCCAACCCTCCCAGTGTCATGATGTTGATGGTCTGTCCGATTGCACCCAGCACGATGATCGAAACAAAAATGGACAGCGGGATCGAAATGGAAATGACGATGGTGGGGCGCCAATCGCCGAGGAAGATAAGGATCATCACGGCGGTAAGAGCTGCTGCAATCAAACCTTCGCGCAGCACCCCCTGAATCGAAGCGCGCACGAACAGAGACTGGTCAAACAGCGCCGTGATTTTCAGTTCCGGCGGCAATGCCTGCGCCGCTTGCACAACGATGTTCTTGATGCCCTTAACGATGTCGAGCGTGGAAGCGTTGCCGTTCTTGTACATCGACATCAGAGCGCCGCGGTTCCCATCCTGACGCACGATGTTGGTCTGCGGTGCGAAACCGTCGCGGATGTGGGCGACGTCGCGCATGTAGAGAGTGGCCCCGTTGACGGTCTTCACCGGCAGGTCGTTCAGTTCCGCGATGGTCTGGGGCGTTCCATTCATCTCCACGTTGTATTCGGTCGGGCCCAGTTTGATGGTGCCCGTCGGCAGGATGATGTTCTGCGCATTGACGGCATTGACAATGTCATTGGGTTCGAGCCCGTAGGCCTGGAGCTTGGGCAGATCCAGGTCCACCTGTATCTGGCGAATCTTGCCGCCATAAGGATATGGCGTGGCGGCGCCGGGCACTGTAGCCAGGAAATTACGGAGGAAGTTCTGGCCTAAATCGAAGAGATCCTGCTCGGGGAGAGTTTTGCTGCTCAGACCAAGCTGAATAATGGGCGTGGTGGAAGCGCTATAAGAAATGATCAGAGGCGGAGTGGTGCCGGGGGGCAGGCCGCGCACCGTGGTTTGGCAGATGGCCGTGATTTGCGCAATCGCGCCTTGTACGTTGGTGCCCGGGCGGAAAAAGACTTTGATGATGCCCAGGCCGTAGACCGATTGCGACTCCATGTGCTCGATGTCGTTGACCGTTGTGGTTATGCCGCGCTCGGAGTTGGCCACGATGCGGTCGGCCATGTCTTCCGGCGACATGCCCGTATAGAACCAAACCACTGAGACCACGGGAATATCGATGTTCGGGAAGATGTCAACGGGAGTGCGGACCAGCGTAACGAAAAACAGAACAATGATGACGATCGCCATTACGACGAAGGTGTAGGGACGCCTTAGAGCTAACGCAACTATCCACATTGGTTAGGCACCACTCCAGAATTCAAACGAACCAGAAAGAGGCTACACTGCCCGGACGCGACGAGGAGTCCACAGACCCGATTTTAGATTCGATACTCCGCGTATTGGATTCTAAACCACCCCGTCGATTATATGGTAGGGTAGGGGCATGCGCCAGAAGTCTTCGGCTCATGGCAAACGCGGCAAAGGCCGCGGCAAGCGCCCTCCCGGCCGCCCGCGCAGCGAACAGGCTCGACTGGCCATCCTGCGCAGCACGTTGAAGCTCCTGGGGAAAAACGGTTTTTCCGAACTGACCATTGAATCCGTGGCAGCTCACGCCGGCGTCGGCAAGGCAACGGTGTACCGCTGGTGGTCCAACAAGGCCGCGCTCATCGCGGATGCGTTCGCCAGCAGCGCAACCCGAAAGCTTCACTTCCCCGATACCGGCTCGGTCCGCGCCGACATGAGCCAGCAGATGCGTCAACTGATTAAGGTTTTCTGCAGCCGGCGGGGAAGAATTGTTTCTGCGATTCTCGGCGGCGGCCAGAGCGATCGAGATCTCATCACCGCGTTTCGCGAGCGCTTCCTCTGGCCACGCCGCCAGGAAGCGTACGCGACGCTCCAGCGAGGGATTCTACGCGGCGAACTCCGCAAAGATGTGGACATGGACCTGATTCTTGATTCTCTTTATGGTCCCATTTACATGCGATTCCTGATTCGGCACGACAAGCTGACTCCAGACTTCGTTGACAGTCTGTGCCAACTGGTTTTAGGCGGAGCGCGCCCTCAAGAATGATCGAGTAGCCACCAGCTAGAGGGCTAGCCTCGATTCAGGTTCAAGAAGCACACTTCAGCGACTCTGCCAACTCTGGCACATTTTTTTCTCCTCGTTAGGGCAAGTAGGAAGCATTGCGGCCTCCAGCCCAAGCATCGTCCCTCCGGCCCCTGCGATCATGCCCTTTCGGAACTTTACCGAGCGTTTGCCCCAGTTCACACTAGCCTTTGAGACGAAACACCGCTTCTTCAATCACTTATGGGTCACCTCCCCACTCGTTGGAACGCGCTGGTGGTTGTGCTGGCTCTGGCTACGATGGTGGGTTGCCAGGGACTGAGCACGAGCAAATCCAGCGTGCAAAGTACCCAGAATCCGCTGCTGGGTACGCTGACTGCCGGAGCGGCTAGCGTCAGCTTCGGGAATGTGCAGGTGGGGACCAGCCAAACCCAGTCCGACACACTGTCGAACACGGGCGTAAGCAATCTCACGATCAGCCAGACAGCCGTTACCGGGCCCGGTTTTAATATCAGCGGCTTGAGTCTTCCTTTAACGCTAATACCAGGGCAAAGCACGACTTTTAGCGTGGTTTTTGCCCCTCAATCCGCCGGCAGCGCCAGCGGAACTCTGGCACTTACCAACAACGGTTCGAGCAGCACGCTAAGCGTCGCGCTTTCCGGGACGGCGGTCGATCAGAATCAAACCGGCACATTAGCCGTTAGTTCCGTCAATGTTGGAAGTGTCGCTGTCGGAACAAGCGGGACTCAAACCGGAACGCTGAGTGCCAGCGGTGCGAGCGTATCCGTATCCTCAGTCAGCTTCAGCGGCACCGACCCTTCCGAGTTTTCGATCAGTGGGCTCACGTTTCCAGTCACGGTTACCACTACCCAGCCGGTTACGTTTACCGTGAAGTTCACGCCCAGTGCGACCGGAACGGCCACAGCCTCGGCTTCATTCGCCAGTACCGCGTCCAATACGCCAACCGTGGGAAATCTGAGCGGAACCGGTACGGCGGCCCAAAGTGCAGGCACATTGGCCGTTAGTTCCGTCAACGTTGGAAGTGTTGTTGTCGGAACAAGCGGAACTCAAACGGGAACCCTCAGTGCCACGGGTGCGAGCGTATCGGTGTCATCGGTAAGCTTGAGCGGCACCAACCCCTCCGAGTTTTCGATCGGTGGACTCACGTTCCCAGTCACGGTCACGACGACACAGCCGGTTACGTTTACCGTGAAGTTCACGCCCGGTGCGACCGGAACTGCCACAGCCTCGGCTTCATTCGCCAGTACCGCGTCCAATACGCCGACCGCGGGAAGTTTGAGCGGCACGGGTACGGCGGCCCCGGTTCACACTGTCGGCTTGAAGTGGACTGCCAGCACCACAACCGGTGTCACCAGCTACAACGTCTACCGCGCAATCTACTCGGGCAGCGCGTGCGGTTCCTATACGAACGTGGGCTCCTCGCCGAGCTCCAGCACGGCTTATACCGACAGCGTAGTAGCCGATGGCACGACTTATTGCTACGCGACCACGGCGGTGGATCCGAGTGGCGAAAGCGGATACTCCAACATTATTCAAGCCATGATTCCTGCTCCGTAGTCGTTGGATCAGGATGCTTCTTTATGTTTGGCGAGTACCGATATCACGAGCGCGATGTTTATGCCCCATCCCCCAGATTTCGACCCTTCACGCAAAGAACGCAGGCACCGCCGATTTGACCTCGAATTCCCAGTCTGCCTCAGTTTTCCCACCGGGGGTGTGGTCCGCGAACTCGCGGGCGTCAGCACGAACATAAGCATCGGCGGCGTACTTTTGAGGGTTGGCGACCCGGTCCCGGTTCGCACTCGTGTGAGCTTGACGATGGCGGTGCAGGATCCTCGATTACGCCATCCCATCCACCTACTGGGCAAGGGCAAGGTTGTGCGGGTGGAGCGGTTGGAATCTGGTGCTGGATTCGCGGTCGCCATCGAGTGCAAGCGCCCAATAACCGAAGTCGAAAATCTTCCGGCCACGGGCTAAGACGGGATTCTTCACGGGAATTTGTCGGCAAGCCTGTACAGGCCGTCACTATTCCATGGACCTTATCCTATTGAGAAGAAGCAGGGAATACAGGGGTTGCAATGGTTTGCAGCCGGTCGCAGAAATTATCACTCTTGACAGGTTTTGGTTTCGCGTTAGAGTGACACCTGTAGTCATACGCAGCAGGGGTCTGGTGTCCGGCCCTCCCCTCGTGTTCTCCCCCGAGGAGATGTAAACGTGAAGTCTTTGTGGCGGTTATCGAGCTTTGTAGCTTTTGCCGTTCTCTTGTCTTGCCTGCCTTGCGCTCTCGGCCAAAGCGCTACGAACATCAAGGCGACGCGTGCCGCGCAATCCGTTCTGAACTACGCGCCGCCTAGCTTGTTTGCCTTCGCGTTTACCTCCGGCAACGACCTTTACAACAATAATGGCAAGGGCGGTAAGGGTGGCAACGGCGGCTACGGCAACGGCGGCTACGGAAACGGTGGCAATGGCGGCGGCTGCGGTTACAGCGATAGCAAGGCGGAAAAATGCGCAGCCGTTCCTGAGGGCGGAACGCCTCTAATGTACCTGCTGCTGGCCGGCCTCTCTTGCCTCGGAGCGATGGTTTTGCGGTCACGTCGGCAAGGGTCGATGCCCCAAACTAACTAGCCATAAAACTGAACGAATGCCCAGCGGCGTGCCGAATCCGGCATGCCGCTTTCGTTTGCAGTGGGATCGTTTTCGAGACCAACCGGCGACCTGCGGATTCGCGCGCTCAGTTCCCGCGATGATCAGTCATCTGTTTTTTGAGTTTTAGTCGCGGCCCGGGCGGCGTGCTGGGCCGTCTCCGGATTTTGTGAGATTGCCGGAGAGATCTCCTTCAGCCGTAGGAGCCATCCGCTTGCTTTTTTCTGAGCTTCTTCGAGTTGCTCCGCCGTCAGCAGCTCCGTAATATGCTTCCCGCCTTGTGATGCGCGTTCCAGCGCGATCAGGTGCCACATGTAGGCGTGAACCATGTCCTCGGGATCCTTTCGGCGGACCAGGTAGAGTTGCGCCAGGGCTAGTTGCGCGGCCGGCAAGCCAGTCTCCGCCGCTTTCTGAAGAATGGCAAATTCATCGCTGAGGCCACGACCGGAGTCCTTAGGTTCGCCCAGAACCGGCGATTGGCCCGAGCCAGCCTGGCTCAAAGTCATGAACAAAAGTTCAACGCGGCTGGAAACGCCTAGCTTGTCAAAGACACGGAACAGATAATTTTTGACGGTGTGCTGACTGAGCTTCAGGCGCTCGGCGATCTCGCGGTTAGTCATCCCCTCGGCCAGGCAGCGAACCACCTGCAGTTCCCGCTTCGAAAGCAGGCTCATCCCGCGCGCGTTCACGGCGCGCACGTTAGGAGCGCTAGCCAAGGCTTCGACGGCGAGCGCCAGTTCCTGGCTGTTGGCCCAGATCTGGCCCTGATAGACGCATCGGACACATTTGCTGAGGACATCGGGGGGCTGGCTTTTGCTGAATATGCCTCGTGCACCGGCGCGAAACGCATCCAGAATCGCTTCGTCCTTCAAGGAATCCAGCAAGACCACGGCGCGAACAGGGCGCACCGCGCGCAGCTCGCGCAAAACTTCGAGCCCGCGAGAAGGCTGCTCGTCCAGACTGGGGCTGATCACCAGTACCTCGATATCCAAGCCCATCATTGCAGCTACCAGGCTGCGAGAATCCGAGTCGAAGGGGATCGCCTCCAACAGCGCATCGCGCTTCAACGCGTCCGCGAGCAGATGGGTGTGAATTCGGGAGCTGTCGGCAACGAGCACTCGGATTTTGTTTTTCCGAGGGTCCGAATCGCTGAACATTGGCCCTCTCGCCTCAGAATTCTACAAATGATTCTCGAGGCGCCGCATGAATTCTGGGGTGAGAATTCGAAATGAAAAGCGGCATGATTCTATCGCCTGCCTCGCCAACAATGCAACCCTTGCGTTTCCTTTGGGTTGCAATTGGCGGGCACAGTTGCAAGTTCTTGCATACGGTCAACCGTTGGGGCCACCTTATGAAAGCAGCCGAATCTAGTCGAAAGACGTCGAAGCGAGAATGAGTCTTATCATCAATGGCAACAGACTGTAGAATCAATATATTACAGGAAACGCACAGCTCCTGAACTGACAGTCTTGAGCAGGGCAGTCGGATCGTCCAGTTCGTCGTCATTAGAGATCTAGTTCTCTAGTACATGATTCTCTATATGTAGAGATATTACACCTACTTGTTTATGAGAAATATGGAGATGGGTGGGTGTACCCCTTGCAGCGATCTGCGCTCCCCTGTAGGATTGTTGTCATTGAAGCGAGCCCAGCTTTTAGGTTGATACTGGTTCCCCCCGCCCGTTTGGTTTAGGCCCTGATACAGATCACTATTGAAATGATCGGAATTATTGGGTGGTCGTTTTGCCAGCGATTGTCCAAGCCTTTTGTTGGAAGCGGTTTTGGAAACAGAAATCGCGGTTAGAACAATAGAGACTTTCAGCGAAGTAAAGAACAGTGAACTAGCAGGAAATTAGCTTTCCCCCCGGTTTCCTGCCCAAAGTGGTCATCCCCCCTGGATCTCACGTTTGAGATCTCGACAGCGACACTCCTGCAATTAATTTTGGGGTCACTGCGAGCAGTGACCTAGAGGGCGAAGCTATGGCCGTCAGCAGCTTATCATTGGCATTACCGAACCCGGCACCGCTCGTTGAAGCGGAAGCTGAAAACTGGTACGGGCTGCAGACTCGCCCCCGCCACGAAAAAATTGTGGCACATCGACTTGAGGAGAGAGGCGTGAAGACGTTCCTGCCTCTCGTCACCGAAGTGCACCGCTGGAGCGATCGCAAGAAGTCAGTCGAGGTGCCGCTGTTCCGCTGCTACGTGTTCGCCAAGTTTGTGCCGAACCGAGCCGAGCGCCTGCGCGTTCTTCGTGTGGACGGAGTGTTTGGGTTAGTCGGTGCACGGGGCGAGGGCACACCGATTCCGGACGGGGAAATCGATTCGGTTCGAAGCGTCATCGAAGGGCCACTGCCTTGGTCTTCTCATCCGTTCCTCAAGATCGGACAGCGCGTGCGCATCCGCAGCGGAGCGCTTGACGGTCTGGAAGGCATTCTGGTCTCGCGCAATGGAGACCGCACACTGATTATTTCCGTCGATGCGATTCAGCGATCGCTGTCGGTTCGCGTAGAAGGGTACGAAGTAGAGCCTGCCTGAAACTCTCCCGAAGTTGGCTTCCAGAAATAACCCCTCTTTCTGTAGGTAAGGATCCCTCACTCATGTCTCCACATACAATTGAGACTGTTCGCTTGCTGGCCGTTAGCCGGGACTCGGCCGTCCTGCGCCTGCTTTGGTCCATCGCCGACTCCAACTCCTGGCATCTGGAAACCGCCGCCAATGGTTGGGACGCGATGGAGCGGGTGCAATCCGACGTCCCGCCAGACCTCTTGTTGCTCGATCTTCCTTCCGGCGATGCCGACACCCTGCACCTCTTACCCTGGTTGCGCCGGTTGCACCCTGATCTTTCCGTGGTCGTGCTCTGCCACCCGGAAGACGCGGGCCGAGAGAAAGAAGCGATTCGTCTGGGCGCCAAGGGCGTTCTGGTCCGTCCCTTCGACGAAGCGCAACTCGAATTTCTAACCAAAACGCATCTCGGTTCGTCGAACGACGAAGCGGAAGCGCAAATGGCGAGCGAAGATATCGAATCCCTGGGTGAGGATGAGTTCTTCCTCAGCGTCAGTCCGGCTATGCAGAAGATCCGCGCGCAGGCGGAACTGCTCGCGCAGGCCGATGTTCCCGTGCTCATTCTCGGAGAGCCCGGAAGCGGAAAAGGTACCGTCGCCCGTCTGATCCACAAACTCTCCGTCTACTCAGGGTTCAAATTCCTGCGAGTGAATTGTGCGGAGATGCCGGGAGAACTGCTGGAAATCGAATTGTTCGGCAGAGCGCATGCTCCCTCGAACGGGTCTTCGACCGGTAATGGCCGATCGAGCCTGGGCAAGCTCGAAATGGGTGAAAAGGGAACGCTTCTGCTCGATGAAATCACCGAAATGCCGCTTGCACTCCAAGCGAGGCTTCTCCAGGTGCTGCAGGACAAGCAATTTGTCCGCGCGGGCGAGGACAGGCCGGTCAAGGTCGATGTCCGCATTCTCGCGGCCAGCAGCGAAAAGCTGGATCGCGCCCTCGCGGAAAAACGGCTGCGAGCCGATCTCTATTACCGTCTCAGCGCGTTTACGGTCCATGTGCCGCCTTTGCGCCAACGCCGGGACGAAATCCAAATTCTTCTCCGTTATTCCATGCACAAGCTGGCCCGGTATTATGGGCTTCCCACGCGAGAATTTTCCCCGGCGTCGCTGGCTGCTTGCCAGAATTACTCCTGGCCGGGAAATCTGAAAGAATTAGAGGCGTTCGTCAAACGCTACTTGGTCGCCGGCGACAAACAACTCAGCCTGAACGGACTCGAACCAAGTAACGGAGGCAACGGGGGCAACGGCAGCGCGCCTCACGGGCAGGTCTTCAATCCCGTTCCATCCCCGCGCGTACCCGAGGAGGTTGAAGCCGGCGCGTCCATCCCGAAATCGCTGAAATCGCTGATCCAGAGCGTCAAGTGGGAAACCGAGAGGAATGCGATCGCCGTGGCTCTCGAGAAAACTGGTTGGAACCGGAAAGCAGCCGCCCGACTGTTGGGAGTAAGCTATCGTACGATGCTGTACAAAATCGACCAGTACCACATGAGCGCTTCAGAGACCTATCCTTCGCCCTTGCCGGAGACCAGGCTGGCCGGTGCGGGTCAAGTTAAGGGAAACGGAAAAGCGAGTTGAGGCGAGAAGCGAACAGCCCGGGCCAGAAGCGTGAAGGAGCCGCCATGACCGTGACAACGAAAGGCAGCAGTTTTTGGAAGACCTTACTGATTGCAGCCTCGGCGTGTCTTCTGATCTCGAGCGGGCTTTGGGCGCAGATAGGATCGGGAAGCGCAGCCACTGCACAGAACTCCAATGCCGCCCCGGCCGCGCAAAATGCCGACGCATCCAAGCAAGCGAAGCCGCACGACAACACCTTCGTCATTGGAAACGACGACGTGTTGGCCATCAACGTGTGGAAAGAACCCGACATTTCGCGATCGATTCCTGTGCGGTCAGACGGAAAAATCTCCTTGCCGCTGGTGGGAGAAGTACAGGCGGCTGGATTGACGCCGCTGAATTTGGAAAAAGAAATCGCCAGCCGGCTGAAGAACTACATTTCCGAGCCGGAAGTTACGGTGATGGTGCAGCAGGTCAACAGCCAGAAATTCAACATTCTGGGACAAGTGGTTAAGCCGGGATCGTACATGGTTGTGAATTCTTTGACGGTGCTGGACGCGATTGCTCTGGCCGGTGGGTTCCGCGATTTCGCCAAACAGAAATCCATTTACGTTCTCCGGCAGGGCCCCACGGGAGAGTCTCGCATCCCGTTTAATTACAAGGAAGTCATTCAAGGCAAGAATATGGCGCAGAACATCAAGCTGCAGCCCGGCGACACCATCATTGTCCCGTAAGAGATTTCCGTAACAGGGTCCCCAGAAATTTTCCGCAACATGAGAATTTTTGATTCAATCTGCCTGGGATTGATCCTGCAGGGATCACTCTTGCTGGCTAGCGTGGCGGCCTGGTCGCAGGACGAGCCACGTCCAGTCCCTGTGCCGGCGGCCACTGGCCCGGCGAGCGATGCGTCCACGAACGGTGATGCATCCGTGAGTGTTGACGATAGCTCGGTTCGCATGCTGACTCCGCCTCCTGTAAGCGGACAGTCATACCCAATCGCGCTCACTTCTCAAGAACGCTCGAACTATCTCCGCGCCGGATTGGCATTCACCAGCGCATACACAGATAACGCGGTGGGGCCGGTGGACGGCCATCCGGTCAGCGACGTGAGTTATTCGGTATGGCCCACGGTCGCGCTCGACGAGACGACAACCCGATCGCACCTGGTTTTGACCTACGCGCCCGGGTTCACCTTCTATCAGCGAGAGAGTTCCTTGAACCAGGCAGACGAGAATGCTTCAATCAATTTCCAATATCGTCTAAGCCCACACGTGACGTTTTCGGCGCGCGACGGCTTCCAGAAAAGTTCTAGTGTGTTCAACCAGCCCGATCTAGGAACGGCCGGAGTTGTTTCCGGCGGAACTCAAGTGCCCAACCAGTCAGTAATTGCACCGATTGCCGACCAACTTTCCAACTCCGGAAACGTCGGCATCACGTACCAATTCGCGGCGAACAGCATGGTTGGTGCCAGCGGAACGTTTACAAATTTGCACTACCCTGACCAGTCTGAGGTTCCCGGTCTTTTTGATTCGGCGTCGCAGAGCGGATTGGCGTTCTATTCGGTGCGGGTTTCTCGGATCAACTACTTCGGTGCGAGCTACCAGTACCAGCGCCTGGCGTCGTATCCGGCGCCGGGAACCAACGAGACGCAAACCCACGCATTACTGCTTTTCTACACGGTGTATCCGACGAAGAGATTCTCGATTTCCGTCTTCGGAGGGCCGCAATACGCAGACAGCGGTCCGCAGTTTTCTAATGCCGAGCCGCCCTCGCCGCCGGCTTGCACGAGCAGCGGCGTTCTGCCCGGGGGCTGCCCGACGCCCGCATTTCGAAACTGGAATCCGTCGGCAGGTGGCAGCTTGGGCTGGCAGGGACGCATGAGCAGCCTGGCCATCAGCTACGCACATCTGATATCGAGTGGTGGCGGCCTGATCGGGGCCGTGAAAATGGACAGCGCCAGCGCATCGATCCATCAGCAACTTTTGCGGATGCTGAGCGCGTCGGTGGCGGGCGGGTATGCTCAGAATGACGTCTTGACCACTACGACTTGCATCGGCTGCAATGGACACACGGTTTCGGGAACGGCATCGTTGCAGCAACTGTTTGGCCAGCATCTCAATGTGCAGCTGGGATACACACGACTTCACCAGGATTACGCGGTCGCTGCCCTGGCAACTCCTGACACCAACCGCGAATTCGTTTCAATTTCCTATCAGTTCTCCCGCCCGCTGGGAAGGTAACTTATGGTTGACGATCTCGAAGAGAAAAGCTCGGAAGGCTTTGACCTGCAGCGCTACCTCGGCGTTGTGCGCCGCCGCCACATGCAGTTCCTCATCCCGCTTTTCCTGGGTTGGGCGATCGTGTGGGGCGCGAGCTGGGTGCTCCCGCCGCGCTACCTGTCCAGCACGCTGATTCTGGTGGAACAACCCACCATGCCGAAAGACTACGTCACGCCCAATGTGACCGACGACTTGCAAAGCCGCCTGCAGAGTATCACCCAGCAGATTCTCAGTCGGACACGTCTTTTACATATCATTGCCCAGTTCGATCTTTATGCCAGCTCACATTCCAAGGAGACACCTGACGAAAAGGTTGATCGGATGCGTAAAGACATCGACATCGACCTTGTGCGCGATACGCGGAGCAATCAGATTACGGCATTCAACGTCTCCTACTCATCGCGCGATCCCCGACTGGCTCAGCAGGTCACCAGCGAGCTGACGAATCTGTTCATTAACGAGAATGTGGAAGTGCGTCAGCAACGATCTGAAGACACCACCAATTTTCTCGAGAGCCAGCTGGAAACTGCCCGGAAAAGCCTCTCCGACCAGGAAGAGAAGGTACGCGAATTCAAGGGGCAGCACGTCGGCGAAATGCCAGGTCAGTTGGCCAGCAACCTCCAGATTCTGAGCGGACTGCAATCGCAGCTGCAGAATGAGCAGGACTCGCTCAATGCTGCCCGGCAACAGCACGTCTACCTGCAAACTTTGGCGGACCAATACCGCGCCCTGCAGGGGACATCCAAGAGTTCCGACGGAACAACCACCGGCGGATTGCCCGCGCTCGACCAGGAGTTGGAAAAACTCAAGGCACAGCTGGCCGATCTTAGGTCACGCTACACCGATCGTCATCCCGACGTGCGAAAAGTGACGGAACAGATCGCGGAGACAGAGAAGATGCGAGACCAGCTCCTGTCCAGTCTCAAAGCGAATGGCGCCACCCAGGTCAACGGCACTGAGCCGGTTGTCGACACGGGAAATATGGATCCGACGCAAGCGGCCCTGCTGGCTCAGATTCAAAGCCAGTTGAAATCCAACCAGGTGGAAATCGCTAATCGCGAGCACTCCATAGTCGCGTTGAAAGCAAAGATGGACGACTATCAGGCGCGACTGAATCAGGAGCCCGTGCGTGAGCAGCAGCTCTCGGACCTTACGCGTGGGTACGAACAGTCAAAAGCGAATTACGACGACTTACTGAAGAAGAAAAATGAATCTGCCATGGCCACCAGTATGGAATTGCTTCAGCAAGGTGAGCGCTTTCGGGTGATTGATCCTCCCAGCCTACCGCTGAAACCCGACTTTCCTAATCGCCTGAAGTTCTGTGGGATGGGGCTGGGAATCGGCTTGGCCCTGGGCGTGGTCGTGGCCGGCGCATTCGAAATGATGGATGACCGCATTTACGATGAGAAGGAATTGCAGACGCTGCTGCCGGTCGCGGTCATCTCGGAAATTCCAGCCATTGCGGCTGCGGCGGATGAGCGCAGCGAGCGCCGGCGCCTGTGGCTGGGATGGGCGACTGCAGTTTTCGTATCTGGTACGATTTTGCTGGGATCAGCGTTCAGCTACTTCCGCGGCTAGCGGTACTCCCCATGTACAAAGCCTTTTACAACCTGAAGCGCAATCCATTCGAGATCACTCCCGATCCTTCGTTTCTGTTTCCCACGGGGAGGCACAACGAAGCTCTGGCCGCTCTTTACTACGGCGTTCGGCGGCGCAAAGGGTTCGTCGTCTTAACCGGGGAGGTGGGAACCGGGAAAACGCTTCTGCTCCGCTGCTTGCTGCAATCGCTGAAGCAGAGCAAGGATGTCGCATACGCCTACATCTTCAACGGACGTCTCTCCCCGATCGAATTCTTGCAGTACATCGTCAGCGATCTGGGGCTCTCGGGCACCAGCCAGAACAAGGGTGAACTTCTGCTGCAGATTGCGCATTACGTCATTGCCCGCAGCGAGAAGAAGCTGACGACGGTTCTCGTAGTCGACGAAGCGCACCATCTTTCGATAGAGATTCTCGAAGAGATCCGGCTCCTGAGCAATCTGGAGACTGCCGACGAGAAGCTGTTACAGATTCTTCTGGTCGGGCAGCCCGAACTGGACGACAAACTTGACTCCCCTGCCCTGCGGCAGCTTAAGCAGCGAGTCGCCCTTCGCTCCCGGCTTGTACCGCTGGATTCGGAAGAAACCAAGGGATATATCCAGCGCCGGCTTTATCTTGCGGGAAGTCCTTACCCAGCGGCGCTGTTCCCGCCAGAGACCATCGCCGCCGTATATCAGCATTCCCAGGGGCTGCCGAGACTAATCAACACCATCTGCGAAAATGCGCTGATCGCGGCTTACGCTCGGCAAATGCCAAGTGTGAGCCCCGACATCATTGACGATATCGCGACCGACTTCCGCCTTGGGGTTCAAACGCCGCCTGTGGACCAGAGGAAAACATCTGAAGAACTCGATATGCGGAAAGCCGCCAGGTCGTTGCTCGAACTGTACGCCCGCCTGCAGGCGGAGCAAGCGCGAGAGGAAAAGGGGCTGCGGTTCGAGAGTGAGCAACGCTTTCCCTGAACGTGGCTTGGCAACGAGCACGGGCAGGCTATTAGTACCATTAAGCAACATCAATCATGAGCAATATATTTGACGCGTTACAGAGGGCGGAGTCGGAGAGTTCCGGGACCGAAAGCCCCAGGTTCTCCCTTGCCACTGAGCTTCTGCAAGCCGCCGAGAGAAAGATGCGTGAGGCCCGCGCGGGTCAGCCACAGGACCGGTTGGAGTCGTCAAGTCCGATCTCGGCCGCCGAGCTTCTGCGAGCCGCGGAACAGAAGATGCGCGAAGCTGATGCGCCGCAGCCGCAGGCCCGCGTGGAGACACCCGGGCCCACTTCTGCTACCGAACTGCTCCAAGCCACTGAGCAGAAGATGCGCAGTGTCGCGAATCTGCCTGCCCCGGTGGAATCAGGCGATCTCCCGGCGCCTTCTTCGTTCGACGCTCTGGAGCAGTGTCCGGTGCTGCAAGTCTCTATCCCCCGGGACACTCGTTTAGTCGTGGTGGGCAAAGAGGAAAGCCTGGGCGCGGAGAAATTCCGATTTCTCGCAGTTCGCTTGCGCCATCTTCGACAGAACCGTCCTCTGAAAAAGATTCTCATTACCAGCACCATTCCGCAGGAAGGAAAGAGCACGGTCGCGGCCAACCTTGCTTGCACCTTGGCTCGCCGAAAACAGCAGAAGACGTTGCTTCTGGAAGGTGACCTACGGCGGCCGACTCTGGCGGCGCGATTCGGCTTGGGCAGGATTCCCGGCCTGTGCGAGTGGCTCTCAGGACAGACCGAAGGCATCAACCTCTACCGGCTGGAAAGTTTGGGACTCTGGGTTCTGCCAGCAGGCGCGGCGCCGCAAAATCCACTGGAACTGATGCAATCAGGGAAGCTGGCGCCGTTGATGAATCAGTTGGAAGCCTGGTTCGACTGGATCGTCATTGATTCTCCTCCCGTGCTTCCGCTGGCGGATGCGAGTATGTGGTCCCGTCTGGCGGATGGAATCTTGCTGGTCACGCGCAATGGCACGACCGAGAAACGGCAACTAAAGCGCGGCATTGAGGCGATTGAGAAGTCGAAGCTGCTGGGAGCTTTGGTGAATAGCAGCACAAACGCAGCGCACACTGATTATTATCAACGATACAGCTCCCAAGCTGACCAACCCAAGGATTAGCCGCTCCAAGCAAGCGGCCGACACGTTTCTGGTTCCACCCTTCCCCGTCAATCGATAGCAAACAGCAGGTCACTTGATTCTTTCCAAGAAGCAAGCCGATCAAGCGGAGGAAATTGTGAGTACACAACGCTCTGGTCCGAATGGTTTAACTTTAGACCCGCTTCCTGAAGCCTCGTCGCTCGTGGATCGCGGCATTCTGCACGCCGATGCCTTTCGCCGGATGATCACCCTCGAAAGAAAGAGAAGCGAACGTTCGCGCAAGCCCTTCATGCTGCTCCTTCTCGACATGGGCGATCGCCTTCCATCCGAGAAAAATGGCAAGATTCTCGGCAAGATCCTTTCCGCTCTCTCCGGTTCCACGCGCGATACCGACGTTACCGGATGGTACGCCAACCACTGCGTAGTTGGAGTCATGTTCACCGAAATCGCCACCGGCGACAGCAATTCGGTTCCCACTACGATCATCGCCAGGGTTACGGAGACACTGCGGAAGAATTTGACCCTCGAGCAATTCAATCGAGTCAGTCTTTCGTTCCACGTTTTTCCGGAGGACTGGGATAAGAATGCTCAGGGTCCGAGCAACCCGACCCTGTATCCCGATTTGTCCCAGCGGGAGGAGGCCCGGAAGACCTTCCGCGTGGTGAAAAGGATGATGGATGTTCTGGGTAGCTTGCTGGCGCTCGTCCTTTTCTCGCCAATTTTCCTGTTCGCTGCTGTCGCTATCAAAGCCACGTCGGAAGGGCCGATTTTTTTTCGGCAACGTCGCATTGGCCAACATAGCAACTCGTTCGTGTTTCTGAAGTTTCGCTCGATGTATGTAAACAATGATGCCTCCGTCCACAAAGAGTACGTGCAACAGTTGATCGCTGGTAAAGCGGATAAGCATCCGTCGGACGGAAACGGCCAAGGCGTTTACAAGTTGACAAAGGATTCGCGCATCACTCGCGTGGGAGCCTTCTTGCGAAAAACCAGCCTGGACGAGCTTCCCCAATTCATCAACGTGTTGAAAGGGGAGATGTCATTAGTCGGGCCCCGCCCTCCGGTTCCCTACGAGGTCGAGGCATATGACATCTGGCATCGCCGCCGGTTGCTCGAAGCCAAGCCGGGGATCACCGGACTTTGGCAAGTGAGCGGACGCAGCCGTGTGACCTTCGATGACATGGTTCGCCTCGACTTGCATTACGCCCGCACCTGGTCCCCCTGGACGGACATCAAGATCCTGTTGCGCACGCCTGGCGCAGTTATGCTTGGCGAAGGCGCTCACTAGAAAAGCTTCCCCTTCCCTCCCTCCTTAATTAACGACCCCCAATCGACGATCCCCAATTAACAATCGGAGCCAAACATGGTGACAAGTCTCGCAAAACCGCTGAGCACAAAGGCAACGCTTGGGAATGGAAGTGAAGTCATGGTGAAGTTTGGGGTTGTAGGGTATGGGTACTGGGGGCCGAACGTGGTTCGGAACCTGGACCGCATGGATGAAGCCGAAGTTGTTGCGGTATGCGACAAGAGTGCAGCCGCGCGGAAAAAGGTGGCGAAGGCCTATCCGGGTGTTCTAGTAACGG
>JBATXV010000005.1:0-12430 GCA_049673585.1 Candidatus Sulfotelmatobacter sp. | reverse complement strand
GCCGTGGGCCGCGTCGAGGACTTCGCGAAACTGGATCGGTCTTGGCTTAACGGCTTGAAGCTCCATGCTGCAACGATGGCGTTCACAGAGTTTACGGCAGGGATCGGAGACATCCGCGGCGCCCGTTTCGGGCGAGACAGCGCCTGGCGCACGATGGCACTATTCGGCGCGCTCGATGAGTTCCGCCATACCCTGATCCCCTTGCAGCTCATGCACGAACTGGTCCGCTGGGACCCCCAGTTCGACTGGACGCACCGGTTGTTCCACACCAACCACTGGATGGCTGTCGCCCTGCGGCACCTCGTAGACGAGATGTGCGTTGGGACGGACCCCCTCGAATTCGCTATCGCTACCAATCTCGTCCTTGAGACGGGCTTTACCAATCTCCAGTTCATCGGGCTCTCGGCGATAGCCCACGACGTCGGCGACCGGATGTTCGAGAAAATGGTCACGAGCATCCAGACCGACGAGGCGCGTCACGCCCAGATCGGTCATCCGGTGCTCGCGACACTGATCCGTCACGACCCCGAACGGGCCCAGTACCTCGTCGACAAGTGGTTTTGGCGGAGCTGGATCGTGTTCGCCGTGGTCACTGGATTCAGCATGGATTATCTAACGCCGCTCGCGGATCGGCGTTTGTCCTTCAAGGAGTTCATGGAGGAGTGGATCAACGACCAGTTCCAGAGGACACTGACTGAGTTCGGGTTGAAGCGGCCGTGGTACTGGGACAGCTTCATCGATGCGCTCGACATTTATCACCACATGCTCTATGTGAGCACCTATACCTACCGCGCAACGATGTGGTTCGACCTCGCGCTTCCCGGTCCGGAGGAACGCGCGTGGCTTCGCGAGAAGTATCCACACACGTGGGATCTGCTAGACCCGGTGTGGGAGCGGATTACGGAACGCTGGCGGACTAGCGGGCCCGGAATCGAATGGTCCACGCAAGGGGCAACCATGCCCGGGTTCTGCAATCTGTGCCAGATCATCCTGTCGAATGGTACCCCGCGCAAGAATGCTGCGCGCGTTGTCGAGCACCTGGGCCGGAAGTACATATTTTGCTCGGAACCATGTGCCTGGATCTTCTCCCGCGAGCCGGATCGCTACGCGGATCACAAGAGCGTCGTGAACCGGATGCTGGCCGGCGAGGCGCCCGCCAACCTGGTCGAGCTCACACGAACATACTTCGAAGTGACCCCAGAGGTCCGGGGCAAAGACATGTTGCGTGGACGGTACCCGTGGTTGCGGGCACATCGCAACGATCCGGGTTTGGAGGTATAACACATTGCTCGTGCCGCTTTACGGCTTTCTTGCTGGTGACACGCTCGGGCTCGTCGTGCAGGTCCACGACGACGACCGGGTCCATGCGATCGCAGAGCAGCTCCAGTTGGCTGCGTGTGTTCGGGTCGCTCCGCGACCCCATGCGCAAGTGTACTTCCGAGGTCAGCGACTCGATCCACTGCTTACAGTAGCGGAGGCGGGCCTCGCCCCTTTAGACCGCGTCGACGTGGTTCCCGAGGAGGGATGATGCCTTTCGAGCCCATAATCGCGGATGCCGAACTTTGGGATGGTGACATGACCGCGCGCCGCGTCGATGGTCACGACCTCCTTCTTGTCCGGCACAACGGCGTTGTCTACGCCTACGAGAATCGGTGCGCACATTTGGGCGTGGCCTTGAGCGAGGGGCGGCTGGACGGATACGTACTTACCTGCCGCGCCCACCACTGGCAGTATGACGTGCGCAGCGGCAGCGGGGTCAACCCCGCAACGGCCTGCCTCACAAGTTTCGCTGTCAAGATCGAGGATGGCAAGGTTTTCGTGGATGTCCGAGCGCCCAGCCCTGACGTCCCAAGCGCTGAGGAAGTTGGTGATGGCGTGGGACCCGTCTTGACCGGCCATCCCCGCGCCCAGGCCGTGCTCGAAGCGATTCGGCGGCTGAACCCGTCCGTCGAAATCCACAACCGTGGCTCTTATATGCGCGTGCTCGCGCCACGCCGCTGCCTGGTGACGCGGAGCGCGATTGAAGATATTCTCAGGCAGCCATTCGACTTTCGCGCCGAGCTGGAAATCATGATGCCATCCTTCAAGGGCAGAATGCGCCTCGACGACGACGAGGCGGTCTGGACATTCGAGGGCGGCGTTATTAGCGGAGAGACGGCCAGCCCCACAGGGCGAAGCCATCCCGAAATGATTCCCAATGCGATGCCATCCTTCAAAGACACAGTGCGCCGCCGCGACGACGAGGTGGTGAGTAAGCTCGAGGCCAGTGCCATCAGTGGCGTCCCCGCCAGCCCGACAGGACGCAGCCGCCAGGAGACGGCCCAGAAGAGGACATACTGGCATCTGAGTGATCTTGGTCGCAAGCCGACAGAATACGACATCGCTACCTCCCGGCTGCATTACTGGACCGCCCGCGGCTTCGAGGTGAAGGTACCGGTCAGCGAGTGTACGAGCGCTACCAACGGGGGTCTGAACTCCGCTGCCGCGATTCAGAAGAGTGGGGCGATCCGCGGCAGACGACATACACAACCTACACAACGATGCAGCGCACTCGCGAAGCCTTTGTCAATGGGCTCCTGGACTCGATCAGCGATGACTACGACCGGGGTCTTTCGCCGCAGTGGGTCGCCTTGCTCAACCGTGTACTCGCCCCCCTTCGATATCCCGGTCACGGCTTGCAAATGGTCGCAGCTTACGTCGGGAGCATGGCCCCGACCGCACGTATCACCATCGCCGCCACCTTCCAGGCGGCGGACGAAATGCGGCGCGTCCAGCGGCTCGCATACCGGATGCGTCAGTTGCAGGTAACTCATCCCGAGTTTGGGCGTACAGCACAACAGACATGGCAGGACGACCCGATTTGGCAACCGCTGCGCGAAGTTATCGAAACGCTCCTGGTTACACGGGACTGGGGCGAAGCCCTCGTTGCGCTCCAGTTCGTGCTGAAGCCCGCTTTCGACGAGCTGTTCATGACGCATTTCGGGCGACTTGCGCGCGCAGCCGGCGACGATGTGTTGGATCGCATGTTCTTTTCTCTCAACGAAGATTGCGCCTGGCATCGCGCCTGGAGTGAGTCACTCCTATTAACTGCCATTCGGGACACGCCGGAATCTGCGCCGGCGGTCGAGCGCTGGATCGAGAACTGGGCACCGCGCGTCAGCCGCGCAGTCTCCGCTTTGCAACCCATTTTTGATGAGATGTCACAAGGTGGGGCGGGGCGCTTCGCGACAGTGCTCAATGAGATCGAGCAATTTGGGCAGCGCTACCGCGGCGCTCTTTTTACCCATCGAGATCTCCAGACCGGTGAGTCGGCAGCCTGATGGCCGATTCTCGGCGCCGACCCACTCGGCTGATGTCAATCGTTCGTTCCTTAAAGTTAGGAGATTTCGTCGATAATGCCGTTCAATCGGCCGTCGACCCGGAGTCGCTTCGTTGCTTCGACAGCGATGCCGCCGCGCGATGGCGGGAATCGCGAAGAAACAGATTGCCACGCAACTCTCAATATCCGAGAAATCGTCAAGAGCAGAGTTGAAAACATTCTTTCCAAATTCGGCGCAGACGACCGACCTCATGCTGCAAGATTGATTTTAAAACGCGGGATCATCCAATCGTAAATACTCGAAAGAGTCATTCCGTTACACTCGACAATAAAATCAAGCGTTTGTAGCCGTAAAAACTTCGAAGTCTCTTACACCCTCAAAAGGTTCTTTTCCATATTTCTAAAGAGCGTGCTTGGCCTCCACAAAATAGTCCATGTATTTCACCTGATCTGGGCTTTTTTTTCAAATGGCAGCTAGTCCAAGATGAACCTACCGTGAGTGGATCACGAAGGAGCGGACGAGCGGCTAGCGCGCAGAGTTGGAATCTCGGTTGACACGCACAAACCGGACGTCTCAACACAGCACAAATGGAGCACGTCATGAAACAGACTGACATTCGGTCGCATCGTCGGTTTCTCAAGGCGAGCTCAATATTGGGTGCCGCAGCCGCGTTAAACCCAGCCGCGCTCCGCTCCGCGTTTGCAAATTCCAACATCACCCCAGAGGAGGAATCTATGACCGCAACTATCGCTGTACCAGATAGCAGCACGCTGGAAACTCACAACGGTGCGATTCGTCCGTTTCCAAGAGGCCAGAGGTGTTGGGCCTTTGGCGCGAATTTGTGCTGCGCCTCTCGTCCACGCCAGTCACAAGCGGGCGAGTAGGAGGCCCCGACGGGGCGGCGGCACGCATGAACATCAAGCGCACGACGCTGATCTCCCGTATGAAGAAGTTGGGCATCGATCGAGCAAGGGATCGTGAGCCTGTATCAGGCGGCCCTTTTTGACTAGCAATAAGCCCCGCTCCCTAGGCACTGAGACTTGGCGCGGGCTTTCACCTAAGAACCGAACAGCCGAAGCTCTTTTCAGAAGACACGTTAGTGAGGAGATTCGTTACATGAGCGCGATAGCTTCCACACCGATAGACGCAGAGGCGAAAAACGCACCCACGTCCGGCAGGCTCTTCTTCCTGGACCTCAGCGGCGGCCGCATCCTGTCTGCAAACCCTGATGGCTCCGATTTGAGGACCATCATCAACGAAGGCCGGAAGTTGCCCGATGGCAGGGTGCTCGATGTCGCCGCTGGGCACATCTACTGGACCAATATGGAACTGCGTTCTTTCCTCGATCGCATTCTAGCGCTTACCTGGTCCGCTGGGTTTTTCAGTTCGAGGGCGTGCTTGCTCTTGGTCCTGTCATTTGCTTTGCTCCCAGCATGCGCGTGGCCGCAGAGCGAGCTCGCAACCGTTTTCGGCACCGTCACCGACCCCAGTGGCGCCGTCATTCCCGCAGCCCAGGTTACGATCGTCAACCAAAGCACTGGATTAAAGCGGGAGACCGTGACTGACATGACGGGCCAGTATCATCTCGCCGGTTTGCCGACAGGAAGCTATGTTGTTCGCGCAGGGAGAGAAGGCTTCCGAACGCAGGTTCGAGAAGGAGTGACGCTCTCCTCGGCGTCCGGGGTCATGATTGACTTTTCATTAGTTGTGGGCCCCCAGCCGCAGGAGCTGACGGTCAGCGGGGACATCAACGAGATCGACCGTACTACCTCGACCGTCAGCGGGCTGGTTGCAGAGCAAAACCTAACCGAACTTCCTCTAAACAGCCGGGATCTCTTCAAGGCGGCTATTTTTGCCCCGGGAGTCGCTCCAACACCCAGCAGTGCTCCATCGTTGCTTTCGAGCGGCAACGCCGGGCAGCTCGCGATTAACGGCATGCGCCCGAGTTGGACGGACGTTCGCATCGACGGTATGGATGCGAATGATCCGCTCTTCGGCTATTCGCCGGCAGGCGCCTCTGGGCTCTTTCTCGGATTGAACGAATTCACGGAGGTCCGCGTCCTGACACAAACCTCCGATGTAGAGTACGGCAGAAATGGTGGCGGCGTCATCGACGTGGTTACCAAGTCCGGAAGCAATCACTTCCATGGATCTTTGTTCGAAATCCACCGAGAGGCGGCGCTCGATTCAAAGAACTACTTTGATTCGGCCACCGCCCCGATACCACCATTTGTGCGGAACCAGTTCGGTGCAGGAGTGGGCGGGCCGTTGGTACACGACCGCACCTTCTTTTATGCAGACTACGAGGGGTTTCGTGAAGTACAGGCAGTAACGGCAATCGCGACGGTGCCCGATGCGCTTGCTCATCAAGGTTTACTCCCCTCCGCCACCAATCCGGGGAGTTGCAGTACCGCCACTCCAAACGGGTGCGTTGTCTTGGCAATCGATCCTCGCGTACAGCAGTTCCTTGCTCTGTTTCCTGCTTCTAACGGAACAGAGAATGGGGACGGAACCGCGGACCTGACGACCGATGACAAGGGCAACGCTCATGAGGACCACGGCATGGTCCGTGTTGACCACAGCTTCTCCAACACTCATTCGTTGTTCGGACGCTACATCATCGCCGACGGTTCCTCCCTGGTTCCCTATTTTGGAACACCGCCGGGGACTTACGTCCCCGGCTTTCCAATCGATCATACGGCCCGGAATCAGTACTTTACTGTTCAGGACCGCCGCAATTTTGGGCGCGAAATGTTCAACGAATTGCGATTCGGTGTTAACCGCACGACCGCGTCAACTTCGGTCGTCAATACCCATCCGGGTCTTTCGATTTCTTTGGTGCCCGGACGACCATTCGGAATGCTCGACATTGCAGGGATGAGTTTGCTCGGCAACGGCCCTGAAGCTTCCGTGGGCGATTTTTCGACCGTTTACCAGATTCAAGATCAATTTTCACGTACAACTGGCGGCCACACGCTGACATTCGGCGGTGAATTTCAGAGGATCCAGTCCAATGGACCGCTCGATTTTGGCGTGGATGGGTTGTACACATTCCAGGATCTGAGTCCCTTCGGGGTCCCAGCACAAACTAATAACCCGCCGTTAGAATTCTTTCTTCAAGCTCTGCCTCTGTCTTACGTTGGCGTTGGTCCCTCCAACTCCAATTCGAACCGCGACTATCGCCAGAGTGTAGCGTCAGGATTCATGCAGGACTTCTGGCGAGTGACCAGCCGACTCACACTGAATGCCGGGCTACGGTACGATTTCTACTCGAATCCGAGTGAGACACACAGGCATCTCTCCGTTATTCGTAATCCAGCGACCGATTCTGGACCAACAGTCGGCAATTTATTTGCTGCAACGCCTTTGAATCTCTTGTCGCCACGGGCCGGCTTTGCATGGGACATCTTCGGTGGCGGCAAGACTGTGCTGCGGGGCGGCGCCGGTATCTTCCGCGATCAGTTCCCCGTATACCTGTTTGGTACCGATCGGTTTCTGTCTCCTTTTTTCAGCATAAATTCCTTTGTGTTTCCCACCTTTCTCAACCCACAGAATGCTCTCGTAACAGAACCGCTAGATCTTTTTTCAATGACGTATCACCCGAAGTTCCCATACTCGTTGCAATACAATCTCAACCTAGAACGGGAAATCGCGACAGGAACGATTCTCAGCGCTGGGTATTTTGGTGCACGCGGCAATCATCTCCCTCGCGAAGTGGAAGGGAATCCGTTCGAACCAGCCTTAGGGCATCGCTATAACCCAAACTTGCCTTCACCGCTATTGGAGGTTCTAACCGATGCACAGTCTTTCTATAATTCATTCCAACTGTCCGTTTCGCAACGCCACGCCCACAACGTTTCCTGGCAGGCCTTCTATACGTTTTCTCATTCGATAGATGATGCTTCTAGCAATATCTCCATAGAAGCCGTAAACGAGCCTCCCACGAGTCAGGAGCCCTTCAATCGTAAGGGCGATCGAGGACGGTCAGGATTCGACATCCGCCACAATTTCGTCGCTAACGTTGTTTACGAACTGCCTTTTGGGCATGGAAGCCGCCTTGGGGGCTGGCAAATCTCGGGCACTGCCAGCGTTCACAGCAACGTCCCTTTTACTCCGATGCTCGCATTTGACAATGCAGATCTGCAATCTTTGATCGTACCGGAGCGGCCTGATGTGGCCGGCAATCCTTACACGGGTATTTGTCCGAACGGCGCCAGAGTGGGAAATTCATCGTGCTGGTTTAATCCCAGCGCGTTTTCAGTACCCGCTCCCGGTCAGTTCGGAGATGCTGGGCGAAATAGCCTGCGTGGTCCCTCGTTCGCGGAATTTGATTGGGCCCTGCAAAAGACCTTCCAGTTGTCTGAAGGCATGAGAATTACATTTGGAGTGGAAGCCTACAACCTCTTCAATCATCCGAATTTTGCAGTCCCCAGTAACACGCAGAGTCCCCTAACGCTGGGAGGGAATGGAGATGCCGTGTTCGCGGGTCCAACAGGCAATTTCGCTGACAATGTGGGACGAATATTCACCACCGTAAGCGGTGGCCGACAGCTTCAACTTGACGCTCGGGTCAATTTCTAAGACGGCCTGTCGTTGCGATTGGCCGTGACACGTAAAGAACGAGGATGCCGAATCGAGGGATCTCGGTATGGAGCTCAACAAGACGCCGTTGATCGAATCGGTCTTTGCAGGACGCGGCGAGGTCGCCACACAGATGCGCTCACTCGACTGGTCGACGACGGCGCTCGGCCCTGTGGAACAATGGCCACAAGCTCTGCGAACCGCGCTTCGAATCGTGCTGGGCTCCGGCTATCCGATGACCATCTGCTGGGGGCCGGACTTCGCTCTCTTGTACAACGATGCCATACGGCCGGTGCTGGGGACAAAGCATCCCTGGGCGCTCGGTCGTTTCGGCCGCGAAGTGTATCCCGAGGCTTGGGATTTTATCGGGCAGCTTTACGAAGCGGTGTTGACGCGAGGCCAGGAGGCAAGCTTCCTAGCTGATCTCCTAGTTCCTATCATCCGCAACAACTACCTCGAAGAGACATACTTCGCATTTTCGTGCAGTCCGATTCCCGATGACAACGGCCAGGTGGGCGGCGTATTGACCGCATTGCTGGAGACCACGGACCGGGTGCTCGAAGATCGACGCCGGCATGTGCTTCGCGATCTAGCTTCGCGAACGGTAGGAGCGCGAAACGAAGAAGAAGTGTGGCACATCAGCGCGGAAACTCTCGGTCAAGATCGATTAAGCCTCCCGTTCACGTTTCTATATGAGTACCGCCCTTCCGAACGTCAAGCGTATCTAACGGGTGTTGGTGTGGAGACCGACGACGTTTTGCATCCGCCAGTCATCGACTGCCACGGCGAGAACCTTTGGCGATTCGATCCAGCATTGGGGAGGGATGGAGTTGTTATTGAACTTGGCGATCGGGCATCGCGTGTGACCGTGCCCAATTGGCCCGTCCCTCCGAAAGAGGCGAGCGTCTTACCGATACGGCTGGGCGAATACGGCGAAGCGCTAGGCTTCCTTGTCGTGGGAATCCATCCTGGCCGAGCCTTCGATGATGCGTATCGCCAATTCGTCCATAGGATCACCGAACAAATCACGATCGGACTGACCAGCGCTCGCGCTTATACGCAGGAACGTCAGCGTGCAGAGGCGTTAGCCGAGATCGATCGTGCCAAGACAACGTTTTTTGGTAATGTCAGCCACGAGTTCCGTACCCCTCTTGCGCTGATGCTGGGCCCCCTTGAGGAGGTGCTGCTGGAAGCGCGCGACCGACTCGGTCCGGAAAGTCACGAACAGTTGGTAGTGGTTCGGCGCAACGGGCTCCGATTGCTCAAGCTCGTCAATACGCTCCTGGACTTTTCGCGCATTGAGGCCGGACGCGTACAGGCAACCTATCAGCTGACGGATTTGGCCAGCTTCACGGCCGAAGTCGCAAGCGCGTTCGATTCGGCGATGGACAATGCCGGACTCCGCTTCTCAGTGGAATGCCAACCAATCGCAGAACCGGTGTACGTGGATCGCGATATGTGGGAGAAGGTCGTTTTGAATCTGCTCTCTAACGCCTTGAAGTTCACGTTCGAGGGTGAGGTTGCGCTCACACTCAAGAATGTAGACGGCGTAGTGGAATTGCAGGTTCGCGACACAGGAGTGGGAATTCCCGAGGAGCATCTCCAGCGGGTGTTCGAGCGCTTTCATCGCATCGAGGGCGTCCACGCCAGGACGTACGAAGGCACAGGGATCGGACTGGCACTCGTTCAAGAACTGGTTAAACTGCACGGTGGCAGCGTGCGGGTGGAGAGCGCGCTCGGTCAAGGCAGCACGTTTACGGTGACGATTGCCAGCGGCAAGGCCCATCTACCAGCGGAGCGCATTCAGGCCGCAGAAGTATTCGCGTCCACCAAAATTCGAGCCGAAGCTTATGTCGAAGAGGCACAACAGTGGTTGGGAGATGAGTCGGGCGCGGCGGTCGATGTGGCGATGCTTGGCAAACTACCATTGCTCACTTCGTCGCCGGAACCCACACGAACGGCGAAACGCGAACTGATACTCTTGGCCGATGACAACACAGACATGCGTCGATACCTCCTGCGCCTCCTCGGGGACCGGTATGAGGTGCACGCGGTTGCTGACGGCAGCCAAGCCTTGGAAGCCACACGCCAATTGCGCCCTGCCCTGGTACTAGCCGACATTATGATGCCGCGGCTGGATGGATTTGGTGTACTACGGGCCATTCGCGACGACTCAGCCCTCGCCAGCACGCCAGTGATCCTGCTGTCCGCACGAGCTGGCGAAGAGTCACGCGTGGAAGGACTGCAGGCCGACGCCGACGACTATCTAGTCAAGCCGTTTTCGGCGCGGGAGTTGCTGGCGCGTGTGGCGACACACGTCAAAATGGCCAATCTTCGCCGCGAAACTGCAGAACGCGAAGAACGACTACGTAGCGAGGCGGTACTCGAACGCGAGAAACTGCGCGCTAGCGAAGAACGGTTGCTGGAGACCAGCCGGCTTTATCGTCAGCTAGAAGACCGTGAACGGAAGATCCGGCGTCTGGTTGACGCCAACATTCTGGGAATCACGAGCTGGAATGTCGAGGGTGCCATCCTGGCGCCCAATGAAGCCTTTCTTCGCATGGTGCAATACGACAATGAAGATGTCGCTGCGGGTCGCATGCGATGGCGGGACATGATACCTGAGAACTGGCGCGAGCGCGCTGACCGCGCTTTGGAAGAAGTAACCCAGACCGGGACCGTACAACCCTTCGAGTCAGAGTTCATCCGGAAAGATGGCAGCCGTGTGCCCGTGCTGATTGGAGCCACGTTGTTCCAGGCGGGCGGGAACGAGGGCGTCGCGTTCGTCCTCGATTTGAGCGAGCAAAAACGGGCTGAGGCAGAGATCAGGGCGTTGAAAGACCAGCTGTACAAAGAGAATCTGGCGCTTCGCGACGAGGTCGAGCGGACCTCGATGTTCGATGAAATTGTCGGCGCCTCGAATCCGTTGAAGGTTGTTCTTTCCCGGATCGCCAAAGTGGCTCCCACCGACTCCACGGTTCTAATCACCGGGGAGACAGGTACGGGCAAGGAACTCGTCGCTCGCGCAATCCACAGAAAGTCCGCGAGAGCCGAGCGAGCCTTCGTGAGCGTCAACTGCGCTGCAATCCCCCGTGACTTGATCCCTTCGGAGTTATTCGGCCATGAGAAGGGGGCCTTCACGGGAGCCACACAAAGGCGACTTGGCCGTTTTGAACTCGCCGACGGAGGGACGATTTTTCTCGACGAAGTGGGCGAACTTCTGCCCGATACCCAAGTCGCGTTGCTGCGGGTGCTGCAGGAACGGGAATTAGAACGCGTCGGTGGAAGACAACCTATCCATGTCAATGTTCGCGTTATCACAGCGACGAATCGTGACCTGGAAGCGGGGGTAGCCAATGGGACGTTCCGACAGGACCTCTTCTATCGACTAAATGTGTTCCCTATTGAGGTGCCGCCTCTCCGAGAACGAAAGACCGATCTCCTGCTCCTGGTTGAGTATTTCGTGCAACGATACGGCGCCAAGGCAGGCAAGGATATCCGCTCAATCGACAAAAAGACGCTGGATCTGTTCCAGTCCTACGACTGGCCAGGCAACATCCGCGAGTTGCAGAACGTAATTGAGAGGTCTGTGATTCTGAGCTCTGGTGGCGTTTTTTCGGTGGACGAATTGTGGCTTTCCAAGAGGTCGGTTCCTCTAGCACCTCCAGTGAAAGCTTCGCCACTCGCCAACAATCGGGTCGAACCCCTCAGCGAGCGAGAAAGCATCGAGACGGCACTTGCCGCGACTAGGGGTCGGGTTGCGGGACCGTCAGGAGCGGCGGCGAAGCTCGGAATTCCACCATCGACTCTCGAGGCCCGCATCAAGGCTCTGAAAATCAACAAACTCCAATTCAAATTTCGCTGAACATCTTTCCAAGATCGCGAAATCCGTTGAATTCGCGAAATTCGCGTGATTCGCAAAGGTCCGCGTCCGCATCGGAGTTCCTCGCCCTCCTGTTTTCATAAAGTTGCGAATGGCAAGAGGCTTGCTTTCTAGTAAGCAAGCCTAGACGCGGTGCTGCTGAGGCGTTCAAAGTGACTTGCAAAATCCTTCGCCAAGCAATCGGACAGGGTCGTGTGGTTTTGCGCGTCAGTGGCCGGCTCACAGGGGACGACGTCAACACGCTTAGGGCGCTACTCGAACAAGAAAGTAGTGCATTGACTCTCGATCTGAAAGACGTCCTTTTGGTGGACGACGAGGCCGTAAAACTCCTGGCCAGCCACGAATCGAACGGGGTAACACTCGACAACTGCCCGCGGTATATCCGTGAGTGGATAGGACGTGAGAGAGAAGCGACTTAATGGCTAATTGCACTTGGTCAGATGGACGCCATTGCGAAAAATCGGCCTAGCTGGCGTTTTGGAGGAATTGCCATAAGGACGAACGTTCACCTGGTCGTGTCGCTCACCGAACATACAGCGCAGCATTTGATTTGCAAGTTTCAACGTCACCGCAGAGGAGGAATCTATGACCGCACCTATTACTGTACAAGAAAGCAGCGCGCCAACAACTGACAACAGTGCAATTC
>JBATXV010000004.1:2500-39329 GCA_049673585.1 Candidatus Sulfotelmatobacter sp. | reverse complement strand
CGCCAGACGCGCGACGGCGCCCAGACCGCCGCCGCCGCCGTGAGCGCCACACTGGCCATGAGAATCGTGTTCGGCCCGCCGATCCAGTTGAGCAGCGGGACCGTGGCCAGGCAGGCCAGCGCCCCGCCGCCCAGGTCGGCCGCGTAAAGCAGTGGAATGCGCCGCGTCTCCCGGGCGAAGACCACGGACAACAGCAACCCAGTCAGGAAGAAAGGCAGCGCCGCCGCCACGTAAATGGCGGTCAAGTGCAAGAAGTTTCTCCACGTGATGGTGAGTGCAACCGGGATATACAGGATAACTTCGAGCGCGATCAGCACCAGGATCGAGCTTTCCAGGCACAGGCGCGCGGCCAGCATACGCGTGCCGGTTCGGGCGAGGCGATTCTTGAATAGATAGGCGAAGACTCCGCCAGCGCCCAGCCCCAGCAGCGCAATCGAAATCGCAAGAAACGCGAAGTGATAGAACAGCACCACCGAAAACAATCGCGTGAGCGCGAGTTCCAGCAACAATGCGGCGAAGCTGGTCAGCCCCAAACCGGCGAGAAGGGTACGTTCGGGAATCTCAGAGGTGGATGTAAGCGGCGTGGCAGCTCGAATAGTCACAGACATGAAATGTATGGAATGCGACAGTCTAGCAGAAGGAGCAGGAATTCGGCGTGTCTGCTTAATTCTCGAGAATGACTTGCGCGATGGCCTGCTCGGCTGTGTGGGAAAGCGAAAGCGCGGCATGCTTCACGCCGAGCCGTGTGGCAATCTCGCCGGCTTTTCCGTGAAACGAGATAGTCGGACGCCCTCCCGCAAGGCGCGTCACTTCGCAATCCCGCCAGCGGACGCCGTGGCTCCAGCCCGTGCCCAGAGCCTTCATCGCCGCTTCTTTGGCGGCGAAGCGTGCGGCGTAGCGCTCAGCGCGGTTGGCCTTGGAATCACAGTAGCGGATTTCCCCCTCGGTGTAGACGCGCTGCAGAAAGCGGTCGCCAAAGCGTGCAATCGATTGCCGGATGCGCGGAACTTCCGCGATGTCAATGCCCGTGCCGATGATCATATTCTGGACACCTTACGGACGCCTTACAGCAGGCGGTCTCCGCGGTAAATCAACGCGCCGTCGATCATGCGAGCTTCCGTGGTCAGGTGATGTGGCTTGACAGGGCCGGTCCCGTCAATGTGGAGCACTTCATGCCCGTGCGCGACCAGCCAGTCGGAGACCAGCATGCGGTGGCAGCGGAAGTATACGCGCTCGGCACACATATAAGCGGTGCGGGACCGCTCGGCCAGCGCCACCAGTTCGGCCATCGCGTTCTCGAATTCCGTGGTCAGCATGTAGTCGGCGTAATTGCGGAAGCTCGCGTTGCGCAGGCCAACGTTGGGGGAGTCTTCGCGGCTTTTCTTGCGATAGCCGCCAAGGGCTTTTATCCAGACATAGTTGATTCCGGCCGCAGGCAAACTTTTTTCAAGAGATTCTCGATTAAATTGCGGCAGCCGCCGCGACATGGGGAAGGCGCGGATATCCACCAGGGTTTCACTCTCGTGAGCCCGAAGCGTCTCGATTAGGTCGTCGAGGGAGCGGGTCGAATGTCCGACGGTGTAGAGGAGAGCCAATGTTATTTCGATGCGAGACGATCATGCAACGATGCGAGTGAGAGCGGCCGCCACTACGGTATCCTGCTCCGGAAACGCGGTCCGCAAATCGAGTAACACGCGGCCTTCCTCGACTCGGGCGATAATCGGCGGCTCCGAACCACGCAGCTGCGTGGCTAGGTCGTCAGCACTGAGGCCTTCGCAAGTCAGCGCCAGCAGACGCGTCGGCAGAACTGACGACGGGGCCGCGCCACCGCCGAGGAGGGATTCGCCATCCACTATTTCAAGCTTCAACTTCGGCTCCGCAACTTGCGCCGCCAGCGCTTTAGCCCGTTCACCAATTTCTTCTTTTGTGAGCCGCATCATGCGCAGCGTGGGAATCGCGTCGTGATCGCGCCGGACGTACGCGAGAAGCGTGGCTTCCAGCGCAGCGTAGATCAGCTTATCCACGCGTAACGCGCGGAATAGTGAATTCGACCGCATACGCGCGACCAACTCCGAACGGCCGCTGATCAATCCCGCCTGCGGGCCGCCGAGCAACTTGTCGCCGCTATAGGTAACAATGTCGACGCCGCTGCGGAGGCTGTCGAGTACACCGGGCTCGCCGTCGATTCCGATCGAGCGCAGATCAAAGAGCGCGCCACTGCCCAGGTCTTCCATCAGCGGAATGCCGCGTTTGCGGGCCACCGCGACCAGTTCGGGCGTGGAAGCCTGTTCGGTGAAACCGGTGATCTCGAAGTTTGAGCGATGCACGCGCAGCAGAAGCCGCGTCCGTTCGGTGATGGCGCGCTCATAGTCGGCCGCGCGGGTGCGGTTGGTCGTGCCTACTTCGCGCAGAATCGCGCCCGACTTGGCCATCACGTCGGGAATGCGGAAGGAGCCGCCGATCTCGACCAGTTCTCCGCGCGCGACAATGACTTCTCCGCCATCCGCCACGGTGTTCAGTGCAAGCAGCACAGCAGCCGCATTATTGTTGACCAGGATCGTCGAGATGGCGGCCGGCTTCAGACTCTTTATTTCGCCGTTTCTCATCTCTTCATCCAGCAAGCGTTGGAACAATCGATCGACGTGGACATCCCGTTTGCCGCGCGCGCCAGCGGCGAGGTCAAACTCCAAATTGGAATAACTCGCAGCTGTCTCGCGGATGTGCGCGATCGCTCCCTCACCCAGCGGGGCGCGGCCGAGGTTGGTGTGTAGGATCACGCCGGTGGCGTTGATCAGCGGCCGCAAAGAATAACGCAGCGCGTGGCGAAGCTGGTTTTCTACCGCTCCTGCCAAACCAGAAAGCGCAAGCTCCAGCGTGTTTGCGTCCAGCAGTCCTGATGTAATCTGCTGCCGCAATCGGGCCAGCACAGCGCGCACCGCGTCCACGGAGGAATCATGGCCGTAACTCGCCGCGAGCAACTGAATCGCCGGTCCGCGCATTGCGTCGTCGACGGAAGGCAGTTTGCGAAAAAGCTCCGATGGCGCTGCCGTTTTCACCTGGAGATTATCCCACGAAGAGGATGAACTGGGCACAGTTGACTCCATCGCCCAATTACAACGTGTGCAGGTAGGCTAGCAGGTCCTGCACGTCTTGGGCGCTCAGCACCTGGCTATAGCCCGGCATGTCGGGACGGCCGTTGCGAATAATGTCAGTGACGCGCTCGTCATTCGCCGGCAGGCCGGTCTGAGGAAGATATTGATGCTGGAACATGCCCTTTAATCCGGGCCCCTTTTTCCCCTTGGTGGAATAGGGCCGGTGGCACCGGTCGCAGTAGTTGTCATAGAGCTTGCGTCCGGCGGCTTGCTGGGGGTTGAGGCCAAGTTCTGCATCCGACTTGCGGCGCTCCACATCGCAACCGGCGAGCGCAACGAGCGCCACCAGTGCGGCAAGGGACGCTCCGACCCAGCGCCGGCAATCGATCACGCGCCTCCGCTCCTGCCGTTCAGCCACTTTCATCATGTGCATCCTTGTCACGATCAGTCACTGCTGACATTTCTTCCCAGTTTCCCACAGCCGTCGAATCGCACTCGACTTACAATAATAGAGGAAAGCCGAAAGCCATGCCTGTCGCGGTGAAGCGGGTGTATGAATCGGTGTCGCGCTCCGACGGAGCGCGCGTTCTCGTCGACCGGTTGTGGCCTCGCGGTGTTTCAAAAACTGAGATCGCGATGCAGGAATGGCTACGCGACCTGGCTCCCTCCGACGAACTGCGAAAATGGTTTCACGCCCACCCCGAACAATGGGCGATTTTTCGCAAGCGTTACCTGAAGGAATTGGCCCGCCCCGAAGCCGAGAAGGATTTGCAGAAGCTCTACTCTCTGGCCCACAAGAAACGGCGCCTGACGCTCCTCTATGCCTCGAAAGATCAGCAGCGCAATAATGCAATCGTGCTCAAGGACTTGCTCGACGGAATGCGCAAACCGCCGACCGGCACCGGGCCCGGCGCGGTTCGCACCATGGGCAAGCGGGATGCAGCTGTCCGGCGCCGCTAGCAGGATTCGCATGCGCTCCTCTGCTTTCTTCTTTCGTTTAGAATCTGCCGCATGAGAGCTGTCTTTCAATGGAGCCTCGGGACGCGCACACTGGAACTCGGCAAACGCACGCTGATCATGGGCATCATCAACGTAACCCCCGATTCTTTTTCTGACGGCGGCCTCTATGTCGATCCCGCAAAAGCTACGGCGCACGCCATGCGGTTGCTCGAGGAAGGCGCCGACATCATTGACATTGGCGGAGAATCGACGCGCCCCGGCGCCAAAGTCGCCATGAGCGCGGAAGAAGAGTTGCAACGCGTCTTGCCCGTCATCGCCGCGCTCAAGAAGCAGCGTCCGGATACCGTGGTCTCGATCGACACGTACAAAGCCAGCGTGGCCCGTGCCGCCGCGGCGGCGGGAGCCGAAATCATCAACGACATCAGCGGGCTGCGCTGGGATGTGCAGATGGCCAGCACCATTGCTGAAATAAAATGCGGCGCCGTTCTGATGCATACGCGCGGACGCCCCGAAGAGTGGCGCACCTTGCCGCCGCCCGGCGATATTTTTCTGCTGGTGAAGCGCGAACTCAGAGAATGGGCGGAAGCGGCCGTGCTGGCCGGGGTGAGGCGGGAAAGGATCGCGCTTGATCCCGGTTTTGGCTTCGGAAAAAGCTTCGAGCAGAACTATCCGCTGCTGGCGCGCTTTCAGGATTTACAGTCGCTGGGCTTCCCCTTGATGGCGGGAACCTCGAGAAAGTCGTTCCTGGGCCGCGCGCTGGTAAAAAATGGGAAAGACGCTCCCGTGGCCGACCGGCTCTACGGAAATCTCGCTGCACAGACCGCTTTGATTCTGAAAGGCGCGCATATCCTGCGGACGCACGATGTAAGAGCCGCTGTCGATGCGGCGCGCGTCGCCGACGCGATCCTCGACGCGCGGTGAGGAATCTCTAGTCCTTATTGTGGTGCGGCCGACGGAGCGGCGGCCGGCACTTCGGCGACCCGCATGACGGTGCATTCCACTTCCTTACCGTTGGCGTTTTTCACTTTCCCCTTGTCGCCGTTGATGTGGTAACTGACATCACTACCGACGACGAAATCGGTGGCTTTGAGGGACTCTTTCTCGACCGATCGGCAGGTGTAGAGCTTACCCATGGCGGTGAAAGAGAGATCGTACTGCTGATGCTTGTGGGTCTTCTTGTCGATCGTCCCGAAGGGTTGGAAATCCTTCAGCGTGGTTGTGCCTTCGATCTTCGGTCCCGCCGCTGCTGTAATTGCAACCGTCGCTATAAAGAGTGCGATTGCGCTGCCCTTGCGCATATGCCCACCTCCGCGATGATTGTACGTTGAGAAAAGTGGCCGCCGCCAGAGGTGGACTCAGGATGGAAACTTCTTCTGCCGGTAACATCGATCAAAGATCGCAAACATCAGTGCGATCACCACAAAGACCATCCTGCTGGCTTCGGGGCCGAGCAGGCCGCCGGTCAGCCACTGCGGTCCAGACCAGCGGGTTTCAAGAAGATGTCCAACCGCATACTCGCCGGCATTTTGTCCCGACCACACGAAGAGGTTCGCCAGGTCGAAGGCGGCGTGGAAACCGATCGCGAACGCCAGTGATCCGGTGCGACGCAGCGTAAAGCACATGAACAGCCCGAGCAGGCCGGTCGAAGCAAAGTCCTCCCAGCGCTCGTGAGGTTTGAGGAAGTAGTGCAGCGCGCCAAAGCCGATGGAAAGCAGAATAGCGCCTGCCCAGAATCCAATACCATCGGCGAGCGTGGCGAGCAGATAAGCGCGGAACTGAAGTTCCTCGGCAAATCCGATGAGCAGGTTGGCGATGATCCAGACCCCTGCAAAGTACCAGAGCGTGCCGCCATGGAGGGCGAGCCCCAGGATGCTATAGCCGCCGAAGGCCGCGATCAAGCCCACCAGCAAAGAAGTGGAAGCCGCGCCCCAGGCAAGTCCAACCCAGAAATCGCGCCCGAAGGCGGTGCGCACTGGAATGCCGTAATCGATAAAGCGGCGGCGCTCGATGCGGGCCATGATCCAGGTCGCGATCAGCACCTCGATGATCGCCTGCGACTCGTCGAAGATTGTGCCTACTGGATCAAGAAACGAGCGCTCTTTGGGATGGAAGACCTTCGGGATAGTCCAGTTCGAAAGGAATACGAGTCCGACGAAAATGCTGACAAAAATAAGAAGACGCCACCCGGCACGCAAGCCATGGGAGTTGAAGAAAACCTTTCTCATATCGTAAGCACCTCTCTCGTCGAGGTCTCTCGTTCTTCCCCTGGGTCTCTTGCATGGGGATGTTGCTAAAACGTCTTCGCCGAATCCAGCAGAATCGTGACCGGACCCTCGTTCACCAGTTCCACCTTCATCATTTCCTGAAAGCGCCCGGTCTCGCAGCGCAATCCGGCAGCGCGAATCTGCTCCACGAAGAACTCGTAAAGCTGGCGTGCTTTTTCCGTTGGCGCCGCGGCGTCGAACGACGGACGCTTGCCACGCCGTACGTCCCCATATAGCGTGAACTGCGAAACTGCCAGTACGCTCCTGCCCACATCTTGCGCGCTCCGGTTCATTTTTCCTTCGGCGTCTTCAAACACTCGCAAGCCTGCTATTTTCTCCGCCAGGTAGACTGCATCGGCCTCCGTATCATCCCGGCCGACACCCAGCAAGACCAGCAATCCCGGGCCAATCTCGCCTGCGATATCGCCGTTCACCACAACTTTGGCGCGGCTTACCCGCTGCACGACAGCACGCATAGAATTCTCAGACTCTTCTAAGATGGCTTCCCGGCAAGCGTCGATTCATGCGCAGCCACTGCTTGCCAGCGCCCATCTCGATAAACATAAATGTCGGTGAAGCGAACTCTGGCCAGGACCTTGCCCGTTGCATCCACTGCCGTCGCCAATCCGCGGATGTAGCCAAAATCTCCATGCACTTGCGCGTGCATCTCGGTCAACTCATGATGCACGGGCTGATGCTCGCCAGCTTTGGCGAGGGTTGCGTCGCGGCCCTGCAGCGTTCCGTCCGGGCCTGCGTCTTCAAACTCCGCGGCCAGCAGGCAGTTCAGGGTGGCAGAGTCGCGTTGTTCCAGAGCCTTGGCCCACGTCTTCTCATTCTGGACCAGCGCGCTCCCATCTTTCGCCTGATCAGTCGGACAAGGCGCTGCATAAGCCATCGGGCACAATATCAAGAGCCACACCCATACACGCTTCACTAAGAACTCCTGTCAAACCAAGCCGTGAACCGTTAATCATAACTTGCTCGCAGTTTGACCACGAGAACTTCCAACCGTTAGGATCAAGTGTTCGATCCGGAATCGGCAAAAGTTTGTCCCGTGTGGCAATCCTCTTCCTTTACACTAATTCACCGGGGCAATTACACTACACGTTCGCCTATTTTCAATCAGGTAACGCCTGCGGGGAGCAAAATCGCGGAAGGGGTCCGGGCGAAGGCCGGACGGGAAGCGGAGACGGCGATCCCCGCATCCCGGCAGCAAATTTCAAATCAAATCGAGCTAAAGCGAGGAGAAACATGGCAGCCGTTGACGAGAAAGTAAAGCAGATCATCGTAGAGCAGTTGGGCGTGGACGAGGGCGAAGTCACCTCCAGCGCATCGTTCGTAGACGACCTGGGCGCCGATTCATTGGACACCGTCGAACTGGTCATGGCCTTCGAAGAAGGTTTCGACATCGAGATCCCTGACGAGGACGCGGAAAAGATCCGCACCGTGCAGGACGCGATCGACTACATCGGGAAGCATTCGAAAGGCGGCAAGTAGTTTGGGACGCAGGGTCGTAGTTACGGGCATTGGCCTGATCTGCGGCGTGGGCAACACCACCGGAGAAGTGTGGCAGGCCGTGCTCGCCGGCAAAAGCGGCGTAGCCCGCATCACCCAGTTCGACTCCACGAACTTCGCCTGTCAGATCGCGGCTGAGGTCAAGAATTTCGACCCGCTTAACTTCATCGAAAAAAAAGAAGTCAAGAAGATGGGACGCTTCATCCACCTGGCCATTGCCGCCGCGGATGAAGCGTTCAAGATGTCGGCCCTGCAGATCACGCCCGAGAACGACGAACGCGTGGGCGTGCACATCGGTTCCGGCATCGGCGGATTCGACATCATCGAGCGTGAACACACGGCGCTGTTCGAAGGCGGCCCGCGCAAGATTTCACCATTCTTTATTCCAGCAGCCATTATCAATCTTGCTGCCGGCCACGTTTCAATGCGGCTGGGCGCCAAGGGGCCCAATGAGGCCACAGCGACCGCCTGCACTACCAGCGCCCACTCCATCGGCGACTCCTTCCGCATCATTCAGCACAACGACGCCGATGTGATGATCGCCGGCGGTTCCGAAGCTGCCATCACTCCAATGGGCGTCGGCGGGTTCGCCGCCATGCGCGCTCTTTCTACCCGCAATTACGATCCTGAAAAAGCCAGCCGTCCCTGGGACAAAGATCGCGATGGCTTTGTGATGGGGGAAGGCGCGGGCATCCTGGTGCTCGAAGAACTTGAGCACGCGAAACGGCGCGGCGCGCCGATTCTCGCCGAGATTGCCGGTTACGGAATGTCTGGCGACGCCTACCACATGACCCAGCCCGCGCCTGAACACGAAGGCGGATTCCGTGTGATGCGCAACGCCACGCGCGACGCCGGCATCAGCCCCGACAAAGTCGATTACGTCAACGCTCACGGAACTTCCACGCCTATCGGCGATACTCTGGAGGCGCACGCCATCCGCAACTTCTTTGGCGAGCGCAAAATTCCGGTGAGCTCCACCAAATCCATGACCGGACATCTTCTCGGCGGTGCCGGTGGCCTTGAGGCCGGCATCACGGTGCTGGCCCTGCGCGATCAGATCCTGCCGCCTACCATCAACCTCGTCAGCCAGGATCCCGGAACCGGCGGCATGGATTTCGTCCCCAACCACGCTCGCAAGGCCAAAGTTGAATACGCTATGTCGAATTCTTTCGGCTTCGGCGGGACCAACGGCGCGCTGCTGTTCCGGAGATGGTCAGAGTAGAAGGTGTCTAGCACAAATCACGTCACCGCAGGAGCGCTCGCCGTGCTGGCTATCTCGTGCGCCCATTTCATGGCTGCGTTCGAGGTCTCGGCCACGAAAGACAAAGACAAATGAAGCTTTTTCCCCAGGCTGGTGACTAATCCCCAGTCGCCAACTTCTCGCGCCACCATCAGGTCGTAAATCGGCGAGAGCGATGTTTTCTTGCCCATTTTTACCGCCAGAAGTTGTTCCTTGATGACGGGATCCAGGCACAACTGCTCGACCACCATGCCCATCGGCACGGCCAGGATCGCGTCGATCAGGGAGAGCATGCCCAGCAGGAACAGATCGGCGTTGCCGTGTTCGACCCGGGGCGCGATAAGTTCGCAGAAACGGGCCCGCACCAGCGATGAAAGAACCAGGTCGGAAGTCCTGGCTTGCCCCATGCTCACGGTGGTTGCCATTCGTATCCACTTGACAGCTTCCTTTTCCCCCAGCAGATTCAAGGCATTGCGCACGGACAGTACCGGCGAGGATAAGCCGAGAAGCGGAGAATTTAAATACCGCAGCAAGCGATAGCACAGCGCGGGCTCGTGCTTGATCAACCCCTCCACCTCGACTAAATCTATTTCCGATTTGGAGACGGCGCTCAGCAGCCGCAAGTATGTGGCCTGATTCGCCGGAATCTGCCGGACCTGCAGATTCTCCGGATGACGGAAGAAATATCCCTGAAACCGAGTAAATCCATTCTTCCCTGCGGTTACGAAGTGTTGCCGGGTTTCCACTTTGTGCGCCAGCATTAGGCGGGTATCGGTCGCATATTCAGCAACCAGCGAAGCGCACTGCATGGGTGGGACTCGGGTGATGTCGATCTTGATGTAGTCCGCGTAAGGAACCAGCGCTTCCCTGGAATCCCGCGACACAAAATTGTCCAGAGCTATCGAAAATCCGCGCTGCTTAAGCTGCTGACAAGCCTTCACCACCTCTTCATCTGCGGGCACTGTTTCCTGTATCTCAATTACTACATCGCCCGGGGGCAGCAGCGCAAAGCTATCTGCCAATAGCCCGTGGTGCGTGCAGTTGATGAACGCCATGCGTCCGTCGCATAGGATCTCAAGCCCGACTAAGTTTAAGGTATCAATCGTCGCCGACGTTGCGCTCTCGCTGTCGGAAGCAAAGCGGCGCTCGTCATGGCCCTCGCGAAAGAATAGTTCGTATCCCACGACTTTTTCGTCGGCGGTGAGAATCGGCTGCCGGGCTATGCACGGGCTGGATTTTTCAACGGGAGAGGCTTGCGCTTTAGTGCCCATAGTTTCTCATCTCTTCATCGGCAGATCCGGGCGCAGCTTTAGGCGGGGCCGGCGCATTGACGGGTAGGATGTGGCGACGGGAAAAACGGCTACACCCTCTGAGTTGTCGACGGGCCGTTCCCTTGTGCCAGCGCGCCCCACCGTGGTATACAGTCGATGTACCCCTTCCCCTCGGCCCCGCAATAGAGACAGCACGAGCGATTGGAATGTCATCCGAGAGTTGGTACAAGATCGGGCTCCCTGCTTTTCCAGTGGCCTTCACGGTTTTTGGTGTCTGGCTTTATTGGCGCGAGAATCCCCTGTCACTCCTGCCGTCCCCCATCGCGTTCTGGGGTCTCGTAATACTCTATTACCTTTTCACCCATCTCTACGTGCCCAACAGGCATTATCCCCTCGTCCTGACGATTGCCGCTAGCGTCTTGTGGCTGGTCGCAAGTATTACAGCGCATAACCTCGCGCATTTCCTGACCTCTACAGGGTATTCCGGACCGGCCTCAGTCCTCTCCAACAAGGACTTTTGGTATGCTTATATTTGTGCTGGAGCTGGCTGTTTGGTCGGTCTCGTGAATTTCTTTCGTTACGAACCATTGATTGCGCGTAAGACCCAAGAGGATCAGACTGTCGGCAACTCCGGGGAGTCTTAAATTGCTTTACGACCTAATCATTTCGGCATCAGCGGCGATTAGCATATTGGCCCTTTTGGTCTACTCGTACAAGATTGCCCAGAGTCCGGTTCGCGTAGTCGGAATCGTTAGGAAACTAGCCGATTCGCCGGGGCCGGTTGACAGGCCCATAGCGCCAGAGATAGTTGCTGCGGGAGCGGCCGAGGCTGCGCGACGGGCGTCTGAAGAGGCGCAAGCAGACGCCAAAGAGCTGGCGCTCGCAGCTGGACCTTCTTCTCGTGCGTCCGGCCTCCACAGCTTTACTGAGCAGAAATGGCGCAAAGCACGCGAAAGGGAAGTCGACGTAGACGTGGTCGCCCTCATTGAGGACACAGATCGCCCGCTAACCCTCATGGAGGTTCTAGGTGAGGCGCGGACTTCGCCGAATGTGGAACTCCGCTATGCCATGGACGCAGGGGCTAAGAAAATTTGGCGCTGCGAGAAATGCCTGCTGGTCCAATACCTTGAGGCGGATCTGCGCTGTCGCCGCTGCAGGAGCTCCTACGATTTGGGCATGATACAGGCGAGCGGCGGGAGGGCGGAGAGCACGGACCTCGCAGCCCTGCAGCGAGAAGTTGCGGAGCAGGGCAAGGCCCTGGAGCGCCTCGAAGGCAGGATTAGGCGGGTTGAGGTTGAGTCCGTTCAGGGCCTGCAGGGGATCACGCAGGACCGGCAGGATACCAGACAGGAAGGGCTAGTTAACTAGCGCTCTATGCCGAATTTCGACGACCTAATTCTGAGCGTTACCGCCCGCGTTACCCATGAGACGGACTTCGCTTTTGGGGAGCACAAGGGGGAACTCGCCAATCGGCTGCGCGCGAAGTTCATGGGAGTGACCTCATCCGGTGCGCCTGTCACCCTACAAGAGATATCCATTGATGAGGAAGGTGACATCGGAATCCGGACAGACAGGGGCGCTTGGTACGTTACGGCCAACTCCGTTTTTCTCGTCGGCTGGCTCACGACCCCGGGGGGCCTTTCGGAGGGTACGCATCTCGGGGAAATCCAGTCGATACTGGAATCGATTCTTGAGGAAAGGGGCGGGCTGCGCGCCGAGTTGTATCACGTGAGGGTCCTTTTCTCGGCAAGGTTTGCCTCGCGGGAGGGTGTGGACCTGCTGCGGTCGAGAGTTTGCGGCGCAGCCCTGGGAGCCGTCCTCGGGAAACGGACCCCCTCCGCCATCAATTCGTTTCGCATGTCCTCGAAATACAGCACTGGCCAGTTCTCTGATTCCTTGGATTTGGACGGCTCAAAGAAGGACATTCAGCTTCGGTTTGCACGGGAGGGGTCGACCAGAAGCTTCGCCTCCTACAGAGCATTCTTAGAGAGTGCCGACCTGAGGGGAGTCGTGGAGGATTTGAGGCCGTTCATAGAAGTATTTGTCTCCGACCCCTCCAAACTGTCGGGGGTCATGTTTTTAGAGAAAAGCTCGTCGAGCAAAGACCGTCCGGCCCTCGACCCCGTTCCGCAGCGGTGAACAGCGGACGATGTTAACGGACCGGTCGGGAAAATCGAATTCCTCCACAAGTTGATTCTAAAGCACCCCCCACGCCCGCCCCTCCGCACTCACAACCCCAACCACGCTCCAGGTCGTCGCCGCCGGCCTGACGGAAATGAGGGTGTAGCCGTTTTTCCCGTCGCCACATCCTACCCGCCGGCACATTGACTTGGCGGTTTCATCCACGTAAGATTCGCCACGAAATACGAGGAGGCGGGATGCAGCTACGCCTGGAGAGCCGCCCGGTTGGCGAGGTTTTGATTGTGCAATGCCACGGACGCATCGTGGCCGGCAACGAAGTTTTCACGCTGCACTCCCAGGTCGGAGACTCTATCGACAAGCACGGCGATGTCGTGCTGCAGCTCGACCAGGTGGAGTTCGTCGACAGCAGCGGATTGGGAGCGTTGGTGCGTCTGATGCAAGCCGCACGCTCGAAAGGCGGCGACCTCAAACTCAGCGGCGTGCCGCCCAACATCCGCAAAGTGCTGCAGCTCACCAACCTGCTCGCGCAATTTGAAACTTACGATTCGGTGGAAGAAGCCATCACCGCTGCCTACCTGGGATCCAAATATTCGCGGGGAAAAGCCGGCGACGCGAGGCCGCGCCTGCTTTGCGTTTTCGAGTCGACCGATGTATGTACGTTTCTGCGGGAAGTGCTGTGCAGCGCTGGATACAACGCCATGACCACTCTGAGTGTCAACGACGCTCGCATTCTGCTCAAGGCAACCAAGGCGAAGCTCGTCGTACTTTCCGCACGGATGCAAACCATGCATGGCAAACCCACCGCCAAGGTACTGGAAGAAATCGATCCGGCCGTCTCCGTGCTCGTTTTGGACGAGAACTTTGCGACGCAAGATCCGGGCGAGGCAGCAGAAAAACTTCTGAGCAGCGTGGGCAGCCGATTGGCCGTTCCGAACTAGCGGCCGCAACTTCCTTATTCTTTCACTCGCTTCCGAATGCTATGCCCGACCTTGGTGCCACTCTCATGGCACGTTCTGGCGTTGTACTAAGGCGTTCAGCTGGTTACCCTTAGTTACTGTCGCAATCGAAATGCTCCCCCCAAAAGTAATCTTGCATGGGTGTCGTTGAAAAAATCCCGACATTTTTAACGGTTGGCGTGCTCGTTATCATCTTCGTGTGCCTGAAGCGCCAGGCGCGCAGCGCCCGCCTCACACTTTGGACCATAGGATGGGCGCTGGTATTCGCCCATTTCCTGGCGCAACTGCTGGAGCCGGATCACGGCCCGGTCAGCTCCTTTTTGCTAGCCGTCGACACCGGATCGCTGCAGGCCGCCGCTGTCACTTTTCTGGTATCGGTTTCCTGCGTGGTGGAAGATTCCGTCAAGCGCGTTCTCTTGCTACTCGTGCTGGGCATACCTTCTGTCGTCTACGTGGCCTGCACCTGCTACGACCTGCGCGCCCGCTGGCCCTATGTCTTGTGCCTGCTAACCTGCTTCGGCGGTGCGGCCTGCTTTTTCTTCGGAGTGAGCAGGAAATTGTCGTTGTTCCTCGCGACCACGACCTTTCTGTGTTCTTTTGCCGGAGCGTGGGCGATTCGCGCCGCTCTGCGCGGCTCCTTTGATGAAGGCGCCATCGTGCTCCTCGGAATCGGATTTGCTTTGTCCGGCGTCTTCATCTGCCGCAACCACTGGCGGGCATCGCCTGCCATGCTCACGATCGCCGGCGGATTCTTCTGCTGGGGAGCGGTGTTTCCTCTCGGCCTGCTGGTCGATCGTCTCGCTCCTAATCTGATTATTCCAGGCGAACTCTGGAACACTCCCAAGTTCTTCGTTGCTTTCGGAATGATTCTGGCCGTAGTCGAGGACAAGTCGGAATCGATCGCCGGCATGCAACTCAAGGCCGCCGTGCTGAACCGCCAACTGGAACGCTTCTCGGCGCTGACTTCCCGCTTGCTCGGCGGGGCGCGGCCTGACACGATTTGCCCAGCCATCGCTTCCGCCATCACCGAGGTCAGCAACTTCGGCGTGGCCGTGGTGCAACTCGAAGATGCCGAACGCAGGCTGCGAGTCGCGGGCTCGAGCGGACTTTCGCCCGCGTCGTTGCAGAGATTGCAGGCGCAAACCCAGGATTGGACGCTCGACCATATTAAGACTCTGTGTTCGCAGTCCCGGCTCATGGGAAAGAATTCCTACGTGTTGCCTCCTCAGGAAGCGATTCCGTTTCCGGAGTACGTGAAACCGAATGCACATTGGAAAAGCCGCGATGAGCTACTGATTCCTCTCTGCTCGGCCGGAGGCGCGTACCTCGGCTGCATCCGCTTAGCCGCGCCCCGAGACGCAAGCACCATCGATGCCCTCGAACTTTCCCGCATCGAAATGCTCGCCGGTGACCTTGCCGTAGCCGTCGAACTGAAGGCGTTGCACACACAGCTGGTCTGGTCGGAAAAGCTGGCTGCCCTGGGGCAACTGCTGGCCGGAGTGGCACATGAACTCAACAATCCTCTCACCGTGATCATGGGCTACAGCGAACTGATCAGCGAAGCCATCGCCGGGCCGAAGACTCGGGATCAACTTACCAAGCTGGTCGGCGAAGCCCGGCGCATGAAGCGGATCACTGACAATCTCCTTCGCTTTTCGCGGCAGAGCACGCGCGACACTCACGCGGTTCAGCTCTCATCCGTGGTGCAGGAAGTGCTGGCTCTGCGCGAATACTACACGCGCAGGCACAGCGTTCGAGTTGTACTCGACATCGCGCCGGACCTGCCGTTGCTGGCCGTCAACGAAGATGAAATCAAACAGATCCTGCTCAACCTGTTCAACAATTCCAGCGACGCTCTCGAGGGGATGTCGGGCAGCAAGCAGATCAGCATTCGCGCCTACCGCAGCGGCTTACGCGCGGTGATCGAAGTAGAAGATTCGGGCCCGGGCTTCGGCAATCTGAACCGCGCCCTCGATCCGTTCTACACGACTAAGCCCGTGGGTAAAGGAACGGGGCTGGGCTTGAGCGTCTGCTATGGAATTGTCAAGGAGCGTGGCGGAGATCTCAGACTCGAGAACGTGCAGCCCCACGGCGCGCGTGTAACCATCGAGTTACCGGGCGCGGATGCCCCGGCACAGCCATTCATGGCTGCCGTGGCCCACGCCTGAGCTGAAGCGGCGCACTTTTGCGTGCCTACTCACCAGTCCAACTCAAGTAATGAGACTTTTGTACTGCCGACTTGCCCCTTAGGGTCTTTCCATCCTTCCGCAGAAACGCCACAATAAATCTTCATACTGAAGACCGGTCCCCTGACATGGAAAAAGCCTTCGGCACTGCCCCGGCACCCATTCCCACCAAGAAAGCAGCGGCTCGCGTTGCCCTAGTCGACTTAAAAGATTCCGCGCGCGCCTTGCTGCATGAGTGTTTCCGCCAGTTCGGAATCGAGACGGTGCTGGTGTCCTCCGGTGCGGCGGAGCGCGTGCGCCAGGAGAAATTCGAGGCTTGCGTCATCCGTCTGGGGTCTGGCGCCGAAGCAGTGATGGAAGCGGCGCGCACTTCGCCTTCCAACAGCCGCATGGTGCTCTATGGTCTGGGCGGGAACGCGCAGGAAGCCATGCGCTATTCGAAGTTTGGCATCAACGCCATGTTTCAGGAGCCGCTGGAGCGGCCCGCGACTCTCAAACTGGTTCGCGCCACCCACATGCTCGTGGTCCACGAATTCCGCCGCTACGCGCGCATTCCGATCATGACCGAAGTCAACGTGGTCAGCGCGGATGGAACGCGCCTGGTCGCCTCCAGCCTCGAGGTCAGCTCCGGAGGCATGTCTTTGAAAAGCTCAGAGGACATGCCTTCGGGAACCAACGTGGAGATTTCCTTTTCCCTGCTCACTCTGCCTCGCGTCAACGTCCGCGGCGTCGTGACCTGGCACAAGAGCAAATCTTTCGGCATCCGTTTCGACCCCGCCGACGACCGCCGGCAAAAAGTCAAAACCTGGATCGACACCTACCTGGAAGGCTAAAGCATAAGCAGAGCGAGACCCGCTTCCACGACCTTCCCATTACAATAACTGACGTGACCGAAGCCGGCACAACTGAAACTCCAGCAACGGAAGTCGCCGCCGGTCCCAACCGTTTCACCCTCCGCCAGAGAATCATCCTCCGCATCATCATCGCCGCCGGATACTGGTTCATCCGCCTGATCGGTCCCACCCTGCGCGTCTGTGTTTCGCGTGAAGAAGGCGCAGAAAAAACGCTGGACGAGCGCCCGCTCATCACCTCTTTCTGGCACGCCTGTATCATTCCCGCCACTTATCTCTTCCGCAATTGCGGCATCCGCGTGATGAGCAGCAACAGCTACGATGGCGAATACATGGGGCGCATCATCCACAAATTCGGATTCGTGGCCGTCAAAGGCTCCAGCAGCCGCAACGCCGTCCGCGCTCTTCTCGGCTTGCGGCGCGCCCTGCAGGAAGGTTGGGCCGTAGCCTTCAGCATCGACGGTCCCCGGGGTCCTCGCCACAAAGTAAAACCGGGTCCCGTGGCCTTGGCTCGCTCCTCCGGCGTTCCGATGAGCATGTTTCACATCGCAGTCGAGAGCGCCTGGGTCCTCAACACCTGGGACCGCCTCATCATCCCGAAACCTTTTTCTCGCGTTCTGCTTCGTCTCGGCAAACTCATCCCGGTTCCGCCCGACGCCAGCGACGAAGACCTCGAACGCTATCAACAGGAACTGCAGGATTCTCTCGACCGAGTCTGCGAATTTTCTGAGGCGAACCTGAGCCATGTCGGCACTGCGGAGTTCCCTTACTATGATTCGTCGCCGGAGACTCGGTTGACTTCCGCTGCTCTTACCCGCTAAATTTCTCTGTCCACTATTCTCGTTCTTTGAAATGTCCTTCGGTTTGCGCGTCTTTGCCCCGCGGCGAAGACAGGGAAGCGGGTGCAATTCCCGCGCTGCCGCGCAACTGTAAGCGAGAAAATCGCAGCCGGTCACTGGGAGCAATCCCGGGAAGGCCGCCTGCAGAACCCGGAAGCTTCGGCCAATTGCCAACTGCTGATTGCCGCTCGAAGCATCCTCACTCGCAAAGCCAGGAGACCGGCGTAAACCGTCCACCTTAACCCCTTTCGCGTGAAAAGGAGGATGGTCATGCGCGCACTCTGCGCTTCGTTGTTGGTTCTTGTATTTCTCTCGGCTGCATCCGCTGCCGACCTCAAAGTCAAAGTAATCGACCCTCAATCCGCCGCCGTTGCCGGCGCTCAGGTTTCGTTGCTTTCAAGAGGAAGCGACACCGCTCTGAAGATTTCGACCACTTCCGCCGAGGGAAGCGCCGACTTCGCTGAGTTGACCTTCGGCAACTACCGGGTTCAAGTTCTCGCTCCGGGTTTCGCCCCGCAGACCGAGGATATCGCCGCAAATTCCGGCATCATCACAATCCGCCTGCACCTGGCTATAGCATCGGAAACCGTAGTCGTAACCGCAACCAGAACTCCGGTGCCAGCCGGGGAATCCGGCGCCAGCATTTCCACGCTGGAGAGTGCACAACTCGACACCATGCGGCCCACGGCAGCCGATGATGCGGTTCGCTATCTCCCCGGTGCCGTGGTAAATACCGCCGGCCAGCGCGGAGGCCTATCGTCCCTGTTCGTGCGCGGCGGTGACTCCACTTACAACAAAGTGATCGTCGACGGCGTCACCATCAACGAACCCGGCGGAACCTTTGATTTCGGCACCCTGCCTCTCACTGAAGCCAGCCGCATGGAATTTTTGCGCGGCGCGCAAAGCACACTCTACGGCTCCGATGCCATGACCAGCGTAGTTCAGGTCTGGACCCGCACCGGCAGCACGCCCACGCCGGAACTCCGCTTCGGCGCCGACGGTGGAAACTTCTCCACCGCCAACGGCTACGCTTCGCTTGCCGGAGCCAACGGCCGCTTCGACTACAACCTCTTTGGCGACCAGTTCAACACCAACGGCGCCGGCATCAACAACGCCAACTCCGATTCCCTCGAAGGCGTCAACACCGGAGTTGCGTTAAGCGACAAAGTCTCGCTCCGCCTGCACCTTCGCCACTCCAACAGTCACACGGGCCTTCCCGGCGAATGGAGCTTCAACGGCGATCCTCTTCTGCCGCCCGATCCCAGCGAATGGGCGCAGCTTAACAGCTTGCTCGGCAGCGTAGAACTCACCGTCGCCGCTCGCTCGGGTTGGCGGCACAGTGTCACGGCCTTCGATTACCTCTATCGCTACACGGATGTAAATCTGAATGGCGATCCTGCCCGCGTGAGTCCGGTTTACGGCCAGATCGACTTTCCAGCTCACGAGTACGATCACATCAATCGCGTGGGATTTGAATACCAGGGCGATTACTCCGAGCGCGCATGGGCCCACACCACCTTCGGATACCGTCTCGAAAACGAAAACGGCGTAGTAGGTGATCTGGATTATCCTCCCTCGCCGTCCGGCCAGCGTTTGAATCAAGACGCTTACCTGCAACAACAGCTCATCTGGGGCAGACTCTCGGCGATCGTGGGCGGGCGTTTCGTTCACAGCAGCGTTTTCGGCAACACGGGTGTGCCGCGCGTCGCGCTGACTCTGCTAGCGCTTCGGGGCGGAGAGACTTTTTCGGAAACGCGCCTGCGCTTTTCCTATGCCACCGGATTCAAGGAGCCGCGTTTGGAAGAGACCTTCGCCGGGGCGCCTTATTCCGTTCCAAATCCCGGCCTCAAACCGGAGCGCGTCCGCGCCTTCGAAGCCGGCGTTCGACAAGATTTCTTCCGCGGAAAATACATCTTCGACGCCACCTACTTCAACAATCTGTTTCACGACCAGATCAATTACGAAACCGTGAACCCAACCACTTTTGTCGGCGAATACTTCAACGTCAACCAAGCGTTTGCGCAAGGCGCTGAAGTCGAACTGCAGGCCAAACTCCGCAGTCGGTTGCTGCTCTCAACCGCCTACACCTATACTTCCACCAAGATTCTTGACGATCCTGCCCCCATCGATTCACTCTACAATCCGGGCCAGCCGCTGCTGCGCCGTCCCAAACATTCCGCCACCACGCTGCTGTCGTACCTCGGCAGCCGGTGGGGCGCGAACCTCAGTGGAAGTTTCGTCGGCCGCCGCCCAGACGATGACTTCGACGGCTTCAACATCGACCACGCCGCAGGCTACGTGCGCGTCGATCTCGGCGGTTGGTATGCCATTAACCACCGCATAACAGCTTACGCGAATATCGAGAACGCCCTTGACCGCCGCTACAACGAGGTCGTCGGCTATCCTGCTCTGCCCATCAACTTCCGAGCCGGATTCCGCTTCCGCATCGGAGGGGAATAAATCAGAAAAATAAAGGAGAAGGGAAATAGAAAGGATTGTGGGGACAGCCGGCTCGGCTGTCCGCCGAGCGCGGCGAAGCGCCTGCCTCAGCTCACTTTTTCCGGAGGTCTCACCATCGCGATCGGCATCATTGATGCAGCCATCTTTCCGCCGAAATATTTCGTCCGTGCCAGCATCAGCTTCTCGATGTCAACCCCGCTCAGCGGCTGCTGCCGGCCCAAGAGATGCGTCACCAGCGCAATCTGCGCGAAGTGTTCTACCGTCTCCATCTTCATATAGGCGTGCTCGATGGTATCCCCGTAGGCAACCACGCCATGATTCGACATCAGAATGGCATCATAGTGCGGTACATACGGTTCCAGCGTCTTCGCCAACTCCGACGTCCCCGGCGTGCCATAGCGCGCCAGTGGAATGCATCCCAATCCCATCACCACTTCACAAACCAGCGGCTCGGTCAGCGCCATGCCGGCGGCGGCGAATCCGGTCGCGGTCGGCGGATGCGCATGCACTATCGCCTGTATGTCAGGCCGTGCGCGGTATATCAGCAAATGCATCCCAATCTCGCTGGTCACGTTCCGCCGCCCCGCTACCCGCCTGCCTTCCAGGTCGACAATCACCATGTCCGCGGCCCGCATCGCGCCCTTGCTCACACAAGTGGGCGTGACCAGAATCCTCTTACCATCTAGCCGGACCGAGAGATTCCCGTCCATCGCCGCCACGAACCCGCGCTCGTGCAGCATCCGCCCGTAGCGGACGATTTCTTCCCTCTGTTTCCGTTCAGCGGACATGGAAGTACACTCTCGGGGGAGCGACGAACAAGCGGCTAAAGCTTCAGCCCCCGCATAGTACCGCACATGGCCTGATCAGACAAACAAATTTTCCTGGGAAAAGAAAGAAATCTCCCAAGGAAAACGATAAACCACTGCGGATCTGTAGCTCTCTTCTGCACTCCCCCTATAATCTGACACCGTGCGGGTCTCCGATTTCCACTTCCACCTTCCCGGCGAACTCATCGCCCAGAAACCCCTCGCTGCACGCGATGGCTCCCGCATGCTGCACCTGCAGCGAAGCAGCGGCCGTTATTCTGATCGCTTATTTCGTGAATTCCCCGACCTGCTGCAATCCGGCGATCTCGTCGTCTTCAACAATACCCGTGTTTTTCCCGCCCGGCTCTATGGCCGCCGCGAAGGCGCTCGCGCTCAACCGCTCAGTCGTCGCAATCCTGCCTCCCGTGATTTTCTGCACGGCCGCATCGAAGTTCTTCTGACCCGCCAACTCTCCACCGATCCCAACGACTGGGAGTGTCTGGTTCGTCCCGGCCGCAAGATCGGAGTCGGTGAACGTCTCTTCTTCGGCGATCAAAATGAACTGCAAGCCAATGACCTCCAAGCCGAGGTTCTGACCCGGGCCGAATTCGGTGAGCGCCACATTCGCTTCCAGCCCGCTCAGGGCATGGAAGATTTCTTCGCTATTCTCGATCGCATCGGCCACGTCCCGCTCCCGCCCTATATCGCCCGTCCGGATTCTTCGCGCGATCGGGAGCGCTATCAAACTGTCTATGCCCAGCAGCGCGGATCAGTAGCCGCGCCCACCGCCGGTCTCCATTTCACTCCGGAGATTCTCGACCGAATTCGTCAGCGCGGCGTCGAGACTGCCGATATCACGCTGCACGTCGGCTTGGGAACTTTCCAGCCGGTCCGGGTCGATCGCATCGAGGATCACAAACTCCACTCCGAGCCTTATTCCATTTCTGTAGGCGCCGCCTCTGCCATCAATCTCGCGCTCAGCACCGGCCGCCGAATAATCGCCGTCGGCACCACAACGGTTCGCACGCTCGAACATGCCATTCGCATCGGCGCAGGAACAATCGTCGCCGGCCCCGCCGCGGCCGACCTTTTCATCTACCCAGATCATGAAATAGGCTTCGAATTTAAAGTGGTCGAAGCGATGCTGACCAACTTCCACCTGCCGCAATCCACCTTGCTCATGCTGGTAAGCGCCTTCGGTGGACGCGAGAACGTCCTCCGCGCCTACGAACACGCAGTCTCCGATCGCTACCGCTTCTACTCCTACGGAGACTGCATGTTCCTCGAATGAAACACCAGCTGCGTTATACTCTTTCGGGAGCAGACCATGGCCACCGCGGTAAAGCAGGTTCCAATACAGGATTTCGTCGCCCAGCTCCGCAAGTTCCCCGAAGCCGCATTCGACGAAACCGAGCAAGTCCGCAGATTCCTCGAACACAATCCACTCAACCCCGACTCCCTAGCTCCCTATCTAACCTGGGACCGCCAGCACTACACCCGCAACCTGATCGACAAAAATCCTCTCTACGAACTAATCGCCGTTTGCTGGGAGATCGGCCAGGCTAGCTCCGTCCACAACCACCGCGATCAGAACTGCTGGATGGCTGTCCCCATCGGCCGCTTGCTGGTAGAGAACTTCCACGTGATCGACCAGGATCTAGCTAAAGGCAAATCCACCATCAAGTCCACCGAGACCGTGGAGATGAATGTGTCCTACCCCTGCGCCGTCGATCCGCTGGCGCCCGTTCACCGCGTCCTCAATCCCCGCAAATTCAATCAGCGCGCCGTCAGCCTCCACGTTTATTCCCGCCCTTTCGATACCTGCATCGTCTACTCCGCCGAGCAGGGCACCTGCGGCGAAATCCAGCTCCACTACACCACCGAATACGGGAAACCAAGGTAACTTCCGCGGCTAAGAAACTCTTGGTCCCAGAGCCCGCCCGGCGGTATTTATGGAGTGGGGCTCGGGGAGTATGCATCGGATCGTTTCATGGATGCTGGTCGGCGTCGCTTTGGTGGCGACGTGCGTCTATTACCAGAACCACCCTCCCCAGCTAAAGGGATGGACCGCCGAAAAATTGCGAGCGCTGGAAGCCAAACCTGCGACCCCCGATCAAGCCCCGGTCACCACGATTGTGAGCCCACTTGAGGCCTTGATGGGAAAGGTCGCCACGCCCCAGACCGCGGACCCGCAGACCGCGGAAACGGACCAAGAGCCGGCGCGGCCGTGGAAGCCGCATCCCAGCGATCACATTGCTCCTTCACCTGTCGGCACCAGCACACTGATCGTGCACAAAACGTTTGCCGTTACTTCCACCGTAAAATTCCCCTTCGAAGTCCCACCTCACGCCGCCAGCCCGCAACTCCATGGAACCTACCACTCGTTCGCCAAGAATTCCGGGGCGCAATCCGCCGATGAAAACGGAGACATCGATCTTCTCCTGATCAATGAGCAGCAGTACGCAGATTTTCTTAATGGCAATCCCGCCGACGCGGTTTATTCGGTCGACTCGTCCCACGATCAAGATGTGAGCCTGGGCCTTCCCGCCACTCTCGACCAGCCCGTGCGGTACTATCTGGTCTTCCGCAACAGCTTCACCCGAGCAGGGAAAAAAGTAGTGCAAGCCGACTTCCGAGTAGATTTCTAGCTCGCCGGCTCGTGTGGGGACGGCCGCCTCGGCTGTCCAGCCGAGCGCAGCGAGGTGTCGGCAGGACCCCAGGCGACGGCTCCGCGACCCACTCCGGCTGCTAAACTACTGCCTTGCCCCCGCGAACAAAATCTCCGCAACCCGACTCCGCGCCAGCACCCGCCGCCGAAGCCCGCATTTTCCTCATCGACACCATGTCGTTCATTTTTCGCGCATACCACGCCATGGCCCGCCAGCGTTCCATGTCCACCAAGTCTGGGCTCCCCACCGCCGCCGTCTACGTCTTCGTCAACATGCTGCGCAAACTGCGCGATGATTTCTCCCCGAACTATCTGGCCGCCGTTTTTGACGTAGCCGCGCCCACTTTCCGCGATACTCAAGCCGAAGCCATCACCACCATCCGCAAGTTCGACATCAAAACTCAAACCTTCACCGAAGTCGAATACAAAGGCTACAAAGCCAACCGCGCCGCAATGCCGGAGGACCTAGCCCAGCAGATTCCCTACATCCGCCGCGCCCTCGAAGCCTACCGCATCCCCATTCTCGAACTGGCTGGCTTCGAAGCCGACGACGTAATCGGCACTCTGGCCCGCAAAGCCGCAGCGGCAAAGCATCCCGTCTACGTAGTCTCCAGCGACAAAGACATGATGCAGCTCGTCAACGACGACGTTCATATCCTGAACCCACCCAAAGACAATCTCATCTGCGACGCCGCCAAAGTCGAAGAAATTCTAGGAGTTCCTCCCGAACGCGTAGTCGATATCATGGCCCTGCGCGGCGATTCCGTCGACAACATCCCCGGCGCCCCCGGCATCGGCGAAAAAGGTTCGGTCGAAATCATCAAGCGCTTCGGCTCGGTCGAGCAGGCGCTCGACCGCGCCAACGAAGTAGAAAAGAAAACCTACCGCGAATCTCTTCAGAACAATCGCGACATCATCCTCTTCAGCAAGAGTATGGCGACCATCGACACCAACGTCCCGGTCGACTTAAACGTCGAAGCCATGCGTGCCGGCCAGCCCGATCTCGATCTGCTCCGCCAGCTCTTCACTGAACTCGAATTCACGTCGCTGTTGAAAGAGCTGCTGCCGGATGTTCAAGTCACGGAATCTCATTACAGCGAAGCCCAATCCGCCGCAGATGTGGAGGGCGTCCTAAACTTTCTAACAGCGGAAGGAGCGTTAGCCATCACGGTGGAATTGCAGCAAGCAGAATCAATTCCGGAGACCGAGGAAGAAGCCGTTGAAGAGGAACCGCAATCCGGAATGCTTGCGCTGACCGACGATTCATCGCCGACCACCGCACCCGAGCCCACGGCCCGCCGCGTCGCCATCTCCGCAGCCGCAGGCTTCGCCATGATCGTGAAGCTGGACGCCGCCAGCGCAGCAGCGAATCTACGAAACATCCTCACCGACAGCACGCCCAAAGCAATCCACGATTACAAAGCCGCAATTCACGCGCTAGCTCTCTCGGGCATCAGCCTGCAAGGCGTCGAGCACGATCCCATGCTCTACTCCTATCTGCTCGATCCCACCTATTCCTCGCATCGCCTCGCAGACGTAGCACTCCGCCGCTTCAATCTCAAGCTAAGCCAGCTCCAAACCAATAACGATCTAGCCGAGGCCGCCGACGTAACCGGAAGGCTGACAACTGCTCTACGCGAAGACGTCAAGCAGGCAGGCCTAACCAAGCTCTACGAAGAAATTGATCTCCCCCTAGTTCCGGTTCTAGCCCGGATGGAGCACGCCGGAGTAAAAATCGACACCGCCGCTCTCGCGAAAATGTCGACCGAACTCGAACGCGAGAGCACAGCCAAAGCAAAAGAAATCCATGAGCTTGCCGGAACCGAATTCAATATCAGCTCTCCCAAGCAGTTAGCGGACGTACTCTTCAATCGCTTGAACCTCCCGAAACCAGTAAAGTATGGCCGAGGACGTGTTACATCGACCGCTGTCGATGTCCTCGAAGCTCTGGCGGAAGAACATCCCATCGCCAGAAAGGTTCTCGACTATCGCCAGCTAACCAAGTTGAAATCCACCTACGTCGACACTCTGCCAGCGTTAATCAACCCCGCCTCGGGACGCCTGCACACGACCTTCTATCAAGCAGGCACAGCAACGGGCCGGCTCTCCTCCGCCAATCCCAATCTGCAAAACATCCCAATCCGCACCGAACTCGGACGCGGCATCCGCGCCGCATTCATCGCCGAGCCCGGCCACGTTCTTCTAACTGCCGACTATTCGCAGATCGAACTTCGCCTGCTAGCTCACTTCTCTCGCGATCCGCTCCTGGTCGAAGCCTTCCGCCGCGGCGACGACATCCACACCCTCACCGCATCCCAAGTCTTTGGAGTCCCGCCCTTAATGGTCACCGCCGATCATCGCCGCCAGGCCAAGGTGGTAAATTTCGGTATAGTCTACGGCCTCTCCGCCTTCGGCCTGTCACAAAATCTGGGCATCGAAACTGCCGAAGCAAAATTATTCATCGCCAACTATTTCGAAAAATACAAAGGCGTCCGCGCCTTCATCGACAAGACCCTCGAAGAAGCGCGCCGCGACCTGAAAGTAAGAACCCTCCACGGCCGCATTCGCCCCATCCCCGACATCAACAGCAAGAATTTCACCCAGCGCGGTTTCGCCGAACGCACCGCCGTAAACACCCCGCTGCAAGGCACGGCGGCAGACCTGATCAAAATAGCAATGATCCGAATCGATGCGATTCTGCAAGAACGAGAGTTGAAATCAAGAATGACGCTGCAAGTCCACGACGAACTAGTCTTCGAAGTCCCCGAGAAAGAAGTAGAAACGATGCAGTCCCTGGTTCGCGAGCAAATGGAAAAAGTCCACGAGCTGGCAGTTCCGCTGCTAGTAGAAATGGAAGTGGGCCCGAACTGGAGAGATTTGGATTAAGGTGCGATGTGGGGACGGCCGCCTCGTGAGCCTGCCCTGAGCGAAGCCGAAGGGTCCAGCGAGCACAGCGAGGCGCTGCGGCGCCTAGACCCCCAGCCTCTTCTGAATCTCCCCCGCAATCCCCGCCGCAAGCGCCAACATCCGCTCCTCCGACTCCGCCTCCACCATCACCCGAGCTAAAGCCTCAGTCCCCGAATACCGCACTACCACCCGCCCGTTCCCATCCAGCTCCCGCTCAGCATCCGCAATCGCCCGCTGCACCTCGGGCACCTGCGCGAACGGAATCTTCTCCCGCACCCGCACATTCTGAATTTTCTGCGGAAACACTTTCAGGTCGCTTACCAATTCAGCAAGCGACTTCCCTGAACGCACAATCACATCGATCACCCGCAAGGCAGTCAGCAAACCATCGCCAGTGGTAGCGTCGCCATCGCGAAAAATAATATGCCCCGATTGCTCCCCGCCCAAAGTGGCCCCCGTCTTCAGCATCTCCTCAAGAACATATTTATCGCCCACATTCGCCCGCAGCATGCGAATGCCCGCTTTCTTCAACGCAATCTCGACTCCCATATTCGACATCGTCGTAGCCACCACAGTCGATCCATTCAGTTTCCCTCGCGCCTGCAAATCGCGCGCTGCCAGCAGCAGCACGCCGTCGCCATTCACCACGCGTCCCGCGTCATCGCAAAACAGAGCCCGGTCGGCGTCGCCGTCAAACGTCACGCCCAGATCAAACTTCCCGCCAGAAGCGGCCACAGTCTTACCCAAGGTCTCGGGATGCAGCGCCCCGCACCCCTGATTAATATTTCTCCCATCCGGCGTCACATGAATAAACGTAGCCTGGACTCCCAAGCTACGAAACAACTCCGGAGCCTCTGCCGTAGCCGCCCCATTGGCGCAATCCACCAGCACCCGCATCCGGTTCAAGTCCGATGAAACACTCCCCGCCAGCGACTCGATGTAAGCCTTGCGCAGCACGGCTTCTCCCGGCAAAGACGGCCCAGCAACTTTCAATGCCGTATCGTCCATCACTCCGGGCTTCACCAGCAGGGCAAAGATTTCCTGTTCAATCGCCAGCTCGCGCGCATCGCTCAGCTTGAATCCGTCCGCAGAAAAAACTTTGATCCCGTTGTCCGTCCACGGATTATGCGAAGCCGAAATTACCACTCCCGCCGCAAACCCGCGCGTCCGCGCCAGATACGCAACCCCAGGCGTCGTGATCACGCCCGCGCTGTGCACCTCCACTCCCACCGCCGCCAGTCCTCCCGCCACACGGTCCGCGATCCACCCGCTCGACTCGCGCGTATCCTGCCCCATCACCGCCCGCGCCCTCGGCGTCCCACGAATCAGTTCGTGTCCCAGCGCGCGCCCGATCAGATACGTGCTTTCCAACGTCAACGGAAACTCCCCGGCCACGCCGCGGATCCCGTCCGTACCGAATAATTGTCTGCCTTGATTACTCATAGAGGATTGGTCATCGATTGAGCGGATTCATAAGAAGAGCCGGACGTCGAACCAGATTCCTGTCAGGATATGCTCGGCCACATCGCTTCAGTGCCCGCTCACCGCAGGGTTCGCCATGATCACGGTCACTCTCACCGGCGTTGGCTGTACCACCTGCACCAGCGGATCCGGCACGTACACATTCGTTACAAACGTAGCCTGGGTCCGAGTTCCCGAAGCATCCACCGGATCAGTCGTCGCCGCGTCCACCTTTTCTACGTGATTCCGCGGCCCGGTAATTGCGATTCTGTCCGGATCCACCAGCACCTTGGCGATCTGCTCTCCCGCCGCAGAATCCACGATCACCCGCGGATGAATCTCCACATCATTGCGTGTCAGCCGCACATCGAAGCTTAGATGCACCTGCCCCGGCACGACCTGTACCACATGCAAGTCCCGCGAGAGTCGAATTTGCTGCGCTGTCAGATCAAAAGTGCGCTCGCCCGGCTTGGCGTCTGCCAGTTCAATCTCCGCGTGGATGTCCCCCGGGCGCAGTTCCCGGATCAGCCGCTCCGGCCCGCGTACCCGGATCTCCGCGTTGGGTATTGTCATCGAGCTGATCTCCAGGTGCGGCGGAACGTGCTGAAACTCAATCGGTACCTGCAACGCCACTTCCGCCGGTTCCTGGTCAGGCGCAATCGCCAGCCACAGCCCCGTCGCCAGCACCAGCGACAAAACTTTCAGCCAGAAATTATGCAGCACCCAGCGCCGCAGAAAGCTCATCATAGCGGGCGCTCCGTCTCAGGCTCTGGGTCGCCATCCGCACCCACCTGCGCTCCCGCCCGCAGCGGAGATTCTTTTTCCGAATCCGAATCATCGCCTTGCGGCCCCACCGTCGGCAACGCTACCGGAGACATATACCGCCGCAACTCACTGCTCAGCCGCTCGCGTAATTGTTCCACCGTCAGGTCGCGTTCAATCTTGCCACCCACCGCCATGCTGATCGCGCCCGTTTCTTCCGAAACAATTACCGCAATCGCGTCCGTCTCTTCGGTTATTCCAATCCCCGCCCGGTGCCGCGTTCCCATCTGCGTCGAGAGCACCGGATTCATCGACAGCGGCAGAAAGCACGCCGCGGCCGCCAGCCGGTCTTTCTGGATGATCACCGCTCCATCATGCAAGGGCGCGCTAGGCCGGAAAATCGTGGCCAGCAGATCGTAGGAAAGCCGCGCGTCCATCGCCACGCCGCTCTCGATATAAGTCCGCAATCCAATCTCGCGCTCGATCACGATCAATGCGCCGGTTTGATGTTGCGAAAACAGATTCGCTGCCAGCACAATGTCGTCGTACGAATCCCCTTCCACCGCCGACCCGCGCAGAAAGCTGACCCGCCGCCCCACATCCGACAACACGTGCCGGATCTCCGACTGAAACACCACAATCAAAGCAAATACCACATAAGGCAGCAAATGGCTGACCAGCCAGTTCAAGGTAACCAGCTCGCCAATCCGCGCCAGGTAAAATGCCGCCGCGACCGCCGCCAGTCCCGCCAGCATCGGCGCCGCCCGCGTCCCCCGGATCATCACCAGCACTTCGTAGATGATCAGCGCCACCAGCAGAATGTCGAGCACCGTAAACGACACTCGCGACCATGACGCCACCATATGCATCGCCGGATTTCTCCACAGAATTTCAAACGTCGGAACCCTACATTCTAATGCACGTCCTGCTCTGTCATCCTGAGCGAAGGAGGTGCGTCACGAAGTGAAGCATCTCCGCAGTCGAAGGACCCCATACCCGCTGGCGCACACCACGACCCCCGGCAAGGCGTTTCGTCTACGGTTCCGGCTTGCGCCCGCCTCCGTCCCTCTTTTTCACCACCGCCCGAATCTCTCCTCGCGCCACGCGCGCCGAAATCTCATCCCCCGCATTCACCAGCCCAGCATCCTTCACCAACTGCCCCGCACTATCAAATATCAAAGCATATCCGCGTTCGAGAATCGCCAGAGGAGAAAGCGCCTCCAGCGCCCGGCCCATGCGTTCCAGGCGGACCTTATTCTGCAAAAGCTGATTCCGCATCGCAGCCGCCACCGCCGCCGTCCCCGCAGCAAGTTCACCACGAATTCCAGCCAGAACGCGCCGCAAATCGTAATGCCGCACCACCGCCGCCAGCGTTTCCCAACGCCGCCGGGTCAACTCCAGCGCCTGCCGCTCCCCGCGCTCCAGCCGGAAAGTCAGATCATCCAGCTTCTGCTGCCGCTGCCGGATCAAGTCCATCATGCGCGCGAACGCCCCGTCCTGCGCCCGCTCCATCAGCGCATGCCGCGCCTCGAGCAGCCGCCGCTCCATCGCTCGCACCAGTCGCTCCGTTATTGACTGCGCCTGCGTCTCCACTTCCACGCGCGACCGGATCACCAACTCCGCCGCCGCCGAAGGCGTTGCCGCCCGCAGGTCCGCCACAAAATCCACAATCGTGAAATCCGTCTCGTGCCCCACCGCCGAAATCACCGGAATCACGGAAGCCGCCACCGCCCGCGCCAGCCCTTCATCATTGAACGCCGCCAGATCTTCCGCCGACCCTCCCCCGCGCCCCACAATAATCACTTCCACGCTGCGGCTCTTATCACCGCGAACGTCATTGAAATACCGCACGCCCGCCGCGACTTCAGCAGCCGCGAAATCCCCCTGCACCTGCGTCGGATAAATCACCGCATTCGCCGAATGATGCCGCCGCTGCAAAATATTCAGAATGTCGCGCAGCGCCGCCGCCTGCGGCGAAGTTACAATCCCAATTCGCCCTGGCAAAGTAGGGATCGCTTTCTTCCGCTCCGCCGCAAACAATCCCTCCGCCTCCAGCTTCGCCTTCAACTGCTCAAACGCAACCTGCAACCCTCCCGCGCCCTTCGGCTCGATATACTCCGCCGCAATCTGCAACTCGCCGCGATCTTCATAAATCGTCACCCGCCCCCGCACCACCACCTGCATCCCATCTGCCGGACGAAATCGCAGCAGCCGCGCCTTCGAACTGAACATCACCACCCGAATCTGCGCATTCCCATCCTTCAGGGTGAAATAAAGATGCCCCGAATCCGGCGCCCGGAAATTCGAAATCTCCCCCTCCACCCAAGCATCGGAATACTCCCGCTCCACATGAGTCCGCACCGCCGCCACAAGCGCGCGCACAGTCCAAACCCGCCGCTCCGGCGGCGCAAACCTGAATCCGAGCTGATCAGTCAGTGACATATATCGAGTGCAGTGTAGCCTTCCCCACGTTTGTTTCCAAACGTAGAACGCCGTGCAATCCTTGAGGCTTGTCATCCTGAGCGAAGCGAAGGACCTCTGCAAGTCGCCGCCGCCACCCGACTGGGGTAAATTCCGCTCGTATGCCAGGACTGGACGATAGCCGCTGGGGCAATCTTACTGGGGGCTACAGAACTCGATTCGATCCCCGTCCGGTCCTCGCCAGACTTGAGACTGAGCAGGACACCGCAACGACGTGGCACGAGCTCTGGGATGAACTGCATCACCAAGGTGACGTTGGCGATGCCTCGTACGCCGCGATCCCGCATCTGGTCAAGATTCATCGAAGGCGCGGCATAGTTGACTGGAACACATATGCGCTGGTCGCGATCATCGAATTGGCCCGCACGGAGAAACAAAATCCCGGCCTGCCGGCATGGCTGGAGGAGGATTACTTCCACGCAATCCGTGAACTAGCGGAGATCGGCGCAGCGGAGGTTCTACGTGCCGAGGAAGCGGAAACTGTCCGAGCCATACTCAGCGTCGTTGCCATCGCGAAGGGACTTCGCACCCATGGAAAATTTCTCGTAGAGTATTCCGAGGATGAACTGCTGGAGATCGAATCTCACGAGCAATAATCAATGAGTCCGAAAGAATAAAGGCGTCATCGTCTCCACCGGCTCACCAAATACAGCACCACCGAAAGCACCACACTCAACACCACCGAAGTAGCCAGCGGAAAATAAATCGTAGTATTTTTCCCGCGGTACAAAAAATCCCCCGGCAGCCGCCCCAAAGGCAAGTTAGTCCGCCCCAGCAGCATCAGCACAATCCCCGCCACCACAATCACCGCACCCAGCCCAACCAGCAGCTTGCCCAACTCAGCCATAAAGGTCTCAACTCACCTCGCCCGATACACCGTCTTCCCCGCCACCATCGTCCACAAGACTTTCGTATCCCGCATCTCCTCCGGAGAAACCGTCAGCACATCGCGGTCGAGCAAAACTAGGTCCGCGCGTTTCCCCGCAGAAATGGTCCCAATGGAACCCTCCATATTCATAGCCCGCGCCGAATTCCGCGTATAGGCATAAAACATAGCCTCTCGCGGCATGTCTTGCGAAGCATCCAAAACTCCCTCCGATCCCCTACGCGTCTCCGCCTGATAAATCGCCCGAAACACGTTCGCCGTCGAAACCGGCCAGTCGCTCGCCCCCGAAATAATCCCTCCATTGTCCAAAATCGACCGCGCCGGATATTGCCACTCATAAATCTCCGGATCCAGATAAGGCTTCAGAATCTCAATCGTGTCCGGACTCGCCTCCGCCCAAAAAAGCTGCAGCGCGCTAACCACGCCCAGTTCCTTGAACCGCGGAAAATCCTCCGGCTGCACAAACTGTTCATGCGTAATCGTATCCGGCAACCCGGAATTCCCATTCGCCTTGCGCGCCGCCGCGATCCCATCCAGCGCCGCCGTCACCGCCCCGTCGCCAATGGCGTGCACATGAATAATCAATCCCTGCTTGTCCGCCGCCACGCACAATTCTGCAAACTTCTTCGGCTCAAACAGCAGATCCCCATTGCGCCCCGTATTCCGGTACGGCTTGCTGAGATGCGCCGTCTGCGACGGAAACTCCACAACGCCATCGGCAAAAACCTTGATCCCAGTCACGTGCAGATGCGGCACATCCTTATAAGCCGCACGCGTCTTCTGCACTCCAGCCAGCTCCGCCGCCGGATCCTTCGCAAACACCCGGGGAAACGCCACCACCTCTGAATTCAGCTCGCCCCGGTCGGCCAGCATTTTGTATGCCCGCAAAACATAATCGCTAGCCAGCGGGTCAAGCCACGCCGTGATCCCAAGGCTGTGGTTATATTCAAGAGCAGCCTGTCCCGCCGCCAGCAACTGATCGGCAGTGAACTCAGGCAGCAGCGGCTCGATCTTCTCCACGCCGGCGTCCACCAGAAATCCGTTCGGACGCCCGTCTTTGTCAATGCCGTAATAGCCGCGCTCCTCAACCGAGAGCTTCTTGAGAAATTCAGCCGTGATGCCCGCCCGCTGCAACAGCGCCCGATTCGCCCAAGCCGTGTGCCCATCCATCCCGCGCAAAAGAACGCTCCGCTTTTCATACGCCCCCGTGCTGAACTCGGCATTCAGCACATCCGGATGCGACCAGAACTCAAGCGGCAGTCCGAGAATTTCAAGAATGTCGCCGCGCATCCCCCTGCCCGTCCTCTTCGCGTCGGCGACAAAAGGCGCCAGCTGATCCAGAGTCTCCACCTTGTCGCTGGCGTCGGCCGAAATGAGGCTCAGGCCGCCATCGATCGAGTGACTATGCGAATCGATGAACCCGGGGAAAAGACTCTTCCCTTCCAGATCAATGCGCTCCGCCTTCGCGGACACAGATTTCACCACCTCGGCAAAATTGCCCACCGCCACGATCTTTTCCCCGCGAATCGCAACCGCCTCCGCATAAGGATCCTGCGGATCGCCGGTGAACACCTTGGCGTTAAAGAAAATCCGTTCCCCGGAATCCTCTTGCGCCGAAATCGAAGAACCTGTCACAAAAAAGCATGCAGTGAGCCACAAAAGAATCAGACAACGCGGAAAGAATCGCCTCACGAGATAACCCTTTCTCAAGCCCAGCAAGATTCAACAAAAACAGCCGCATCCCTACCGCACCCATGCGCTCTCAGTCATCGCATGAATGCATCGACGCCGAGGCCCCATTATTTTGATTTTTCGGCAGGCTCTCTATGTCAGCGAAAACCCTACTTCAGCCCCGTGACCACGTACGCTTCCGACAACGTGCGCACATAAAGATACGCATACGCACTCCCGTCGCTCGAGAGATGAGGCGCCGCCAGCGAAGCACCCTGCGCCCCCACCCCTGCCCCAAAGCTTTTCCACGGTTCCATTTTCCCGGTCTGTATATTCGCTTGAAAGACCTGCACCGTCTTCGCGCCACGTGTGAACGGAGCGACGTACACCGACTCTCCGTCCTGCGTCCAGCCAATCACGCTGTCCTTCGATTCAAGCCCCGGTATCGGACGGAAATCGCTCTTTTCCAGCGACCAGACACCTCGTTTCCCATCGGCCGCACGAACCGCAATGCTCTTCCCATCCGGCGAGAGTTGAACTCCGCCCATGCCCTCGGGCGTGACGGCCTTCGAATCTCCATTGCTCAGGTCGATCACATAGTCGCGTCCGCCGTGCCCGGTTTCAATCCCATAAGCCAGCAGGTGCTTGCCATCCGGAAAAAACCGTGCCCCGTCGTAGGTGACGGCATCGTGCGTGAGTTGTCTGGTTTCGCCCGCTCCCGTCGGCACCAGGTTCAGTGGTCCGCCCTTGGCCCGTCGTGTAATCGCCCATTTTGTGTCCGGCGAGATGGCCATCGCCATGCCCTCGCCAATGCGCGCTGGAGGCGACCCATCCGTGTCACGCAGATACACTGTGTAATTCGGACCTCCGCCATCGCCTTCTTCCTCAAACAGAATCTTCCGCCCGTCGCGGCTGATGTCGCGCAACTCCGACCATCCAAACCATCCCAGTTCATGCTCTTCTTTTCCACCCGGAGGCATGCCCCGAATATCGAGCCTCTGGTGAGTCGCCACCGTCAGTATGGTTCCATTGCGCATGTCTTCCAGCCACATCCCTCCCGGAACGTTGGTGATCGCCCGCAGCTTGCCCGCAAGCGTAACGGCGCGCGGGTTCGAAGCCTCACCCGTGTTTGTGGATGTGAACCAGATCTCGTCCCCGGCCGGAGACCAGAGAATGCCTTGCAGCGAAGTCCAGCCCGAAGAAAGTTTCCGCTCTGGTTCCTTGCCATCCGCGCCAATTACCGCCAGCGAACCCTCGTCGTCTCCGCCCGGATTTTCATGATCGGCAAAAGCGATCCACTTCCCGTCCGGCGAAATCTTCGGATGGCTGATCCAGTTGATGGTATCCAGCAGAACCTTGCCCGCGGGATATTCCAGATGCCAATGATTATTCTCCGGAACATAACGGGTGATCGCCATGCTCTCGCCGTCCGCCGACCAGTCCGCGTCCCCCACATTGTCCGACACTTCGCGCGGCGTGCCCCCGCTCAGCGGAACCCGCGCCAGTGTCCCGCTTCGCGCGTAGCCGCTATGGAACACGGTGTTGAGACGAATCGCCAGTTCTCCGCCCTTTGAAATCGAAAGCAGCTCGGCATCCTTGATTCCCAGGTCACGCGACCCCGGATCATCCGTCCGCGACATATAAAGTTCGAACGGGCCGCCATCCCACGCCGCGCTGTAAACAATGCTGCCGTCCGGCGTGAACCGCGCATTCCCGATCGCTCCGGTCCGAAAAGTTATCTGCTGGTACTCGGCCATCGCTGCCGGCCCGTGTCCTCGACTCCCCAGCCACCACCCCAAACCAAGCATCACCACCGCGATCGCCAGCCCGCCGGCCATCATAACCAGCAACTTGCCACGTGGCCGCCCGCTCCCCGCCGCTGCTATCGCGGCTCGCGCCGTCGTCCCGGAAACTCCCGTGAGATGCTCGAGATCGAACGCAATATCGCTGGCCGAGTGGAAACGCTGCTCCGGATTTTTCTCCAGGCAGTGCTGCACCATCCTCTCCAGCGCCGGAGAAACATTCCGATTCGTCTCGTTCAACTCCGGAGGCTCTTCCCGCAAAATCGCGCTCATCGTGTCCGCGGCCGTTTCTCCATGAAACGCCCGCTTCCCCGAAAGCATTTCGTACAGAATTGCCCCAAAGCTGAATATGTCAGACCGCGGATCTACCGCCGTTCCCCGCACCTGCTCCGGCGACATATATCCCGCCGTCCCCATCACCACGCCGGCTTCGGTAGCCTGAGTCTGCGTGGGCATCGAGGTATGCGTCCCGGAATCAGGCTGCGTCAGCTTCGCCAGCCCAAAATCCAGAATCTTCACCCGCCCATCTTTCGTGAGAAAAAGATTCTCCGGCTTCAGGTCGCGATGAATAATTCCTTTTTCATGCGCCGCAGCCAGCCCATGCGCAATCTGCAACGCATAGTCGAGAGTCTTGCGCACCACGATCGCCCCGCCCCGCAGCCGCTCGCGCAGGGTCTCGCCCTCAAGCAATTCCGAAACTACGTAAGGCGAGCCTTCATACGTGCCAATATCAAACACCGCCAGAATGTTTGGATGATTCAGGGCCGCAGTAGCCAGCGCCTCTTGCTCAAACCGGCGCAGCCGGTCCCCATCCAGAGAAAATGCCGGAGGCAAAACTTTGATCGCGACTTCCCGCTTAAGCCGAGTGTCGCGCGCCCGATAAACCTCGCCCATCCCGCCCGCACCCAAAGGCGAAACAATTTCATAAGGACCAAGCCGCGCGCCAGAAGTCAGATTCATGAGCGCCCGATTATAACCCAGGAACAGACTGCAATCGTTCCGCAAGCTTTGAAGGGGCGCGACTTCAGCCGCGCCGTAACTTACCAAACGAGTGCGTGGAATACCAAACGAATGCGTGGAATGCCGTGGAAGAGCGGCGCTTCAGCGCCGCGTAAGATTTCGAATTTGAATCCGGGCTTTAGCCCCCGAGCTGCTGCTACAATTCGCCGCATGAAGCGCCAAATTTTCTTCTGCCTAATAGCAACCCTGCTAGCCGCGCAAGCCACAGCCCCCGAAGTCGAACTCTCCGCCGAGCCCCACCACCACCTAACGCTGGAAAACAAATACGTCCGCGTCTACAACGTAGAAGTCCCACCTCACTCCGACACGCTCATGCACTGGCACCGCCACGACTACATCTACGTAACCCTGGGCGCAACCGATGTAGTCAACGAGGTCAAAGGCAAACCACCCGCCACCCTCCACCTCGAGGACGGAGAAACTCATTTCTCACCCGCCCCCTTCGCCCACATAGCCAGCAACCGCTCCGACCACCCCTTCCGCAATGTGACGATCGAAATCGTAGAAGTAGAAGACGAATCCCTCCGCAACTCGGCAGCTCACGGAGATGTGAAATGGGACGAAGACCGAGCCCTGGAAACCCTCCCCG
>JBATXV010000003.1:0-16217 GCA_049673585.1 Candidatus Sulfotelmatobacter sp. | reverse complement strand
AGTACGCTGAGCTGAGGATTCGGATGCTGGAAGAGCGACTACGGCTGCTGCGGATCGAGAAGTATGGTGCGGGCGGAGAAAAACTTTCGCAGGCGCAAATGCAATTGTTCGAGCTTGAGCCTGTCGTCAGTGAAGTGATCGAGCAGGCGGAAAGTGAGCGCGCGCCAGTGCATCGCTGGGACAAGGAGTCAGGTAAACATCCGGGTCGCCAGGAGTTGCCGGCGAATCTTCCTCGCGTTGAGCGGATTCTGCCCTGCGCATTAGATCAGCGCGTATGCAAACTCTGCGGAAAAGAGACGGTGGTGATCGGCTACGAGGAGAGTTCCCAGTTGGACGTGGAACCGGCGAAGTACTTTGTGCTGGTCACGAAACGAGAGAAGCGGGCTTGTCGGTCGTGTGAGGATCTCGGCGTCCTCTCAGCGCCCCTGCCGTCGCGGATCATCGAGAAGTGTCTGGCGAGTGACCAGATCGTCATCGAGACGGTCGTCGGCAAGTATTGCAATCACACGCCGCTGCATCGGCAGAGCGTAATTCTGGAAAGGGACCTCGGCTTGGAAATCAGCCGCGCAACGCTGGACGGCTGGGTCCTCAAAGTCGGCGAGTTGCTCATCCCTTTAGTCGCCGCCATGAGGCGAGAGTTGATCAGCGGAAGTTACATTCAGGCGGATGAAACCCCAGTGGATGTGCAGACACGCGAGGGCCGGGGCAAAAACCACCAAGCGTACCTCTGGCAATACAGTCGCCCCGGAGGAAGCGTGGTGTTCGACTTCCGCTTAGGCCGTGGACGCGATGGGCCGAAACGATTTCTGGGACAGTTCGAAGGCATTCTCCAAACCGACGGCTATGCGGCGTATGACCAAATCGGTGGGCCGAGAATGGTACATGCCGCTTGTTGGTCTCATGCAAGGAGACAGTTCTTCGAGGCGGTGCAGCTAAATCCACGAGATCCGATTGCAACCCCGATTGTGGCTCAGATGGACGATCTGTTTGCCGTCGATGCAGAAGCTCGCCGCAAAGCGCTGACTACTGCGGCGCGCCATATCCGACGTCAGGAAAGAGCCAAACCATTGTTAGACGAAATTCGTGGGAGGATCGAAGCAGTGCAGTCCATGGCATTGCCTTCCAGCACACTTAGTAAGGCTTGCCAGTACGCGCTCGCACTGTGGAAGAAGCTCTCCCGCTTCTTGGAGTATCCCGAACTGGAGCTAAGTACTAACTTGGCGGAAAACTCCATGCGTCCGATAGCTCTTGGTCGAAAGAACTGGTTGCACATCGGCAGTCCACTGGCAGGACCGAAGGTTGCAGCGATTCTCTCAGTCGTGGAAAGCTGCCGCAGGTTGAAACTCCCGGTGCGCGATTACTTTTCCACGATTCTCCCCGGGCTCGCTGATCTCCCGATTCGGTGCCTTCCAGACCTGACTCCCGCTGTGTGGGTCGCCCGGCATTGCTAGACTCAAGCGACCTGGGTATTAGCGTGAAGTCATTTTGCGACCAACAACATGGTGCCCTGTTTGCCGACACCCCCCGAACTGCCGGCTGGTTAGGGTTTCGGTTTCGATTGGCTCTTGACTAGCGGTCCTCTCTTCACATGCATCGCCTTCAGCGGGCCGGCACTCATTTCCTGGAAGGTGCCCAGCCACTCGCTGCTCTCGTCCTCGTCGATCGAGAACAGCAGTCCCGGACCAGCTTCGTACACGACCACGGTGAAGTCCTTGGTTGGACCGTCAGCGCCCCCGACGGGACCGACGGCAAATGGAGTGGCCGACCGGAAAGCGTATCGCCCCGCCGCGTCAGGTGCGGCCGCAGTCCCCGCGATCGGAACGGCAGTGTACTCATCCGGCGTGCCCGGTACGAAAGACGCGTAGGGATCGCTGATATCTGCTGGAGTGGGGGGGCCTCCGGCACCGGTCGTGAAAACACGCGACGCAAACGTTCCTTGCCCGACGAAGTCAAACTCCCAGCCCACGTTCCCGGAGGGCCAGGTGCCGTTGTCGACGTAGGCCTGCGCCCCGAAGCCGTAGCTATGGTTGAGGTCAGATCCGTCGGACGCTATGGTTCCTTGCGGGACCACGATTCCCGTGCCCTGCGCGAAATCATCCAGATTGAGGACAAGGGCCTCTCCCAGGTTGGCCGCCGTGGTGTTGTTGGGATCGAGAAGGTTGAGTGTTGGATCGGTCGCATACAGCCCGAGCGTGTGAATGGATCCCATCCCCGTGATGCCGGTCATGCTGCCATAACCGAGCACGGTGTTCGAAAAGGAGTAGTTGCCTGCGACTCCGCCGGGGGTGCCCGTGGCCATCACGGTGCCCCCTTCGTCATCATCGCCTTCACCCGTGAATGTGGCGCTAAACGTTCCAACGGCGGTATTGGCGGCAACGAGTTGCCCGGCTGCGGCAAATATCTGGTCCTCCGTGTTGTCCAGGATGCCGAACACGTCCTTTGACAGCACCGTGCTGTCGAAGGTGCTTGCGCTTCCCTGGCCATAGGCTGAACCCGCCAACGCATCGACGAAGTCAACATCGATGATGCGTAATACTTCCGGACCAACGATGTAGTAGACGAGCGAGATGGGCGCGTTACCGTAGTTGGGATCCGTGAAGCCGGTGATGCTGCCCCGACCGTACACGTCCGCTCCGACGCCATTGTCCGTCGCGGTGAGAGTATTCTCCACGAGCACGTTCCCGGCTTCATTTTCGTCGTACGTGCCATGGATGGTGCCGCCGGTGTTCGAGAACACACCTCCATACGCAACTGGGAGGATGGGGTTGGTTTGCAGCCCGGAGAGGGTGAAGGCAAAATTGCCGTCGGCGCCGCTCGTTGGCGTCTGCAGGTCGAAGCTTCCACTGGAAGTTGCCGATCCATCAAACTGCGTAATCAGCGCATGATTTGCGTTAATAAACTGAACGGCGAATTTCTCGATGCCGTTCACCCCGACGTTAGGGTTGCTGGCCGAAACATCAAGGATGAGCGTGCCGGTGCCTGTGGTTGAATTCACCATCATCGAACTGCCAGTGGGGCTGATTACATCGGGGGTCTTGGGTTCGCCCGGTGATGTAAAGCCGCTTCCGTCGTTGTAGTCCTGTTCGCCACCGAGGATGTTTCCGCTTAAGTCAAAGCCCACCGCGCCGGCGATGGCGTAGTAAACCGGCCCGGGTCCGTAGGCGGGGCTGTTTTCCAGCCCGTTTACATAGAACACGAACACGCGGGGAGCTGTGTTCCCTTCGGTGAAACTGGCTGTTGCTGTGGCTCCCGTCGCTGCGACCGTTACTGAGTAGGCGCCGGGGGTCGAGTTTGCAGTGCATGTGATCGATGCGGTGCCATCGGAGGCGGTGGTAGCAGTGGTGGCGGAGGGGGTGCAGCTCTGACCGGCTGGTCCCGGAACAGGCGTGAACGTAACCGTTACCCCGCTGGCCGCCGTTCCGTTGGAGGTTACGGTGGCTACCAGCATGTTGGCAAAAGCGTCACCGACGTTTGCTTTTTGTCCCGATCCGCTCGTCGCCGTGATCGCGAGGGTGGGAGGCGGAGGAGGAGGCGGCGTACTCGAACTGCTGCTGCCGCAACCCGTCAGGAACCCGAAAGCCAGGCCAACCAGAATCAATGCAAGAATGCTGGTGAAGTTGCGGTTCATAGCGTCACCCCTTTCTCGGCGGCGCGTTTACGGGTTAGTGGCGATACCTCGATCCCATGCTCATTGCGCATGGTATAGGTTATGCCGTTGGCTTTTACGCTGCGGACCACGAAGACTTCCATGTCGCGAACCGTCTTCATGAAGCCGGTGAGTTCAATCTGCTGGCCGGGGGTGACGGACAGCGCACCTTTGCCTTCCAAACCGAACCGGCCCAGACTCGCGTCTAATCTGCCGGAGACAGTCTCGACCATGAGATGGGAGCCCCAAATCATTCCCGGCGCGGGTTTGTAGAGCACGCTCGATACGGTGCCGCTGAGCGTGACTTCCTTGCTGACGTCATACCGCGAATCAGAGTCGTCTGCGTTAAGTGGAACAACCAGGATCGCGAACAGGAGACCGGGCAGCAGCCCCGCGATCAGTGGGATCGAACTGATGAAACCCCTATGCCTCATGGATTCGCTCCTCTCTCGAGTAATGAAAGTTGCAGGATGCGTACTTTGCACGGATGCTGTCTTCGTTCGTTAATTGCTCTTCACCAAAGTACCGCTGACGGCCGCGTCCGCGTCCGTCTCAACGGCCAGAAGTTCTTTCCCGCAGTCCACAACCACGAAGCTGAAGTGGATGTCGGGCTGACCCTTCGGCGTTATGGTGGCCGTGCCCCTGCAGTCTTTGTCGACCTTGTAAGAACCGGTGACGGGCTCGTCTGCGAACGTTAGAATCGTGCCATCCTCGCTACCAGCTATGTGTCCGCTTATCACTCCGTCTCCAGAAGGGTTGAGACTGAACTTCAACTCACCGATAAAAGCTGCCGGTCCCGGGACTGGCGCGCTGGCGAGGAACATGCCGGTTGTTTCCAATCCAAAACGGCCCTCAACTCCAGCATTGGTGCAGGTCGGGGAGCCCTGCTTCACGCCGAATCCCGACGAGGTCGCGCCTGGCCTTTGGAAAAGGAACAAAAAACCTGTTGGCGTAACCACAAAGGAGACATTGAGATTTTCAGACGCGCCGCCGCTGACTAGTGTGACTTGAGCCGTGGCGGTGCAGTTCTCGGCGACTGCGTACGTTGCGGTGAGAGAGGAGGGGACAATCGCGCCGCCTATGTTTTCTAAATCCTCTCCGGTATACGTGCCTGTGGTTGGGTCAAACGTGAGCTGGGTCACGGCGACTGCAGGGGCGCCGTCGCTATCTACGCCGGAGTGCAGGAACCCGTAGGTGCCACTCAGAGAGGCGTTGGAACAAGTCACCGCCCAGGCAGCGGAACTGAGCGCAAGGCTGGCAAGAACAATCATTCGAGCGATGCGAAGCGGTTTGGAAATCATGGTTCTCTCTTCTTCCCTGTTTTTGCTTGCGTGCTTCTATCTAGCCCGGACTTTCCTTCTTAGCACCAAAAACGGCTGCCATTGTCCGCTCAATCGCTGTTCCCGAACGTGCCTGTGGACGAGTCAAAAGTGCTCTTCCCGAGGTTGGCGGTAGGTACCGTTGTTGTGGAGAAGTGTGCATCCAACTTAGTCAGCGCACCATTAGTCCTTCTCCTCCTCCAGCCTTACCCCCTCTTCCGTGACAATCGTGTCGGGCGCGACGCTGAACACGAAGAGTCTCTTGCCTCCGTCAAAGACGACGATGTTTTCGCTTTTTGTGCCGTTCGTATCGAAGAACGACCCAGTACAATCCGAATCGACTGTGTAGGTTCCATTCGGCGACGGTTGATCGGTCCAGTCTTCGATTTCTCCGTTGGTGCTTCTGGTCGTGCGAATGAGGCCACGCGTCCCATCTCCGTTGTAGAGGGAGATGCCAATCTGGGCGATGGGGCCACCGACGACGTTGTTCACGCCCGTCCGGCGGAAGGCATAGGTCCCTTTGAGACTGGCAACGCTGCAGACGCGATCGTCGGCATGAACATTGATGTTGGCCCCTGGAATGCGGGCAAAACTCGCAACGAGCGCGAAACCTGTCGCGAGAAGAAAATACTTTCCAAACTTGCTCATTTTTGGTTCTCCTCGTGTTTTTGGGCTCAAACTCGGGTTCGTGTCTGAGGCATTCCCGTTTTTTGCTTGCGTGCTTCTATGGATCATCTGCCCTCCTCATTTCCGAACACGAACGGCGCCATTGATCGGTTGCGAGCCGAAATGTCCGCTCGCAGGTGCACCGAACACCAGCGTGATGTTCGAAGACTCAACCTGCGTCCCCCCGGTCACGCAGACCGTGAGCGGCGACAGCTGACCCTCAGGTGCAAATGGCGGGTAGCCTCCGTTTCCGGTAATGCTCGCCATTCCCGTAACCATGAAACCAGTCGTAGTCGAAGGTTTGTAACTGGCAGTGGGGCAACCGCTGGATACAGCGCTCGGGTCCCAAGTGACCTGCGCGTCCTTCAGAGCGATGTGATGAGTATGTGGAGTCCGAGTTGCAGGTGAGTCGGGATCGGCAGGGGGATTGGAATTGATCACGAGCCAGTAGTCGGAATTCTCCATGGTCAAGGCGGCTGAAAAATCCGCCATGCCGGACTCTCGTTTCAGGTCCAAACGCCATACGCCATGGAGCTCCCAAGGACCGCTGGGCTTGACAGTGGTCGCAGGCGTAAAGTCGTTGATAATGCCTCTAAAATGCACGGTTTCGCGATTTTGCGCGAAAGCACTGATGCCTAGCGCGAACACGACGACCAGCGCCCGTGCCGCGCAATAGAAACTTCTGTTTCCCATAAAAGCCTCCAAGTTTTGACGTTGTGGATCCGCCCGCCCAAGCCTCCAGCGGAGTATCCAAGCTGGGTAGCCCGGCAGTCGCGTCGCGGCGGTCGATCTCCGAAACGCATGCACAAATTCGGTCATGTTGAGGGCATTGATCAAGCGGCAAGGTGCAGAATTGGAGCCTTGCCGTCGAATGCCGTGCTTTGCCGTTTGCCGAGCCGGGGAGTAGAATCAGGCAACCTTCCCCGCAGTGACCTAGCCATGCAGAAGAATCACACAAGTGAACCGTTCGCGGACATACAGCCGCCCGTGAAAACGCCTGAAGAACGGCTGGACTCATGGAAGGAAATCGCGGCCTACCTCAAGCGCGACGTGACCACCGTCCAGCGCTGGGAGAAGAGGGAGCGAATGCCCGTTCACCGGCACCTCCATGACCGAATAGGATCGGTTTATGCGTTCAGTTCGGAACTCGATGCCTGGGTGCAAAGCCGCAAATTACGTTTGGAAGAGGAAGAGCTTAGCGCGGAACGGACGGCGGAGGGAGAAGTCGACGTCCGACCAACTGGGATTTCGCGGGCGCGTCCCTGGCTTGTTCTAGGCGGTGTGGCTGGACTCGCGCTCATCGCCGTCACCTACGTCATGCTCCGGGGGCACACCGGGCGTACGACCCAAACCAAAATCAGGTCGCTGGCAGTCCTGCCCTTGAGCAACCTGTCGGGCGACTCAACTCAGGAATACCTGGCTGACGAGATGACCGAAGAGCTGTGCGGACGCCTGGCCGGAATCCATGATCTACGTGTCATTTCCCGTACGTCGGTCATGCGCTTCAAGGGTACGAAACTCTCGGTGCCGGAGATTGCCAGGACGCTTGGGGTGGACGCCCTCGTCGAAGGTTCGGTGATCCGGCAGGGCAACCGGATTCGTGTGCACGCCCAGTTGATTCGTGGCTCAACCGACGAGCACCTTTGGGCGGATGAGTACGATGGCGAGTTGGGAGACGTACTTACCCTCGAGAGCGAAGTAGCGCAATCCATCGCACGCAGAGTGGAGGTCAAGCTCACCGGAGAGGAGCATGCAAGGCTGGTCACGGCGCAGCGTGTCTCGCCTGAAGTTTACGAGAGCTATCTCAAAGCCGAAGAAGAGTTCAGCAACAGCAGCAGCCCAGCTGGGTTTGAACGGACTATTGCCTACTTTGAAGAAACGATCAGCAAGGATGCTAACTTTGCCCCGGCTTACGTCGGCCTCGCGAAGGCATACGAGAGGCTCGGATCAGTTCCTGTCGGTGGCTCCCCGAAGGAAACGCATCCAAAAATGATGAGCGCAGCTCGAAAAGCAATTGAACTGGATCCGGACCTTGCAGCACCCCACGTCTTGCTTGCGGCGGTATATCAGAAGCAGTGGCAGTGGAGCGACGCCGAAGTGGAATTCAAGCGGGCTCTGGAGTTGAACTCGAACGATGCCGGTGCATACGTCGGCTACGCGAAGTGGCTGATGTGCCAGGGGCGGATGGACGAGGCCCTGGCGTGGGCCCAGCGTGCCCGTGATCTCGATCCGCTTGGAGCCGCAGCGGACCTGCTTGGATTCCCTGGCATCACTAAGGGCTGGATATTGTTTCATGCGAGACGTTACGACGAGGCCATCAGTGAATTGCGAAGCGACGACCCGGACCGTTGGTATCTGGGGATGGCCCTGATTGCCAAGGGCCAACCGGAGCAAGCGATTCCGGTGCTGGAGAAGGCGCTCGGCCCCAACCGGAATCCGGCTGTAATGGGCGTGCTGGTTCGGGCCTATGCGCAAGCCGGACGCCGCGAGGAAGGGTTGCGTTTGCTCGATGAACTGAAGCGACGGCAGCGAACCACCTACGTTCCCACTGCCGCATTTGTGAACGCATATCTGGGCCTCGGTGACAACGAGCAGGCCCTTGCCTGGCTGGAACGGGCTTACCAGGAGCAATCAAACATCCTGCAATTGATAAAGGTCCATCCCTACTTTGATCCCTTGCGAGGCGACCCACGTTTTGTGGATCTGGTCCATCGCGTCGGGCTTGACCAGCCTCGATAGCCACCTTTCATGGATTCGCCACCGCCACCGGTGGCCACGAGCGAGCGCCCAAGCGGGGATTCCGTGACGATCTGGAGTATTATGTCTCCCTGACTGATCTGGGCTTTGTCTAATCGAATCCTGCGGGCGGCTCGATGAGTTTGCGTCCGATATCGGTATCGCTTCTTGTTGGAATCTTCCTCACTACGTCCTTTCTAAACAGGCTGAATGCTCAAACACTCACTTCCGGCGCAATGACCGGCGTCGTTACTGATCAAAGCCTCGCGGTTCTGCCGAATGCAGATGTTGAGATCAGGGATATCGACAAGGGCACGACAGAATCAACCAAAACAGACCGCGATGGCGTGTACCGCTTCTTCTTTCTCTCTCCCAGCCAATACACGCTAACCGTAGTGCACGACGGCTTTCGTAAGGAAAGCCGGAGTGTGACCGTATTGTTAGGGACACCAGTTACCGTCAACATCAGGCTGGAGATTGCAAAAGCAAACATGCAACTCTCCGTAACCGCAGAGGCTCCGCTGGTTCAGGCGGACAATGGCGATGTTTCAACGACCATGAGTCAGACGCAGATATCGGAACTACCCAATCCTGGTAACGACCTCACCTACATCGCTCAGACCGCTCCCGGCGCAATCATGAACACCGATAATGCGCGCACTGGGGGCGGGGGCGGGAACTTTTCGATCCTGGGCATGCCGGGGACCTCAAATCAATTCACTTTGAATGGCATGAACGACGACGCGGGTCATCTTAATTTTACCGGCGTTACGGGTATGTTTCTGGGTCAGAACGAAATTCAGGAGGCCACTGTGGTGAGTGATGGCTACTCGGGACATTTTGGAACCGACGCGGGCTCCTATGTGAACTACGTCACAAAGTCAGGAGCGAACCGTTTCCATGGGAACGCCGAGTACTTTTGGAATGGGAGCGTGTTGAACGCTACCGACTGGATCACGAAAGCATTCGGCAATCCTCGGCCATTCGATATCGCCAATCAGTGGGCGGGTTCGCTGGGAGGGCCCATCAAGAAAAACCGGTTGTTTTTCTTTTTTGATACCGAGGGAATCCGAGTCTTGCTTCCCTCTCCTGTTCAGATAGTTCTCCCGAGCCCACAGTTCGAGGCGGCGACCGTCGCCAATATCGATTCGATCTTTGGCTCTGCATCCGCTTCCGATGCTTTCTACAAGCAAATCTTCAGTCTGTATAACCAAACCCCTGGAATAGCAGCGGCTACTAAGGGGAGCTTCGCCGATGATCCTCTCGGCCTCGGCTGTCTCGACGCCAGTGGGGTGTTTATCGGTCCGCCGACTCCCCAAGGGCGACTCGGCGTGAATCTTCCGTGCGCAATCCATTTTCAGGAAACGCTTGGGCAGCCGACGAGTGAATCCCTTGTGTCTGGGCGTATGGATTGGAACATCCGTACCAGCGACCGTGCTTTCTTCCTCCTCCAATACGACAATGGCCGTCAACCCATTGTCGTCGACCCAATAAGCTCACTCTTCAACGTCTATGAGACCGGGCCATGGTGGGAAGCCCAGTTGAACGAAACTCACACATTTGGAACTACCGCCGCGAACCAGTTCCTAGTGGCGGGTGTTTATAAAGACGATGTGTCGAGCCTCGTCAACCCGATGCGAACGCTGGCTGCCTTTCCGACCACCCTGGATTGGTCAAATGCGGGTCAGCCGTTTACGTCGCTGGGAGGATCTGACTATCTCTATGGCTATCCCCTCGTCACAGGGTTCACGGAGTACCGCGTCGCCGACGATTTCCTGAAGACGTGGGGCAAGCACAAGTTCGGATTCGGGGGAGACTTCTTCCGAGCATTTTTGAGACACGCCCAATATACCCAGAACGCCGTCGGAGATATCGTTCCACAGACCATCGACGCATTTTATTCCGGAGGCGTGGACCCAGCATCTCCCAACAGCGACTCGACACGCTTGAGTCAATCCTTTCCGACGCAGCGGGCCGAGCTCTTCCTTAACTACACTCTGGCGGGCTATGGGCAGGATGAGTGGCACATAAAACCCAACCTGGCCCTTACTCTCATCCTGCGCGTAGAACATCAATCAAATCCGGTCTGCGCCCATGATTGCTTTTCCGAATTCTCTGGAGCGTTTGAATCGATCAGTCACGACCCCGCACAGCCTTACAATCAGGCGCTTTCGAATCGTAAGCAAGCCTTTCTTCACACCGACCCAGTTGCCTGGGAACCGCGATTCGGTTTCGCCTGGCAGCCGCTGGGAGTTTCGCATAATACCGTCGTGCGCGGCGGTCTCGGTCTATTTTACGAGCTGTTCTCCGGCGGGTTCGGACCCGTTTTCTCTGACAATCCACCACTCGTGAACCGCGTGAGGGTGTTTGGCGCCTACAATCTCGCTCCGGAAGAAACCAACAGCCTCTTTAAAGTGGCCGCAGCCTCGAATGCCGCCTTTGTCCATGGGTTTGCAGCCGGCGAAAACTTTATTCAGATCCACGCGGCGGATCCGGAGTTCTTTCCCCCAAATCTTACCGTTCCGGATAGTAGGACCCCCTCAGCCCAGTATCAGAAGTGGAGCCTGGAACTGCAGCAGACATTTGGTACCAGCACTTCGCTGACTCTTGGATACTACGGCAATCACGGTATTCATGAGCTGGTGCAAAATCCCTCGGTCAATGCTTACGGATGGGGTCCATTTCCCACTACGCTCTGCAGCAGCCCACCCGTTCCGCCCTGCGGCGACACTCGCTTCGCTGGTGTCACTGAATACACGACACCCGGAATCTCGAACTACAATGGCATGGTTGTTTCCTTTCGACGACGATTTGCTGGTTTTGGCAATGGCTTGTTCCAGGCAAACTACACGTTCGGCCACGCTCTCGATGAAGTTTCCAACGGCGGGCAAGCCCCATTCACGGCAGGCAGTTCCGAATTCCCGCAGAACCCCTTTTATCTGCGAGGCAGCTACGGGGCGGCAGATTACGATGTTCGTCACTCCTTAAATGCGAACTATGTGTGGCAACTCCCGGTAAAGACCGTGCTCCGCGGCCGCGGCCCCGATTACCTGGTGAAGGGATGGCAGGTCTCGGGAACGATTTTCGCCCGAACCGGATTTCCCTACACGGTGATCGATCTCGCAGAAAGCGGTAACCTCGCTAAGAAGAATTTCTATGGAACAATCTACTCGGTGCCAGTCGAGCCACTCAGCGGGCCGCATTCCTGCGGAGCAGGAGCCGTAGTTCCACCCTTCCCGCATCCTTGTTGGCCGCCGCAAGTGTTGACGTGGCCAGACGGCACAACGACACCCAATACAAATGCAGATTTCGTGCAAACGGGTTGCGAAACAGGATTCAATACCGGGAACTTGCCAACTTCACAGGGACTTTGTTCAGGCGGTACCGTTTCCTTCGCTCAAGGCCGCAACCGCTTCCGCTATCCGAACTATTTCAATACTGACTTCGATGTCGTGAAGAGAATCAGCTTTGTCGAGGACAAAGTGGTGGTGGGTATTGGCGTCCAATTCTTTAATTTCTTCAATCACCCAAATTTCGGCCCGCCCGACAACGACAGCTCGGACCCAGGGTTCGGAGAGGTATCGACGATGGAGATGCCACCGACCAGCATTCTGGGAGCTGGCCTTGGAGGCGATGTTTCCCCCCGCATGATCCAACTGAAAACGGTGATCCGCTTTTAGGCTTTTCTGGCCTCGCTAGGATACGGAAACCCGACTGCTTTGGCGAAGCTCAGTCCGGGCGAGACGGTGCTGGACCTTGGGTCGGACGGTTCCGGCGGCTCGACCATTGGACCGCCTGAAGTAATGAGAGGTCAGCTTGTGAAAATCGAGCCAGTCACCCCGCGAATAACGAGCAAACCGGCACTAATCCGCCTTGGACGAAGGCACGAATACTTGCCGCCTGAGAATTTGCTGATCAAGTGGCGAAGTCACGCTGGCTGCGGATTCAATCTGTCAACCTGTCAACCTTGTGTTTGCTCTGACACTTACCCTTCAGCTCCTGCGTGTTTTGTTGTTGAGTGCAGCCCGCGAGCGCAGCCAGCAGCAAAATTATGGGAACGTGCCGATATCTGAATAGGTTCATTTGATGAGCTCCGTTTCGCTGGCTTGATCGATATGTCAGCCTTGTGTGGTTGGCCATGCTTCAGGGACACGAGCTAACGCGGCAGGTGGTCTATCCAACTTTCTTTAAATCTGCCAGCTGTCCTTTCAACTTTGCAACGACTTCTTTCGCATCGCCTACCCGCTGTTGCACCTTCCCCGCCTTCTTCTCGGCTTTTCCTTCGGCTTTGAGATTGGGGTTACTCGTAACTTTCCCGACCTCCTCCTTGATTGTTCCCTTCAACTCGTGGAAGCTGCCTTTGAGCTTGTCTCTCGTGCTGTTGTTCATATTTCTCCTTCGACCTCGTAAAGCGCCGATTGGTGGCCCTTCGGTGCTACTTTCAGTGCTTACCACTTTTTTAATCCCCCGCCTTTTCAAGGTCTGAGCAGAATTGATCAACTCTGGAGGTGCTGGGTTTCATCCCAACAAAGTAAAGGTAGATTTCTTCGCGTGACTTTGTCGGGAATTTCCGTATGCGAAGTGTGATCATTTTTGCTCAGACGGTTCTAATCCTGATTTGCTACGGTCAAGTTGATCTTGGTGTGCCCGAATTTCCTCCTGGACTTGTGCCGAAGACGCAGCATGAAGTCGGAGAAGCGGCGTTCGACCTCTGCTGTTGTTCGTCAACAGCTCGCACCAGAGTATTCGAGCGCACGCACAAGTCCGTCATTTGCTGTTCAATCCGTTCGCGCGAGGCGGTTTTCTTGCGAACGTTTTGGATAGAACTCACATTCAGTGCTCACGAATGAGCACAGGAGGTTGAAATGCTTTGGACCATTTTCGTTGTTCTTCTGATTTTGTGGCTTTTGGGTTTTAGTCTGCATTTCGGCGGAGCTCTGATCCACCTGCTGCTTGTTGTGGCGTTGGCGGTTCTGATCATTAATCTATTGAGTGGACGGCGAACCGCGGTTTGAAGAGAGTCAGTACAAGTCCCGGAACCAGGAGGCTCGGGTGTACCCTCCTGGCACCTACATGTTGCATTCGTTCCCCGCCCAACCGAACCATATCGTCAAGGAGCCTGCAATGCCTGAGCGTAACCGCTCCGTGAGTCTACTACCGAACACCCTGATGCGCTGCCGAGCAAATCTTCTCGCGTTCGAAAAGAAGTCAGGTTCATTCTCGCAAGTGATCCCCACCCCGCCGCTTCCAACACGGATAGCGGTGATCGGGAACCACCTCCCTCGCCAGTGTGGAATTGCCACCTTCACGACAGATTTGTGTGACGCGATTGCGGCTGAGTACGGCGCCGCCGGAGTATCCGTGGTAGCCGTCAATGATCCGCAATCGCGCTACCGCTATCCTGCGCGCGTGCGATTCGAGATAACCGAAAGCGATTTGTCATCCTATAAAGCCGCCGCCGACTTTCTTAATTCCAGCAATGTCGATCTGGTGTGTTTGCAGCACGAGTACGGGATTTTTGGAGGGAAGGCCGGCAGTCATGTCTTGCGGCTGCTGCAGCGCCTCAAAATGCCCGTGGTGACAACTCTGCATACGGTTCTTCGTGAACCAGACCTCGACCAACTGGTCGTCATGCAAGAAATCGCCGCGCGCTCCAATCGTCTTATTGTTATGAGCGAACACTCGTCTCAGTTTCTGCAGGATGTGTTTAGGGTTCCCGGCGAGAAGATTGATCTGATTCCTCACGGCATCCCCGATTTGCCTTTTGCAGAACCGGCCTCTTACAAGGATTCGTTTTCGACGGGAAAGAGTGTTTTACTTACGTTCGGCCTCTTGTCTCCAAACAAGGGATTCGAAAACGTGATTCAAGCCTTGCCGAACATTTTGTCCCGGCACAGCAACGTTGTTTACATAATCGCAGGGGCTACTCACCCGCACGTCAGACGTCGCGAGGGTGATCGATATCGGCTCCAGTTGCAGGCCTTAGCTAAAGAGCTCGGAGTTGGGGAGAAGGTGGTCTTCTACAACCGCTTCGTAAGTCCGCAAGAAATGGCTGCGCTAATTGGTTCGGCGGACATTTACGTCACTCCGTATCGCTACGAGGCACAGGCAGTGTCCGGGACACTGGCCTACGCCTTGGGCGCCGGCAAGGCAATCATCTCGACTCCGTACTGGCACGCCGCCGAACTGTTGGACAATGGGCGCGGGGCTTTGGTCCCCTTCGAGGACCCAGCCGCCATCGCGGATACGGCGATTGAACTCTTGGACAATGATGCAGCCCGCCAGGCGATGCGTAGACGAGCTTACCTCTATGCACGCCATATGGTGTGGGACCAGGTAGCGCAGTCTTATATGCGGACCTTTCTACGATCTTGCGCTAATCGCATGCAACCGGCACGCATGGCTTTGCAACTCCAAGCTGCCGAGAAAGGTACAGGCCAACGGATAAATGTATAAGCGCTTTGCCAGTACCGAACTCCGGGGCGATATCACGGCTTAGCATGGACATCCTGTCGGGATGTCCTTCCGGACCGCGCGAAGAGCGTCGTGATGAGGGGAAGCGGAATGTGGACCAGTTCTTCCGCATGAAGCAGGTGGAGGAATGGGATCTGTAATTGGGTTTATAGGACAGTTCCTTGGTATGTCCTTGTTGGGAGCGATGTCAATCGCGCCCCTTCCGTCATGTCCGTGCGAGAACCTTTCTAAGCTGCATGTGGCTGCAGTGCGGCTTAACTCGTCCGTTCGAGAGCAAAACAATACAGAAGACCTTTTTCGTAAGTTGAACGTCCGTCACCGCTGGCAAGAAGCTCGTCTAATTCGGCTCTCTGGAGTTCGCACCTACAAGTTAGAGAATGACAAAGATAAAATCGTGGCCGAAGAAGCGGTGGTCGTGGAATACAGGGCGCCGACAACAGAAAAATTCACAACCACCGCAGGAAAAGGCTCGGGATTCGTGCTCCACCATGTATTCCAGCGACTGATGAAGGCCGAAGAGGAGAGGGTAAAGGTTAACAAAGACCCGGACAGCCTGATCACTCCGGAGAACTATGCCTTGGAGATAGTTGGCACGGATCGAATCGGCAACTCTGACTGCTCAGTCGTCCACGCTGTTCCGAAGCGCAAGGAGATGGATCTCTTCGAAGGAAAGATGTGGATCGACAACCAGGACTTTGCGATAGTGAAGATCACCGGCCATCTCGCTAAGAGCCCGTCGTTTTGGATCAAGCAAGTAGATTTTGTGCGGAACTATCAGAAGATTGACGGGTTCTGGCTTCTCTCGAGAGAAGAGGCGATTTCAGCCATCAGAATATTCGGCAAGGAGACACTGACGGTCGATTACCGGAACTATACGGTCAACGATTTCTAATTTAGCTCAAAATTAGGAGGTGTGCCTGTGATTGAACGACTCAAGGAAACTGGGGGAGCGGCATTCGGTTTTAAGGTGGCCGGAGCGCTGTCGGAGGAAGACCTCGAAGCATTCGAGCCGCAGCTTGAATTCTTCATCGCACAACATAAGAAGCACCCGATCGGCATCCTCGCGGACCTTACAGAAATGCAGGGAGCCGAATGGAAGGCTCGCTGGGAGGACCTTCGGTTTCTGCAAAAGCACACCGACCACATCGCCCGGATGGCGGTCGTCGGGGCACATCGATGGGAAGAGATTGTGGGCATTCTAACCGCGGGAGCCGCCGTTCTGCAGTCCGAGACGCATTACTTCGAATCCTCTGAAATCCAACACGCGTGGCAGTGGGCGCGGACTGCGAAACACGCTGAAGATGCCCCTGTCCGAATAATCTCGCCAGCGACTGGAATCTGGAAGGATTACCGCCCTGAGTTTGTGGGTGTGTAAT
>JBATXV010000002.1:0-36146 GCA_049673585.1 Candidatus Sulfotelmatobacter sp. | reverse complement strand
CTGCCATTGCGTCCCGGCACCGATCTTGCACTCCTGATGGGAATGCTGCACGTCATCTTGCGTGACGGCCTGGAGGATCGCGAATTCATCAGGCAATACACGACCGGGTTCGAGGCGGTGGCTGAATCCGCCAAGCTGTGGGATCTTCGCAAGGTAGCTGAAATGACCGGCGTGCCGCCCGAATCGATCGAGAAGGCCGCGCGCTGGATTGGCAAATCGAAGCGCGCCATCATGATGCACGCTCGGGGACTGGAGCATCAGTCTAAGGGTGTAGAGAACTGTCTGGCGGTACTAAACATCGCTCTTGCCACCGGAAACATTGGCCGCGACGGCGCTGGGCCAACGATGATTACCGGCCAGGGAAACGGCCAGGGTGGACGCGAGCATGGGCAAAAGTGCGACCAACTACCCGGCCAGCGTTCGCTCGCCGATCCCGCCGCCCGCGAGTATGTTGCCGGCGTTTGGGGCATCAAGCCCGAAGAACTGCCCCAGCCGGGCTACAGCGCTCAAGAAATCATGAACGCTATCCACAGCGGCGAGATTAAGGGACTACTTTCGCTGTGTTTCAATCCGCTCGTTTCGCTTCCCGATGCGAACTTCACCCGCGAAGCACTGTCAAAACTTGAATACTTCGGGGTGATCGATTTCTTTCTCTCCGAAACCGCCCATCACGCCGACGTGGTTATGGCCGGCAGTCTCCACGAGGAAGAGGATGGGCTTGGTTGCAGCGCTGAAGGCCGCGTCATTCACTGGAAGAACAGCATCGATCCACCGGGTGATGCGAGACGAGACTCCGACATCATCATCGATTTGGCGCACCGGCTTGGTCGCGGGCAGTTCTTTCCATTCAAGAATCCTGCTGACATTTTCGAAGAGTTGCGAGTCGCTTCGCGCGGCGGTGTGGCCGACTACTACGGCATTACCTACGAGAGAGTGGACAAGGAGATGGGCATTTTCTGGCCTTGTCCATCGCTCGACCACCCAGGCACCCCACGCCTATTCGTCGATAAGAAGTTTTATACCCACGATGGAAAAGCACATTTCAACGTCACAGAGTGGCGTCCCAGCGGCGATCCGATTAATGATGAATATCCGTTATTCCTGACCACCGGACGAGTGGTCAGCCAATATCTCTCGGGAACGCAAACGCGCCGTATCGGCGCGCTAGTGGACCAGAACCCTGAGCCTCGGGCGGAAATTCATCCGCGTCTGGCAGAGCAGTATGGCATCAAAGACGGCGACTGGATCACGGTGACGACCCGGCGCGATGAGCTGACGATTCGCGCAATGGTTGTGAAAACGATTCGGCCCGACACCGTGTTCATTCCTTATCACTGGGCTGGCACGCGGAGTGCAAACCGCCTCACGCATCGGACACTCGACCCTCGCAGCAAGATTCCGGAATTCAAGGTTTCTGCATGCCGCATCACCAAAGCGACGGGACCTGATACGTCTCCCGATGATCGCGGCGCACACAAAAATGGCACGACGCAAGGAGTCGACTAGTGTTTGGATACGAATTCTATGTCGATCCCTCGCGCTGCATCGGTTGTCGCTCGTGTTTGCAAGCGTGCGAGGAATGCGATACCCACCGGGGAAAGTCGATGATCAACTTCGATTTCATCGAGCGGAAGGAAAGCATCCGCTCTGCCGCATACGTCTGCTGGCATTGTGACGAGCCTACTTGTGCGCAAGTCTGTCCGGCGGATGCCATCAAGAAGGGCGAGGATGGAATCGTCCACTCATCGCTCAAGCCACGTTGCATCGCCTGCAATAACTGTGTCCTGGCTTGCCCCTTTGGTATCCCGAAGATGATGATTCCCGAGCAACAGATGATGAAGTGCGACATGTGCTATGACCGCACTTCCATTGGCAAGCGGCCCATGTGCGCGACCGTCTGTCCGAGCCAGGCATTGTCCTACGTTAGAACAGAGGAGATCGCCAGCCGCCGTGAGAAACCGACAAATATTTTCTATTTCGGCAGCCAGAAGATCACGACCAAGGTGTACATGATGGCCCCAGCCGAACGAGAGGCTATCGCCCTCGATGTTGTGGATTACATGTGGGAGGAGAACAATGAATTGGTTGCGGCGAGGCAGTAGCGGAGGAACGCCTAGCGAACCGCTCTGGAAGGAAGAGTTCTCGGTTCGCACCGGAGATGAACGCTATGTCACACGTCGCCAGCTCACCAAGTTCCTCGTGCTAACGAGCCTCGGCATGTTCGTGGGCAACATTTGGATTTTGATTCGTTCGCTTTTCTACAAAGCTCCCGTCTTCCCGCAGCAACCTGTGGCCCAACTCGGGGAGATTCCTGTCGGGGGAGTCAAACTATTCAGCTATCCGACGAAAGATGACCACTGCATCATGATCCGCACGGGCGAGGATGAATATGTAAGCTACAGCCAGAAGTGTACTCATCTTTCATGCGCGGTTTATTATTCTCAGGCGGAAAACAGACTGGAATGTCCGTGCCACAAGGGCTTTTTCTCGATCAAGGATGGCGCCGTTCTGCAAGGGCCTCCGTCACGCCCATTGCCACGCATCGTTCTCGAAGCGCGTGGCGAACAATTGGTTGCTGTCGAGGTAAAAGGTTAAAGCCATGCCAACTTCAAACGACCGGCCTCCTGAAAATCGTGGCTTGACCGCCATCGCGGGAGCGATGTCTCTGATCGCCGTTCTTCTGATCGTACAAATCTGGCTATTGAGCGCTGCTTTGGAGTCCTTCCTGGGCGGAAACCGTCATACTGCACTGCCAGCCGCGATCTTTTCAGGTGTGATGTTCTTGATTTGCCTGGGCCTCTATGCCTTTGTCGATCGCGTCGATTCGGAGGTTCGCAGTTCTGGCAACGGTCGTTAACTCCATTCTTTCGTGTTTCTTAGTGTTTCTAGCCTGAAATTTCCCGCCGTGACATTAGTCACATGCGAGCTCCGATAACTCTGTCAGGCTTTGGTTGTCAGGGGTTGCTGCAAAGAGTGTGCAAGAAGCGCTAAATGCAAGCTACTGAACATAAAATCGAGACAGAAGATTTTTCGGTGGACTCGGCCCCGGTCCACATGTCTGGCCCGGGGAGCCACGGGACGTCCGATTCATTTCCGATTTGATTGACAAGCTGGAAGCTGAATACAGCATCGACCCGAACCGCATCTATGCCGACGGAATGTCGAACGGTGGCGATATGGCGTTTGCGTTGTCGTGCGAACTTCCCAATCGGATTGCGGCCGTGGGAGCCGTGGCATCCGCACAAGAGTCCTGGAATTGTAGAGATTCCAAGCCAGTGCCGACGGTGGCGTTTCATGGCACAGCCGACAAGTTTGCCCCTTATCAGGGCGGGCCATCACCGATTGCCCCCCCCGCCCGTTTGCGAATATTCTGGATTGGACGGCTCATGTTGCCCAACGGAACCAATGCAAAGGAAATCCGATCGACACACGGATCACGGCAAACGTCGGCCGTCTCGCTTATACGAACTGCGCTCAGAATGCAGACGTGACTCTCTATACGATCGAGGGTGGAGGACACGCTTGGCCGGGCGGCAAACACCTGGCGGAATGGGTCGCTGGGCGCACGACCGATGAAATCCACGCCACCAGGGTGATGTGGGAGTTCTTCGTCCAGCATCCGCGTGGATCGAAGTAACGCGCGAGGACATTATCTCCTGACGCCTTGAAAATCCCAACCCGAACGGGCGGAATCTTTCACGAACGGGGAACGCTCGTTCTCCAATTCCGGCTGAACCGGGAGAGTCTCCTGTCGGTTCTCTGTCACTCTGCGACGCTGTCCTGATACAGAATAGTCAGCGACGCTCGCTTTTCTCAGTCATCGGATTTTCGTCCAGCTGTCATCGCAGCACATCGTTGACTGGCGTAAGACGTTTGTAGAAGGGTCCAAGGGTGTTCGGCGGAGTGGGGTTACGGTGTTGGATTTCGTGCTCTTGAAAAGCAGCGAGCATCTCTTTGGCGGAAAACCGCGATGCAATTGAGACGGAACCAAGTGCAAGACACTTTTGAAGAACATTACGACGGTTGAGCATAGAACCTCTATCGTTCGCTTTGGTCCAGGAGCGTAACAGAAGCTGAGCGAGATACCATGGTTTTTCCCGTGGCGTTGACTTGCCAATCGCTGAATCGACTTCGTCACGCTTTTTTTACAAGTCGGCGAGCGACTGATTCGCTATTTGACGGAGACAATATCGAAAGGCTGCATGATTAGTGCTTCAAACCCCGGTGCCGAAATCCTCATCTCGACGTGCCCCTCACGATCCGACTCATATTCGATGTCGCGGGTTGAACCTACCGTCAACCCCATATCTGCGGCAGAGGACTTCAGTTGTGCGGCGGGGAGATCGACTCCATCGCTCGCGATGACCTTCCACTGCACCGGCGCGCCCTCGCCCTCCAATCGCACTCGCAGATCGGACTCGTTCGTGGTGATGTTGATCAAGCGCAGCCTGTATCTGGTCCCAGTCTTCAATTCCATGGGATCCGGTTCTGGAGTGCCGTTCACGATCAACATCGAACCGAACGGAGCGTAACGACCGATGCCGAAAACAAAAGTCTTATCATGCCCCGGGTCATACTTCTGTCCCGGCTCTAAAACGATCAACGGCCCGTACACGCCATTCTCCAGCTGCTGCTGGTCATGCCAGTGCGTGTGATAGATAAACGTACCCGCACGCGGCGGCGCCATGTGCGCAACGAACGAGGTTCCGGGAGCGATCGCGGGAGTTGTCTGCTGGCCCGAGCCCGTCACCCCGCCACCCCGTCATAGAAGCTTTCCAGTTCAATACCGTGCCAGTGTATGGCAGTCGGGCTGCTCGTCATGTTTTTAACTTCGATTTCAGTTTCTTCCCCGCGCGTGAGCAAGATCGGTGGCCCTAATAGTCTTGACGACTTTGTCTTATCAGATTCCGACGGCGCCTGCGGATCGTTCACCTGAAGCTGGTACAGCGGAACCTTATCTGGATTCTCGGAAATCACAAGTTGCAACTTGCGCGGTGCCTTCGTGACAACCGAAGGTGCCGCAGGGACGGCGCCCGGAAGCACGGTAATCCCGATCACCAGCCCGCCCATGCCGCCGCTGTGATCATGTTCTGAATAAGCAGCCGGTTGAGCTTCTTTGGGATGAAGCGCCGCGGGCGCGGACATGTGCATCATCATATGGCAGTGGAACAACCAGTTCCCCGCGCGCTCCGGCGTCCATGTCATTTCGAACACGTGGCCGGGCTCGATGAACTCGGTCACGCCCTTACGTTGCTGCTGCTCGGAGTAACGCTCGTAGTGTTCTCCGTCTCCAACGGCATTGACCGTGAAATAGAAACCGTGAAGATGCATCGCGTGCGGATCGTCCGAGGTGTTAATCACACGCCAGTGAGTAGCTTCTCCCATTTTGTAGGTCAAATGCTCGGTGTAAGGCCAGGACTTGCCGTTGATCGAGGGAATTAGTTCGACCTCCGATGGGCCGACTTTCAGCCAAACACTTAGAACAAAGATGCGATCTTGCTCGGGCATGCCCGGAGCGTCGACGATGAACGCACCGGAAAGGAGACTTTCTGCAGCCCGACGGCCCTTAAGTGAGGTGTCGGATGTAGTACCCCAATACGGATAGGTTCCAGGCTCGCCGGCGGGAAATTCGAGTTCGCGCGTCTCCGCGGGCTGCAGCTTCACAGTCTCGTTCGGGTCGCCGGGATGAGTGTGCAATCCGTGGATCTTGACCGCCAAAGTGAGTGTGTTGTGAACCGTGACGTGGATTTGCGTCCCTTGCGGAACTCGGATGAGCGGTCCCGAACTCTGGGGAGGCCGTCTTTTCTCCCCGAAGGCGTAGGCATCTCGATATTGCCCCTTTTCGTCTTCCGGGTACTAGTGGCCCTGACTTATTTCGAGTTCCAGCTTCAACACCCCGTTCTTGAGCTGTCCGGCAGGCGTACGGTTGTCATTCGCGATTACCAGTGGCAATAACGGATTTTCAGCATGGATCTCCAACGCTGCTAAAAACAGAAGGAGCAATACGCTTACGAACCGACCTAGATGCCGCATTGCCAAGCCTTCCTTAGTGCGCAAGCTCTCTCTCGGCCAAGAACGAACCGGTCGAAACGTAATAATCTTCAAGCATGAAAACCCTTCATTCGGAAATCTCCGATGGAAGTCCATCATGCACCTATCTCCACGCGTGTAAGACTCTAATCTTTATCTTGAGTGACACATTGAATTCCTTTCACTTGCCCGACAACCGATTCGCGGAAATTTCAACTTCAAGGATCGAACCTCCGGTAGGTTAGAGGTGCAAAGAGCGCCCATGAGTCAGTGCCCACGCCGTGAAAGCTTGAAAGGGGACGGAACGCCCGATTGGATCCCGCAACTGCTGCAGAACGACTAAGAATATGCTGGCCCAGATCGTCGCGCGATGAACCTTACCGGTGGACCAGTAGTCGTAGCCCATCATCAATAGCAGCAACGGGATTACGCATACGAACGATGTCGCGCGGTGACCCCACCACGCAACAGGAACAGGCCAGCGGTCGAACGCCGCGTCCAGGATTGCTATTGTGGCGATCAGGATGAGCCGCTTGTGCGCGGCAGGGTTAAAACGGTTGCGGAAGGCGAAATAAAGTAGCGTCGAGAAGGCCAGCATGCTTGTGAGTGGAACAGCGTAAAACGCCCTTACCCTCAGTCCGAGGTCGCCGGTGGCGAAGTGCCTAACCTGAAAATCGGTGGCTGCCAGCAGGCCGAGCACCACCATCAGACATGCTAGGCCGAAACCCAGCAGGCCGAGGCGGCGATGCACATCCACGCGTCCGGCGGCGACCAGCGAGGTTTGAACGATCAGCAAAAGAATCCAACAGGAAAACACCGCGCCGTGGATATGAATGAGGAGATTGGGCAGAGGAGCTTTGAACACTCCGGCCCAGTAATAGGTTGGTCCGAAGCCCACAATGACCGAGGCGAGAATCAGCACTGCCATGCCGGGAAAAAAAATACTGTCGAGACGGCGGATTCTCTGGTGGCGGATTACTCCGGTTGCCATAGGTCCCCAAAACGCGGCGCACCAATCGCGGACTCTTCCCGGCGCGGATAACCCCAGCATTGGAATCATCTCGCGTTCGCGCCGTGGCCTGGGCACAAGAGCGGCACTCGCCTCAGGGTGAGCTATAAGGTAAGATGCATACTAATTCAAGTGGCCTAAAAGACCCCTGTGAGGGTTCGTAGCCATTCATATCGGGAAAGCACATGCGCCTGCGCCGCCGACCAATGTTGCCCCGCGATGCTCAACCTTGCGCTGAACTCGTCGCCGCCCATTCCCTCGAAAGCGAACGTTACGGCGAGCTTCAGGAACAATTATCATGGGTCTGGAAGAATTGTCTCCGCAGCAGGTCGCTCATTACTGTGGTTCTGGAAGACATGGAGTCTGGCAAGCCTTCACTACAGGGATTTGGAGTGAGCGCGTTTGTGACCGACGAATTTACCTATTCCTGCAAAATGCCCTCCATGCGGTGGATCGGTCCAGAGCTTGTTCGATGTTTAATGCGCGGCGAGTCTCCCGTCCTGGATCCCAATGAAATCCGCGATGCCAATTCGACCGGCGGTCTGAATCTTGCATCCTGGGCGTCTATTCTTTGTCCACAAAACGAGTCTGACCGGACTCAAGTGCAAGTCGAACTCATGACCGCCTTCATGCAAGAACACTCCGGCTTTAAGCTGAAAGAGATCATTGGCCAGCAAAACGAACGCATCATGATGGAAGTGGTCTCCAACAGCGGCGGTCTATTTTGGAACTGTGCCAAGCAACGATATGTGGAAGTACATAATTTTGATGTTAAAGAGGTGCTGCAACATCCGTTCATCCTGGGGGCAACTCCAGAGACGGCAAGAGAACATCTCTCGTGGACGACGACCCTCTTCCAATACACCCCGCCTCGTATGTTTCCGAAACCGACCGAGCAGAGGCTGCTCTCCGCCGCCATCAGAGGATTAAAGGACGAAGAATTGAGTTGCGAACTTGGCGTGTCGCTCTCTTTCATTAAGAAAACGTGGTCATCAATTTACAACCGCGCAGCCGAAACACTGCCGGAACTGAATCTCGACATCGCGACTGGCTCGATTCCTCAGCGGGGGAGAGAGAAAAAACAACGCGTCCTCTCTTATCTCCGCGAGCACGCTGAGGAACTGCGGCCCATTTCCTCATCCAAATTGCGGTTGTAGAGTTCCTACCCCCTCGCAACGCTGCATTATTGAATTCATCTCCCCACTGACCATTCGCGAAAGGTGCACCTCTAAATGGGTACCAGATCCCGTACTCTTCATGCGCATCAGGTTTGGTTCCTACCGCTCACTTAACTTTTTTCTCGCGCTGGACCTCGCGGTCAGGAATATTGACGACCATTCCGACTACTTTGCCTCCTGATCTCTGACGAATGTGATACGAGTCGGGTTCACCTGGGATGAAGAAGGTAAGCAGTTACGCACTGCTCGGCCTTTCGCGCTCGTGGCGCACGTTTGCCGACCAATCGGGGACTATGCATTTGTGGCACAAGCGCGTTTACCCGTATTGATACAGTGATACAGTTTGGTCTCGCAGAAGTGGCCTTGAAGGGGCGTAACCAGCTTACTTCAGCTTCGCGTATTCTGCCCTGGCTTCTTTCAGGATGGGGACGTCGGGGTCGGCGTCTTTCCAGAGCGAAAGGAAATCTTGATATGCTGATCTTGCCTTGGTGTCATCACCCGACAGCACGTAAGCCCTGCCCAATTGCAAGTGCGCCAATGCGCCGATGGGTTCGTTAAACACAATTCCGGGATGATTGAGGACCTTCCGAAACTCCGCCACGGCTTCGGGGCCTCGATGCGCGGCCAGATAGGCTTCGCCGCGGACATAAACAGGTAGCAGGGCCTGAGGGAAGCCATATGCCTCTGGTGTCCCCAACTCGTAAGGAACTGACGCTTGCAGTATTTCGATAGCCTGTGAAGGTTGGTCGCGATTGAGAGCGATCTGAGCACGAAGGGTGGGCAGGTAGTTAAACCTCACCAGTGTATCGTCGGGGAAGCGCTTTGCCAGATCGTCTGCCAGGTTTGCGATCCCTATCTGCTCGCCGCGCGCATTGTTGGCCAGAGCCAATCCCAAAGCTGCACCGTACTCCACGTCGCGCCCCTTCCAACTGGAAAGCGCGGCGTGGGCATTCTCGCGTGCCGCTGCTGCGAAGCCAAGAAACGCTTCCCACTGAGCAGCATCGGCTTGGTAGAGAGCCGCGGTCTCTTTCTCGTCCGCTCGCTCCGCTGAAGCGACGGCCTTGCGGAAAGAATCCCTCGCCTTGGCCGCCTGGCCAGTAAAGACTGCAGTATGGGATTCCATAGCCAGAGTCAAGTCTTCAGCTCCTGGCTTGCCAGAAGCCCAGGCCACTTGTTGCGCCATTTCCGACGCATCGTTCTCGAGGAATGCCAGCTCGTAGAGGCTGTCGCGCAGGAAAGGCGAGTCGAGGTTTTTTGCAAGCGCCTCGGCGGCAGTCGCCCGGGCCTCGTTAAATCGGCCCAAGTTAAGGGAAGACAGGGCCAAGCCCCCATATCCTAAGGCGCTTGTCGGATCAAGACCAAGATTCGCTTGCGCTTCCTCGAGTGCCCGGTCGTATTGACCCAACCCCACGTAGATCCCGACTCTGAAACCCCGTGGGGAGTGGTCCCGTGGGTAGGTCTGTGACCAAACCTCGCAAGTTTGGCGCGCCTTCTCCAGATCTCCGCTGACGAACTCGTAGTAATTAGCTTCGATCAAGAACTTCTCCGCTTCGCTCACTCCAGATCGCAACTCGTAAGCTTTCTCCGCAGCTTTCGAGGCCAAGTCGGTCTCCAGCAGATTGAGGTAGGTCAACACCAGGCCGGAGTAGGCGGCTGCGAAGTTCGGGTCCAGATCGATGGCACGCTTGAACAACGGCAATGCTGCATCGAAATCACTCTTGCCTATCAGGAGTTTCATTCCCAGACTGTAAGCTTGGAGCGCCTCGAGCGAAGGAGTCGTGGCTTGTTCGATGGGCGTATCGAACCTCTGTACGGAACTCAAAGACTCACCCAGCTTTCTGCGTAACTTGGTAGCTGCCTGAGCGAGCGACTTCAGGACTTGTTCCTTGGAGTCAGCTGTTACCTGCTCCTCGGCAAGAGAATCGCCGGTCCTGCACTCGACAGCTTTTAGATCCAGAACATACTGCCGGCCAAGGCTGGCAATCGATCCATTGATGACGGCCACGCTGCCGACCCTCTGGCAGAGATCGCGCGCAATCTTCGGAGCTAACTGAGTATCGGACGGCTGCCCCATCAGTGGGAGTGTTCCCTGAATCCGCGCTTCGGACACGAGGCTGAGAAAAGGCGATTGTTCCAATTGGACGGTCAGGCCCTGCCGAAGGGCTCCGTCAAAGACGGTGTCTCCCGTAGCGTTGACGAAATCGGAAACTACAAGCGTGTCCTTTTCGGTGAGGGCGCGGGTGTGACGGAGAAAGCGGTATCCGCCCAATGTCAGCCCGGCAAGAAACATTACCGCTGCGGCGCCCCACAGCCCGGCCTTGGCTCTCCTGCCGGTTCTCCAGCCATTCGGTGAAACCCGTGAAGTCGCTCTATTATTCTCGACTGTTGGCTCCGTCGGCGAAACGCCTTCGACGGAAGCGATAAATCGATACCCTCTTCGGGGTAGTGTCTCGATATATTGAGACGCTTCCGCGCTATCGCCCAGAGCTTGACGGAGCTTTCGAAGCGCGGTTTTGATACTGTGCTCGTACTCGACAACGGTTCCATCGGGCCACAGCTTCTTTCGGACCTCTTCTTGCGTCACCAACTCCCCGGGACGGTCCAGAAGCAGGAGAAGAATTTGGATCGGTTGCCCATCCAGCCGGATTCTGGCGCCAGACTCCGTGCGCAATTCACCGGTGCGGAGATCGAGTTCGAAAGATCCAAAGCGAACCGCGTTTGAGCGAGTGTCCACCGTTTTGTCACGAGTGATCTGTCCCTTGCGGCGGATGGTACCACGCGCGTTCCGTCCTTCCAATCGCATTCGATGTCGTTCGTCAGTGGCTTGTAAACGACCGATTGCGTGGTGTTCGTGCGCTTACCTAGGAATTACCTCGCCGTTACCCCGTGTGCCTCGACATCTGAAGTTGATTCTGGTCTGCTGCGTGTAAGGCGCGTCAGGCGAGAACGATTGGCTCAGAATTGCTTCCTGCTTTGGAGGTCCAAGAATTGAGGTGTAAAGCGCCACTGTTTCGACGTCGCTGGAAAGCCATCGTAAGGTCCTGATCCTATCGTTTGGGAGTTCCTGTTGAATCCCAGTCTGGCTGGATCCGGACTCCGGCCGGATCAGCTCGGGCATGTCTTAAGTGAACGTAGAGCGGAGGTTCTATGCTATCGCGTCGTGTAGTTCTTCAAAAGTGCCTTGCCCTGGGTTCCATCGTCATCGCGTCTGACTCTTCTGCTGACTCGATGCTCTTTGCCTTCCAGGAAGGCGAAAAGCCGGTTCCGAAGCCGACTCCACCCAATCCGCTGGGACCGTTTTACAAGCGGCTCACGCCCGTCAACAACATCCTGCGTGCGCCCGGAGATCCCGGCTTGCCGCTCACTCTTTCGGGACAGGTGTTCGATACGCGGGGCGACGTCGTGCCCCGTGCAACCATTGAGATCTGGCAGACCAACCACCACGGCCTGTACGACGTTGACGGTTATCGCTATCGTGGCAAGCAGACGGTCGATACGACCGGGGCGTACAGTTTTGAGTCCGTGCTTCCGGGCCACTATCCCGATAAAAGCCGCGTCTGTCAGCACGTTCACTACGTGGTGATGGCGCCGGGGCACAGGCCGCTGGTCACGCAGCTCTACTTCGCCACTGATCCCGCCTTCGAGGGCGATCCTCAGAGGAACTACGCCCGCGATCCTTTGCTCCAGACCCCGGAGCTTATCCGTCCCGTAGTGTTGACCGGTGAACCGAACGAATTGCATGCCAAGGTTCGATTCGAGCTTTACCTGGAGCGCCAGTGATGAACATGAAAGTCGCGGCTTTGATGCTCGTATGCTGTCTGCCCGTTGTAGCTTCGGCGCAATCGGGCCGTCAAGTGAAGACCATCAACCTGCCGGCGGGCGTCAAGGTTCAGTATGGAACCATGTCCCGCGCGGGTACCCTGGTTGCGACCATTGACGGCGACAACTTTGTGCGTGTCTGGTCAACACGCTCTGGAGAACTCTTGCAACGCCTGGCTGACGGCAGTCATCCGCCCAGCGATGTGGAGTTTTCGCCGGATGGGCGTTACCTTGCGATCGCTTATCAGTTAGTGCCGAACGAGAAGGGTGTGCTCAGGATCTTCGACGTGGATTCGTGGAAGATGGAGCACGAGTTCGTTGTGCCAGATGTGTTCGCACTGGCACTTTCGCCGGACAATCGGCGTCTCGCTCTCTCGGGCATGGTTACTCAGGCATGGGACGTGGAGAATTCGAGGATGCTGGCCGATATTTCGCCTCCGTTTGGAGGATCGACGTCGCTCTCGTTTTCAAGTGATGGCAATTGGCTTGCCACTGCTGACGGTGACGGCCACGTCCGGGTCTTCGATGCTGCCACCGGAAAGCCGCGGAGCACAGGGACAGAATTTGTGCTGGAGCCACTCGCGGTGGCATTTTCTCGAGACAACAAATCAGTCATTGCCGGTGGAGTAGACAAGACTGTCTCCATCATCGACCCGGAGACGGGTAAGGTCCTGCGGACGCTCACCAAGCAACCCGGACTGATCATCTCCCTCGATGTCTCTGCAGAGAAAAAACAAGTGGCGGCGATCTACGGTTCTGCCGATTCCTTTTTCAAGGTCGATCATCTGATACTGTGGGACGTGGACACGGGAACCGCTCTCGCCGATTTTCAGAAGCCGGGAATCACCATTGTAGGAGGCACCTTCGTGGGCGATCATTACCTGTTCGCAGCCGCGTCCGACAACCAACTCAGCGTATGGTCCCTACGCTGATGATTCGCGCCTCACGCGCCATGAGTAACGTTTCCACTGGCTTCAACCAAATGGAACCCGTACGAGTAGGGGTCATCCTACTGAAGGATTTCGGAATGCGGTGGCACTCCGCAGCTTGTCGCTGTTACAAAATCCGACCGTTCCCGCAAAATGGATGTCTGGCCCAGTTGGCGCTCGGGCCCTCGGAACAGATCGCAGGCGACGGTTCAATCCTTCCTATCGAGCCGCTTGCTGATTCGTTCCGGATGACGCTAGTGCTTTTTCGGACGTGACGCCTGGATGAGTGCTCAAGGCTGAAAGAAGGTGTGAGGCGTCGCGTTCGAAAAAGCCGTCAGAAGGAAGCCGCTGGTGGGGCGGACGCGGGCCTTATGCAAATTGAATGGAGCGAGGAAGAGGTGTTGAAGTTGGGGGGAGTCGGCACGGAGGCGGAGGTGGAGGTTGTGGAGAGCGTGGGAAGGAGAATCGATGGTGGAAAACGGTGGGATACAGGGCGCGAAGTAGGGATCAGGTCGGGAGCAGGGCGGACGGCGGCGGAGCACGGTGAGCCGTGCAGAGTTTTCGAGTTGTGGGCGAGCCGTTTCATGCCGCAGTTGTGACCGACCGAGGTGGAGAACGGAGTTGGATTTGAGCAGCGGTAAGTCGTTCGACGACCTCCATGGGTCCACCACACTTGGGGCAGCGCCAAAGAGGGTCCGATTCCTGAGTGGCGGTTTCCGGTTCGATCTGCATGGGGACCTTACCCAGGGCAGCGAAGCACAGCGGCAGTAGGGTGGAGCGTCGGCGGTTGGCAAGGAGACCGAAGTGGCGGATACGAACGAAGCCCTTGGGAAGCAGATGCAACAGGAAGCGGCGCAGGAACTCATCGAGCGCTAAGGTCATCAGCTTCTGCTCATTATTGTGAGCGGAGTCTCGCCAACGAAAGGTGACTTGCCCGTCGGCCAACGAGACCAGTCGATGGTTGGAAATGGCGATACGGTGGGTGTAGCGGCCGAGATACTGGAGCACATACTCGGGGCCGCCGAAGGGTGGCTTGGAGTAGACCACCCAGTTTTTGCGAAACAGCGGGCGCAGCCAGGCGGCGAAGAATTTGGGTTGCGCAAGTCGCGCCAGATCCCCGGAAAGATGCAGCTGGCCTCGCTGAAAGGCCAACCTGAGAGCATCGACGAACTTGCCGCGAAACACCTCCCGGAGCACGGGAATGGGGAGAAAGAAGCGCGGGTGAGATCGAATCCAGCGGGTGTGATCGAGCGAGAGCCCGCCGGCAGGAACAACGCAGTGGACATGAGGATGAATCTGGAGCTTCTGGTTCCAGGTGTGGAGCACACTGAAAAAGCCGATCTCAGCTCCGAGATGTGTGGGGTTGCGAGCGACTTCGAGAAGAGTTTCTGCGCTAGCACGAAGCAGCAAACCATAGATCACTTTTTTGTTTTGCAGGGCCAGCGCAGCCAGTTGCGGCGGTAGCGTAAACACGACATGGACGTAGGGCGAGGGGAGCAGTTCGCTCCGTCGTGCCTCGATCCAGCGTTCGCGAGCGCCCGTCTGACACTTTGGGCAATGGCGATTGCGGCAACTGTTATACGAGATGGTGGCACGATGTCCGCAACGGGTGCATTCATCGATGTGACCGCCGAGTGCGGCGGTGCGACAGCGCGCGATCGCGAGCAGGACCTTGATATGGGTCCAGCGGATCCAGGCTTGGTTGCGCCCGATGAAAGCAGCTCCTGCGCTGCGAACTAAATCGGCCACCTCTAAGAGTGGCCGACTCATCTATCCCTCCGGTAGTGATCTGCTTTTCAACACGAGCGCGTCCAGAGGACTGGCGGTGGCGTGCAAGTGACGTTGCGAAAGATGGAGATAGATAGCGGTCTCTTTCAGATCGTGATGGCCTAACAAAATCTGAATGGTGTGCAGGTCAGCACCAGCTTCCAGCAGGTGCGTGGCGAAGCAGTGCCGGAGCACGTGGGGATACACCTTCTTCTTAATCCCGGCACGGCGGGCAGCATGCTGGCAGGCGTGGCGCGGTGTCTTGGTATCCATGGGCTGATCGCTACTGTGCCAGCGATTCCCTGGAAACAGCCAGACACTGGATCTTTTGCGCAGCCGCCGCCAGTGCGCGCGGAGTTCGTCGAGCAGCACCGGGCTGAGCATCACGTCGCGATCTTGGCGACCTTTGCCGCCTTGGACGTGGAGAACCATGCGTTGGCTGTCCACGTCGCTGATCTTCAGACGAGTCAACTCCGCGTTCCGAACGCCAGTCGCGTAGAGAGTCATGAGCACCGTGCGATAAAAATCGGTCGGAGCGGCGTCGATGAGTTGCCCTACTTCTTCCTGGCTGAGAATGGTGGGCAGACGATGGCGTTTCTTGGGATAGGGAGTGTCGGCAATGCTCCACGGCTTCTTCAGTATCTGGATGTAGAAAAACCGCAGGGCGCACAGATGGTTGGTCACTGTTCCGGGCGACAGCTTCTGCACCGTGAAGAGTTGGGCCTGGTACTCCCGAATGTGCTGCCGACCCAAGCGGTCGGGAGAACAGTGGAAGTGCTGTGCGAATCTTTCGACGAAGCGGATGTAGCGTTGTGTGGTAGCCTGCGAGTAATGACGACGCTGGAGTTCTTCCAGCATGATTCTGCGTAGATGGGTCACAGGGACCTCCTTGTGACCCACAATTTATCCCCGAGGGCAAAACCCACCAACCTCGGCCCTACCTACGCGGCAGCGTCCGCCGCGCCAGCGGCTTCGTTCTCACGAGCAACCCGGAAGTTACGAGAGAGCGGACGCAGCGGGGAATGGCTAGTCGGTGGCTTGCGGTATCGGAGAAGTGGGTATTTTTTCTCGATCCAGCCCAGCAGATCTATGGGATACTGTGGTCGCTATGTGGGTCTGCGGGGCTCCAGAGCGAAAAGCATTTTCGTACAATAAACGTACAATGGATCGGGCAATGGGGCCTTTTTAGCCTTTGTGGCAGTTCCTAGAATCAATAAGTTACGTGTTATCAATATAGTGATTAGTTCGACTCCCGCCGCCTCCACCAAGAAACAAATCGATCTCCAGGATCCAACAGTCACGAGCCTAGCCAAAATAGAGGTACCAGGCCTAGCGCGGCCAAGGCCGCCAAAAGCGCGAGGCTCTGCACACCAGTCTTTCGGTCGGCCAGACTGTAGGCGTAAATCCCTTTTATGAAATTGTTGCTGGCTGCGGCGATGAGAACGGCCGCCGCGGCTACTTTCAGAGGGGTCAGAGTACCCGCCGCCTGCGTCATTCCCATGATGAACGGATCCACGTCGGTTACACCCATGATGGCGGCCAGAGTGTTCACGCCCGCTCGCCCAAGATAAGTGACAGCCAACTGAGTAGCTATCAGCATTGCCAGAAACAACGCGGCGAAGAGGAATGCCGCGAGCAGTTCGAGTGGGTTCTTAGGCTCAAACTCGCGCTGTACTGCCTGAGCGCTCGCGTCCTCTCTGCGAGACCAGAGCCAACCGATACCGACCGCCAGAACTGCAAGGGCAAGAAAGGGAAGCGCCAGCAAAGACATCAGATGTCGATTGAAAAGAGCAAGAAGCGCAATCAGACGCAGATACATCACGCCGGAGGCAATCAAGATGCCCCCGGCGAAGAGGTGGGGACGCTGTTCACGAGCGGCTCGGCGCGCCATGACGACGGTGGTGACCGTCGAGGAGTACGCCCCACCCAATAGCGCCGCCAATACGACTCCACCCCGTTCTTTAGCCAACTTCTGCAGAACATAGCTGCCGTATGAGATGGTGCTAACGGCAACGACTACCAGCCAGGTCTTGAAAGGGTTAATGTGGAATCGGGTGAATTCCTGATTCGGAAGAACAGGCAGGATGACGCCAGTCAGAAGCAAAAACTTGGCGAACGTAAGGATCTCGGACGGAGCAACTCGCAATGCAAGCTTTTCAAGAAACCCTTTGAGGTCGAGCAACAACAGGCTGGCAACGCTCAACGTCGTAGCAATCCAGAAATGTCCGTAACAGACAAGAGCGCCAACCAGGAATGTCGCGAGGCCTGACATTTCCGAGGTGACACCGGCCGCCTCGGCGCAGCAAAGCTTGTGCCAGTAGGACAACAGCAAGAATCCGGCAATTACGAGAAAACCAACGGCCACGGGTAAGAGTTGCGTGCCCGAGATAAGCGCAATGGAGTAGCCGATGAGGCCGATGAGCGGAAATGTGCGCACTCCACCAAAAGAGTAAGAGACTCCCTCGGCCTTGTGTTCTTCCCGCTGTAGCCCAATCAGGAAAGATAGGAACAAAACCAGGATGATCTTCACAGCATCGGGGGGTAGACGCTGATAGAGTTCCACTAGAATCTCTCCGAATCGATTAGTTTCTCGAGGGCCTTAATGGCCAGGTCGACTCCGCTGCGGCGCAGGCGACGACAATTATCGATCATGCGGGTTTCAGGGATGGCCACCAACCATACATTGTGGCACAGCACGACGAACTTGAAACGCAGCAATTCTCTGGTCGGAGTTATTCATCGCGATTTGCTCGGACGGGTGAGATCTGGCGGACTGAAACCGCAGGCTCGTCGTTTCCTTTTACTTTCCGGGCGCAGAACGCACTCCGTCCTGGTGCACGTAGCGGATAACCTCCACTTCGGACGTTGCAATCAAGCCTTCGTCCACCATTTCATCGAGAGCTGGAAGCAATTTGTTAATGTTCTGCTCAGTGTCTATCACCGAGACCATAATCGGTCGATCGGAAGAGCGCAGCAGATGCTTCTTATGAATGATCGAACTTGCTCCGTAGCCCTCGATCCCGCGAAACACGGTGGCGCCGGCGATATCGAGTTCCCGGCACTTGCCCACTATCGCCTCGTATAGGGGTTTACCGTGCCACTTATCATCCTCGCCAAAATGGATGCGCAACATTTTGGCTTTACCTTCGAGTTTCATATTCGTGTCTCCTCGCGCCGCTCAGCCTTCGCATAGTTATGCGTGTACTTGATGACATCCGCGTCGGATAGCACGACCAAACCTTGCTTCACCATTTGGTCAAGAACCGGCATAAAGGCTTTCAGTTTTTCTTCCGTATCAACCACGGACAGCAGGATAGGCCGATCATGGGAGAGGCTCAGCGCGGCGTCCTTGTGAATTCTCCGATTGGCCCCGTAACCGAGAATCCCGCGGTAAACCGTGACGCCAGCGATGTCGTTCGATCGCAGACCATCGACGATGGCTTCATACAACGGCTTGCCATTCCACTTATCGTTTTCGCCGATGTAGATCCGCATCATCTTGGCTTTGCCTTCACTTTTCAGGGCAGGCGCTTCGGGCGCAGGAGATTTTTGCTTCTTCTCGGCAGGCTTGACGATCGTGGTGTCGTGCATCTCAATCAGTCCGGCGCCCGCCATGGCTTGCAGTTTTGGTAGTAGCTCTTCGACTTTCTGCGCACTTTCGATGAACTCGATCTTCACAGGCAGATGGACCGCCAGGTCGACGAGGCTGGTCGTTTGCATGTGGTGATCGGCACCGAATCCAGCGATGCCGCGAGTCACCGTGGCACCCGACACGCCATGAAAAAATAAAAAGTCGAGGATGGCTGCGTAGGCCGCCGTCCCGTGGAACTGCTGATCTTCTGCAACGTAGACGCCGACTTTCTTACCTGGCCCCGGTGTCAGCACATTTTCCTCCAGTCGCTAAAGTCCTCTTTGCAGAGCCGCAGGTCTGATTGAGGTCGAGCTGTTTCCACCAATGTCCACTGAAAGTGTTCGACGATCCCGCGAATTGGACTTGTACCCTGGGTGCGTGCCTGGCTTAGGTCAGCTCCAGGTGCTACGGTCTCCGCGTTCATGGGATCGCCCTCCCTGCCACGACGCCGCCCCAGACTGCAACAAACCCAACGATCACGCTCAGCGCCACATAAAGAAAGCCCAGGCCGATCTGCCCATCCTGGATTGTGCGCAATGTCTCATATTCGAAGCTGGAGAAGGTCGTGTAGCCTCCGATGAAGCCAATCGGGATCAGATATCGCCAGTTCGGGCTCCAATGAGTTCTGGCTGTCATTAAGGCAAACACGAGGCCGATAAGGAAGGACCCCGTAACGTTAATCACGAGTGTCCCGTATGGAAACCGCGTTCCCATCCTGCTGCCGATATAACCGCCCACCCAAAAGCGCAAGATCGACCCTAGACAACCTCCCACACCCACCATCAGGTATTTCAGCAAGGCGCTAAGTTCCTTTCCTGTTCATAATGCGCTCTCACGGGATTCATTTCCTACTCAGAACGCTACGTTCGGCCCGGTTCGGGCACGCTCAGTTACTATAGGCGAGAATGCATACGCTCTCCATGAACGTACTCTCTCTTGATTTTGCGGAATCGTTGCCGGGGTATGACTCCGCGACAAGACACCGCTTGTCAGGAGTCATCAGCTGTACCCGGCTTAAAGAGTGGGACAGCGGTTTCGGTGAACTCCTTCACCGTTGATAACGTTTTTAGTACAGCAAAGATCAGGCGTGAAGTCAACGGTTTTGCTCCGCACTCCGGTAATGCGCCGGTTCAACTTAGCTAATCCAACCTTCCCTGGCCAGCGTCCGAACCGGAGATGTACAGCCGGTACACACGATAGATCCTTCTTACTTGGCCCGCTTCCGGCACGAGCTACTTGTATAGTGAGCCTATGAGACTTCCCTACCTTGCTGCATTTCTCATTTGTCTTACGCCCGCGATTGCGGCGCAGACGCCGCCGGAGGCCGCCCGCGATTACACCTCGACGCATCGGGCGGAACTGGTGCAGCAGTTTAGTGAATTTCTATCGTTACCGAACGTTGCCGCCGATCCGGCAAACCTGAAGCGCAATGCGGACGTGCTCCTCGAAAAGCTCCACAAACGCGGTATCGATTCCCGGCTGCTCTCCCTGCCTGGCGCGCCTGCAGTGGTCTTCGGGCAAATCGATGTACCGGGTGCGCAACACACGATTGTCTTCTATGCGCACTACGACGGGCAGCCGGTCACTCCATCGGAATGGGATGGCGGTTCGCCTTTCACACCGATCGTGCGGGAAGTAAACGGCGAGCAGCGCATCTACGCCCGGTCGGCCGGCGACGATAAGGCGGCGATCTTCGCACAGCTAACGGCGCTCGATGCGCTGAAGGCGGCCGGTATCCCGCTGCGGGCAAACCTTCGCTTCGTGTGGGAGGGTGAAGAGGAAGCGGGGTCGCCGCATCTGGAGCAGATCCTCACTGCCAAACGCAATCTGGTCCACGGCGACGTGTGGCTGGTATGCGACGGGCCGGTCGATCAGAGCGGGCGGCAGACCGTGGTCTTTGGGGCTCGAGGCGATGCGCATTTGGAAATCACAGTTTATGGGCCTCACCATGGGTTGCACAGCGGCCACTACGGAAACTGGGCGCCGAACCCGGCGATGATGCTGGCGCAGTTGCTGGCTGGGATGAAAGACGAAGACGGCCGCGTTCTAGTGCCGCATTTCTATGATGGAATCGAGCCGCTCTCTGCGGCTGAAAAAGAATCGCTGGCGCGCGCGCCGGTGAACGACCGGATGCTGATGAATGCCTTTTGGCTGGGGCACGTCGATGGCGGCGGGGCGCATCTGCTGGATCTGATCAACCAGCCTTCGCTGAACATCAACGGCCTCTCCTCAGGCCAAACCGGAGCTAGAGCCGCCAACGTCATTCCTCCCGCGGCGACCGCCGATTTGGACCTACGTCTGGTGGTCGGGATCGACTGGCGGGCGCAGCAACAACGCGTCGCTGACTACATTCAGTCCCGGGGCTACTTCATCGTGGACCGCGAACCGTCGCAGCAGGTCCTCCTAGAGCATCCTCGAGTTGCGATGGTGCTGCGCGATGAGGCGGGCTACAATGCCGTGCGCACGCCGATGGATCTGCCGATTGCAGAGGAAGTGATTGAGGCAGTGAAGAGCGCGCGCAAGGAGGTAGTGCTGCTGCCCACTATGGGAGGGAGCGTGCCGCTGGGAGCGATGGAACGGGCTGCGCAGACTCGAACCATCACGGTGCCCATCGCCAATTACGATGACAATCAGCACGCCGCCAATGAGAACCTGCGCTTGCAGAATCTGTGGGACGGGGTGGAAACGATGGCTGCGCTTCTCGACATGAAGTGATGGGAAAGAGCGCGTCACGCCGGCATTTTCGGTCAATCGTCTTTCTTCTTGATCTGTTCAGCCGCAATTTGAAATCCGGTGTTCGCCGCCGGAACGCCAGCGTACACGGCGGTTTGCAGAAGTACTTCCTTCAAATCGCACAATTCGAGATCACTGGCCAAACCGGTTCGCAAGTGGAGGGTGAACTCTTCCCACCTTCCGAGTGATGCCGTTACCGCCAACACCAGCAGCCGCCGCGTCCGCCGGTCTAGCTCAGGGCGAGACCAGATTGTTCCCCAAGCGTAACGGGTTATCAACTCTTGAAAATCGCGAGTAAATTCTGTCGTCGCAGCGATTGACTTATCGACATGTGCATCACCAAGCACGGCGCGACGCATTTCGAATCCGGCCTGCAAGGATTCTGCATCAGCACTCGATCGCGGAAGCAAGAACTCAAATAGCGCCGCGTTGAACGAGTGTGGGCGTTCAATATTAGAAAGGTGCGCGGCCGCAAGGTGAGTCGCTTTCGCTCCCGGAATCTGCTGCGCCAGCCTCTCCCCGTGACCGCTCCACGGGGTCGCAACGTCGCGGTCGCCGGAGATCACGAGAGTCGGAGCTTTAATCTGCTTAAGGAGATCTCCGTGATTCATGTCGCGCAGCGCCGCACAACATCCCAGATACCCAACCGGGTCCGTGCCCAAGAAAACCGAGCGGACCGAAGCGACATGTGGATTCTGTTTCGCCAGAGTGTCCGGGGAAAAAAATCGTTGCATCGCGACATCGACCACCGCTGGCATGCCGCCCTTAAGTACCGTCGCAATTCGAGTTTCCCAGTTGGCACGCGGGACGAACTGAGGCGAGGTGTTGGCCAGCACCAGATGAGAGATTCGCTGTGGAGCATTCGCTGCAAGCCACTGTCCGATCGCGCCGCCAAGCGACAATCCGCAAAAAGCAAACTGCGAAATCTCCAATTTGTCAGCCAGTGCGAGAATATCCTTGCCCAACATCTCAACTGAATATTCACCGGCGGGTACCTCGGAAGCTCCGTGGCCCCGCGTGTCATAGCGCAGAATCCGGAAGTACGGAAGCAGCCCTTCTACTTGTGGATCCCACATCGCATGGTCCGTGCCGATGGAGTGCGAAAGAATCAGGACGGGCCGTCCCGCGTTTCCCTGCAGTCGATAGAACATCCGTGTTCCGTAAATGGTTGCAAAGGGCAAATCGTTACTCCTTGTCGTCGTTGTCCCGGTCGTTGTCATCCCGATCAGCATTCGACGTCAGAGCTTGCCGGAAGGCCTCAGCGGACCCAAGATATTGCTCGGGCGCTTCCAGTTGCTTGAGCTCTGCCGGACCAAGATGGATCTTCACTTCAGCAATCTCTGCAAGCACGGCAGAAAGATTCTTGCTTTCCTCTGCGCTCTTCCTGGCCGCGGCTTCGAGAATTTTATGGGCGAGATCTCGTCCCAGTTTTGGTGCAAGCAGCAGCATGGCGCGCTCGGCAAAAATCGCTCCATTTGTATTCTCGATGTTGAGGTGCATTTTCTGGGCGTTAACTGAGACGCCTTCGGCCACTTCTGCCATCGAGGCGATCGCCGCGCCGGTCGACTGCACTGCGGCGGCGATGATCGGCCACTCGGCCTGCCAGCTGCCTACACCCCGCTCGTGCTCCTGCAACATCGCAGAGAGAAACGATGCAACCAATCCCGGCACCCGATGCGCTGCGGCGAGTGTTAGAGCACACGCTGTAGGGTTGCGCTTGTTGGGCATGGTTGACGATCCGCCGCGGTCTTCCCCTCCCGGCTCGGATACTTCCCCCACCTCGTTCTGCATGAGCAGGCTGATGTCTCGCGCCATCTTCCCGAGAGACCCGGTCAGCACTCCACAAGCGCAAATCAGCGACGCCAGATTGTCGCGCCGGGTGTGCCAGGGCGCGGCTGGAGGATTTCCGAATCCAAGCTCTGCACTGAGAGCTGCAGTCACGGCGATTCCACGGTCGCCAAGCGATGCCAAGGTGCCGCTGGCTCCGCCAAACTGCAAGACCGCGGCAGCTCGAAATGCTTTCTGCAAACGGCGCTTGCTGCTGCAAACCGAAGCTAGCCATCCGGCGGCTTTGAGTCCGAAGGTCACAGGCGGAGCCGGCTGAAGCAGAGTTCGACCGAGCATGACACTGTCCTGGTGTCGCTCCGACAAATCTGCCAGCGATTTTCCCAATCGATTCAAATCGCCAATCAACGTCGGTTCCACCCGTTTCAGAAGAAGAGACATCGCGGTGTCGGCGACGTCCTGGCTCGTAGCTCCCCAGTGGACGAATCGCGCCGCCTGCGCGTCGGTCTTCCGCACCTCGTCAGTCAGCATTTTCACCAGCGGAATTACCGGAGTCCCTGCGCGAAATGCGGCATCGGCAAGCGCGCGAATATTGAAATTGTCGAGCCTCGCAGCTGCCGTAATCGCGTCCGCAGCTGGTGCCGGGATCACCCCACATTGCGCTTCTGCACGCGCCAAGGCAGTTTCGAAGTCCAACATGGCCTGCAGAACGGATTCATCGGAAAAAATCGCAGCCAACTCCGGTGTGGTCGCCAGGCTTTCGATTAATCGTCCGCTCATGCTTGGCTCCACACCGCGGGTTGCTTCGATTCGGGCCGGCAGAGCCGTGCCACCAAGGCCTCGCGCCGTTGGGAGCGCCCTGCCTGATGTTTGCCTTTAGCCGAAATCAGCGAAAATGACATGTCTATCTCACCGTGCCGCTTCACTGGAGTACTGCAGCCGATGCTACGGATTGTACGTCGATTCATCTCATCGGTAGTCCCACGTAGTTTTCGGCGAAGCTCTGCGCTGCCGCGCGCGAGCTTGTCAGGTAATCCAGGTCGGCCAACTGTCGGTGCTCCTCGAACCTGTCGTTCCCAGGAACCCGATGCAGCATGGAAGTCATCCAGAGAGAAAACCGCTGCACTAGCCATACTCGTCTTAAACAGGTCTCTGAGTAACGGTCGAGCAGATGCGGATTTCCAGAAGCATAGAATTCCGCGAACGCCGCAGCCAGGACTCGGACATCCGCGACAGCCAGATTAAGGCCTTTTGCGCCGGTCGGAGGGACGATGTGTGCTGCATCCCCAGCCAGATAGAGCTTGCCGTACTGCATCGGCTCGGCCACGAAACTCCGCATACTGGTGACGCCTTTCTGCAGAATGGGGCCTTCTATCAGCCTGCGCCCGTCGCGAGTGGCGAGGCGCGTCTGTAACTCTTCCCAGATTTTTTCATCGGACCACTGGGTCAAATCTTCGTCAGGAGCGCACTGGAGATAAAGGCGGGTGATCTCCGGGGTGCGCATGCTGTGCAGGGCAAACCCGCGATCATGATAGCAATAGATCAGCTCCTCGGAAGAAGGTGGCGCAGCTGCCAGAATGCCGAGCCAGGCGAACGGAAAAACCCGTTCATGGATGGTTAAAGCTTTTTCGATGCTCGGGCGACATACTCCGTGAAAGCCGTCGCAGCCTGCGATGAAATCGCAAAGAACTTCCAAAGGCTCCCCATAGTCATAAAATCGTATCTTCGGTCTTGCGGAATCGAAATCGTGAATGGTGACACCTTCAGCTTCGAAAAAAATCTTACCCTCGGCAGCGAGCCGCGCCGCAATGAGGTCCTTCACAACCTCCTGCTGGGCATAGATGGTGATACCGCGCCCCGTCAGGGCTTTGAAGTCGATGCGATGCCCCTGTTCCTGGAAGCGAATTTCCACCCCATCGTGGATCAGGCCTTCCCGCTTCATGCGCTCGCCTACGCCCATTTCCGTGAGAAGGTCGACGGTGCCCTGCTCCAGGACTCCGGCCCGTACCCGCAGCTCGCAATGCTGTCGACTTCGAGCTTCGACCACAACCGATTGAATTCCTCTTCGCTGCAGGAGGTGCGACAACACAAGTCCAGCGGGTCCGGCTCCCACAATCCCAACCTGTGTGCGAATGCTCATTGTTTCTTTCGCGGTTTCTGGCGTACCGATCTGTGCTCTTTCTCTGCAGAAAACATTTTGATTACCTCCCCAGGCACAGGTCTGCTTTCAATCTGATCGGGATTGGCTTTCGACGTCACTGACCAGACCCTGATCTCAAAACATTCCACAGCTAAAACATTCTTGTTAAACAACCGATGGCGGACGCAAAAGCTGCTGCGGCGCCACTCGGTTATCTCAGACTCGACGATTACTGTGTCGGAGAATCGCGACGGCGCCTTAAATGAAGCGCGCAGGTCGACCATCGGAATACCCACGATCTTATAGGTCTTAAGCATCTGCCGCTTGGACAGGCCCGCCTTCTTGAACAATGCCGTCGTGCAAGCGTCGAAATAGGCTAAGTAGCGAGGATAGTGCACAATCTGAGCCGGATCGCAGTCGCCCCATTCGATGTGAATCGCTCTGCGGTTGGTTAAGTTCGCCTTGCTCAACAACACCTCTTTCCTGTCTTATCTCTCGACGTTGACCGGCGACCTGGGACTAACAAATGATAGTGGTTGTGACACAAATTGACGCACGAAGTTTTCCTTCGTGAACTGCTTTGCAGTCGGCGGCCTGGGGAAATCCTTAAATGACCGGCAGCGGGCCACTTGAGTCGGTCTAGCGCCCTAGACTGGCAACCCTGCCGGCTGGTCATGCCCCTGCTACCGGCAACCACTTTAGCCAACGCGCCGCTCCAGTAACCCTGTGTTGGAAGAATCGACAAAATCTTGAACCAACTCAGCGATCTCATCGGCCGCCGTGTCCAATGCGAAATGACCACCATCGAGAATGTGCACTTCGGCTTTCGGCACGTCGCGGCGATAGGCCTCCGGCTCCGAGGGATCGAATGAGCTTTCATATTTGCCCCAAATCACCAGCAGGCGCGGCTGTTTCTCGCGCATCCAGGCTTGCCATTTGGGGTAAGCGTCCACGTTAGTGCGGTAATCGTAGAAGAGATCGCTTTGAATCTCCGCTTGGCCGGGCTGGTTGAGAAAATAGAATTCATCGGTCCAGAGATCCGGGTCATGGCGTTCGACGTTGGGATCGTCGCCGACGTGGCGCGCGCGCGTAGTCGGAAGCGAAAGAAGATTTGCGCGCAGGGCGCTTTCGTTGGCAGCGCGATCGGCCCAGAAAGCTCGACGCGTCTTCCAGTTTGCGCCCAGGCCTTCGTTGTGCGCGACGGCGTCCTGCACGATAAGAGCTTCGGCGCGTTCCGGATGCGCCAGGATCATGCGGAAGCCGACGGGGCCGCCGTAATCCTGCATGTACAGCGTGTAGCGCGACAGGCCCAGCGCTTCGGTGAAGTGATTCATGATTTCAGCGATGTGATCGAACGTGTACGCGAATTTCTTGGGGTCGGGCCAATCGCTATGCCCGAAGCCGGGGTAATCCGGCGCAACCAGGTGATAGCGATCGGCGAGCCGGACGAAGAGTGGATCGAACATTCGAGATGACGAGGGCAGTCCGTGGAGCAAGAGAAGTGTCGGAGCATCCTTTGGTCCAGCTTCTCTGTAGAAAATGGAAAGCCCATCTATCTGTGTGGTGCGATAAGACGTCAGGTATTTCATGGGATGTTCCTTTCCTTGGGCTCGGGTCCCTGATTGCATCTTTGGTAAATGTCACACGGTTAGAACGACGCGAAACTCTGCCTTGCCGCTCATCATGCGCGCATAAGCCTCGGCTGCCTTTTCGAGCGGATAAGTTTCAATCATAGGACGCACGCCGCTGAGTTCGGCGAAGTTCAGTGTGTCCTCGGAGTCGGCTGGTGTTCCTGAGGCCCAGCCCTGAATAGTCTTGCTTCCGTTGATGAGCTGTAGCGGCGTCACTTCAATGGGATCGGATGTCGCACCTACCACCATGAGCTCGCCGTTCGGTCCGAGACCATCGATCAGCTCGGACATTGCTTTCGAGCTTGGGGCTGTCGCAAGAATTACCCGCGCCCCGCCGAGCTTTTGCAACGCCTCGGCTGCATTCACCGCTTGGCTATCGACGTACACGCTGGCTCCGAGCTTCCTGGCGAGGTCTGCGTTTTCGGCTCCACGCCCGATCGCTACGACCTTATAGCCAAATTTATTCGCGAATTGAATTCCGAGATGACCCAAGCCACCGACACCTTGCACCGCAACCAGATCGCCGGGAAGGGCCCCACTGTGTCGCAGCGCGTTGTAGGTGGTAATACCGGCGCACAACAGGGGCGCCGCTTCGACATCGCGTAGACCATCAGGGATCGCCACCAGTGCCTCCACGGGGGCCACCATATACTGCTGGTATCCACCGTCGTAGCTGATGCCGCAGATTTTCAGGTTCCGGCAATTGCGAAAATCTCCGCGCCGGCACTCGCGACACGTGTTGTCCTGGCCGCCGTGCCAGCCGACGCCGACGCGCTGTCCCTTCTTCCAGTCGGAAACGCCAGAGCCAACTTCATCGATGACGCCGGCCACCTCATGACCGGGAACACGAGGATACTGAATTCCGGACCACAAGCCTTCTTTCGTAAGAACGTCACTGTGGCAAACGCCGCAAGCCTGCACCTTGATGCGCACTTGTCCTGCCTCGGGCTCAGGAATCTCGCGCTCGACGATTTCGAAATCTGCGCCGGGCTTAGCGACTTGCGCAACTTTCATCTGCGTCATCTTCATCGGTACTACCGTCACTTTGCTTGTTGCCACAAAACCTCCTATCAACGTTCAGCATTGTGATGCTCCGACAACTCCCGGGGATTCGATGTAAAAGATCGTAAGGGACTATTCAAGAGGACTCAACGGTCGCGAGGCAGTGTTCACGTTGCACGACGCGCAGGCCGGGCCGCCGATTCACGGCGTCGTGGCAAAGGACGTTGCTGCGGCGATCGAGGGAAGCACATCGTACAGCAGCTGCACGGGCTTCACCTCGGCATTTTCGTCGGCCACCGATATCGCCATAATGCGGATCTTGTCGTTATCCGGCAGCTTGATGGTCTTTACGCCGGCCGGCAGATCGATCGAATACGCGAACAGATAGGAGTAAGCATAAGGGACATTCTCGCCCGCCGCGTTGTGATGATGCGAGCAGTACCATGCCAGGTCAGCGCGCTTGATATAGCCCGGCTTGATGCCAGTCATCTCGCCGTAATCATCTTTGGATGCGTCCTTCGAACTCCACTGCCGGTCATCCCACTGACCAACGAATCGGCCCCAGTTCTGGATGTTCAACTCGACCTTCTTCTTCCCGACTTCGAATGCGGCGTTCTGATCTCCGTCCGCCGAAGCCGCCAGAACATACAGACGGTTATATCGGCCTTCTGGCAGATCGATCGTCTGTCCCTTGGCAACAACTGCGTTGGGAGACCCTGTCTTCGCCGTGGCCAGATGAAACTGCACATCGTTGAACATGATTTGTTCGGGCAGCATTTCAGCGGGCAATGCATTGCCTTTGCCGTCAAATCCACCTACTGTCGGCGCCCCATCGTTGCTGGCTGTTGCGAGGTCATAATGCAAAGCAACCGGCGTCGAACGCACGCTCGCAACTTTGGTTTGAGCCGCAGCCAGCTTCACGGCAAACGTACGCGGCTGGTACGCCGAGAACGAAGTGACAAGCGCTCCATCGATGACGGGCGTGCTTGCGACCGGCTGCTCTTGCCCGTTCACTTCCCTTGCGGAAATGATTGCAGTGTTGAAGGATATTTTGACATCACGCTGGGGGTTGCCATCGAGTTCAACCAGGCGCACGATGATCTCGTCACTTTGCTCCGCTTTCTTGAGTGCCAGGACTCGAATCCGTGGATTGCTGACCTTCAATAATGAAAACTCCTTGCCGAGAATTCCAGCGTGCTTCGAAGCTTGAAACGCAATCAGTGGAGCATTTAGCCGCTGCGCTTGCCAGTCGGTTTGGCTCTCTCGCCAGCCGGCGGCATGCCCGGCGATTCCGTAAACGAATTCGTGATGCCCGATATCCTGCGTGCCCTGGTCGGCATAACCGCCGCGCGTGCCCGGGGTGCGAATTAAAGTGAGCCGGATGGTGTGGTCGTTTGGCTTATCGGACCCGTTCTTGCAATCGGTCAGGATGGTGGCGCCGAACTCGCCTTTCATGTCGGTGAGGTCAATCCACTGGTGCGACGGAACTTCGAATTTCTTAGGTTGGGCTGTTGGACGCTCGATCGTACCTATATCCCAGTTATATGTCGCCATCTGATTCGAAGCAGTCAGAGGAAATGTAGCTTTCAGATTCGATTCCCGAGTATGCCAGTCGACGACGTTCGCGAACTCCACGCGCCTGCCGGCGTCTCCCGCAGAAAGCCGGATGGTTTGCACGAAAAGGGAGCCCGCGGTTTCGCGCGACACCTCGACAGCTATGCGCGCCGGGCCGCTTTCCACCACTCGAATCTTCGCTGGACCGCTCACGTACGCCGTTGGCGCCGCCTGCTCCTGATCCCAATCCATATTCCAGGCCGGCCAGTGCTCAGGGTTGTCGTAGGAAATGGCAAGACGCGCGGGAGCGGCCAGTAGCTCGCGGTGGATCGCCTTATCGAAAATACTGGTGACGTCGCCATCAGCGTTTAACTTCACGCGGTAATACTGGTTCTCGAGAGAATCCTGCGAAACTTTCATTCGATATCGGTCGGGCGCACCTGCCCCCGGAAGCACATCGTAAACCGCGTAGCCAACTGATGGCGCCTTAGCCGAGAAGATCACTTTGCCGTTCGAGATCTGCGACGCGACTTCATGGTTATCCGGACCAATGACGTGCACCTCTTTCGGCATACCTTCCGGAAAGCTGACGCTCGCTTCCACCAAATCCTCGCGCGCGATGTTCAACGAGTTGAAGACAACTACCGGCACACCTTTCGTAGTAGTGTCCAGCGCGGCGGCGACAGCTTCAGTGGCGTTGTTGAGCACGCCCGCGAACTGATTCATCGCAATCACGTCATCATTCCAGGCGAACTCGTACGCCTTGGGAGTGGCGGTGCCCGCGGCGATGTCGTGAAAGTGGCCGCCCATGGCCAGCGTCCAGGCATCATTCAAGCGTTCGAGTGGATAAGGGCGCGCTCCCAGCCATTCGGCGGTAATCGAAGCTTTCTCGGCGGCATCGGCCAGCAATTCTTCTTTCCGGATCCAACGTTTTTGATAAGCCTGGGAAGTGAGTGAGCCGGCCGAATGATTGGTTAGTTCCATTTCGCCGGTGTAGCGCGGCAGTCCGGCGGCCTGGGCCGGCGTGATGTCGAGGAACATCTGCTCGGCATTCGCCGAGATCACGTGAACCGGGCCGTCGCCAACCTTCACCGGCTCTGCATCGCTCTGTTCTTCGCGAGGCAGAAGACCATTCTGGGGCAGGCTCGCCATGCCATGCGTGACGATCGCTTCCAGACGCGCCACATCTTTTTCCCGTGGAGCGCCGCCGATGTCACCGGTTCCGTAATAGTGGTAATCGGTGAAGACTCCGCTGACTTTTCCATTCAGCTCAACCCGCCCCGCCCAGTCGCGTTGATGCAGCGCCTGTGCCCGGTCTTGATCGACTCGGGTGAAGGCATCCAGTTCGTCTCGCAGGTGAACGGATTCTTCAATGTCGTTCGTATCGGAAGCCTGCCCGCTGCCCTGCTCCTGGTCGAGTTTGGCACGCACCGTTTGCAGCTTCTTCTGTATGTCCTGGAGTGCCGCATCTGGCGGCAGCGGAGGGAACGGCTTGCTGAGATCAGTCTCGATGCCGCCGTCGTAGGAGCCCGGATTCAACCCAGCCAGCACGCTCTCGCCATCCGGTCCCACCCATACGCCTACGTTAAAAGGCGTGCCTTCCGGAGTCTTCTCCAACGATTCCGGACCACCGCGCGGAGCGGAAGATCCCCACACCAACTTCTGGGTTGAGAATCCCTTTACTCCGGAGTGCGCAAGGATGGTTGGCAACGATGCGGGAAACCCAAAGCAGTCCGGAAGCATGTATTCCGCGCTGGCCTTGCCCAGTTCTTTACGAAACCAGTTATTGCCGTAGAGAATTTGCCGGATGATGCCTTCGGCGCTGGGCGCATTCACGTCGCCCTCTTCCATGGACGAGCCCGCCGGGAACCATCTTCCTCCATCCACGTACTTCTTTAGCCGGGCGTAATCGGCGGGAAAATATTCCTTCATGAAGCGGTAACGATTGGCCCCGCTGAAATTGAAGATGTAATCAGGATATTTGTCGATCAGCGTGAAATTATCCTCCATGGTCTTGCGGATATATTCGCTGATGACCTGGGGATACTCCCATCGCCACTCCGTATCGAGGTGGGCATAGCCGACCACGTAAAGCGTTGGCTGCTTGCTCAAATCGGGTTTCTCAGTGGTCTGCGCCTGTATGGCGTTGCCTGGAATCAGCCATGCCAGCGAGACAAGCAGTCTGATGCAAAGTTTTCGTGTCATTGGTCTCTCGTTCCGATTTCTTGATGACGGAACAGATTACAACAATTCGCAAGTGACCGAGGCACTTCTGAAAATGAAAAAAATGCGATATTGCGAGATGGAAGGAGGCATGTATCCGAGGCAAGTCAGCCGCCTAGTCTGACGTCGGGAGTTCCTTCCAGGCCTCAACCTCGAGATCGTCAAATCGACGCCATTTGTAGAATGCGATGGACACGATCCAGCTCAATGCGAACAGGCCCACAATGAAGTACCCGAGTGTGCCGAAATTGTCGTTGAGCCTGGCGACTGACCCCCAGAACTGTCCTCGGAGGTGAAAGCGTTCGCCCAACAACCCGAGGGCCTCGATGCCCCCGACGACGAGCGCGACCACGACCGACACGGAGGTGATTGTGATGTTGTAGTAAAGCTTGCGAATGGGCTTCACGAAAGCCCATCCGTAGGCGCCCAGCATAAGGATATTGTCGGTGGTGTCGATGAGCGACATTCCTGCGGCAAAAAGGATGGGGAAAACCAGGATCGACGAAAACGGAAGGCCCTTGGCCGCTTCGGCGGCGGAGATGCCCAACACGCCGATCTCAGTTGCAGTATCAAATCCCAAGCCAAACAAAACGCCCAGCGGATACATATGCCAACTTCGGCTGATCATGCGGAACACGGGGCGGAACATACGGGCAAGGATCCCGCGACCGCCGAGAAGCATATTGAAATCTTCTTCCACGTAGGGGCCGCCCCGACGCACGCTTACAAAGGCTCGGTAGATCGATCGTAGAACGATCAGATTGACCATAGCGATGGCAAATAGAAAAAGCGCCGAGACTAGCGTGCCCACAACTCCAGCTATGTCCCTCACGGCATCGAGGCGGTGTTGAAGCGCGAGTGCCGCTCCCGCAATGGCCGCCGAGCCGATGACGACGATAGTCGAATGACCCAACGAAAACATGAAACCAACCGCAACCGGTCGTTTTCCATCCTGCATCAGCTTCCGCGTTACGTTGTCGATCGCCGCTATGTGATCGGCATCGACGGCGTGACGTAGGCCAAAGCTATAAGCGAGAAGGGCTGTTCCCAGTAGAACGGGGTAATGGCGAAAGGCGATGCCTGCCCACAACCACGCGCCAATATTGAAGGCGAACAAGATAACGTAAATAGCAACGATGCGGCCGCGCAGATTATCGGCCGCATCATTGAATAAAGTGCTCAGCTCGGGCCGCACCTTTGATTCCTCGGATACTTGCTGCTCGCGTCTCGTCGGCATGATGTCGATACGTGGATGCACGAAACCTCACAGAGTCTCAGTCTCTCAGAACTCGAATTTCGCACCGAGTTGGAAAAGGCGCGGAGCAGCCGCGCTGACAACTTGCCCGAAACGGGGATCGTTCACTTCCCCGAAATCGTAACCGTGTGGCCAACTCCCCAGAAGGCTCCGATCATCGCTGCCCGCATGCGGTTGCGCTGATTGCTCACGATGGTTGTGACCGCGATCACGTGGTCCGGGTCCGTGGCATGACGCATCCCCAGAAAAAATCCGACGGTGAGGATGGGGAGAAAGCCGACCGTGTCCTCGACCCACTTAAGCCGTTGCTGCCCGAGGCAACCATATCAGGCTGCGGCAAGAAATCTCAAATAATGAACTTTCAACGAGAGCCAAATCTCGCGATCGGGCCCTAATTCGAATGCGGCTGTTTGTCACAAAGGATTCCCGTTTTGGGGCCGTCAAAATCGCAAAAGAGCAAGATTGACCAGTTCTCAAATCAGCGATGTTGAATAATACTAATGTGGAAGTCGCGAAGCTCACGGTGCGGCACATATTATCCGTCCGCTGCCCCATGTGCCGGGCCAAACCGAAGGAGCCCTGCACTCTCAGCACGGGGCATCCCTCCGCCAAGACGCATCTCGCCCGCGGCCTGGCCGCTGCCAAGGTTCCTCCGCCGCCGAACCTGGGCCAGGCGGCTCTGCTGTTCCTCAAGTCGATTACTGGCCGCGGCTTTCGCGCGCTTTTTCACCAGAAGTAATCGGGCGTGCCTCGAGAGTGAGCACTTCGAAGGGCTCCAGTGTGAAGACGTGCTCCTCACCGGCTTTTAACGACACGGGCGGCATTCCTCGGTCCTGCTTCCACGGGCTGTTTGCGACAAAGCGACGCGGCGCTCCCGGCGGCAGTTCAAATGCCCGCCCCACATCGATTGCAATCTTTTGGCGCTCGTCGCTCGGATTGCGCAGCGTGAGAATGCCCATTGTCCGTGACCACGACGCCCAGCCGTAAACTTCCAGCTTGTCCGGGTCGCCGCCGATCCAGTGCGTGTCTCTAAGCGTTCCCGCATTGCGCCGCGACCAGTTGGCCGCCTCCGCCAGCACGTCCCAATTGTTCCTTGAAAGCAGCGCGTGCGAAATGTACATCTCCTGCAGCTGCGTTCCCGTTCCAAAGTAGTCATGGACTTCATTCGTGAAGTCATTTCCCGGATCGCTATCGAGGTGCTCAGCCTGCCGCGCATAGATCAGCCCATGCAGCATCAGAGAATTCAGCGGAAACAGTGGCCCGGCCTGCACAATATTCTGATAAGTCTGCGAATCGCGATAAGTGATCCATTTCTCCCGCCAGGTGCCAACCCCGGCAAAGCTGTTGTCATCTCCCCCGCGCCAGATGGAATCGGCGTACCGCAACCAGAACGGCGAGGGATAGGTTCCAGTTGTCAGATTCACATAAAGGTCTGGCTTCTTGGACCGCCAGTCTCGAATCAAACTGATGGCCGCCGCAAAGTCGCTGTCGAAACTGCTCCCAGGAAACACGCTGTCGACGTTTCCCGTACCGTCGATCTTGAACTGATTGGCTCCGTCCCGGATGAAATCAAGCGACACTTCACGGAATCTCGCGTAATATTTCGGCCCCGACAGGGCAAACCCTCCCTCATTCGTCTCGAAGCCGTTCTTCCGGCCAAAATCGAGTCGCTCCCGTTTCGCCTCGTCGTAGCCGCCCCACGGAGACAGCCAAACCCCCATTGCTGCGCCATACGCGTTCGCTGCGCGATTAAGAGGAGCGAGCCCACCCGGAAACCCCGAGTTCATTTGCCAGGTCGAGTGCGGATTATCCCATCCATCGTCCAATAGAAAAGAATCCAGCTTCGCTCCGCGCTTGCGGACCAACTCCGTTCCGAAGGCTCCGATAACGTCAAGCACGGCCGCCGCGTCGTAGGGCTTGCCAAACCCAATGTCATACCAGGTGTTGTAATGCAGAAATGTCCGGCAGGGATGTGCGCGCTCGCGCTCCACGTAGTTCAGGAAACCGCGGCGCATCTGTCCCGGAGGGGCTGCTCCGATGACCAGCGAATATTCGACCGACTGTCCTTTTCTCAGCGGCAGTTCCCTCTTCATACCGCAAATCACAGTCGCGCCCGCCTGGCATTGCGCCAAGGGGTCTTCAAAACCCAGAAACAAATCTCCGGCTGTCACCGGAGACCCTTTGACGCTCCCAACCACGCTCGCGCCGGGCACATTGCCATCGAACAAGCGGACTTCGGTGATCGGCTGATCATCATTCAGCGCTGAGATCGTAATCTCCTGGCGAACATAGTTGGAACCGTCGCGCAGGATCGCTCGCCACTCGACCGAAAGTTTTCTTGCGGAATCTTGCAATCGCACAACAATAGTCTGTCCAGCGCAATGTTCAGCGGCACGCGAAGCGGCGGGATCGGTGTGCAGCATCTCGATTCGCGGGCCGTCGGCGAATGCCATCTCCGAAGCGCGTATAGAGGTCCCATCCCTGAGAATCAGAATAAACGGATCGCGGGGCAGCGCGTTTTCGGCTCCGGTCCCGCGGATCACAAATTTCAGCCCAGTCAGCTTGGCCTCGCGAACTGACCATTGCGCTTCCACCATCTGGTTCGACAGCGACAGAAGCTGGCTTCGGATTTCCGCTTTGGCTACGCCCGCGGACGCGCCGTAGAGCAACGAACTTTGTCCAGAACTCTGTGCGCGGCTTTGCGCCAGCCCGCCAGCCAGCAGCAAAGCGGCGAGCGACACGACTCTTATAGTGGCGGCTTTCTCGAAGGTGAGCATAGTTCGGTGCGGGGCCGATCCGCGGCGATGCGATCGTCACAAGCAGGCAATCAGACGATCGTCACCTCGACCCCGGACTTCTTCAGCGCGATCAGGTCTGCCTTCGGAATGCCTTCGTCGGTGATGACATGTTGCAGAGAGGAAGGCGGGGCAATCAGGGAAAGACTACGCTTGCCAAATTTACTTGAATCGCAAGTCGCCACTGCAACTTGCGAGATCTCGATCATGGCGCGGTTTACCTTAGCTTCCAGCAGATTGGGCGTACTCAGTCCATATTGCACATCAAATCCGTCGACCCCCAGAAAAAGGATGTCCGCATTCAATTTGTGCAGCGTCTCCTCAGCGATAGGCCCCACCAGAGAAAATGAGTTCTTCCGCAGATTGCCCCCGGTCAGAATGACTTCCACCGCAGATCCAGAAAGCTCAGCGGCGATGTTCACCGCATTCGTGATGATGGTGAGGTTCTGAAAGTTCCGCAGGGCACGGGCAATCGCCGTAGTCGTGGTGCCCGAATCAAGGATCACCACCTGCCCTTCCGCCACCATGCGCACGGCGGCAGCGGCAATCTGCAGCTTCTCTTTGCGATGCAGCTTCTCTTTTTCCCGCAAGGTAGGGTCTTCGAGCGCGCCTTCACGCGCTGGCAGCGCCCCGCCGTGGGTGCGGTGAACCCGGCCTTTGACGTG
>JBATXV010000001.1:0-47890 GCA_049673585.1 Candidatus Sulfotelmatobacter sp. | reverse complement strand
TGTTTTTCCCTTCCATGAGAAGGCGCTGTGATGTCAATCGAAGTTTTTGGGGTTCGGCTTCGATTGTGTGCCTTCGTTTTCTAGCGGAGAGGTTGTCAGCAAACGGGCAAGGGTTCAGTCAAGGTCGAGCGAATGCGAGCCGAAGGGCAACCTTGACGGGTTCCTTGCCCGTTTGCATGCTTTTCCGCAAAACGAAGGCAAGGAGTTCTCAGAACGACGCGTTTGCAAAGGAGGTATCTACCAGGATGGCGGTGAGCCAAAAGAGTGGGGGTTTCTGGCGGCCATCAGCGCTTCGCTGTAAACCGCCCACGATAGGCGCTCGGAGCAATCCCAAAGCATCGCTCGAACGCACGCCGGAAATTATCGCCGTCGCTGAATCCCACGGAGCGCGCAACGCTTTCCACCGTGCACTCCGGCGCAGACAGGCGCTGCCGCGCTTCATCCAGCCGCACCCGCCGCACAAATGAAGCCGGGCTACTCCCAAACTCTTGGGTAAAGCGCCGCGAGAACTGCCGCGGGCACAGCGAGGCGTGCGCCGCCAGTGCCTCGACCGAAAGATCCTCCTCCAGGTGCGCCACAATCCATGGCAAGAGATCCCCAAAGCGGCTGCGCGATTGAGTTTGAAACTGCAGTGGCTCGGAATACTGCTCCTGCCCTCCAGACCTCTTCATGTACACGACCAGTTCGCGTGCGACGGACAGCGCTACTTCGGACCCGAAATCTTCCTCAATCAAAGCGAGCGAGAGATCGATGCCCGCCGTCACTCCCGCGGCCGTCCAGAATTTCCCGTCCCTTACGTACAGGGAGCCAGGATCGACTCTCAGCTTCGGATAACGCTTCGCCAAATCCGAGGTGAACCTCCAGTGCGTCGCTACCCTGCGACCGTTCAACAATCCCGACGGGGCAAGGCCATAGATTCCCGTGCAGATCGACGCGATCCGTCGCGTCGAGTCCGCATATTGGCGCAGCCAGGCCGTAAGCTTTCGATGGTCTTTTGATTCGCGCAAGCCCCTGCCGCCGGGAATGAGCAGTGTGTCGACATCTCGCAGTCCGGCGAGGCTCCTTTCCGCCGTAAGCGTGAGCCCGAATTCCGAGCGAAAGGTTTTCTCCCCTAGCGCGGCGATGGTGACTCGATAGCAGGTGTCCCCGCCTCCCTTCGGCGAGTTGACCTGCGCGCTGGCGAACGCCTCCATCGGTCCGACTAGGTCAAGACCCATTACTCCGTCATAGCCCAGGATCACGATGTGTTTCGGTTTCATTTTTGCCGTTGGACGCTACGGTACAGCGCTACGCTCCCCACCCTCTTCGAGAATGTCCTAAAAAGACGGATAATTGTCATTTGAGACTTCAGAGTGTAGCCCTAAACTGATCCCGTTCGCAAACTCTAAATGCAGGAGATCGACCAATGGCTAAAGGAATCTATTACAGTGTGATCACTCTCATCGCACTCTGCGGAACGCTCGCTATCGCCAGCCACTCCCTTCAGACAAATACACGCTCCGACTCCGCGCAGTTGCGCAGTCTCAAGCCACCCGTCAATGGCGTCATCAATGTCGCGGCCATCGTTTCCGATAACACCGCTCTGATCGATCTCGCAGGCCCCTGGGAAGTCTTTGGCGATACCATGCTCTCTCCCCAAGGCGGGCCCTGGCGCGGCGGCGACGACATGATTATGCCTTTCAATCTGTACACCGTTTCCGACTCACAGAAACCCATCTCCGCCGCGGGGCTTCAGGTCATTCCCAACTACACATTCGACAATGCCCCCAAACCGCAAGTGATTCTGATTCCTGCACAGGGTGGCCGAAGCGAAGCACAAAAGAACTGGTTACTGGCAAACGCGAAAACCGCGGACTTAACCATGTCGGTTTGCACTGGCGCCTCCATGCTCGCCGCTTACGGTTTTCTTGACCATCAGAGGGCGACCACCCACCACCTGTTCGTGGACAATATGCAAAAGAAGTACCCAGCGGTGCATTTCGTGTCCGGACTCCGCTACGTAGACAACGACAAAATTGCTACCGCCGGAGGCCTCAGCTCTGGGATCGATCTTGCCTTGCACGTTGTGGAACGGTATTACGGGCGCGAAATCGCACAAGCAACGGCTGACTACATGGAATACAAAGGCGAGCTCTGGAAGAGTCCGCAATATGGTGAGGTTAAGCCCATCTCGGGTTTGTGAGGGAGAAGACTACTGGTTTAGGCTTTGCACCATGACCGGCTGCAGTCTCGGGTCTTCCCAACCCGTGGCGGAGAGTACGCGTACCGGAGGGTTCAATGCAGAAGAAGATGCTCAATTTCCGTGCTTTGACATTCCTTGCACTAGTTCTCATGCCCGCCTCAACCTATCAAGTGCGAGCGCAGGCGGAGAGTGCTCCTTATCCGGCTATGGCTCCTCTCGATCGGTATATGATGCCCGACGAGAATTCTGAAATCGCGCTCGCGCGCAGTGCTGCCCCATCCTCCATCTCGGACGGAGCCGAGGTGATGGTGCTGGGACCGAAGGGATACACGACCGCAGTAAACGGGATCAACGGCTTCCTCTGCATCGTGGAACGATCATGGGGCGCCGCCACCGATGAACCGGAGTTCTGGAATCCAAAAGTGCGTGCCCCCATTTGCATCAATCCTGCCGCAGCAAGAACTTTTGTTCCCATCTTCCTGATGAAGACCAAACTGGTCGTGGCAGGAAAATCGAAGACGGAGATCGTCGAAGCGACCGCATCGGCACTGGACAAAAAGGAACTGCCCGGACTGGCGCCCGGAGCGATGTGCTACATGATGTCGAAGCAGCAGTACTTAAGCGACCGTGACAAGAGCTGGCATCCGCACTTGATGTTTTTTGTCGCGAACGACGTGGCGAAAACCTGGGGAGCCAATCTGCCAGGCTCACCGGTGATGGCGGCGAATGACCCTGAAGAACGAGTGACTATTTTCCTAGTCTGGGTTGGCCAATGGTCCGATGGGACGCCGCCTCCACCAATTGTGCACTGATCTTGCAATGCGACGCCGCCAAGTGAGAACTTGGCCTCAAAGCGTTCCGGTTATCGTGACGGCACCTTCTTACGGAGTTCACAATTCGAACGAGGAATGCCCTCGAACTAGCACCGGGATATTGATTTTCGAGAATGCGCTCTCTCTATTTCAGAATAAGTGAAACACGTGTTCAACTGATTCGCCACGCTTCCATTCGCACTTATTCGGCGTCTGTCGAGGCCGGGTGCACATTGGGGTTCTCAGTATCAGGCTGGCGCTGCAATCTTTCTGTCGGCCTCGAAGGCCCGGGAAAAAACACGCAGTCACCGTGAACACGGTATGTTTCTTCATTCCTCCTGGTGTGCATCTTCATTCAACGTACGTTGGTTCTGCCGGCATCGGCAACACGGAAGACCTCGACGCGTCACACCGTAGCGGAATTGGCGGCGACGTTATAAAGAGGATGGTATGTGTCGCCCGTAACCCAGAGCCGATGGAGAATGACAGCAAGTTTTCGGGCGACCGCAACGATCGCTCGTTTCTTGCTGTTTTTGCCGCCGCGTTCGAACATCCGCGTGCCCCAGCGTTTAAGATCAGTGTCCGGACCAAAACGCCCCAACAAGTATTGAGCACACTGAACCAGCAGAGAACGGAGTTGTTTGTTGCCAGCCTTGCTGATTCTGAGTTGTTGTTCGACTGAGCCGGACTGGTGGCGACGTGGCGTGAGTCCAAGGTATGCAGGTACATCTCTAGAGTGGGTGAAGCGACTCGGATCTCCGATGGTAAGCACGTACTGAAGAGCTGTGATCGGGCCCACTCCGCTTATCTGACGAAGTCGGTCCGTCTCTGGATAGCGATTTCGGGCGGTGCTTTCGATTGTCTTGTCCAAAGAATAGATCTGTTTATTCAGATGCGAAATGGTCTCTAGCAACGGAGTCAAGCTCATCTTCAGTTCATCCGGAACGCACATCGCGGCCTTGCTCGGAAAGCAGGATGTTCCGCAAGGAGACAATCGTACCCCTGCCGACTTCAGAACGCCGCGGACCGCATTCATCAGCCGCGTTCTGTTTTTGACTAAGAGGTCACGAGCTTTCAGCTGAATGATGTCGGGGTAAGTTTCCTGTTTGCGATGGACGATGGGGGAGAGCAGTTGTGGATCGACTCGCGCGAGCTTTGCCAGCATGTGGGCGTCAACCTGGTCCGACTTTCGAATGCTGTCGGCGATCATTCGAAGATTGCGTGGGTTGGCAACGATCACGTCGTGACCCCACTTGGCCAGCAACTGACTTAACCACCGCGAGTGCGTTCCTACTTCGATTGCAATGCGCGAGGGCGGAAGATCTTGAAAGTGACGTGCCATCGTTTCCGGCGTAGAGCGCAGGCGCCCCTCGGTCAGTATTCTTCCATCTGGTCCTAGGACACAGCAGTGACTGAAACGATCGCCGAGATCGATTCCAACTGTGATCTGCTCTGTTGTCGTCTGAAAGCTTGGTTGCAACTCCCGAATCTTAGCCAATGTTCCATTCTTAGCCATTGCGCGATCCTCCTAGCCAGCGTTCTACCACAGCACCGCTGGCGCCTTCTCATTCCATCTTTCGCGCCGTTTCCGGCTTGTTTTTTTCTTCACTAGAGCGGCAGCGGGAAAAAACAAGGCGGAACGGGGCAAAGGGAGAACGGAGGGCGGGGGAGGGTGGCAGGGCGTGAGGGAAAGCGCGGTTCGTGACAAACTGCTTTTGGTTTATGGTTTGGCGCGAAACCGGCGCAGTCCGAAACGTCCGTCCGAGCCGCGGCCAAGCGGCGTCCACCCGGAGGAGGACGAAGTGGGGAGAAGACGGCGCAGCCTTCCGCTTGAGAATGAGGGGTGATTGTTAAGGACTGGAAGTCAGCACACTGTCGGCACACACAAAAATGAGCAATGCAGTACAGATGGCAGAGTCAACTGACCGACAGTAAGTCCGCATTTGCCAAGTCGGCTGAGAAGTTCTACTAACGATGGGATTTCAGTCCGGGTAGCCAGCATCGGAGATGTTGTAGTGCGCCGGGCTACACGCGACCTCAATCTTGTGGCCCAGCTCTTTGTCCAACCGTTCCATCCAAATGTCGTCTGTGATGCGAAATGGTGCCTGCCCCGCCTCAACGATCACACGAGCGCCACCCTCGACCTCGGCACTGCCAGGCCCGTTGGACATGTGCAGCACGACGTAAACAGCTTCCGGTACTGGAGAGCTCACCGAAACAGTCATAAAGATTCCACCCTGAACCCCAAAAGGCCCTCACTCATGGACGCATCGCATCCACAAATGTGGGCCCTTTGGCGGAGAGGAAGGGATTCGAACCCCTGGCACCTTTGCAGGCGCGGCTGGGTATCAGCCAGCTGTCTTAAACCACTCGACCACCTCTGCTGAACTGCCGCGTGGCATTTCAGCAGAACCGGCATCCTCATTTTACGCTGCTACCCAAGCCCGAAGAGGTGAAGATACCGGAGACTATTTCGAGTCGGATTCCGCCTCCTATTGCCCTCCGCCAATGGCGGAGTCTCGGCCAGCCGAAAAACTCCCATTCTGAATTCACAGACCGGTAAGTGCAGCACACCATGCGGATTTTGGTGCCGTAGTGAGTATCATTTGCCATCTGCGGAACTAGATCCATGAAGCGCTGGTGCTACAACACCGGAGCCTTTCCATTGTTATGTCGAATGAAAACCATTAGAGCTGGCTGTGCTGGTCATTGAACGGGTCTGGAAGTGTTTTCAAATATTCGATGCTTTCGGGCTGGAGCTGCTACCGGGTAATGATGAAGTCGTAAGAGCGTCCGGTCACTCCGGCATGGGTGACGACTCCAACGGCTTGCTTCACCTGGTATTTGCTGGCGAGCCGTTGGGCCTGAGCGAGTCACCGTGTCAACCGGAAGGAATGATCCTGAGTACTAGCTCTGTGTCACGGCTGGGCTTGTCGGTGGAAAGGCCATCGCCACTCGAATCGCGGGTAGCGATGTCGCCTCGCCAGAAAATCTTCCCTGCTTCCCGCCTGAAAAATACTGGTAGAGATGGGCATGAGCACTCGGTTCGGGGATCGCGGGATCCTGCGCCAAGTTCACCGTGTAGATGCGGCCAGGATTATGCTCCGTAAGGAACATTTGAATATGGGCCAGGCAAGTACCGAGACGCATCTCTGCCGCGAGGACGTGCGCCCGCCATCCCGCACGCGGCCGCGCACCAGGGACCAGCATGGGCTGAAGCAACGGGTGATGCCGTACCTGGATAAACTCGTTCACGCGCCGAATCGGTTCCTTGGTTTCCTCTCGGATGAATGACCGAATCGCCGAAAACATCCGCTCATGACCCGAATAAACCGGAAACTGCGTCAGAAAGTAGTGCAACCCGATCTTGGCGAGGCCTCGGAAATAACGCTCTCCCAGTTGGAATTTTACTTCAGGTGTCTCAATGACATGGCTCATCAACTTCGGCTCAGAAAATCCCACCTCTGGGGAATGTTCCCGCAGCAGCCTCTCCACCCACTCCCGCTCGTGCGGATAGCACGATAGTCTGGCCTCGAATGGTTTCGGAACGGCTTTCCGCGCGATTGCATTTCGGAGCTGATCTGCAGTCATCGCTTCCGTGAGCGGGAAGTGATGCGCCTTTCCGGTCTCCGTCTCGACCAGAATCAGTTCGCACATCTGTGTCACGATGCCTTCCCGGATCTCCAGGTTGACCTCGACTCCGACCTCTTGGTCGAATGTCGAGAACTCGAGCCTGCTGCCGCCGGCACTGCCTCGCGCAAAGGGATTCACCGGGGTGTGATGTTCCCGCCCCTTTACCCCATAAAACTCGCGCATGAACCCTTCGGGGCCGCATCGAGCCACTTGCTCGTCGAGCAAGCCAAGTCGCTGGTTATTGCAGGCCGAACAGACCGGAGCCTGCAGTTCGGGAGCGTCTCGGAACTCGCCAAACGCGGCCGGAATTACGTGTTCGCGCGTATTGCCGTCGGAGTCGCAGTAAAGGCACTTGGCCATCCATGCATTATCCCGCGTGTCGGAGTCGCGAGCCAATCATCAATCCAGAATTTGCAATGCCAAGTCGGCAGCACCACATTTCCGGGCTGCCTGAGAGTCCGGCCCGAATTCGGGGTCTCATCGCCCTGATCAATACCGATTTGAATACTTCGGGTCTCGTTCGAGACCTTTGTTTCGACCGCCTGTTGGATAATTGGGAAATGGATCGCACTCCGCTTCACAAAACTGTATTTTGAGTGCGGACGATGGACCCGGCTCCCGCATGCATAGCAGAACTTACACTGCCCTTCTTGGTCTCGGATTCGACACGGATCTGATCGCAAGAATCGGAGCACATGGGCATACCGTCAGCGCGCTCCGCTCCCTGTCGAATCAGGCGCTCCAGTTGAATTACAGTCAATCCGACGTAGCTCTCATCCAAGAAAGGATCCGCCGCGCAGCGATCCGGGCTGAAGTCGTAGATGCCGTTCTTGAGGCTTCCGATCGCGTCTGTTGTTTCTGCCGGGATGGGATTAGTAGCCGTCCCTTCCAAATCCACCATGCAGTGGAGTATTCGAAAACGCAGGACAATTCTTTCAACAATCTGATCCTCATCTGTCCCAATCACCACCAAACGATCCCGAAAACCCAGACGGCTGAACAACAGAAACAGGCTCGTGCTGAGTGGTATGCGCTGGCGTCCGTGGTTCGCTCCTACAGGAATAAGGGGATCGCATTTCCCTTCGGAAGCTTCGTTGGGCTTGACTACGGAAGTGAACCAGATCCGTTGGCCCTCATCGACGGATACAAACTGTCGAACGCAACGGCTCTGGACCTCGCCCAGACCACATTCGCCCAAAACGCGATGCAGCGTCTGGAGCGTTCCCCCTTCCTCGCGATCGCGGGCCAATCGGGCAGCGGGAAATCTACGTTTGCCAGGGGTGTCATCGGCCAATTCTGGAAGAATGGGTTCGCGGCATTCCAATATCAACCCTTGTCACATGGACAGGCGGCCGCTGAGGTACTGACGTTCCTATCGCTCGCTGATCGTAATTCGATTCTGCTACTCGACGACGTCAACGTGTATCTCAGCGAGATCGATATCACAGCGATACAAACCGCTTCGCGTGTCGGTGCCAAAGTGGTCTGCACCTGGACGAGGGAAGGTGCCGGAGCTCCCACCTTGGAACGGCACCTTCCGGATTGGATGCTGATCGATTGGGACCAACTGCGGCCGAGCGTTCACCGCTATCTCCTCCAGCATGAGACAACTTTGGCTCCGGCCATCGGTCGGCGTCAAGGTAACGTTGTCGGGCGCGTCGGGTTGGGCCACATGGACCAGCGGCTCGAACGCTATATCACTGATTTCGAGGCAAATGCGAAGTCTGTGAGCGAGTTCGTATTCCTGCTCCGCGGTGGCGACGAAATCGTACAACGCGAACTTGATGTCTTGACCTCCGGCGAACATAGTGAGATTCCCGTTCTCACCCTTGCAATCGAACAGATCGCTGGTTTCGAGAACATGCTCACCCCTGATCAAGTCGTCGAACAATGCGCTCGTGCTGGGGTCACTCTGAAGCCGCCGATCTCTGCCGCATGGGTGAACAAAGTGCTTCGCAATCAAGTGGGGCGCGGCAGGGTCCGTGAGTCGCGCGGCTACTTCACCACCATCCATCGAGACTGGGCAGCGCGCCTTATCGATAGAGCCTTAGCCAGCAATAGGAGTTACGATGCAGTGAATCGACTGCTCCTGCCGGAATTTGATTTCGCATCGGTCGCTCCGCAGCGTTGCATGCGCCTCTGCAGCTGGCTGTGGTATCTGCCCACCGGGGGGAAGTGGATCAAGGAAAGGTTGGCGACGAAAACGGCCGAAGACTGGTCCGTGTTGGTGGGACGGGCGGCAGCGCGAGATTTAGGGGTGTTGGGTTTCGTAGCGGAGCGAATGCATCTCCTATTCCCGTCGCCGGACTGGGGACGTACCGTCGCCGCCGCATTCGAGCGACATGAATCCACTCTGCGCGCGTTATTGCGAACAGGCACTCCAAAGACCTGGCCAGCATTGAAGTCCTTGTCCTGGACCATCGAGACAGCCAACCCCTCACTCGCATCGCGGTTATGGTCCTCACCAGAAAATGATCCGAAAACAGTCGCTGAACTCCTGGAAGGGACTCACCCGGATTATTACGAGACGGTCTCCTGGTATTTCGGCTCAGTCCGAAAGCAGAGCCCGGAATGGGTGGCGGATGTCGGTAGAGCATTGAACGTCGACCGGATGCTCCAGCAGCTGGAAAGCGTGTCCCTTGGCGACGTCTCAAGCGTCTTCACAGCGTGGGAAATCCTTGGGGACCTCCGCGTTCCTCGTCGGCGTTCCATGGTCCGCAAAATCGCGAATGCGTTTGGTAAGGCCCTCAAAGACTGTCCACTCAGATCGTTCTATATCGGATTTCCTCCATTGATGGATCCGACTTGGCTCGTCTTCAACGACGACATCGAGAGGGCACTCTCTTCCGTTGACCCGACGGCATTGGCTCAGCAGCTCGTGGAGTCGACTCCTCGGGAATGGAGACAATACTGCAACCTCACCGGCTTCGCCACACCCGCCCTTGCGAGTTTTGAGAAGAAGGTTATCGATGCGATGGATGTTCCTGCATTGGCGAAGTGTGTTGCAGCCAGCGCCGCGGGGCACGAGTATGAACTCCGGTGTCTTCTATGGTCGCTCGGTCGTGGTTCCCTGCCTGTCAGAAAGAAGATCGCTCACGCGCTCTACGAGACGGTTGCGGCTGCAGGTCAACGCTCATCCTCTGAGCGTCCTCGACTGCTCGAAGCCTTTTCTCCACTCGATCCGCATTTAGCCAAGCAGCTGGGTGCCCGACTCTTTCCTGCAGGTATTCCCGAATCGAAAGATGGTTGGCGGGATGAACTTCGACGCAACAAGCGAGATGCCAAGTCACTCTGGGAAAATGCGATACGTCTTGAAAAGAAATTCGCACAACTCGAGAAGTCCGGCGAGGATTACGTCTTTGATCCTTGGAACATCGACGACTCTCCGGATCGGAAGGAAAATGTCTCGCTAGGTACCGGCAACTAAGCCGGAGATGGGCTGAGTACCGCCTTCCGAATGTCTGAAACTGAAACTCGGCACACAACTAGCACGCAGCTAATTCAAATTATCAATTTCACGTGGGGACGAGAAAACCGCCGACTGATGGGCCGTAAGTCGAGACTTATCCCGCCGAACGCGATGTAGCGTCACTTGACCGTGGCGGCGACCGCGAGAATCTGCTTGTCGATGGAGGCACGGAGATCCTTTGGCAGAAGGTCCGCCTGTTCGAGGCCCTTCCACGCGGCGGCGGCGCGCTCCGCCGTCTCGACTGCAATTTTCCACAGCGGGCTTGCGGGAATCCGAGCCGTGTCGGCAAAGCGCCGCATCTGGCCTGGCGTGATTTCGGACAAGCTGCGGGTGCCTCCGAAGCTTAGAGCGAGCTTATCGTTGGGAATATAAGGAAGCGTCGCCACAAAATCGTATCCCGGCGACAGGACGGGCTTACGTCGGTCGGGATAGAGGAGCGACCAATTCTTGAGATGCATATCGGCGTTGCCGATGACAACGGAGAACACAAGGCGGCGGACAAATTCCACGATGGCGTCCTCACCCGCCTCCGCCCATAGGACGGACGCGATGTTGGCGTAGCTGCGAAAGCGGTACTTGTCATTAGGAAATTGGCCAAATACTTGCGCGAAATCCTCCATGTGAACGGGATCGCCTCCGGGGACGCGGTCGAAGCGCTGCACGGCGAGAGCCTTGCTTCCCGGCGCGCGCGCCTCTTCGGGGAGTCCCTCGATCTCTGACACTTCGACGAGGCGGTTATCTGGCACCACGATGCCCGCGCGGCGCGCGAGTTCCAGCATTGCGAATTCATTCTCGGGGACGGCCGCGAAGCGGGCGGAGGGAAGCTTGACGATCCATGACCCACCCATGCCGCCGGCGGGAACTGTCAGGCCGCCGGATGCCTCCATGACGGCGGAGAACTTCAACTGCACGCCTGCGAGAGAGAACCGCATCACGGCGTCGTGCGGGCGATCATCATCATGGACGGCATCAGCATTATCATGATGGGCATCGTCCTCCTTGGCATCACCCTCAAGTGGCTCGATGACAAGCGCTCCCGGGAGATCGGCACCGAGGACCGCGAGGAGGAAGAATTCGCGTTCGGGATTCACGTCGGCAAGCTTTGCGAGATACTCGCGCAGGTGCCCTTCGGGAAGCAGGTTCGAAAAGAACGGCGGCACGCGGCGCGGAACCGGGCGCAGGGCGGTAACGAGCCCGCCGGTGCGGCCCTTGAACGAGAGGCTTAAAGTCGGACGCAGCGGGTCATCGATGTAGTCCTGCTCGAAGGCAAAAATCTGCCGGTCGCCCGCAAGGCGGTTGATGACGCCGATCTGCTTCCCATGCAGGCGCACCGAAAGCGCGTTGAGCTTCTTGGGATCAAACTTCATCGCGTGGCTCCTGCGTGCTGTCCTCGTCGCCGTCGGCGTAGAGGGAGCGTTCCTCGCCTTCGCCCTTCTTGTCCGGCTGCAGATGATCGCGTATAAGCGACTGCACGACGGGGACGAGGGCGCGGGGGACCATGAGAAGATCTCGGTCAAGAATGCGGACCAGCTCAAGAAGAGTGTCGTAGCGGGGTACGATCTTGCCGGACTCGATGCCGGAGATGTGCGTCTGTGTTAGCCCGAGGCGGCTGGCCAAGTCCCTCTGGGTCCACCCGCGCTTTTCCCGCACCTCCTTCAAGGTGCGGCGCATATCCTCGGGAAGGCCTTCCAGGCGCAGCGGCCCGATATGTTTTGTTATATCGTTATTCATCTTTGATATAATATAACATATCGAAGACATATCATAAATATATATTTAATTATATCACAACGAGCTATTGATATACTTTAGCATATCACGCAAAGAGTAGATGGAAAATTCCATTAGAGATGCATGCCAATTCCCTGGGCGATGGATGAAGCTTCATTGATTTCCAGAGCGGATGTCTTCGAGACCTCGGCTCCCAACTGGGGCCCGAGTTTCGCCAAGTCGTCAGTGAAGAGTGTGGCCTCGCGGCTAGCGCGTGAGATGGAAACATAGGCGAAGCGGGAGTTGAGCAAGTCAGGGTGGACGCTGGTATCGCCGTGAACGAGGACGCGTTCGGCGGTAAGGCCCTGGGAGCTGTGACTGGTAACGGCGTAGCCGTGATCGAGATGACGATGCTCGTTGGGGTTGAATTCGATCTGGTGGTTGTTGTCGAGGCGGACGGACAGGCGACCATCGGGGTGGATCGCCGCGATCGCCGCCATGTCGCGATTTGCAACGCCGAGGGATTTGTCGGGGGCAGTAAACTGGATGCGGTCGCCCACGGAAAACTCGCGTTGGATCTCTTGGTAGACGCTGACGCCTGTGAGGCGGCGGGGATCGTAGGTGGCAAGCTCTCCGTTCGCTTTTTCGACCGTGAGCTGGTTTGCGGATGGTTTGATCGCGACGACCGTTGCGTAGGCGGCGGATTGGATTCCGATGGCTTTGCTGCCACGTGCGTAGCGAACTACGTCGTTGATCTCGTAGTGGTTCGCCCAGGATCGTTCGGCTCCAGTCATGTCCTGACGCTGAACTAGGACACGGAAAGTATGATCTTCTGGCGCAAGGCTTCCATTGGCCTTTAACTCCTGGCGAACCGCGAGGTTCAGTTCACGACGGGAAGCGTTGTCCGGTGAAACGATGAGAGTGTTCTGGGGCGATTCCACGTAGCTCTTGGCGATGGCCCGAACTCGCTCTTCCTGGTTAGGGATTTCCTTCACACGGCCCTGCTGCTGGAGTGCATCGAGGGCAGCGGAGACTTGGCCCGTCGCCAGCAGTTCGACGGCAGATTTCAGAGCTGGGTCCTTCTGCCGAACGATGTCATCCAGCGTCGCGGTGCGCATTCCCGCATCCTGCAGTTGCTCGAAGGGGCGACCCGCTTCGACCCCCTGGTGCTGGCGGATATCGCCAACCAGAAGCACGCGGTCATCGGGACCAAGCCGGGAAAGAAACTCGCGCATCTGGTTGGTGCTGGCGAGACTCGATTCATCGACAAGGTAGAAATGCCTCTGCTCGCGTAGGTCGGGATTTGCGGAGCGCGCGAGGAAGCCTTGCAGGGTTCCCGATTCAATTCCTGCGTCGTTCAGTTGGCGCGCGGCGCGGGAGGTCGGGGCGAAACCCTCAACCTGATAGCACTGGCTTTCAGCGGCGCTGCGGATGACTGTGAGGGTGGTCGTCTTGCCCGAGCCGGCGAAGCCCTGGATTCCTTGAATGCGGTCCGGCGAACTGAGAACATCTTCGATCACGCTCTTCTGCGCGTGATTGAGATGCGAGTGCTGATCGGCAAGGGCGATGGCGTATGGACGCGGGAGAACCGGCTCGATGTGGTTTTGCCCTTCACGGACTCTGCGGATAATTTCATGTTCCGCCTCGATGGTTTTGGCGGTGGTGAAGTGGCGGGCCGGACTGCCTTGATGTCGCTCGACGATTTGAAATTCCCCAGAGGCCAAGCGGGCGTCGAGGTTAGAGCGGACCTGGGCATGGGTGATCTCGCCCATACCACGACGGAGCCCGTCTCGGATCAGAGCTCGTTCATCAACAACCGCCTCACGCTCGAAGTTCTTGTCACGGGAAAAGGTGAGCGACTCTCGAACGCGGTCCAACGAGTTGACAGGTTTCTCTTGATGTTGAGACCGTTCCCGCGCTGCGCGTACAACAGCGACTGCTTGGTGCCCAAAGTCTGCCGCCAGCTTCCGATGCGCGGCCATCACCTCTCCCGGCGAATGAATTTCCTTGCGGTCACGGGTCGAGTGCGCAGCGATCTCGGCAGCTTCCTTCCCCGAGCGGCCCGTGCGTTCGAGGTATTCACGAATTTGCTGGCTTCGAGGGCTGGATGCGTCGAGATATTCCTGTGTGTATCCCTTGATCTCCGGAGCACCGCTCCGCCCTGTCGTAATTTCGTAACCAAATTGTCGGAGGCGGTAAGTCAACTCGGATTGATAGATCGCCGTAGCAAATTGCTGGGAGGCGAAGAGGCTCTGCGGCTGGATTGCGCGCGGCTGGCCATTGTCGCGCTCCGTGACATTGAAAACGACCGCGTGGGTATGCAGTTGTGGCGCGACATACCCATCGACCGGACGGGCTGTATCGTGCTCAAATTTGGCGACGACAAATTTGCCAGTCGTCTCGGGCGGATGATTGCCGCCGATGCGGGCTTGCGTGTAGTGTTCGATCTGGTCGAGGGCAACGCGGACGCTCTCTCGGTGGGCTTCGCGGACACGCTCATCGCCGCCGACAAGGGCGGTTAGCGAGACGGATTTGGGCGCGGAAAATGTTGCATCCCAACCGGCACGGTGTTCCATCGTCTTGATGGTCTTGCCGTCGGCATCCTGATACTCATAGGACGCTCGTTGTCGCACAAGCTGCTCGCCGGTCTGTGGATGCTGGCCCTGGCTGAGTTTCGCAAAGTCCTCGGCGGAAACGGTCTCGGCAAGGCCGAACTGCGCGACCAGTCGTCCTTGCCATTCGCCCGCGATGACGCCGCGTTGCGACCAATAGTTCTGTTCCTTCGCGGTGAACTCCGCCTGGTGGTAGGTCTGCGCCTGGCCTGCGGAGAGCGGTTTTGAAATCGTCAGCATGGCAGTTACTACCCCCGAAGATTGAGGCTTTGTTGGGCGTTGACGTTCCGCTCAGCCTCGCTCTCCTGTGGCACGATCTCCGTCGCGGTCCGTGGCGACTTTCGCGGCGGCGTGGGCACATTTGCGTCCGGCTTCAGTTCATGCGGACGCAACTCGGGCTTAGCTGCTCCTATGTTTCTTGGATCGTAGGGGAGTTTGTCGTCGGGTGTATCGCGGAGGTCGAAGTCGCTGGCGACAACCGGCATTTCGAAGTACGGGAATGAGAAGCGCGTCACATAGTTCTCGTACTTCATGTAGGCGTGGAGGTCGGGGAGTCCGGAGATTTCGGACTCCATTACCAGCGGCTCAATCTGCCGGTCCAGCGCGAAGTTTCTCCCAGCGCGGGAGCCGTCGAAGTGGGTCTCGCGCAGCCGTTCGATCTCGACCTTTCCAATGAACTTGCTGACCCACTCGCCAGCGGTCGGCTCTTTCGTCTTGAGCCAAATGCTGGTTGCCGGTTGGGACAGCATCACCTCAGCCAAGTGGCCGTATAGGTATTCGAGCTGGGCCTTTCCTTGGAAACCCAGAATTACAGGGTTGTTGCTCTTTCGATTTTCTGTAATGGCGGTATGGAGCTGTGGGAGCTTTTGCAAACTCGCCAACTCGTCGATCACGAACCATGCCCGCTTCTGCCCCTCCTTCGGCTCGTTTAACAGACGCAAGACGAGCAGGTCGATCCATAGACTTTGAAGCGGTCGAAGTGCCTCTCGTTCTGCCGGGAGTGAAGTAATGAAGATCCAGCCCTGCCGTGTCTCGGCCCACTCTGTCGCCGACCACTCGCCATTCCCGTCGCCCTTGTTCGGCAAGAGGCGGAGGCTGTCGGCGACGAGTCCAAGCGAGCCAAGAACTCCAGCACGCTGTTGGTGCGCCCTCGGGTCAATTAGGTGCGCATGCTCTGTTCCTTTCAGCCTTCGGTCGATCTCTTGTGGGTCCGACATCCACTTCACCAACTCCTCTGGCGTCGGGCCATAGGCCATCAGGAAGGCGAAGATTTTCTGGGGGGACTCGATAAAAAATTCACCCTTCTTGTCCTGCGGCGGCTGAAAGAGTGACACCGCCAGAGCCTTAGCCTCGGAGCGTCGGCGGAGTTCTTCAGAGGGCCCCCAGTAGGGACACCGCTTATCGAGCGGATTCAGGATAACGTCGCCGTTTTTCGGGTCGTAGAAGCGTTTGACGAACTCCCGTGCCGGGTCGTAGACGATCGCGGAATCGCCACGATGTTTTATCTGCCGAAGAATTTGGAGCATGATCATAGTCTTGCCCGCTCCGGTGTCTCCGATGATCTGCATGTGCTGGGCCTCCGCCCGCTGCGGTATGCGGATCATGGTCTTCATTTCGTTGGTCTTAATACCTATGCCATCCCCTGCGACCCTGTCGTTGAACTCCCTCGGAGTCATGATCTCGGGGCCTTTCAATCGTCGTCCGTATCTCAGCGCCTTGCGTCGTCGAACGTCCTTGGCGATGGAAAACGGGAGCTGGATGCCGAGTGATAGCAGACCGAAAAGCAGCGGGAGCTTGTAGAGATCGAAAAGGCTGCTGTCACCGTAAACCGCACTCCGGAGATAGGCACTCAAGGACGCGTCGATATAGTTCTGCGCCGGTGCCAGGTAAAGGACGGTATAGCCGCGCTGCAAGGCGGGCTGCGAGAGCGCGAGCGGGATGGGCTTGCCGCCCGGTTGCGGCGTTGTGCCGTCCGTCACGTCGGTGTTCGTCGCCAGACGCGGTTGAATTCCGCGAGCGCCTACCATGAGCATCCGGTAGTTGTCTCGGCGGCTCATTCCGATTGCTCCTGCAATGCTTGATCGGATGTAGGTGGGCGTGTAGAACCGCTGTAGGGGGCTGTTGCCGAACGTGAACCGACAGTAAAGAAAAAGTCCGGCAAGAACGAGCGCCATGAATACCGCCCCGTACGTATAAATCGGGCTGTGCGGCGGCCAGATGATGGATTCCTTGCGTCCCCACTTTGTCATTGCCATCGCTATTTCCTTCCTGCGGAAGCGGCCAGCTTTCGAGCGAGAGCGTGCTTGGCTTCGCTGATTTCGTCGAGCAGTTTGTCGAACGCCTCCGGCGTGAGTCTCTGGCCTGCGGCAAGAGGCCGCAACACGTTTACGAGGAGCAAGCGAACCCCAAGGATCTCCGCCAGCGACGGATCGCTGGGCAGTCCTCCACATAGCTCCCGGAGGACCACATCGCGTATCCATTCTCCACGCGCAAGTCCCTGTGACCTGGCAAACTCAGTGACCCTCTCCAGCTCCTCTTTCGTTAGCTTCGCCGTTACGGGGAAAATGCGATTTAGGGAGTGCTCGCTGTCAGAAATGGCGTCCGGCTTGGCCTTCAAAATTGCCATGTTCCCTCGGATTTAACAGGTGCACCTAAGTGCACCGGAAATCGTTATCTCCTTGAAAGCGCTGAAAGTGCACCATGGTGCACCTGCACGACCCTCGAAGGGGTGGAGTGTCAAAATTCTTCCGGTGCGAAGCACCGTCTTGGCACCAGCACGAACTTGACACCAGCATCACGCCTTCACCGCGCCCACAGAAGGCGTGGACTCCACCCCACCTACGAGTTTCTTTCCGGGCTCCTCCGCGGCACCATTGCTCGGGCCTTTACGGACACGCAAAGTCGACGCAACCTGCTTGGCTTGCGGCGTCTTGAGGAAGTCCTGGAAGTCGCGGTCCTTTGAGAAGACATAGTTCAGCGCCTTGTCCACAACATCGTCGGCAGATGCGTGGATGAAAGCGGCGTACTGATCGACCTGTGCTGCGGTGATCTCATCTAGCCGCACAGAAGCACAGATGTGGCGGATTTGGTTGATCTCAAGCAGTGGCATGTTTGTTCTCCTTTTACAGGTACCGAAATTAAGCAATCTTTCTGTCGGCAACAGGCCTGGGCTCTCCCCGTTGCGCCTCGAATACAGGTTCGATGACGAAGCGTTTCGCGTCGCGGTCGTATCCCCTAAGGGCCAGGACTTCGCGGACAATGCGGCGGCCACCTTGCCGCTCGACATGGACCACGAAATCGAGGGCTTCTCCGATCTCCGCTTCGGTATCAGAGAAGGTGGTCTGCGCGTGGCTACGCATCACCAGATTGGCGAAGCGTGTCAGGGCTTTCGTTGCCGAGTTGGCATGAATTGTCGCGAGCGATCCTGCATGGCCAGTATTGAAGGAATCGAGCAACGTTCGCGCCTCGATTCCGCGCACTTCGCCGAGGATGATCCGGTCGGGTCTGAAGCGAAGCGTGTCCTTCAATAACTCGTCGAAAGACACGTTGGTCTTGTAAGTACTAGTCTGGGATCCGGCCGCAACTATGTTCGGCTTCCGGATTTGGAGCTCAGGGGTGTCTTCGATAACGAGGATGCGTTCATTGTCCGGAATTGAGTTGGCGAGTATCCGCAAAAGCGTCGTCTTTCCAGTCCCCGTTCCGCCGCTGATGAGCAGCGTCTTGGCGCTGCGAATCTGCTCGGCTAAGAAATCTGCAATCGCCTGCGTCAGGGTGCCGCGAGCAATCAGATCATCGACCGTGTAATTACGGCTGGTGAATTTCCGTATCGCAATCGCCGGAGCCGGACTCACGATCGGGGGAATCCACGCCGCAATCCGGCTTCCGTCCGGAAGCTGCGCATGGAGTCTGGGGTTGTCCTCGTCGAGCCTTTTGCCGAGCTGGTTGGCGATGACTTCGAGGCCGGTGCGGAGTTTGCCGGCGTCGAAGGAAATGGTTGGTTCCTGGCACAGTCTTCCTTCACGCTCGCAAGACCACGACGCATCCGGATTGCCCATGATTTCGCTAACGTCTTCGTCGAGCAGCAGCGGCTCAATGGGCCGAAGAAATGGCAGGATCAATTCGAAGCTCATAGCGGGAACCTCACAGCGATGGAAGCCCAGCGCTTAGCCGGGCTTCCGAGAGTGAAGAGCAAGGGCTTATGCAGCCGTTTCCTCCTGGGACACTTCATCGTGGTCCTGATCTTCCGGGGCCGCCTTTTCGGCGCGGTCCAGTTTCAGGATCGAAGCGACCCGAATTTCCCAGGCGCGCTGCTTCGTGGCCGTCTTGTTGCTCTGGTACTCCCGGCTGCGCAGCTCGCCTTCCACCTGGATATGTGCGCCCTTGGTGAGCGTCTTGGCGAACTCCGAGAGCTTGCCGAAGACTACGCAACGGTGCCATTCAGTGTGCGAGATGTACTTGCCATCCTTCTTATAGGAGGACTTGGTTGCCAGCGAAAGCGTGGTAACGCTGAAATCCGGGCTATTGGTGCGAGCTTCTGGGTTGCTGCCGAGGAAGCCGATGAGCGTGACTTTGTTCTGGTACATGACAGTGTCTCCGTTTGTTGAATTCGCCCGTTGTTGCTCGGGTCACACTGGGCGGAGCTTAGCGAGTGGGTCCGGCTCCCAAGTGCCGAAGGTCTGCTTTCTGGGAGGGGCCCGAAAGAAGTTTTAGGGCGTTCTTTGCCGTGGTTCTCAAACTTGTTTTGGGAGGAACCGAGACCCCAGAGGGGCGCAAAATGCGAAGCAGAAGACCGAGTGCCGCCGGGCGCCGGAAAGACCCCGAAGCTGTGACCGAGCAAAAGACGGGATACATAACGGCAGACCCATTCCAGAACAAAGTTGTCATCTGCCTGTTGGCCGCGGAAGTTCACAGCAATTGCAGTGCGATTCGAGCCGGCATGTCTACTACAAGAAGGGTGCAACTCGCCACCCCAGTTGCGCGTCAAAAGGCTCTTTGTCGCCTGCTCTACCGGCCACGGGGACTGGTGGGAAAAGCCAGCCGGATTAGCAGCATGAAAGGACATGAATAAGCCTCTGGGCAGGTCGCTGAATCCCTAGCTAAATGCCTGGTCGGCCCGGAAGCGCACGATGGTCAGACCAAGGGGGTTCACGGCAAGTTCATTGTTCTTCACATTCTCGCGAAAGACATAGGTGACGCTGGCTGTCCATCGCTCCCGCTTGAGTTCGGAATGATCCGCGGGGTTCGTGTACACCTTTTCGAACTCGATGCGCGCCGAATACGGCGACTGTCGCAGGTCGTCAAGGATGACGTTCTTGATCTCCACATCGATATACGGCAAGCTGCTGTCTTTGACGTAATTCTGAATGCTGTTGTCCTTGCGTTCCTGCTCGATCACAGCGCGTTGCACGTCGCTGTTGAGGAAGTAGAGCGACTGCGTTTGATCACGTTCGATCGTGAAACGATTGCGGCTGAAATACAGTTCGGCCCAGCGGGTGAGGTAATACTTGTTCTCCGCTTCCTGCGGGCGATACTGGAAGTTCCGGTAGTCGATCGCTTCGGCGTGGCCGACGTCGTTAATGCGCACAATCATCGGGTGCATGCTGGCAAGGGCTTTCTGACTCTTGAAGGTGAGTGCCGACAGCGCGACACATACGCCGGCGAGCACAAGAACGGTCACTTTCAAATAGGTGTTCATGACCAGCGGATCGCCGTACTGTTCCAGATACCGCTCCGCAGCTCGGGTGATTTCGGGGGCTGGCTTTGTGCTGCTGCTCATGAATGAATGCCTCCTGCTTAGATCGCCCTGAGAATTGCCGCTGTGATCATCCCGCCCATTCCGCCGCCATGGCCGCCGGAGGATCCGGAGAAGATGCTCATGGTCATGGCAGGAATCTTGAAGAGGATGTAGATGTTGACCAGTACCAGCAAGATCAGCAACGGAAGCTCCTGCACCATGTTGCCGGGATCGGAGAAGTTGACCAGCTCCGTGTAATACTGCGCGAGCAGGTGTGCCAGGATGCTCAGGACGGCCGCGGCGAGTACCTTATAGAAGCAAAACCCAATGAATGCCCGGAGCCATCCCCAGAACAGAAACTCCAGCTTGTCAAAGACAAGAAACGGGATGAATACGGGACCGAGTAGGCCAATGACTGCGCTGGCGATTGCTCCATATGCGACGATCGCGCTGACCACGGCGGAGAAGGTGGCAATCAGGACTTGAATAATGACGTACACGATCGCGTAGTAGGGATTCATCAGGGCCTTCACCATGCCGGGGCCGCTCGTGGCCTGAGCCTGATTTAGCGTGTTCTGAATACTCGTGATGCTGTCGCTGCCGATGACCGAGACAAGGTACTGCGCACCGCCGTTGATAAAGCCGCGGAAGGATTGGCCAACACCTGGGATGCTGCTGTCGTAGAATCGCACGAGGGTATAGGCGAAGGTGATCAGCATGAAGAAGCTGAGGAACTTCCCCATGTGGAAACCCTGGCCTCCGTGGGTGGAGGCGAGCGATTCCTGCACCCCAAACCAGACGAGCATGATGGTCGCGAGCGCGATGCACATGCGAACCCCCAAAGCATCGATTGTGGGCGACGCTGTGGCGGTCAGTGCGTCACATCCCTCGGTGATCCAATTCAGCACTCCCATACATCACCTCGCGCGGGTACATCGACGATCAATAGGTCAGGGCTTGTGCGCCACCGTTGTAGGCCGGCGCAACGTGTGTCTGATAGGTGCTCGCGTAGTTCGCAGTGTCCTGGAATCCCGCCTTTAGTGCGTCCTGCTGTTGTTTCTGGGCAACGATCTGTTGAAGCGCAAGATTGGCGTTGATCTGGTTGGCATCCTGCATAGTCCGCAACTGCAGAAGCAAAGCCTGGTTGATGCGTTGAAGCTCCGCCATAATGGTCTGCTGGCTTGGATCTTGGGTTTGTGTCGCAGCTTCCAGATTGGCGATGTCGGTCTGTCTTGCCGTCTGATTGGCCCGGATCGTTCCAAGCGTTTCGAGATTGTTGGTCAGTACAGAATCGTTGATATCGATCGTGGCGCCCTGTGCGGCAATCTGTTGCTGCCCGGAGGTGCTGAAACTGACGTAGCCCGGAATCATGCTGTTGGTGCGGGGAACGCTCGCTTGTTGGTAGGCGGCTGAAGCTCCATTTCCAGTGTTGGCGGAGCTGACCCAGACTGCCGAGTTGCCATAGGTATTCGAAATCTGTTGCAGCATCCGCAGGTCCGTCGTCGGCGAGAGAAAGCGCGAATAAAGCATCTGCGGTGCAAGGATCATCTCGTGGTCGAGGTTGTACTGCTGCTTCACCTGGTTGTAGGTCTGGAGCGCGGTGCTGGCGATCTTGACGGTGTTGGAGAAAATCTGCTGGCCGTTCTCGATCTGTTGCACCTGGTTACTGATGGACTGCTCTTCGTGCTCGATCTGTGTGATGGCGTGGGCCGATTGAGTGGGATCCAATACAATCCCCGACCCGAACTGCGCGTGCGCGATGGTGGCGGGCATGATGGACAACATTGCGGCGAGGGTGAGACTGGTGCGTTTCATTGGGAGACCTCCTTGTTGGGTAATCAGTGCTTCTTGTTTTTTTCGAGTTTGTTAGCGTCTTGCTCTCCCATCCGGCAGACCTCAGCCGAGGTATCCGAATGAAGACACTGCTGGAATGCTTTGCACACCGCCTCTGAATCGGCAGGGTCGCAGGCAATCTGCTTCTTGCAACCGAAGATGATCAGAGTGGAGAGCAATGCAACGGCAACGATGATTCTGCGCATATCGGCTCCTCAATACGTCTGCGGAATAGTGTGGTTCGAGTACGCAGGAAGAAGCAAGTCCTGCGTGAAATACACTTTCACGCGATGGCCCTCCCGGATCGTGATGGTGGGCGGTATCTGGATGAAGCGATCAAGAATCGTGGTGGCAGACTGTGAGACGCTGCCCGCAGCCCCGTTGGTGAATGCCTGGGAACCGCTCGTGGTAATCGTACCGCCACCCTGAGTGATCTGGCCTGCTCCGGCAATCACACCCAAAGCGATCGAGGTGCCGAAAATCTGAAGGTAGTGATTGTTGACTTTGTCTTTCAGCCCTTCCTCTCCGATCTGATCGAGACCTTGAAATTGATCGAGATCGACGGAGTAACCGTCCGGCATAAGCAGTCGGTGAAAAACCACGGCCATTCGCCGCTGTTGGCCGAAACCTGCCGCTCCAATCTTTTTTGCCTCGCCTAAAACAACCGTTCCCTCGGGAATGATGACGTGTTGGTGATCGTGCGAATACAGCGGATTTGAGACCAGGACTTTAACCGGCCCTACGGCGTCTCCATCTAGACGATTCATGAGAACAGTGTCTAGAACGGAGCCCTCGTAGACGAGATAGGGCTGACCGACGGCTGAATCGATATTGGCCTCCAGTGGACGTTTATAGCCTCCGGGCGTGTCCTCCTGTTTTCCTTCGGCTGGTGGGGAGACGAGACTGCTGTTTGTCTGCCGTTCGGCAGGGCCATATTGGGCGGGCATCGTCTGCCCTTGCTGTTGTTGCTGCGGCGGATCGGCAGAGCGGGAGTACACAAGATTGGAAGCGAAACGGGAGTTGTCAGCGCGCTCGCGTTCTTTCGCAGCGATCAACTGTGCCTGTTGTTGCACGGGAGTTAGTTGCATCTGCATGTTGCCTTGCTGTGCTTGTGGGCAGGGCTGGCCAGGAATACAGGGCACGGCAAGGCCGGTCGGCCCATAGGCCGCGGCTGCGGATCGCTGCTGGGGCGTCGCAGACGCAAGCGCCGGATCTCCCAAGGCGGCAGCGGCCATTGTCGCCTGCTGTTCTTTCTGACGTTCGGCCTGAAGCTGGTTTTTCAACTCCTGCACGTTGCTGTCGGTGTTGTCTTGCAAGGTGGGTTGCGGTGGTTGGCCTTTCGCGCTGGCCTGTTGCGCGGGGGTCTTCTTGCCGGATGAACTGAAGAGCGCCGCAACAATCACGAGCAATGCTGCTCCCAGATAACCGCAGTGAATCACGGTGTCCAATAACTTCTCGGAATGAGTTCATTCCTGGAGGTTATGAGTCCGGAATGCTAGAGTGATTCGGTCGGGAAACTAATTGTCGAGGCCGGCGTGAGAAACGTCCATCCAACTCGAAATAAAGGATATAGTCATCGTCACTTCTAGAATCTTCGATTGCTCAACACGGCGTCTGGGCAACCTGCGGCGATTCTCCTGAATAGCAACACGGCATGGCGAGTGCAACCGCTACCTCAAAGAGTCTCCAAAGTTTTTGGCGAATGATTGTGTTTCCGTAAGCCTCAGTTGTTCAATAAGTTCCGCTACCCGCGAAGCGGGCTGGTCAACGAGAATTGGATGTGACGAATCGGGCTTGTGCGTCTTTAATAACCTGGAGGAATGACTTGAATACGAAAAGTTATTGGACACGCCGGCAGGAATGAATCAAGGTAGTTAATAGCCTTCAATCTGGCCCAAAGATCCGGCGACACTTGCCAGCATGACTCTCATTGAGCAGTTGCGGTCTAAAAAGAAAGCTCTCACCGTCGAAGAGTTGGCTGAGTTGCTCTGCATTGCTGTCCGGAGACGCTGCCCGCTGGTGATGCAGTCGAAATCATTGTTGAACGTGGCGGGGGTTTTGATGACAGGGCAATTGCGACATTTGAGCGATTGAAGGTCAACCCTCGGTTCCCATACGGGCATCGCTTGGAGTCCTGCACCCCGATGACAGCGGAGCAGTGCGTAGGACTTCAGGTTGCCGATCTGATGGCATACGAATATTTCAAGCGATTGAATAACAGGTCGAGGGACAGCCGGATGCGTCCGCCCTACGAGTTAATTCGGCAACACAACGACTTTGAAGAGGGTTTCTTCGGGAGCCGCACACTTGCTGCTTTGAGGGCAGGAATCGAGAGCACTGTCTGTGGGTCGGGCGAATTGATCGTGATTCCAGCGTTGGCCTGAGCAAAAGGATTCAATCTCTACACCCGGATACGACTGCGTGCTAATATCGTCTCGCTTTGGGCGAAGTTATCAGTGCGATTATCAAGTGGTTTTCAGACCACTTGTCCCCACGGTATCTGATAGTGACCGCGCTCATTACAGGTTTGCTCCTGTTCTTGCCTACTCACGTCTTGGGCTACTTCGGTTTGACCCTAATAGCCGACAAATACAGGGGAGTCATCGCTCTTTTGTTTTTTGGTTCTGCGTTGTTAACGGTTGGATACCCAATAGAAATCGGCTATCGCCAATGGTCATCAAAGAGGAAACTTCGCAAATATTTGCGAAATCTTTCGCGAGGTGAATATCGAGTGCTGAGACGAGCTTGGGAAAACGAGGGTAGCGCAATTAACGTAATTGCCACTGAAGGAGCAGCAAAGAGCTTGGAGAAAAAGGGAATATTGTGGCAATCCGCTGAGTGGGCCTCGAAGGGCTATAGCATTACAGACGAGGCATACAGCATTCTGAGGGAGCCAGAGTTTTCCCAAACGTTCGTTTTGGATGAGGCCGACCTGTTCGATTCTGCCCAATGATTCCCCGTTTTGCCCAAATATCCAGTCGGGCATCTGTATTTTTAGGCAACGGCTACTACCGCAAGCCATTGAAAAGAAACATCGGCGTTTAATTCCTCCCTCTCCGCCATCCATCGCGTCTCGCTTCGAGCCTGACCTCAACACAACTACGCGAATGCCGCGAGGCTCCCCTTGTTGATTCGGGCCTGAACGTCGCTGTTCCGAACGCCCTTGAGGTAGACCATCGTCGATGCGATGTCACGGTGTCCCATCCATTGCTGCAGGGTCCGGATGTCGATGCCGTCCTGGAGGTGTCGCGTGGCATACGTGTGGCGGAATTTGTGGAGGAACCAACGGCCACAGTAGGCTCCTTCGGCACAGCGATTGATCTTTATGGTTCCGTCTTCCAGCTTGTGGCTCACAGCGCAATGACCGCAGTTCAGTTTTCCGCGATATGCGACCGCCTTGAGTTTTTCCAACATGGCGCCGTCTGGCCGGCCAGTGGCGCTGGGGAACAGCGGATCGTCCGGAGTCGCGTTTGCGGGACGGAATTTCTGAAGCATCGTCACCAGCTTCTGCGGGACCGGGACCTCCCTCTCTTCCCAGTTCTTCGGTTGAAATCCCCAGTGCGGTTTCGCGGTCACCCGAACCGCCATGTGCTTGAAATCCACATCTCGCCAGGTGACGAAGCGCCCTTCCGCATCGCGAAAACCTGACATCAGATAAAACTTGAAGCGCATTTCCTCGGGAGATGTGCAGGCACGGAAAAGTTTCGCGAGTTCGAAATCCTCATAGATCGGTCGCACGGTTTCGACGAAACTCGGCCAGTCGGCAGCATTGAGGAGTTTGACCTTGCCGTGCTGCTTCATTACCTGCGAGATCACGACGAGTTTGTTGTAAATGCTCTTGCCCTTCTGCCCCTGCTTCAGGCAGTCGGTGGCGAAGTCGAGCAGATCCTGGCGCTCGATTTCATCGACGTAGGTTTTCTTGCAGAAAGCCTTGAACGAATCCAAGATCGGACGGTATGTGCGGAACGTTCTCAGACTCCTGTGATAGCGCACGTATTCGATATAGCCTTCCAGCACCGCCGAAAGAATAGTGCGCTGCGGATTGGCCTCAACTTCCTGCGCAGCCGGAATTATGCCATCACGAACCGCGGCGAGCTCCGCCTGTCTTATCCGTGCTCTCTCGGCGGCATCCTGGGCAAGGGCTCCTGCAGCTTCGCGGTGTCGCTGGCCATGATCCCACCATTCTATGAAGTAGCTTCCTTCAGAATGATTTTCGTCATTCCCACTGACGAGGACGCGGTCTTTTCTCACTCTCCCCTTGGTGTCGAACAAGGCCGTGGCAAGGACCCACTTGTCGTTGATTTTGACTTGCTTGAGGAGTTTTACGCGCGATGAACGAGGCATTTGGCGATTCCTTGGATGAACCGCCAGTAGAATCGCCTATAAGGAAGCTAAATGCAAGCAAATAAAGGCAGACCGTGACAGGGCAGCGTTCTAACCAACTGAACTACGTCCCCACTCGCCAAATCAACGAGATGCGCAATCGCCAGTGTTTATGCGGCTTTGCACACTTACATCGAATTGCGTCTGGCGCCGCAAAAAGAGCGCGGTTCCTGTCCGAACCGCTTCAATATCCTAACAGCTTCCCCGGGAACGCGAAAGACCTGCCTCTGCCAACGGCGCTCTCGTCAAGGAATCTCTCTCGGCGTCTCGATTGTGGGTTCTGTCAGAGGCAGGTCAACGGTCATCGGAGGATGATCCGAGATGCGGTCTTCAACCGAGTCGTTCAATTCGCGCATCGTAACCGGAAAATGGGGAGCGAAGCGGTAGCTCTGTCTCGCTCCCCGTGGATCGTCGACAAAGGGCTTGACGAAGATCCAGTCTAGTTTGAACTGACCTACGAGACCGCCGTAGTTGCGCGCGAAGGCGTAGGTAGGAATAAAACCTTTTCCACCCCGTTGGTTGCTGTCAGCGAGAGTTCGCCCCCTTGGTGGAAGCGTGCGATCGGGCTGGCCACGAAAGTCGAATGCGCGCCCGTCAGCAAACCGGAACTTCTCCGTAGCCTTGAACAAGGGCTGTTCCCGGTTGTCCCATAAAATCGGAAGATGAAATGCGGTGGGGTCGTTGTATCCGTGAAAGTAACGAAGCGGGACGAGTGCGTACTGGAAAATCCCGAGCGGATTGAAGTGGGAGACTGCCTGGCCGATCCAGAACTGGTAATCCGTCACGCGCGTCATGATTTCGTTACGGACCGACGTGGGCGTGTTGTCACGGCTGGTTGTGTTTAGATCTCCCGCGATGACCAGTGGATTGGCATTCGACTTCACATCCGCCAGCAAAGTTTGCATCTGCCGGCGCCGGCATGCTGGTGGGCATTTGTTTTCCAGGTGGGTTGCGACAATCGTGGCATGGCCGGTCGGCAGATCGGGCACGGAAATGTCGGCAATCAGCGCCATGCGCCCGCCCTGGCGCAGTTCACGCTCGACTCGTTCCCGGAACAATTTTTGAGCGGACCATCGCTTCCCTTTTTCGAGCTTCGAGATGGCCTTGTATTCCTTGGCATACCAGTCGTAACAGACCGGAAGACGAAGGATGCGGGCGCGTTCGATGGGATACCGGCTCAGGATAGCTGTCCCATGCAGACCGTGATAACGCTGGCGGTCGACCTGCAAATCCTGCTGCAGTCGCTGATTCTGCTGCGCGTCCGTCAGGTGAACCTGCTCTGTATCCAGATCGAACAGCGGGTCGACTTCCACGAACTCCACTCCGTAGGCATAGTTCATGTGCAGAGCCGCCGCCAGTTCGCGCGCTACGTCTCTGTACTCGGTTCGTTTCATGCCCCAGTCCGCCTCGTTCAGGACTAGAACATCAATCCCTTGCAGCGTGGTCAGCTGCGACTCGATGATTTCCTTCTGCCGAGAACCGATCCGACTATCACTTTTAGTCATGCGCAGAAACTCGTTTCGGTCGGCGAGCGCAGACCGAATCAGTTCGAAATTCAGACCCCTCTCGATATTCCACTGACCTACCCGGAGAACCGCGCCCAGGCCCGTTACCGTCGGGCGGCGGGGGCGAACGTCCGCGGCTGCTGATTCGCTGTATACGAAGGGAGTATTCAGCAGCGCATTAAACCGGTCAGCGAGCACGCCTTCTGGCTTGGCTGCCGAAGAAAGCGCGACGAGATCCTCAAAAGAGAGCAGGTCTGGATTTCGAAGTCGTTCGGTGCTGGCCTCCGCCGCTGGCGCAAGCGAGGATTTTTCCTGGGCCGCGCACAAGGAAAATAAGACCCCGAGGATCAGGCAACAATGCAAGGCTATTCTCGCCGTCGGCGTTCTTTTCACTGGTGTTCCCCCACCCTCCTTTCGCCTCTCAGTGGCCTGCCGCTACAAGGGCGGGATTCGCCGGCTTGGCGTCTGTCTCAGGTAGCTTTCGACTTAACCACGCAAACACTGCCCGCACGATGAAAACGTTCAGTAATATCGAGATCAATGACGCGGCAATTGACGTACTAAAAACGTTCTCGGCGACAATGCCTGATGATCGCGCGACTTGCACAACTACAAACGAGAGTTCGCCGATCTGAGTCAGCCCAGCCGCTACCGCAATCGCGCTCCAAATCGGATAACGGAAGAGCCAAACGATCATCGTCCACACCAGAAATTTGCCGACTACAATCAGAAGAAGCATTAATCCGAGAAGCGGCAGGCTATTCAAAAGCACCTTGGGTTCGATCAAAGTTCCGAGCGAGACGAAAAAGAGCGCCACAAAGGCGTCGCGAAGCGGCACAAGCTGAGTATGCGCGTCGTGCAGATCCGGCAAACCACTGATGGATAGTCCAGCCAGGAACGCTCCCAGTGCCACGGAGAATCCAACCGCTTGCGCCAGCGCAGCCGTCCCCAGGCAAATCGCGATTGCCACCAGCAGGAGAAGCTCCGAATTGCACGTCAACTTGACGCGCCGCAAGAGGGGCGGGATCACCTTGATCGCGAGAAAGACTAGCGGAATCAGGAGGATTAGCGCCTTCCCGAGAGTCCACGCTGCCCTCCCGAAGCGGCCATCGCCGGAGCCCCCAAGTACGGGCAGGACCACGGTCATGCAGATAACCGCCAGATCTTCAACCAGCGTGATGCCGATCATGACGCGTCCATAGGTCGTGGTCAGCTTTCCGGTGTCGCTCAGCAGCCGCGCCAGCACCATCGTGCTCGCGACCGAGATCGTCGCGCCGATCACAACACCTTCCATCACACTCCATCCCAGGAGAGTTGCAACTCCGGCCGCGACACCCACCATCAGCAAAATTCCAATTGGTGCGCCGACCAGAGCGACCCATTTCACCCGCATCAAATCCAGAACCGAGAACTCGACCCCGATCGAGAACATCAGCAGAACAACGCCGACTTCGGCAAACACTTCGAAAGTATGCAAGTCTGAGAGGCGAGGACCCGGAGTGAACGGGCTCACCACAATACCGCCGACGATGAATCCCAGGATCAAGGGCAACCGCAGCCGCCACGCCACTAGCCCCCCAAGCACGGCTGCCACGAAGATGTACGTCAAATCGCGGAACAGAATCGGGTTCGCTTCCATATCCTTTGCCCTCCGGGGAGTTTGCACGAGCCCTTTGATTTATTTTGCAACAAGAGACCGAGCGTCGGCGAGCAAAGATTCAGCTCTGAAGAATTGAGCCTAAGCTCGACTTCCTTCTGCAAACGAGTCGGTGGATTCCGGCCCGATGGGCGATTCCGAGCGACTCAGTTACCGCCGGTAACAATGGATGCGTCTGGAATTGGTGGGCAGTGCAGGACTCGAACCTGCGACCTCCTGCTTGTAAGGCAGGCGCTCTAACCAGCTGAGCTAACCGCCCGCGTTGTGGGCAGAGTTGATTCTAAAGTACTTCCCAACGTTGTTGCCACTCCCAACCAGGATTTCCGGCCTCGACCGTGTCAAAACCGTGCCATTATCGCGTTCACTGCACGGTGACCGTGCCAAAATGCGCACCTGCTTTTTCAGCAGGCGTCTCATTGGCACGGCGGTTGAGCTTCTCCAGAGCTTCGCGCTTCATCTGCAATTTCATCTGCGAATACTTTTTGAGGACTTGCGCGTTTCCCTGGCGAAGCATTTGTGTCACCCACTCGTCCGCTACCCCTCCGGCACTGAGCCGGGTGGCATAGGTCGAACGAAGATCGTAAATGCGAAAGTACGGTACCTTGGCACGCCGCAAGGTGGCATGCCAGGCGGTTTTCAGAGTTCGTTGATGTCCGCTCGGGTTCTCATCGCTCGGAAACAGATACGGACTGCATGGCGATAATCGCATCTGATCGCGGAACGCTTCGAGGGCCAAAGGTGTCAACGGTACCTCGGCCACTCCGTTCGGAGTCTTGGAATCCGGAATCCAAGCCATCGCATTCGCGAGGTCAAGCTGCTCTTTCTTCATCGGCATAAGCTCCTTATAGACGCGCAACCCTGTTTCGGTAATGATCTTCACAATGTTGCGCAAATACTCGGGAGCATGGGCTTCAATGATTCGCTGTTCCGACCAGCTTACGTAGTGCGGCCGGAACAAGCCCTTCACCGCCACCGGAAACTCCACCCCGGCACAAGGATTCGCCGGGAGCAGTTTTTTCCGGACCGCCACGTTCAACATGCGACGGAGCACGCGAAACTCCTGGTGCACCGTGCTCGACTTCAGGATACCTTTTTCCCGGTATCCATTAACCAGCTTGATGCGAACTCGCTGGCGAAGACGGCTGCGAAGATAGTCTTCGATCGCGTCGGCTGCGATATCCACCAGTTTTCTACCCGCGAATGCAGCCTTCAGATGGGCGGCACAGCGCAGGTTCGCTTCATGAGTCTTCGCGGCCCGTATGGGGGGACTCGAATAACTCTCGAGAAAAGAATCCACCCACTGTTCAAAACCGAGCGCCTCTCCTTTCCGAATCGCCTCTAAGAGATTGCCGTCTCTCGCCTGCAGCCGTTCCCGAAGCTTGCGGTTGGCTTCCTGCCAGTCCTCGGTTCCGGTGGATTCTCTGCAGCGTTTCCCGTTTCGATCACGGTAGCGAATCCAGAGAATCTTTCCATCGTTGCGGGAATAAACAATCCCGTCCTGCTTTTGTGGTTTAGACATTCACCATCTCCTGTCGAAATGAAGCGCGAAACGGCTCGAGATCCGATTTGAGAAACCGGATGTTTCGACCCATGACGCGGAGATGGGGAATCTGCTTTCGTTCCACCCAAAGATACACAGTCTGCGGACTGACTCCAAGAAATTTCGCGGCTTCTTTTACGCTCATAGGAGGCTCGAGGCTCTGGTCCGGCGTCTGGAGCGGACGGGGGCTCGGGACGATTGAAAGCTGTGCATTTTGGCTGGCTGACATGTTTTACTCCCGGTGCTTCGGCCAGATGAGGTTGCTCGATGCGTTTTACCTCAAGGTGATTTTTCGAGCAAAGGCCGGCTAGAGAGGATCAAGCCACTCCTCAAAGACTGGCGGAAACAAACCCGATTTGACCGAAATCTCGTTCGGGGGTAGGTTCCTGATGCTCAAGCCATGTGACTAGGCCCTGGGCACAGGAGGCGCGATGTTTGCGTCACTCGAAGACGTCCATCATGGTCTAAACGCAACCGGTTACATCACGGATCCAATCGCCACCACAACGGTTTACTTGGCGGCGAAGCTGCATAAGCCGTTGCTCCTGGAAGGCCCTGCCGGGAGCGGCAAAACCCAACTCGCATATGCGGTTGCTGAGGCGGCTGGCACATACGTCGAGCGCCTGCAGTGCTATGAGGGGATCAACGAAGAGAAGGCCATCGGTAAATTCGATGAGCCGCTGCAGAGGCTTTGCGTCGAGTTGAAGTCCAAGTCCAGCAGCATCGATTGGGAGTCCCTGCAGACCGAATTGCATGGCCAGCAGTTTTTCAGCGCCGGGCCTTTGTTGCGCGCTCTCCAGTACGAAAAGCCCTGTGTTTTGCTAATTGACGAGCTGGATAAAGTAGACCACGCATTTGAAGCCACGTTGTTGGAACTCCTAAGTGTTTGGCAACTGAGTATTCCGAAACTCGGAACGATTCGAGCCAGGAGCACTCCCTTTGTTGTACTCACGTCGAACGAGGAGCGGCGCATCGGCGATCCTTTGCGCCGGCGCAGTTTTTATCTTCGCGTTGAACACCCCACGGCCGAACGCGAGGCAGAAATTGTTGCGCTGAGAACACCAGATTCCAGCCGCGAATTTCATGCAGGAATGGCTGGACTGGCGAAAGCCTTGCGCGGATGGAGCCTAGAAAAACCGCCGTCCGTCTCGGAAATTCTCGATTTAGCGCAGGCGCTTAAAGTACTTGGCACCGAACAAATTACAGCAGAAATGAGAGACATTCTATTGCCTTTGCTGGCCAAGACCGAGGCCGACCGGCGCAAGCTGCTTCTGCGCGACGGTTTTGCCAGCCTGATTTACGACGCGCAGCAGTACAGCGCCGAGGCCCTCCGAGAGCGTGCGGCATGAAATCGATACTCATCGTGATAGGAATGTTTTGCGCGACCTCGATCGGTTGGGCGCAATCGGGTACGGTACCAACACGAATTGAAGCTGAATACTACGTCACGGCCTACGCGCAACACTACCGAGTGCCCGTTGCGCTGGCGCGGGCTGTTGTCGTGCGCGAATCCAATTGGCAGCCCTGCGTCATCTCTCCCAAAGGCGCCGTGGGGCTAATGCAGTTGATGCCCGCGACTGCCAAGCGGCTGGGCGTGACCGACCGCTGCAATCTCGATCACAACGTCTCAGCTGGCGTGCGCTATCTCGCTTGGTTGATGCGACGGTTTCATAACGATCTCAGGCTCGTAGTTGCCGCGTATTACGCGGGCGAAGAAACGATCGGCAACCGGGGGCTTGCTTACCGAAATTCCGATGTCGTCGCGTACGTCCGTGCAATTAGAACAACTTACCTTCTTGAAGCGGGGATTGAATCAGAAAGCAAAAATACCAATGCGAAAAGAGATGTGAGATGAACAAATGTTTGAGTTTGTTGCATGTGATAACGATCTGTTCCCTGCCCTTCCGCATGGCCTCGGCGCAAACCGAGTTGCCGCAGGCACGAATCGTGAACTTGAGTATTGACCCAGAACAGGTTGTGGTCTTGCACTTGCGGCCAGGATACGTCAGTTCGGTGCGGGTGCTGGAAGATGTGAGCTCGGTCGTTCTGGGCGACCCGGGGGCCTTTAAGGCCGACCACTCCGAAGCCGAGCCGCAGTTGGTGTTTTTCAAAGCAACCAGCGCAAAACCTGCGCAAACCAACGCCCTGATTACCACCAGAGGAGGCCATGAGATCTCGCTCAGCCTGGTGAGCCAAGGCAAGGCAGACCGTAGTGAGCCCGTGGACTATGTCCTCAATTGTGAACGACCGCGCAGCTTTCTGATTGCGTCGACTCACCCCGTGTTTGTGGTTGGCGAAACAAAGAACGTTGCTACAAAAAATCCGCCAACCAGCACTGCCCCGGAGAAGCCTGGCAGACCAGAGCAGGATTTGCTCAGGGCAGAACGGATTGAGAATCCACATTGGGAAGGCAAGCAACTGCAGGTTGCGGTAGGACAGGCGATAGAGAAAGAGCGACAGATGGCCGTGCCGTTTGCAGTTCTGAACTCTTCTCCACGGACTATTGAAGTACTGCCTCCGCAAGTACAGCTTGCGGGGACATCGAAAGACAAGCATCGAAAAGCGATCAAGGCCGAGCCGGTGCCGATCAAGGACTACTGGATCACCTCCCGTAGACTCGCACCTGGCGCTAGAGCCGATGGCATCGTTGTGTTCGACCGGCCTAGCTTCAAGGAATCCGGGGAACGGCTCTTGCTCGCGGTTGCCCAAGCGGAAGAGGTCGACCGTCCGGTCTTGACGCCGATTGCGTTTGTGGCTCCGGTCTCGGGAGGTGCAAAGTGATTCATCCAAACGGACACAATGACAACGGCAACGCTGCAGTCACTCAGGAGCTAGCGGAAAATGAAACTCGCAACAACGAGTCACTCGCTGCGGACGCAACCGCGCCACTGCCTGGGCTCGCAACAAGAGCAAAACAGAGAGCCAGGCAGCAGATCCAACAGAACCGCTTTGTAATCATCGGAGCGGGAGCGATCGTCATCGCGCTGCTGATCTTCGTTGCTACGTCTATGCCCCATCGGGGCGCGCCACAGAAAGGGAAGAGTCGTAGCGCCACTGCTTCTGAAGACTTGGCCTTGGAGAGCGGCACCGCGAGCAACGATAAGAGCCTATTTCCGATCACCGATTCTGGCCGGCCCGTCACCAAGGAATCTCACGAAGGCTTCTTAAACGAACGCGATCTACAGCGAACTGCGACCAAGCCGGCGGGGACGACGGTGGCGGGCGGATCGGGAACGTTGGGGTCGATACCGCCTTTCGGAGACCAGCAGCCCTGGCAAGCGCCGCCCTATCAGCCAGGTTCGGGCGCCGGCGCCGAGACTCCAGACTTGGGTAAAGCAGAGCGCGAGGCCATGGAGAAGTCTTCCCTGATCTACGTGCGAACCGCCTCCGCCAGTTCGGCCAATGCTCAGGCCCGCGAACTCTTCAATAATCTAGCACCGGAACTGGCATTGGGCCTGGCCACAGGTACGCGATTGCGTGCACGCCTGGAATCAGCGGCCAGCACGGCAGTGCGAACGCCGGTCCTGGCGGTGATCGAGTACAACTATGAGCGGGATGGAGAAATTATCGTCCCTGCGGGAGCGAAAGCGGTTGGCCACATCCGGAACGGAGATCGTTCAGGTTACGTTGACATCCAGTTTGATTCTCTGCTGATGCCGGATGGTGCAGTCGTTCCCATCGAGGCCGCCGCCACGGGTTTGGACTTGCGGCCACTCAAAGGAAAAGTTGAGGGCAAGAACACGGGAAAGAACGTCCTGGTAAGATCGCTGTCAGGAATCGGCCAAGCTGGCTCGATGTTGGTGGGACAAGGCAGTCTGAACCAGCCGCTGAGCGAGTCGGACCTAATGCGGGAGCGCGTCAGCAATAATGTCGGCGAGGCTGGAGATGAGGAAGTCTCCCGATTAGCGATCACCCAGCACATCGTGGTGACGATTTCGGCGGATACTCCGATCTATGTGGTCCTCGAGCAGACACCCAAATCCAATCAGGGTTCTCAGCAACCAAGTGCGAGGAGCGTTCCAACATCCAACTCCGCCAATGTTGAGCAACTGCGCCAACTGTTGCAGTTGCAGCAAGAGCTAAACCAACCGTCCGCAAGTAACCAACCAGCGCAGTAGACGAGTGGTTCTCAGCTGTGAAGATTCCGGGGATCGTGTGTCGGCTGCGCCTGCCCAGGCGTGCTCCCCGCAATGTAGCTCACGAGTCGACCGTGACTCGCCCGCAGTCGGCGGCCATCGCCAACGTAATTTCCAACTTGCCGGAAGCCGACTTCTGGACCTGAATACTTCTGGTTGACCCGTCACCCGCCCGCAATCCGCCGTTGGGGCCATCCGGAATTCTCACAGATTGCATCGCGGATTTAACACTCAGCGCCGCATGTCTTTCCTGCTGCTATCAGCAAGTGGGTTGCGGCCCAGTTGGTCATCACGTCCAGCAGTTGTGGCGAAGTTGCGAAAGCAGGCAGATAAACCCAACTGCGATTCGGACCGAAAGGGTTCGGCAGCAACTAGTGGCTGACGCCGAGAATGATCCGGACCGTATTCCAGCATTCGACGCTATAGTGTTATGATTCTACTATAGAATCAGTTGTGAGGAGAGGTTACGTGTCGGAAAAAAAGAAGACTCGCGGGATCTTGAGTTTGAGCGAGATTGGCCGCCGTGTGCGGGACGAACGAATTCGGCGAGGATTTTCACTGGAACAATTGAGTCAGCGATCACGGGTGAGCCGCAGCATGATTTCCGCCATCGAACGAGGAGCCAAGGCGCCCACTGTCGTCGTCCTCCACCGCATCGCGACCGGTCTTGACACAAGCCTCTCCCGCCTTGTCGAAGAAGAGACCAGCGCGCGAGTAATTGTTCTGCGCCACAGCCGGCAAAAGGTGGTGAGGGCAGCGGCAGGTTGGGAACGGCGAATCCTGTCCCCGGTCTTACCAGGAGTTGAATTCGAACTCATGCGCATCACGGTTGGCCCGCTGGTAAATGCCCCCATGTTCCTCCCTCACGCCCACGGCTCGCGCGAGTACGTAGCCGTGGAGAAAGGCACGCTGCTGTTCACGCTCGATGGCGAACCACATACTCTAAAGGCTGGTGACAGCATTTACTTTGATGGTGACTGCATGCACGGATTTCGAAACCCCAGTCGCGTTCCCTGCGTGTACTACCTGGCAATGGACGTCTCGGGTGACGTCGCCGGAACCAACCATCGTCCAGCTCCGCCAGAGGTTGAGTCCGCGAGTGAGATGCATCCGAGTAAGCGCGAAGTGGGTTCTGCGAGCACCAAAAAGCCACGCCGTCGCCAAGTGCAGGAGGTGGTCCTGGATGAGTGAATCCCTGGCGGGAGGAAGCGAACGAGACGAATCACGCCCTCTCCGACCGCGATGGGAGTAGCCCGCCGATGAGATCAGGCGTATCGGCTATCGCGCAGTTGACATGATCGCCGAGCATCTCACGACACTCCCGGAAAGGCCGGTGTTTCGCCCGTTCCCACGGGAACTGGTGGCGAAATACCTGGACTCGCAGGCGCCGGAGTCCAGTCAGGAGCCAGACGACATTCTCGCCACTTTTGCTCGGGATATCGAACCGTACCCTTTCGGAAACGGCCATCCGCGGCTTTAAGGGTGGGTAAATTCGCCGCCCGTCGTGTTGGGAATCTTCGCGGAGGCATTGGCGGCCTCCGCGGGCACAAGCCTTTTGCGCCACTTGACTGCGTCAGCCTCCCTTTTTTCGTTGTGTTCCATAATGGAACTATGACACTATAGTGTCAACTCAACAAAAGGTGGTTGAATAAAAGATGAGCGCATCGAGATCGATGCAGCGGAAGGACTTCCGGTCGGTCGCGTAGTCCTGCGAGCGCTGCTACTCGGTCCTGGCGAGTCGCTTGGGCGTGAGATAAAGCGCGCGCATCGGCCCCGCCACAATGTGTTTCCCGGCAGACGTTGATCCTAGGCGGGCCAGGGTCCGCGAGGCCTCAACAATGTGTCGTGGGAATCGGCTAAAGAAGAGCGTCTCTCCCTCTCATAATGCGATTGTGGGTAAACAGGGCGCTGTTTATTTTCGAATGCGGCGGCCAATTGGGGGCCGCGGCCGAAACCCGAAAGAATTCGCCGACCGGCTATAAATTACGTTCCGGTTAGATTCCGTGGCGCAGCCGAAGAGATTCGAACCCCCCTTCTGGTTCGAAGTTTAGGCGGACAATTCTGCCCATGCCCTTCCCAAGGCGCCATACCCGGTTTTTCAAAGCCTAAGCGAAGGGCCCACACACCGTCGATCAAGACCGTAGTAATGGACCTGCTTACGGAGCGGGCGCGCTCCGCTTGTCTAGATGCCGATCGAAGTACACATCCGCCGCATTGAACAACATCATCCACGATGAGTAGCGTGCGAGGTCATGAATTTCGTTCGGAATCATGATTACGTCATGGTCGATGTTGTGCGACCTCAAGCCTTCGATGAGTTCGGCGGCCTGCTGGGAGGGTACAATGCGGTCGTCGTCCGCCTGCACAAGCAGCACGGGTGAGTGCCACTGGTCGATGGTCGCGATGGGGGAGGATTCCACCGCCCGGCGGTTCGCATCGCCTCCGTCGATTGGATCGCCCACCGAGGACAGGTACGTCGACCAGTTATGTATGCCCGCATAGTCGACACCGGCCGCGAGTGCATCTGAGGCGCGCGCGAGACCGAGGGCCGTCATGAGTCCCCCATAGCTTGGCCCCCAGATGCCTAATCTATGGGAGTCGACGTCCTGTCGGCCTCGCAGATAGGTGATGGCGCCGACCAGGTCATTGAGCTCGCTGCCGCCGCCGGGGCCGAAGTTGTCGGCCTCTCTGTAGTCAAGGCCATAGCCGGTACCGCCGCGATAGTTGACTGACAGCACGATGTAGCCCTCGGCGACGAGGTATTGATTAAATGCGTATATCCAGCTATACGCACGCTTGGGATCGAACCCCAGCAGCATCTGTCTTTGAGGGCCGCCGTGGAAGAACAGAATCGCCGGGTGCGGCTTGGAGGTGGTTTCGCGTGGTAGGAACAGTTGCGCGTGCGTTTCCTGGCCATCCTTCGCCGTAAAGGTCACGGCCTGGGGCATGACGAGCTTGGAACTCGGGAAGGAGGACGGGATGGCTTCCGGAGCGAGCCGCCGCCATTGCCCCCCCGCACTCAACGCGACCGGATGCACCGGTTGGTTGCCGTCGCTCTGCAATGCGAATAGAGCGCCGTCGGCGCCGATCTGCGGATAGTCTTCGATGGCGTGGCTCTGGGCGGTGCGCACCGCCGAACCGTGCTCAGCATCGACCGTCCAGATATGCAACCTGTCGGTGTCATCCTGAGTGGACGAATAGACCAGGCGCTTGCGGTCCTGGCTGAAGACGACGTGTGTGACCTCGAACTTTCCCGCCGTGAGTGCGCGGGCCGCCCCGCCCCGCACGGGGACGGCATATAGATGCAGCCAGCCGCTTTTCTCCCAGAGGAACACGAGATCATCATGGTTGGTCCAGAACAGGTTCGTCGCCGAGGGAACGTCGTTCGTCGCCGAGAGCGTCGGATGGAATACACTTCCGGGTCCCGCGTCGGCAATCCAGACACGTCGCCCCTGGCCGGTTTTCACGTCCGCCGTCCAGATCGACCACGGCCGTCCGCTGCGTTGGGAGAAGAATGCGGGGGGAGTTTTCTGGGCCGGCACATGAACGAAGGCGATCCGTGCGCCGTCCGGTGAGAACGCGGGCGAGCTGTCGTAGTCGAGACTCGGACTCAACCAGACGATGGTTTGGTCAACGAAATCGTAGACACCGATCAGCGAGTGGCTGCCTCGATGGCTCACGAACGCCAGGCGCTTGCCGTCCGGCGCCCAGGTCAGCGAGTCCACTGTTCCCTGATCGATGAGCAATGGCTGCGCGTCGCCATCGCCGCTCGCGGCCACGGTCAGAATTCTTTTCTTGTCGACAAACAGCAACCGGCTGCCATCGGGCGAGAAGCTAGGGGAGTCTCCCGCGCCGACCTTATGCGGCACGCCGCCGGCCGTGGCAACCACCCATACTTCCTTGGGCATTGGGCCTTCCGGGGAGTTATTAACGTTGGCCGGAGTCTCGTCCTCAAGACTCTGGCCCCGTGTGAAGGCGATCGACTTCGTATCCGGCGACCAGGCGACTTCGCCGATATCGAAACCGTCGTCCTCTGTGTACGGTGTGATCTGGCGCGCTTTCGCGCCATGGGAGGGGTCTGCTACCCAGATATTACTGCAGCCCTTCGCGTTGAATACCCACGCCACGGCTGCGCCCGTGGGCGCGGCCAGCATGTCCGACGCAAACGGCGCCTGCATCACATCGTTGAGTGTAAAAGCCGCTGGATGGGTTCCCGCAGCCTGCGTCATGAATAGGCCTGCGCAGGCTGCTGCCGCGCTCCAGAGCCGCAACTTTCCCAAACCGAAGTCAATCATGTGTCTTCCCTTGTGACTATTCAGAATTTGGTATCCAATGCAACGATGATGGGTCTGACGCCCTCTCAGAGCACCCCATCCTTCCCTGCGCTCTGCATATCAGCGGCCACATCGACATCGATGGCGGACGAATACTTCGCCGTGTGGAACACGGAATGGGTCTGTTTATCATGATCGTTGACTCAATAGTTCCAGCAACAATCCGCATTTCCTCTTCAAGCACACGACGTCCTAGCTCGCTCAGCCTCAGGGCCTCCGCGGGCACAAGCCTTTTGCGACACTTGACTGCGTCGTCTCCACTCTTATCGTTGTGTTCTATAATAGAAATATGACACTATAGTGTCAACTCAACGAAAGGCGGTTGACTAAAAGATGTCTAGAACAGGAGCCGGAGCGACACGAGCGTTTCGTGATCCAAACCAAAATCAAGATGTGAAAGGAAAATGTCAGATGAACAGAAAGAAAGCGCGCGTAGCATTCATTGTGCTCCTTACGTGTGCCTTGGCTGGTCAAGCATTGGCGCAGGGCCAGGAGATCGAATTCAAATCGAATGCCGATGACCTCACGAAAATTCGCAGCGTGTTGGAGGAGTTCCGTCAGGATATTATTCACAAGGACGGGTACGCCCTAACGAAGCTCGTGCTGAACCCCGATGTGCTCTTTCATCACATCAACAACCAGGAAGAAGTTGATAGCGCCCGCAAATATAACGCTCAGTTCGATGGGATTGGCCCGAGCCAGCTAGATGGATTTGCGAAATTACTCGCTACGTCGAAGGACAAGCTCGAAGAGAAATTTCACAATATCGAGATTCGCCAGGACGGTGATCTAGGGCTGGTGACATTTAATTACGATTTTGTCATCAACGACAAAGTTCACCATTCAGGCCTCGAAGTCTGGCAGTTGTGCAAAATTGATGGGCAGTGGAAGATCTTGTCCGTTACCTGGACGATCTATATTCACAGCTGACAGCCAACAGCGCTCCAGAGAACAAGGCGAGCTTATGCCTGGTGATTGCGCCGGACCGCTGAAGAAGGAAAAGCTGATGGTGATTTGTGCGCCTGCGCGGTTAGATCGCTTACATATTTAAAGAGTGGGGAGCCAATGCCTGTTCTTCAGTACGTCCATCTCGATGTTTTTACGAACCAGCCATTCACGGGCACCCAGTTGGCCGTGTTCCTCGATGCCGCAGGAATTGACGAACAACGGATGCTGCGGATCGCGAAAGAATTGGCTTTGCCCGAGACCACGTTCGTATTGCCTCCCGAGGCTGCCGGGACCGACGTGCGCGTCCGCATTTTCACGCCGTCCCTGGAGCTGCCCATGGCTGGGTCTCCGACAGTCGGAACGACCTTTGCGCTCGCCGGAGCGGGACGGCTGCGTGCAGGCGCCGATAAGACAGTGCTTGGCCTGGGTATCGGACCAACGACTGTGGGGCTCGAGTGGGGTCCGGGCGCGCTGCGCTTTGCCTGGATGACGCAACCGCTTCCCACCTTGGGGCCTGTCATCGCCGACACCGTCGCGGTTGCCGCCGCAATTGGCGTTCGGCCAAGCGACCTTGCCGGGGGGGATTTGCCGGTAGAGATCGCTTCTTCTGGCGTCCCGTTTGTGTACGTTCCGCTAAAGTCGCGCGCGGCGGTCGATGCGGCATCCCTTGATCGTGCGAAGCTGTGCGCATTACTCCGCGCGGTGAACCTCGAAGAACACCCTGTTTTCGTATTCTCGCCCCAGCCGGCCAATGATGATGCCACGGTGTACAGTCGAATGTTCGCGCCCGGCTTCGGCATTCCGGAGGATCCGGCCACTGGCGCCGCAAGTGGACCGCTGGGCGCATATCTGCTCCAGCACAACGCTGTATCAGCAGACACTGCCTCGCGGCTCGTGAGCCTCCAGGGCGTCCGGATGGGCCGCCCGAGCCGTATTTACATTGCGCTCTCGAGCCATGCAGGAATTCTCGAAGAGGTTCGGGTCGGTGGCGAGGCGGTGGTCGTCGGCGATGGAACGATCCGCGCATAGCCGGCTGCTTGCTTTATGCCGTAGCGTCAAATGATAGTGCGTTGAATATACGCCAGCCACCATGGTTCAGCGCTGTATGGAATAAGAACAATGTGGAGGAAGAGTATATGAAGCGCAATTCTGTTGTGGGAGCCGTGGTTGTGGTCGCCGCGATGTTTGCGGGACAGGCAGCGTACGCGAGGCCACTGGCGATTTCGCCGACGGGAGCGCGGGCGATGTTCAAAAGCAAGGTGGTGAACTTCAAGATCACCAATGGCACCGGTGCACAACTGACCGTGAAGGCCGGCAAGAACACGCTGATACTCGAACCCGGTAAGAGCACTGACTTCACGTTGGCGTCCGGCGACGAGGTTGTGGCGAAGACGCGCACCAAGCAATACGACGAGGGCCAGGTGTTAGTGCACGTGAACGAGGATATTGAAGGGCACAACATCACGATCGAGTAGCTGCTTCGCAACCAAAGAGACGATGGTAATGGCTCCTGAGCCGACTTTAAGGAGAAGGCAATGTCAATCTATAAAAAACTCAGTGATCTCAACATTACGCTTCCAGAGTTGACGCCACCGGTGGCTGCGTTTGTGCCCTACCTGCGGACCGGCAATCTCATTTTCCTGTCTGGACATATTGCCAAGATTGACGGGAACCCATGGGTCGGCCAGCTCGGGGTAGATGTAACGACTGCCCAGGGTAAAAAGGCTGCTCGCGCCTTAGCCATCGATTTGTTAGGCACACTGGATGCGGCTGTCGGCGATCTTAACCAGATCAAGCGCATTGTGAAGCTGATGGTTTTGGTGAACAGCGCTCCCACATTCACGGAGCAGCACTTGGTAGCCAATGGTGCTTCCGAACTCCTCGCCGAAGTATTTGACGAAAAAGGAATGCACGCGCGTAGCGCCTTCGGAGTCGCTCAGGTGCCTTTTGGGTCTTGCGTAGAAATTGAACTGATAGCCGAGGTCGATGAGTGATGTCTGAGACAAAGTCTTACCGCTATTCGGTAGTTCGGCCAAAAAATTGACCGCATTGAGTTGGTAGAGGGACCGGCTTACGGCTGTTCCATCACTAACGGCGTCCAGTCGCCGGGTGCAGGGAGCAGTTTCACAAAGCCTTCGGGTGATCTCTGCGTCGGCACTCTCAGAAAATTATTTGTCATCGTCTGCACCGCGTGCCATTCACACCTTGTCCTAAGAGTGGAGGGCAAAGGTCATGAGCGCAACAATCGGCTTTGAACTACCGGCGCATCCATTCTTCATGGCAACACTGTTTGTGCCACAATCCAGATCGCTGCCCGAAAGGCCTCATCCTATTGTCACGGCTTTTCTAAAAGCTGGGCAGAGGAACGTAATCAAGCACGACAGAGTGTGAAGTCGTGGAGGTGTAGTCCGGGATCGTACCTCGCGAATGAGAGCAAGGTTGCAGGAGGGCGCATGAGAACCCTAATCGTGGGTATTGGAGCACTGGGCGGACTGATTGCTGCCCGACTGCGGGCGGCCGGATCGCCCGTTTGGCTGGCGACCCGGAACGCCGAATCGGCAGCGAGGCTGAAGGCATCCGGGCTACGGGTGACTGGTGTGGGAGGCGCAGTGTCGGTCGAGACCGTGGAGGTCGCCCCCTTAGACGAGTATCTTACCGGCAGCAGGTTTGATCTGATCGTGCTGGCTACCAAGGCTCACGACGCCATCGAGGTGGCGTCAAAGTTGTCTGGGCTGCTCGAACCAGGTGGCACCCTGCTGCCGATCCAGAACGGCGGTGTGCCCCAGATGCTCGGGGACCGGCTCGGGGAATGCGTGCTGGGAGGTCTGTCCAATCTTGGCGCGACCATGACTGAACCGGGTATTTACGAGCAGCGCAACGCGGGTCATCTACTGATCGGTGAACTTGCTGGTGGCGAAAGCGAGCGGGCGGAGCGAGTTCGTCAATGGCTTGGCCGCGCGGTGGAGCTAAGGGTCACGCCAAATCTTCGCGGGGCTGTCTGGTCGAAGCTCCTGCTGAACTGCTCGGTTACCACCCTCGGGGCAGTCGCGGGAGGCACGATGCGCGAGTACATCACCTCGTCAGAGGGTCGCGAGGTCTTCGAGCAAGCCTATGACGAGGCCCTGTCGGTGGCCCTGGCAAGCGGCGCACGACCGGAACGGATGATCGTCGAGCCGATTCCGCCAGCCCGGTCTGGGCGCAGCGTCCCGAGCGAAGAGTACGATGCCTGGCTTGATCAGATACTCAAAGGCTACGGTGATGTCAGACCCTCAATGTTGCAGGATATCGAGCGCGGGCGCATTACCGAGATCGACTTCATCAACGGATACGTCGTAAGCATCGCTCCGCAATTCAGCGTTCACACTCCCGTAAACGCCGCGATCGTGGAGACGGTCCATGCGATCACGCGCGGGCAGTTGGCTCCGGACCCGTCGCTGCTGGAACTAATCCTGCAAGCGAGCCAATAAGCAATCGGGGAGACTGTGATCTTGCCGGCCGCTATTCAGGAATGTGAGTTCCGACTAAGAAGCCAAACAAGGCAAACCAAGAAGCTCGATCGATCAATATCTCCTTACGCAAACTCGGACGTGTGTGCTCGCTAAACTAAGACTATGCAAGCGAATGGCTTCGTATTTTCGGCCCGATATGCCTCGACCTTTTTCAGGAAATGATCGGCGGCTGCATCTGGGACGAAAACAGTCGCAACTATATTTGCCGTCTCGGATTCCTGGCGAACGGCAACTAGCTCAATGTTCTTTCGTCGATTTTCAAGCAGGTCGGCCGCCATCTCCGAGCCCGGATGGATCTCAAAGTCCAGATAGAAACCGGGTGTGCCTTGCGCCAGATCAGGTTCGCGCTCACGGCGCCAGTCCTCGGCCATCGTCAGCGCAGCATCGAGAGTGGATCGGATTGCCTGGGCGTGTGTGGCCCGATCACGCTGGGGCAGCGGCGATCGTGGCGGAGGCGTTTTGCTGGTGTAGGGTTCGGGCCGGCCGTTTTTTCGGAGGTAGAGATGCGGGCGATCGCGTGGTAAGTCCGGCATCTATCGGGAGGCTGCCTTTCGTTCCTGTAGAGCCGTCAAGAGAGCATCGGCACTCTCTCTTTGTGGTCCCAGCGATTGGCACGTCTGACTCGCACACCATCGGAAGTATCGGATGACCTTTTCGCGGCTTTGCGCTTTGAGTTTTCGGAGCGTGAACTTGTCGAACTAAGCTCTCCTATCGCTTGGGAGAACTACCCAGCCCGATTCAATCGCACGTTCGCTATTGAGTCAGAAGGATTCTCAGAAGACCAATTTTGCCCCTTGCTGGAAGGGGCGACGCAACCCTCAAGCAGACTAGGCAAGATGGATTCCGTCTAAACTCCGAGACACTGGATATTCAAAAAGTCTTTCCGATTGGGGCTAGCTCCCGAATGGTCGGCCAACCGGAAAGCTATCCAGAAATGGGATGAGCAGGTCTTCGAGATCGGAGAAACTGTTTCCCATGAAAAAGACAGCGCAGCACCTCATCGCAGAAGTTCCGAGCAGACATTCCCCAACCGAATTAACCATCGGCGTTGACCTGGGAGATGTCTGGAGCCACTATTGCACGATCAACCAAAATGGAGAGGTGATCGACCGGGGCCGGTTTCGAACCAATCCCCAAGGAGTGGAGAAGTGGTTTAAGAATCTGGCGCCAGTTCGGGCGGCCATGGAGGCCGGCACGCACTCGATCTGGATCAGCGAACAGCTTCAGTTGCTCGGACACGAGGTGATCGTGGCGAACGTGCGGGAGCTGCGGGCGATCTCTCATAGTGACCGCAAGAGCGACCAGGTCGATGCCGAGAAACTGGCGCGCTTCGCCCGGCTTGATCCCAAGATTCTGCGTCCCATCGCGCATCGCACGCTGCAACAGCAGCAGGCATTGACGCTGATCCGCGCACGTGACCTCATGGTCCGCCTACGTACGGCAGCCGTGAACGCTGTACGTGGACTGACCAAGTCCTGCGGCCACCGCATGCCAGCTTCCACCACCGCGTGTTTTGCCAAGCGCGGCTTGGCCATGTTGCCAGCTGAACTAGCACCAGCGCTCGGTCCGGTGCTGGAGCAGATCGCGGAAATGACCACCAAGATCAAGCAGTATGATCAGCAGATTCGGCAACTTAGCCAGACCGAGTATTCGGAGACACAGGCTCTACTGAAGGTCTATGGTGTTGGTCCGATCACGGCCCTAACCTATGTGCTGACGTTGGGAGACAAACAACGCTTTCAACGAAGCCGCGACGTAGGTTGCTATCTGGGCCTGCGACCTCGACGCAGTCAGTCTGGGGATCGAGATCCGCAACTGGGCATCACCAAGTCTGGGAACGGTTATCTGCGAAGCCTGCTGATTGAATGTGCCAACCACATACTTCGCCCTCCCGGGAAAGACTCGTCTCTGCGCCGCTGGGGCTTGGCCTTGGCGGCCCGAGGTGGCAAGAAGGCAAAGAACAAGGCTGTGGTTGCCGTAGCGCGTAAGCTGGCCGTTCTGCTCCATCGCATCTGGATCACCCAGGAGCCCTACATCCCCTTTTACGCCGAAGCAGCCTGAGGACAAACCATGCTGAACTGTTGCGAAGACCCCGTGTTCCGATGACTGCGAGCCCGTTTTGGCTTTTTAAGCCGTTCCAGAAATAGCAGCATCGATTCTCCTACTGAACCCCAAACCGCACCGAGCTTTCGACAAGCTCATACAGAGTGCGAATAGAAACCCGGTGGAGAACAACATGCGTCGCGCATTCAGACAACAGCAAAAGCAACAACGCAAGGAAGGAAAAAACAAAAACAGACCTTGACCACAATCGACCTGCTCATAGAAAACGGGCTTGTGGGAAGCCTCAGCTGAGGTGTCCTGGGCAAGTGGTTGCCGGCCCGGAAGTTGAGCTAGAACACGGTGCCGCCGCAAGAAGTGTCAGACGGCCGGAGACCGACTTGGTGCCCGGCGGATCAAGGTCAGGTTTTGGGCATCTGAGGAACCATGAAGTGGACTCATCCGAACCGCTTAATTGAGATCCAATTCTGCTTGTGAGATGCACCAAACTCAAACATTTGTTCATCTCACCTTAGATTGTTGCGGCAGCCCGACAACAATCCGTCTCCCTTGAAAGGAATTCTGCTTGTGAGATGCACCAAACTCAAACATTTGTTCATCTCATAATTCTTTTGCTCCCGCGCGCACGATTGACTCCACTGCGAACCCCAGCCTTTGAAATCAATAGGCGTCACAATCCTCTCGACGATTTCGAATCGCTATTCGGCAAGCTGCCGGCTCGCGGCACGGTTCTGAAAGCAGTTCCGAGCGGCCGTCCTGATTTGCCCGAAATCTGAAATGCCCGTATGTTCTCGCCTGCGGAAATCAAACTCAAGCGCGATTCCAACGCGATCGCAAAAGAGGAGCATATGAGACTGTCAGATTGGAGAAACACCAGCCTTCGCCTCGCTCTCGTCTATGTCCTGGCGATTTGTTCATTCCAGTTGTATCCGTTGGTGGCTCATGCCCAGAACCTGGGAACGCAGCCTGCCACAGGGCAGGCTGTCCAGGGTCAAACTGCGGCCCAACCCGAAGGAACGGTTCTCAACCTCGTGAACTGGGTCGGCAATGTGATCTCTCCTGTCGGAGCGGCGCTGGCGGTGGTCATGGCAGTCGTCTCCTATTCGCAAGGCCGAGGAGTGGCGCGATGGGCGGTAACAGCGGCCGGATTGCTGGTGATCTCGGGCCTCACTCGCCTGATCGAGTTCTGGATTCAGAACGGTACGGCGGGCGTGCAGTAGGAACGCTCACTACGGAGTGCTCAGGCAATGACGCTGCCTCAAATCATCGTCGATCTGCTGACACTGCTATTCGACATGGCAGTTCCGGCTGCCATCTGCACGATGGGGTTGGCTGGGATCGCATTGCGGCAGGAAGGCGGTGTGAACTTCCAGGCCGGCGGAAGGTTCCAGCGATGGGCCCTGTGGTCGGTAATTCTGTTGACGATTCCGCAGTTGCTCTCCTGGTTTGCGGCGCAGGGTATCGCCATGCCTGCGCAAGGCGGAGGCATCAGCAGTTCGTGGGTCGCGAGCTTGCAAACGAGCTTCAGCGGTTTTGTTTCGAACGTCGTGGTTGCCCGGTTGACTCCCGTGCTCGCCGCTTTCTGCGTGCTGAAAGCCGCGCTCGATGCGGCGGAGGGGTACAGCCCGCTGGGGTCCATCGTCTCCGCCATTTTTCTGCTGTCTGCGTCTGGCACGGTCCAGCTTTTTCAGAGTTGGAACAGCGGGTCACAGTTCGCAACCACGGACATGCTGACCGCAGCCTGGAATTTTCTCGCCGGGACGATCCTGCCGGAAGCAGCAGGATTGGCGATTGTGGGAGCGATCTTTAATTACGCGCGCCATCGGCCATTC